>NZ_JAQGLA010000001.1 GCF_027853915.1 Saccharopolyspora oryzae
GGGGCGGCCCCCCCCCCCCCCCCCCCCCCCCCCCCCGCGCCCACATCACGTCGAGGTGATCGGAATCGCGTGTCATGCCAGCAAACGCGAACTCGCCCGCCAGCCCCGCCGAAACCCCACAACACCGGGCTGTTCTCCGGGCACTGTCCCGAGCCCGCGGATACATCGTTCGTTGCAGATCGCGATCCGCTCAACTGGCGAGCAGATCGGACTGAGCACTGTGTACCGAGCTGGTACGCCTTCGTCACATCGGGCCTGGCGCACACCGATGGCACGACAGCAGGCCCCGTTGCGCTCGACGAGTCGTCGGCTCGCCAGACTTCGAGCAGTGCATTGCGGTGTCACTGCGCGTTCCGTGGAGTAGTTGTCTGGACTGCGATGGTCCTGCTGGGAGCGTCGTCCAGGCTGGCGCGGTCGACGAGGATGAGAGGGACTGCAATCGCGGCGAGGACGGCTCCGATCAGGCAGACCCAGGTGAGGGCAGCGCCGTGGGTCAGCGCGACTGCCGCGAGGACGGGAGTGCAGCTGATGCCGAGCTGGAATGCCGACACGGTCGTCGCCCCGGCGAGGGTCGGTGCGTCTCCGGCGATGGCGAAGACACGGCCGTAGATCGCGGGGTTCAGCACGAAAGCAGCGACGCCGAGCAGGAACACCGTGGGGATCACCGCCCAGGCGTTGCCGATCGTGATCATCAGGGTCACCGAGAGGATCACGATAGCTGCCGCCCCGCTGAGGAGGGCGAGGTGCGGGCGCCGGTCGGAGATGCGTCCGCCGATGGACAAGCCGACGAATGCGCCGATGCCGAACAGGGCAAGGATCGCAGGGATCCAGACCGCCGGGATTCCCGTGATGTCGGCGAGCATCGCCGAGAGGTAGTTGAACGTGATCATGTACGCCGCTGTGGTCAGGATCGTGATCCCGTAGATGCCCCACAGCCGCGGTGTGCGGACCGTGGTGAGCTCCCGCGAAACACTCGGTCGTGCGGTCCGGGAACCCGTGCTGGCTGCGGGGATTCCGACAGCGCACCCGATGAGCCCGACGAGGGTCAGGGCGACCACGGCCCAAAAACCGCCTCGCCACTGGGTGAAATGGCTGAGCAGGGTGCCGGCAGGTCCTCCGGCCACCATGGCCACGCTCAGACCGCTGACGACGACCCCCGAGGCGCGGGCATTGCGGTCCGGTGTGACCAAGCTGATCGCAGTCACGGAAGCAACGGCGAAGAAACCAGCGTAGGCGACGCCGGAAATCACCCTGCTCAGCAGCAGGACCTCGTAGTTCCCCAGCAGCCCGGCGGCGATGCTGGCCGCGAACGCGCTTTGAGTGGCGATCAGCGCCGTGCGCCGGGGCCACCTCAGGCTGAGCACGGCGAACGGCGGACCGCCGACCACAACACCGAGCGCGAACGCGGTGATGAGGAACCCGGCTGAGGACAGCGGGACCTCGAGATCGGTAGCCACGGCTGGCAGCACGCCCGCCAGCAGGAACTCCGCGCTGCCCATCGCGAACAGGCTGAAGGCGAGCAGGTACACGCCGACGGGCAGCCTCGCGGAGCTCCGGGACGTCTCGACGGGGTTGCGGGTCATCAGCTCGCACCCCCGTTGTCCGAGACTGCGGCGGCAAGCTCGCGGTCGAGCAACCAACTGGTCATGGCGATGCCCGCCGTGCAGCCCGCACCCGCCGCCGCGACGACCTGAGCGCGCGGGTTCACCACGTTCCCCGCGGCCCACACTCCCTCAACGGCCGTGGCACCAGCGGCATCGACCGGGACCAGCCCGCTCACCGGGTCCTTCGCCGCGCCCAACGTGGTCATGATGGCGTCGTGCGGCACCGGACGGGTCCCGACGAAAATCGCATCGCACGTCACCGTTCCGCCGTCGTCCACTTCGATCACCACCGGCGCTCCGTCGCCGTCGACCGCTGCGACTCGTGTGACACCTGCGTCAACGAGACGCACGCCGTAGGCGGTGAGGCGCCGTCGTTCGGCGGCGCCGACCTCGACTCCGTTGACGCAGAACGTCACCGAGGGGCTGTGGCGGCGCATCAGAGCTGCCAGGTGCGCCGAGTGCGGAGCCATCGCGCTGCCGATCACTGCGATGGTGCGCCCCCGCTCCTCGTAGCCGTGGCAGTGCGGGCAGTGATGCACCAGCGACGCCCACCCTGCGGACAGGCCGGGAACGTCGGGGAGATCGTCGGTCAGACCCGTGGCGACGAGAAGCGACCGGCTGCGCAGCAAGCGCCGGTAGTCGAGCCGCAGCTCGAACACACCGTCCTCGGCACGGCGCACATCGGTCACCGTCGCTCGTGCCAGCGTTCCGCCGTAACCGGTGAACTCGTCCTGCCCGGTCGCGAGGAACTCCTTCGGCGCCATGCCGTCCCGCGTCAGGTACCCGTGCATGTGGTCTGCCGGGCCGTTCCGCGGCGCACCACCGTCCACGACCAGCGTCGCGAACTGGGCCCGCGCCAGCACGATCCCGGCCGACAGGCCGGCCGCCCCGCCACCGACGATGACGCTGTCCCACACCGTCTCCGCGAGCGATTCGCCCAGTGGGTACGTTGTCGTGTCCATTCGGATCACCTCCACGGACAGGATCGGGAGGTCCGACCGGAATCGACAAACAACGTTGCCGTTTCCGGGACGCATTGGTTGACTGCGTCGCATGGAAGACCAGCCCACCGTCGACGGAGTGATCGAGCAGATCGCACCCCGCCTGCGGCGCGCCCGCGACAAGAAGGCCGTCAGCCTCGCCGATCTCGCGCGCTCCACCGGCATCTCGACCAGCACGCTGTCCCGACTGGAATCGGGTCAGCGCAAGCCGAGCCTCGAGCTGCTCCTCCCGATCACCGCAGCACTGGGCATCCCCCTCGACGAGATCGTCGCCGCGCCCCGGATCGTCGATCCCCGCGTGCCCCAGCAACCGGCGAAGAAGGACGGGCGCGTGCTGATCCCGCTCTCACGGCACCAGGGAGAACCCCGCGCCTACAAACTGATCATCCCAGCGCACGACGAACAACCCCACCTGCGAACCCACGACGGACACGAATGGCTCTACGTGCTTCGTGGGCGCCTGCGTGTACGTCTGGGAGACCACGACTTCATCATGGGTTCCGGAGAAGCAGCCGAGTTCGACTGCCACATCCCGCACTGGTTCGGCGCCACCGGCCGCGGCAAGGTCGAACTGCTCAGCCTCTTCGGAAAATCAGGCGAACGCATCCACCTGCGCACCAACCGCCGCTAGCTCGACTAGCCAGCGAGGTCGGTCCACCGCACAGCTGTCCCGGCGAATGCTGACAGCACTTGTCGGTCCGAGCCGTGGCTGAATCGCTCCTCGTCGGTGTTGTGCTGAAGGGGGTAGTTGAACGATCATCAAGGCCGTCAAGGTGTCGGGAGTGGGGACGAAGATGGCGCTGGATGATGCGGTGAACGGCAATGCGGACCTGGACGACGTGGACATTTCGCGTCCCAGCGCCGCCCGGGTCTACGATTTCTGGCTCGGTGGAGCGAACAACTTCGCTGTGGACCGCGAGATCGGCCAGAAGATCGTCGACGCCGTACCGGAGGTGCCCGCCGCCGCCCGCGCCAACCGGTCGTTCCTGCGGCGGGCCGTGCAGTGGTGCCTGGCGCACGGCATCGACCAGTTCTTGGACCTGGGCTCGGGCATCCCGACGGTCGGCAACGTGCACGAGGTGGCGCAGCAGGGCAACCCGCACGCGCGGATCGCCTACGTCGACAACGAGCCGGTCGCCGTCGCCCACAGCAAGAACCTGTTGCGCGGCAACCCGTACGCCTCGATCACCCACGCGGATCTGCGCGATGTGGACGCGGTGCTCACCGCGGACGGGGTCGCCGGCCTGCTGGACTTCGACCGGCCGATCGCGTTGCTGACGCTGATGGTGCTGCAGTACTTCCCGGACGACGAGGAGACCACCGAGCTGGTGCGGCGCTACCACGAGAAGCTGCCGTCCGGCAGTGTCCACCTCGTCTCCCACGTGACCGCGGACGACCCGGTCGTCGACGGCGGCACGGCCGCCCGGATGAGCCAGGCCATGGCGACTCCCACCTACGCCCGCGACCATGACGCCTTCGAAGCACTGCTCGGCGGCGCGCCGCTGGTGGAGCCCGGGGTCGTCTTCGCCCAGGAATGGAACCCGGACCAGAACAACAGCGAACCAGAGAACTCCTGCGTCTACGTCGCGATCGCCCGCATCGACTGAGGTCGTTGAATCCGTCCGCTGCGCCTGAACACCAACATCCATCCACGTTGAGCGGCCCGGTTGCTCAACCGGGCCGCTCAACTTCGTGCCCGAACGCATCGACCTTTCCAACGCCGTGGAGCTGGAAGCCGACGGTTTCCCGCTGAACTGGCAGGACTTCCGATGGAATGCGTATCCCTGTTCGACGACGTCACTCGCCCGGCGCGCGGTAGCCGAGCTCCTTCGACACGGCCTCGTCGACCTCGGCGGGAGTCATCAGGACGACGGTATCGGTGCGAGCGGCACCGGAGCCGCTGACGGCCAGTCCGATCGACGCCGCCGAGGCGTTGTCCGGCAAGTCGATGATGACGTAGGTGTCGTACTCGCCGAAGGCGAAGTAGAACGACTCCAACTTGCCGCCGAGCTTCTCCGCCACGCTCCGGATGGCGTCCACCCGAGCCGTGCCGCCCTTCTTGCTCAGACCCTTGACGCCCTCGGCGGTGTAGACCGCTCGCACCAGGTACTTGGTCACTTCGATCACGCCCTCGATCCGTCGTTCGCAGGCAACAAAATTGCTGGTCGTCGAGAAGCGTGATGCCGTCGACGGGATGTCCGCAAACGCTCTCCCCTGAACGGGTCCGAATGCCGTGTATTGGCCATACATCAAGTCGGGCACCCGGAGTCCAGGCGGGCGCTGAGGTTCCGCTACCCGCACCGCCCCGCAGGACGAGGATGAAAACCCTCAGTTGAAATGACGTGACCGGAACGGTCGGCGTTCTGTCCGCTCCGGCGATTCCGCAGGTCTTTTCGCGTTCGTAACCTGCACCTTACCCAGGAGCGCTCTGCGCGACGCGAACGAGGAGATGTTGCCATGCCTCTGGAACCAGCATCCCAGGCTTTCCTGGCACAACTCGCCGAGTCGGGTGGCCCGGCAATACACGAGTCGACACCCGCGATCGCACGGATGAGCGGACCGATCTTGGCCGGTATGAGCGGGCCGGGCCCGGCGGTCGCATCGGTGCAGAACATCAAGCTGGAGGGCGCGGGCGGGCAGTTCCGGACTCGGGTTTTGACGCCCGAGGGCACGCCGAAGGCGATCATCGTGTACTTCCACGGCGGTGGCTGGGTCCTGGGTGACATCGATCTGCAGTACGACCACTTGGGCCGCCAGCTGGCGAACATGACGCAGTCGACCGTCGTCCTCGTCAACTACCGCAAAGCCCCCGAGCACCCCTTCCCGACCGCGATCGAGGACGGCTACGTGGGCCTGACCTGGACCGACGAGCACGCCGCGGAGCTCGCGCCCGAGGGTGCGCCGCTGATCGTCGCCGGTGACAGCGCCGGCGGGAACATCAGCGCGGTGATGACGCTGTGGGCTCGCGACAAGCAGGGGCCGAAGATCGACTACCAGGTCCTCGTCTACCCCGTGACCGACTGCGACCTGAACACGGCGTCCTACCTCGCACCGGAGAACCAGCTGCTGCTCAGCCGGGACACCATGGTCTGGTTCTGGGACCACTACATCCCGGACGAGCAAGCACGCGAGAACCCCGGTGCTTCCCCACTGCGCGCCGCAAGCCACGCGGGCCTACCTCCAGCCCTGGTCTACGTCGCGGAGTGCGATCCCCTGCACGACGAAGGCGTCGCCTACGCGAAGGCACTGGAGGCCGCCGGTGTACCCGTCGCCCTCGAAGAGGCCAAAGGGCAGATGCACGCGTACTTCCAGATGGCGAAGATCCTGCCCGGGTACGACGAGGGCGTGCGGCTCGTCGCCGAGCACATCAACGAGTTCATCGCTTCGTTCGGTGAGGAGGGCTGAACCGTGCTCGACCACGACGTGATCATCATCGGTGCGGGGTTCGCGGGGCTGTACCAGCTGTACCGGCTGCGCCAGGCCGGTTTCGACGCGCGAGTCATCGAGGCCGGCGACGACGTCGGCGGCACCTGGTACTGGAACCGCTACCCGGGTGCGCGGTGCGACATCGAGTCGGTCGAGTACTCCTACTCCTTCGACCCCGAGCTCGAGCAGGAGTGGGACTGGAGCGAGCGCTACGCCGCGCAGCCGGAGATCCTCGCCTATGCCCAGCACGTCGCGCAGCGGTACGACCTGCGCAAGGACATCACCTTCAGCACGCGGGTCGAGAAATTGGACTGGGACGAGGACGCGACCCGGTGGACGGTGACGACCGACGACGGGCAGAGCCGGACCGCGGCGCACGTGATCGCGGCGACCGGCTGCCTGTCGAAACCGTCCCGCCCGCGGTTCGAGGGCATCGATGACTTCGCAGGCCTGGTGTACTGGACCTCCAACTGGCCGCACGAGGGAGTCGACCTGGCGGGCAAGAAGGTCGCTGTGATCGGCACGGGCTCGTCCGGCTTGCAGACGATCACCGCGATCGCTCCGATCGTCGGGGAACTGACGGTCTTCCAGCGCACGCCGAGCTTCGCCGTCCCCGCGCACAACGGACCGAACGAGCGACTCGCCCGGGTTAGGCCGCACTACCAGGCCTATCGCGAGGCCAGCCGGATGACGCGGCTCGGGTTCCAGTGCGACGACGGCACCGGATTCCTCGCGGAGACCGATCCCGCGGAAGCTGCGGCAGAGCTCAGCCGACGCTGGGACATCGGTGGCCTGTGCTACAACTCCGGCTTCCGGGACATCCTCACCGATGCGAACGCCAACGAGGTCGCCGCCGAGTACGTGCGCAGCCGGATCCGCGAGAAGGTCGAGGATCCCGAGTTGGCCGAGAAGCTGTCACCGCGCACATACCCGATCGCGAGCAAGCGGATGTGCGTCGACACCGGCTATTTCGAGGTGTACAACCAGGACAACGTGTCACTGGTCGACATCAACGAAGAGCCGATCCACCGGATCACCTCGACGGGAATCGTCGCAGGCGGCATCGAGCGCGAATGCGACGTGATCATCATGGCCACCGGTTTCGACGCGATGACGGGCGCGCTCGGAGCGATGGAGATCCGCAACGGCGACCGGACCCTGCGCCAGAAGTGGGCCCACGGTCCGCGGACCTACCTGGGGCTGATGTCGGAGGGCTTCCCGAACCTGTTCACGATCACCGGGCCGCAGAGCCCATCGGTGCTGTCCAACATGATGACCTCCATCGAATACCACGTCGACTGGATCACCGGCGCGCTGAAGCACCTGCGCGAGCAAGGGCTCAACCGCATGGAAGCGGCACTCGACGCCGAGGACAACTGGGTCAACACCACCAACGACGCCGCGGACCTGACGTTGATGCCGCAGGCCGCGTCGTGGTACATGGGTGCCAACATCCCGGGCAAGCAGCGCGTTTTCATGCCGTTCACCGGCGGAGTCGGAACCTACAAGCAGATCTGCGACGGGATAGCCGTGGCGCACTACCACGGCTTCGAGTTGAGCTGATGCGCCGACAGCGGCATTCCAGGGACGCACCGCCGGAAACGGGTGGACTACTGGGCTGTCTCGCCCGTCCACCGCCGGAACGCGCGCACGAAGCTCGAGCCCTCCGCGTAGCCGAACCGCTGGGCGAGCTCGGCCGCGGAGAGCGTCTCCCGGCGCATCGTGTCCTGGACGATGGTCAGCCGGACGTCGTCGATCAGCCGCCGGTACGTGGTGCCTTCTGCCGATAGCTTGCGGCGCAGCGTTCGGGATGACATGTGCAGCCGCCTGGCCAAGTGCTCCACCCCCGGGCCCACCCCACCGTTCTCGATCAAGTACTCGCGCACCGCCTTCGCGACCCCGCCGGCACTGCGTTGGGCCAGCAGCCGGTCGCACAGCCTTCGGCAGACCTGCGCGGTGTGCGGATTGCCGTGCGGCATCGGGCGGTCCAGGTAGTCGCCGTCCAGGTACAACGCCGTCGTCGGTGCGCCGTACCTGACCGGAACCCCGTAGTCGGGAAAGGGCAGCCCACCGGAGGGCTCGGGGAAGCCGAAGTCCACCTGCCGCAACGGGATCGGATCGCTGCCCTCGAACATGTGCTGGTGCATCACGACAATCGCCGCGCAGTCGCGCTCGACCAAGAACCGGCGCACATCGGCGGGGATGCGGTGCCCGCGCATCCGCAGCACGAACCGGCCGAGTTCGTCCACCTCGCCGGTGATCCGGGAGAAGGCGAACGTCAGAGCGGCATAGCGCAGGCCCACCTCGACCATGTCGCGCACGGTCGGGCTGCTGATCAGGGCATATCCGTAGATGCCGAAGGTCGTCAAGTGGTAGTGGCTCCCGACCTCGAGACCGAGCCCGGGTGGGCTGCCGACCTCGCGGAGGATGTTGCGCACCACCGCCAGCTCCTGGGAGGCCTCGACCAGCAGATCGGGATCGTGCAAGGTGTCCGGATCGATGCCCGAGCCTGCCAGGCACGCCACCGCCGACATCCCACGAGTCGCCGCGAAGTCGAGAAGCAGCACCAATCCGGCGGTGGTTCGCGGGAAGTCCCAGTCGTCGAAGCCGCTGGCGATCACGTGCGGCCGTGCAGGCTCCGCATCCGCAACCGGGGACATGCCCGACCTCCCGTTCCGCCCTGGACAGCATCACTGGCGAACCGGGGGCGGTCGCCGGTGACCTGGCAGTTCCGAGCTCTCGACGGCGAGTCCGCTCGACCACCGAAAACCCGCGCGACGTGGTGGCACCACGAACTCGCCGAGGTGCCCCGCGGTCACGTCGCAACATCCGCGGTTCCTATCGCAGCACGACTCGGCCAGCGGATCAACTTCCCCCACGGAGTCCGGAACCATCGCTGCACGGCAGTCGCCGAGCTCGCTGAGGTGCGCCTGCTTCGCCTCAACACCTGCTGATCCGCTTCGCCCTATCTCGCTGTCTCCCACGCTTTCGCTGCGCTGCGACTCAACGCCCAGTCGGGTATTAATGATCGCGTCGGCGGGTAGGACGTGGTCATGGCTAAGGACAAGAAGACAAGCAAGATCGTCACCGATCCGGATCAAGCCCTTGCCCGCGCGCGGGCGGCCGCCGAACAGGTCAAGCCGAAGAACGAGGCGCTGTACTGGGCGATGATGGCTCAAGCTTTGTTCTTGAGCGAGCTGCGCGACATGATTCGCGAGACACGCACTCCCCGAAGTGGGAGCGTGGAGCTACCCGACCAAGCGCCGCCACGGAGAACAGCCAGGGTTGACGTCGTTGAGAAGTAGCACGCCGTGGATATCGTCGGTGCTTCCACGCAAACGCCCAGGTCCCGCCTCGTGCGCACCACCTGAGGCACGACGCGCAGAAGCACACAGCCAATGCATCCACTAGCTGGAGCCGCGATGCCGGGCCAGTCTTCTCGAGCCCCGACCCCGCTTACCAGTACCGGCTTTAGCTGCCCGAGCTGTCGGGATGGCACCCTCAGGTGGGAACGTCTCCTCGGCCGGCCGAGCGCTCGCCTCAGTCGAGGCTTCGGCTTCTTCAGGGGTCTGTTCCCGGCCGAGTGAAGGTTCCACTGGTTCCTTCGGCGAGCGCAACAGACGATAAGCGACGTACGCCATGGCAGCCGCTGCTGCGCTCCCCGCCGCCACCATGCCCGTACGCCTCGAAAGCACCATCCTCCGCTCGTGGACCTTTGACCGCCAGGCAAACCTGTGCTTGCCACGACGCCTCGGCGCACGAGCTTCGAACACGTCCTGGACAACCTTGCCAACGCGGCGCAATGCGATCTTTGCCATGTCCCAGAGGTGCAGCAAAGATCCGAGGAGCGCGGCCAGAAACGCCTTGATCTTTATCATGTCCCGAGCTTCCAATCACCGTTTTCATCACACGCGCGAGCAGTTGCAGTCCATTCTTCAGGCGCAGGGGTCTGGACGCCATTCACGAGGCTGTCGATCATCACGTCCCTGAGCGAAAAAGGTCGCCCATGTGAACTCGCTACGAGCCCGGTGCCACCTCCAAACATCGCTCAATCTAGTGAGGCGATCAAGCGTCAAAGCTCGCGCGAAAAATCCGAAGCACGTGTCCAGAGCCTCCAGCCGCGGTGACTCAACCGCGCTGCGTTGCCGCGCGAAACGCCGCCACCACGGCACTCACGATCAGCACCAACAAGACGATCACAACCAACACGACCAGCAGCATCGCCAGCAAGATCGTCCCCACCACCAAGACAAATCTGGCCTGCCAGCTCATACCGGCCGGTGAACCGTCCATCGCTTCCCAGGCCGGACTCTTCCCGAGGGTGGCTGCAGGAACCTGTGAGCTCGACCGGAAGACACGAACACGTTGCGATCGGGCTGTCCTGATCGGACCTGTTCGCCTCGTTCTGCGCGTGTGACTACCACTCACGCTCCTGAATACGTGATTCCCGGCGCCAGCCGGGCTGATTCTTCCCCTTAGCATCCTGGCCAGTACCGCGGAACTCGCCGAACTTCTCCTTGGCGGCGTCGATCATCCCCTTGGTCTTACCCTTGGCCCCGCCCTCAGCCATGCTCTGCATCAGCTCTGGAAGGTCCTTGCCGCCCGTCTGATCCAGGTCCAGCCTGTTGGTCGCCTCGGCGAACCGCAGGTAGGTGTCCACGCTGGCCACGACGACGCGCGCATCGACTGTGAGGATCTCGATCCCCACGAGCGAGACACGCGCGAAAACGTCAATGACCAGGCCCTTGTCGAGGATGAGCTCAACTACATCTGCAAGATTGCCTCCAGTTCGCCGCTGTACCGGGGACCCACCGCCGCCTTGCATGCTTGCGACGGTCATGCGATCACCTTCTCCGACTGGGTATCACAGGTTCACGGCGACGCCGTCCGTGTTCTTCCTCATCCTCCTCGTCCTCGACGAAGCCCTAGGCACTTCCGGGTACTCCTCGACCTAATCGCCGTCCTCGTCTCCTTCGCGCTCCTCGGTTTCGAATTCCTCATCCACTTCTCCGCAGTCCCCGTCTCGCGCGGCAGAGGGGGTATTTCCTCCCGTGGCTTCGTGCAGCCGGCGGAGGACGTCTTTAATGATCTTCCGGTTTGTCGGGTGTGCGAGGGGGTTTCCCCTGTGGTCAGTCATCGCGAGGTAGCAGAGGGCCGAGCGGCCCAAGGTCCAGGTTGAGGTCCTCAACGGCGAAGCCGAAGCGGTCGCGGAGTTCAGCCATCGCCTCTTCCAGCTTCATCAGAGCCAAGCCCAGCTCTTCCACCTGGTCCTCGTCGAGGCCGCCTTCATCCACACGGCGCAGGGCCTGCCGTTCCATCAACTGGCGCAGCAGTTCGATGATGGTCAGGACGAGCCGGACCAGGTCGCGTTGAACCGACTCCGCGTCGGTTTCTATGCGGTGCGGTAGTCCCCGCTGCCTCTCTGGTCGGTGGTAACGCGAAGATTCACCCATCGTCGACCTGCTCCCACGAGTCGACGTCCACCGTGGCCTCATGGATCGAGGTGATGATGGCCCGCAAAGACACCCGCACCAAGTCGACACCTGCCAGCGAGATGGTTACGTCGCCGGCCAGCACGACGCCGCCCGCCAACAACCGATCGAGCAGATCGACGAGTGCGATCTCCCGGGAGTCGCGAACCGTGAGCGGGCTGATGTCGCGGCCCGCGGCAATCGCGCTCACCGCTGATCCGCACCTTCCACCATCACGAACGAGTACGGGGCCCACGGCCCAGTCAGCTCGATCCGCATGGCGCTCTCCGCGGCGATGCTCTCCACCGCCGCGATGAACTCCTCGGTGCGCGCATCCTCCACCAGGTAAGCGCCGTTGAGCACCATCAGCCCCTGATAGCCCGCCAGATCGCGATTCTGCGGCGGATGTACTCGGTTCGCATGAGACACATCGCTGAGCGCAGCGTGGATCTCCTCGGCTTGCCGCCACGCATCGCGCTCCGCCTCGGCCTGTCCCTTCCGCCGTTCCCGGAGCTTGCCGAGGTATGCCTGCCCTGGCCGATCTTGGGCCCCACCGGGCTCCGAGGTCGTGGACTCCCGCTGCTCCTTCCTGCTGACGTCAGCGAAGGCCTTGACCCCCCACTCGACATGACCGGAGACGAGCTCCAGGATGTCGGCGAACACCGGTCCTCGTTCCACGAGTGCGGCCCGAACGCGGTCATCGTTGTAGTAGACCGTGGCAAGGGCCAGCGGGGCGACAGGCGCGGCGGTGACGGCGGCCTCGACGACCCGGCTGTGCGCCCGGACCGTGGTTGCCAGCCACCCCATGTCTTCCAGGTTCTTGCGCAGCCCTTGTTCGCCGAACTCCGCGGCATCGACAGTGCTGACAAGTGCGGCAAGGCCACCGGACGTGACCAGACGGACCTCTGACCCGGCGATTCCTGCCACACGCTCGGAAATGCCCACGCCCGCTCGCAAGATCGCGTAGACGTAAGAGAGCGTTTCAGCCATGGTCCTGCTCCTCAGTGCTGCGTTCGCGCACCTCCCGATGAGGTTCGGGGAGCGGCTCGTCCGCACCTTCCTCCAGCGCGGCCCCGGTCGTGCTGCGCCCAGATTCGAGCTCGCGCACCTGCGATCGCAGCAACCGGTTCTCTTCGACCAGGTCCCGGTGGCCGGACGACAGCGTGGGGTCGTGCTCCCACCAGTCGATCCCCATTTCGCGGGCGCGCTCGACCGAGGCTACGACCAGCCGGAGCTTGATAGTGAGCAGTTCGATGTCCAGCAAGTTCACCTGGATGTCACCGGCGATGACGATGCCCTTGTCCAACACCCGTTCCAGGATGTCGGCGAGGTTCGCGGACTGCGGCTGCGCGGGCGTCGTACCGCGCTCTCCGTACCACGTCGGTGCGCGGGCACCGCCTCCTCGCACCGCTGGAGCGGTGGTCCGGTCGTTTCCGTCATAGCCGTTCATCGTTCGTTGCCTCGCCCTCTGGCATAGCGGTCGACCCGGCGGTAGGAAACGAGATCACCGTCCTCGTCCAGTTCCGCCTCGTACACGGCCAAGATGTCGGCCGTGTCCGGAACCCGGCGGCTCTCGACCACCTCGACGTCCACGACCCAGCCCGTTTCGGACCGCTCGAGGGACGTGACGCCTTCCGGCTGTCGACCGGTCAGCTCGTACACCTGGCGCACGGCCATCCGGGCCACTTCGGCCGCTTTGAGTGAATGCTGTGCTCGCACTCGGCCTTTGTCATCGTCGCTGTCGTGTTCCTGGCGCGGCGGCCGCTTCGGCTCCCGGCCCCGCTCCGGGCTGCTCTTCGTCGTAGGTGTCTTGGATCCCGTCTGCCGCGGGAGATTGCGCCGGCGGGGCTCCGCAGGCGGCTCGCGATCTCCTGGTCCCTCGCGCCGCGCCGTGGCCACCGGGTCACATCTCCTTTCCTCGACGTCGCAGATTTGCCTCGAACAGCCTGCTCAGCAATTCGTCGTGCAACCGGTCGCGTTCGGAGTCGGATAGCTCACCGGCTGCGTAGGCATCGTCGACGTCCGCGATTTGGCGCTGGATGAGCGCGGGGTCGTAGTACTGCTGCTCCGCCTGCTGCTTGACCTGTTCGGCGGCCCACACGACACCACGTACTGGTGCCAGGGGCAAGGTGAGAAGTCCGGTGATGAGTCCCATGTTCAGTTCTCCGGCACGAAGTCGTAGGGAGCGAGCGGACCGATCAACCGCAGGTCGATCCGTCCCGCCCACCGCTCCCCCAGTTCGTCCATGGCCTGCTCGAACTGCGGGATCTGCTCGCGATCGACTAGGAACGTGACGTGCACGGCATCGTCTTCGGCTGCGACCGCATGTGGAAGTGAAGCAACGGAGAACGGTTCGAGCGAGGCCACTAGCGTCTCCGCATCGGAGTCGCGCTTCTCGTCGACGGCGTTGCTGACCAGTTCACCCAGTCGCACGCGCTCTGCGTAGCCTGCGTCTTCCGGCAGACCGCTGAGATCTTCGCGGAGCTGCCGGACCTCGGGCACTTCATGCACGATCTCGCGCAAGTGCGCGCTCTCCGCGTATCTGCCCCGAACGGTGAACTGAACGAGTCCTTCGAGTTCGGTGAGCATGGCCTCGAAGCGGTCGTGATGGGGTTCCAGCAGCTCCTCGACGACCGCGTCCGCAGTTGTCACGACCGAACCAAAACGCATCGGTATCACGGTCGTTTTGGCGGCGAGGGTGTCCAGGACGCGCTCGTGCGCAAGCAGATCTTCACGGGTGCCGAGCGGTCGAACCAGCCGCACCTCGCTGATCAGCGCAGAGAGCTCGCCTCGCGAGGCCAGCACGACCTCGGCTTCGTCGTCCCCGACGGAGGGAAGCACGTCTGGCAGTTCTTCTCGGCGACCGATGATGCCGTAGACGTACACAGCTTTCTCGACATCACCCCCTGGTTTGGTCTGGACATCCTCGGCGCGCTTCGCATGCGTGGTCATCGTTCACGCTCCCGACTCCGCGTGCGCTTGACTGGCTGCTTCTCCCGCTTCTCCGCCTGATGGTCACTCCGGAATTCGTCGAACTTGTCCTTGGCAGCATCGATCACTCCCCTGGTCTTGCCTTCGACGCTGCTCTGCGTAACGCCCTCCACCAGCTCCGGGAGGTCCTTGCCACCCTTCTGCTCCAGGTCCAGCCTGTTGGTCGCCTCGGCGAACCGCAAGTAGGTGTCCACACTGGCCACTACAACCCGCGCATCAACAGTGGCGATCTCGATTCCCACCAGGGAAACCCGAACGAAGACGTCGATGACGAGCCCCTTGTCCAGGATGAGTTCGACAACTTCCGCCAAGTCGCCCGACGATCCGCGCTGCACCGGCGATCCGCCGCCCCCTTGCATGCTCGCGACGGTCATGTGATCACCTTCTCCGGCTGGACGTCATCGCTTCGCGGCGGCGTCGGCCGCGCTGCTCCTCTCCTTCGCGGCCTTCGCCCTCGTCGTACTCCTCATCGCCTCCACCCTCATACTCCTCGGCTTCCGATTCTTCGCCGTGGTCCGCCTCCCCCTCCTCTTCTTCGCCGCCGTACTCGCCCTCCTCTTCCTCTCCGTATTCCTCGCCTTCCTCTTCCTCTCCGTATTCCTCGCCTTCCTCGCCCTCCTCAGCGCCCTCTTCGGCTTCGCCGTACTCGCCCTCGTACTCCTGGGGCTCTTCCTCGCCGCCCCCAGGGGCGTACTCCGCTTCTTCCTCTTCGCGCAAAGCGTCTTCGTGGGTCTTCACGACCTCACGATCTCGGATCTCGCCGCGCCAACCTTCGACCGTGTCCGGCTCCAAGATCGTCCGCGTCATCAGGTGCCGCTTTATGTACTTGAAGTCGGCGCGAACACGGCGGCCCTGCGCACGCCACATGTATGCGGTCTTCTCGAAGAACCCCTGCGGGTAGTACTCGATGACGAGCAGGATCCTGGTCATGTCCGGCGCGAGCGCGTGGAAGGTGACGGAGCCATCCACGGTCCCCTTCGCCCCTGTTGAAGTCCACACGATCCGTTCGTCGGGAACCTGTTCGACGATGGTGGCTTGCCAGCTCCGCTTCGAGAGGAAGATCTGCGCCTGCCAGTTGACCTTCTCGTCCGATTCCTGATCCACACTGAGGACTTTCTTCGTCATATTTGGAAAATCCTCGAATCTGGTCCACTGGTCGTACACGACGCGAACCGGAAGCCCAACATCATTGTGCTCGATGATGTTCACCACCTTGGACTTCCCCTTCTTCCCCCCTTTTCCGCCACCCATGCCCAGTGCACCTTTAATTTTTTGCCCCAGGCCCGTCAGACCGGCCTTCAGTCCCGACTTGACCGGGGATCCCCCTTCAGCCATCTCCTTGGCGCCCGTAACCGCTGCCATCAGTCCGGCGCCGCCGTTCTCCGCCGATTCGGTCAACCGCTCGGTCATTTCTTCGACCTTTTCGCCGACCAAACCGGCTGCACGCTCCCCGGCCGACGTCAGTAGCTCCTTGGCACCAGCCTTCAACGGCTCAAGCGGCAGTTCTCGCAACAAGCCACCCGATCTGGATTCGCGACTTTCGCTGGACGGTTGCGCCATGATCATCACCCAGCCCGCTCAGGAGGTCTTCTTGGGAGCCGAAGGCTTGGACCTGGAGGTCGCCGGCTTGTGCTGGCCCTGCCCCGCAGAACCGCCGATCCGGCGCTCCGCCCGGCCGCTCGAATCACTGGAGGACTTGGTCGCAGACGTCGTCTTGCCCCGCGCACTGGATTGCGACGTCCTCGAGGTTTCCTTCCCCTCGGCGGCATACCTCGGCCGCCGCCCGCTCAAGCGTGCGGAGTGCGCGGGCGTGCGGCGGCGTTCCGTTCTGCCTTCCACGGACTTCTCCGCAGTCCGTTCTTCTTCGTGTCCCTCGGACTCGGTCTCTTCCTCGGCCGGAGTCCCTTCCGAGCTCGCCCTCCGCCGGGTTGCCTTCTTGCTGAGGTTGGCCACTTCTTTCCCGGCGCCCGAAAGTTGCTCTTCGGCGTCTTCGACGTTGACCGCACGCAGACCGGCGGCGCGTCTCGTCAGATTGTCACCGAGCGATTCGATCTTGCTCGTCGCAGCAGCCAACACCGCTGATTTGGCCGCGTCCAACAGTCGCTCTCGCGCCTCTCCCGTGAGCTTCTGCACCTCTGGAGAGGCTCCCAGCAGTTTGCCGCCCTTGGCCAGCAGTTCCTTGGGATCCGAGAAACGTCGTCCCGCCAACATCCCCGCAGCTGCGATCGCGAGCTTCATCTTGCGACTGCGCCCGAGGGCATAACCGACGGCTACCGCCAGCGCGATTTGAGGTCCTGATTTCATGATCAGCTCCCTGCCCGAACAGCCGGGCGGGCCTGTTGCCCGCAGTCACGATCGATTCACGCAACCGAATACCAGGGTTCGGCGCTGTCATTTCGACCAAGCGCCGAAGCCCGATCAGCCGACTTCCACGACCACCGTAGTCGGCTACCCGCCCACTGGACACCGGACACCTGCGTCGCGGGGCGATTTCGTGATTTTGAAATACATCAAACTTTGCCATCACGGCTGTCACCCACGATGGAATATCATTGCCTGGACTTGAAAACGAGATCACTGGACCACGCCGGCCCGCTGAAGTTCCTCGTCCACGATCCCGCTCACCCAGCCTCGCAGGGACCACGGAGGTTCCGAGGTGTCGTGCTCTCGTCGATACCGGCGCCGCGCCTGCTCACCACACAGCTTCGCGGATTCTTCATCCGCTGATCCTGAACATATGGTCAAACCGATCAGGGCGGTCAGCACGCTTCGGCCGGCTGCGAGCGTCGCCAAAGTCCCCCGCGCCGGCGGCACGGGTCTGAAACTGCCCAGCAGCAGCGCGTCACTGATGTCGGTCATCACGCGACCTACTACAGCCAGTCGCAGCGGATCCGGGCTGGGCGCGAACACCAGGGCCAGCCCCGATACGACGTCTCGGGCACCGATGCCCCGGCAAAGCGCCGCCGTACCTGGGGAAGTCGTTCCGGCTGTGCCGGTGAGCCCGCATGGAACGGCCAGCGTTTCTGGACGAACAACGACGGTCGCACCAATCGCGGCCGTACCGATGCCGAGCAAACGAGGGAACCACGACATGGTGCCGCCCCCTTCTTCGAGATGCGAATGCCCTAACCGGACAGAGCGTCTTCGATCAGTGGAGCACCCCACTGGCATGCTCCACCGGACGCACGAACACCGTGCTCGCCGACCAGTATGCGCTTGGCGCGTGCAAGACGAAGATGGACGATGTGCGGTAGCCGTCGATGCTTGCACGGTGGTCTTGATGACCGAAGTCCTCTTGGCGAAACCCCGCCTGACAGGTAACTTCCAGCGCCCGAGCTAATTGGCCGCGGCCTGAGTCAGCGCTGGGCCCCCTTCTTCGCTGACTTCTTCTTCGCTCTTGCCTTGGGCTCGCGCGCTGCCGGGATGGCACCTTCTGGTGGAACGATTGCTTCGTCCGCACTCTCGCCTAGCGGCGCAGCTCCTTCCACCGGAGCCCCTGCCGGTTGCTCGGCTTCGCTGGTTTCGAGCGCGACCGAGCGGGTCATGCGATAGGCAGCGTAGGCAGCTCCAGCCCCGGCCGTAATGCACGCCGCAGTTATACCTGCGCGCTGCAGGAGCAGCTTTCTGCGATTCGAGGCTGCCCGTCGGCGGGCAGGTCTCATGCTGCTCAGCTTCTTGCGCGCCAGCAGGCGCGCGAGGCGCAAGGCGGCTTTCCCCATGTGCCATCGGCCCAGCAGGTAGCCGATGAAAGCCGCCAGGTACATCTTGATTCGAACCAACATCACGACCCCCCGATGCCAAGATCGCGGTATGCACGCCAAGATCCGAACTTGACCTGCGCTGCCCTCTTCCGTTTCCCAGTGTTCACCTCCATTCCTCAGGGCTTCCCGACGCAGTCAGTCGATGAAGGTTCAAGGGCTCATGGCGGGGTTGGCGATAGCCTGCGCTCGGAAAGCGACCGCGACGCGCGGGGCTGCAACTCTCGATCACCCCATCACCACCGCGAAGTAACGAATTCCTCACTGTGCCGCAGTCGCATCGTTTTGATCACGGCGATGACCAGGAATACCAAGAGCAGCACGAGCAACACAGGCCCCAGCAGCAAGGCAAGGGCGAGGCCGAGGACCAGGAGAACCTTGACCTTGACGCTCAGTCCGGCGACCGCGGCCTTCACCGCCGGCCACAACGGGTGCTTTCCCCTCATGGCAGCGGAAACCCCTGCCAGTCCAGATTGCACGCTCGGCGAACCGCTCGCCGAGTCGGCGAGTTTGTCCAGCCAGGCGGGAACCTTTCGGTAAAGCCTGACCAGCAGGTCGCGGACGATTCGCCCGGCAGCCTCCCGTAGCCACCCGGCCGATCGGGCCAGGAATTTCCGGGTCCTGGCGCTGGCCCTGCCCAGCGTAGCCATGCATCGAGGCTACCCACGGGAGGCCGCCACCAACCGATCCAGCGCGCTGGTCGGACCCTTTCCGACGTTGCCACGGAATGCTTCTGCTCGGGTCGGTGGCCGGGCCCTGGTCAGCGGCGCCCTGGCGCTGCTGATTGTCCTGTTCGCGTCCTGCCAACGCTGGCGACGAGCTACCCCACAGCCATCGCCGCAGTCGTCCTCTATGGAACGATCGGATTCTCCGACACCACACCGCAAACACACCGGCTGATCAGCGCCGAGCCAGCCAACGCCGCGTTCCGACGCAAGATGAGTGCGGCGGACCTGACCTACCTGACCGTCGGTCGCAAACGGCTACCGACCACCGAGCTGGTGCGGCGCTACCACGAGAAGCTGCCGTCCGGCAGTGTCCACCTCGTCTCCCACGTGACCGCGGACGACCCGATCGTCGACGGCGGCACGGCCGCCCGGATGAGCCAGGCCATGGCGACTCCCACCTACGCCCGCGACCATGACGCCTTCGAAGCGCTGCTCGGCGGCGCGCCGCTGGTGGAGCCCGGGGTCGTCTTCGCCCAGGAATGGAACCCGGACCAGCACAACAGCGAACCAGAGAACTCCTGCGTCTACGTCGCGATCGCCCGCATCGACTGAGGTCGTGAGTGCGCAACCGCCGTAGAACCTGATCGCGCTACCCGCACGCTTCGCCGCTGTCCAGGCCACCAAGAACCGCTCGCGCACCAGGACAGCCGAAGATCACGAGTCACGTCGCCCACCGCAGCGGTGCTCAGCAGGTGGGTGCTGGACTTCCCCCTGCTGACACACCTGGGCACGCATCGCCTCCAACGCCCGGTGCCGAATCCGTAGCACCTCCTGCCGGGACTGCGACCCGAGCAACAGCATGTCGCTCTGACCGAACGACGAGATCGATTAGACAGCGGCGAGCGGGTCGGAAAGGCTTCCAAGGACCCTGTGCCAGGTGCTCTGCGCGAGTTGTGTCGACGAGCCGCCCGCGCGGTAGCCGGCCAGGCAAGCCGCCGTGGCCCATCCGCGCCGCGAGCGGTCGAGCAGCCCTTGGCGCGGGTGGGGCGTGCGGCGACACTGGGGATGTCGCTGCAGAGGGGGCCGTGATGCAGCCAGGTGCACCGGTGACCGGACAGGCCTACGACCAGCGGAACCAGCAGTGGGATCAGGAGCTGACCGCGGCTTTGCTGGCCGAGTTCGGGCCCGATCAGGGGCGTGCGGTGGCCGCGGTGTACGGCAGCGCGTTCTCCTCCGGCTACCGGGAGGACTCGCCGGTGACGCAGGCGGTGGCCGACATCGCCTGCCTGGAAGGGGACGAGGCCGGGCCGCCGCTGGGCCGGGTGTACCGGTCGCCGCAGGCGGTGGCCGGGTCGGTGCGGTTCCGGATCTGCTGGGCGGGTGAGGCTCCGCTGCTGCAGGAGGTGCTGCCGATCTTCGCCGGGCTGGGGCTGCGAGTGGCCGACCACCGCAGCTACGAGATCCAGCCGCGTGGGCGGCGTGCGGCCCGCGTCGACGATTTCGGGTTGCGGCACGACATCGACGAGCTCAGCGGGCACGCGGCGGCGTTGGTGGAGGACGCCTTCGCGGCGATGTGGCACGGCCGCGCCGAGACCGACGGGTTCAACCGGCTGGTGCTGACCGCGGGCCTGGACTGGCGGCAGGCCGCGCTGGTGCGCGCCGCCTACCACTACCTGTGGCAGGCGGGGTTCGCGTTCTCCCGCCCCTACGTGGAGGCGACGTTGGCGTCCCGGCCGCGGTTCGTGCGGGCGCTGCTGGAGTTCTTCGCAGCCCGCTTCGACCCCGACCAGCCGCGAGGGCCGGTGCCCGCGGAGTTGGAGGAAACGCTGCAGGAGGTCACCGGGCTGGACGAGGACAAGACGTTGCGGGCGGTGCTGGCGTTCTTCTCGGCGGTGGTCCGCACCAACTACTTCCAGCGCGACGCGGAGGGGAAACCGAAGGAGTACCTGGCGTTCAAGATCGACCCGTCGGGCATGCCGTTCGTGCCGCGGCCGCGGCCGTTGTTCGAGGCGTTCGTCTACTCCCCCGCGGTGGAGGCGCTGCACCTGCGGTCGCGGCGGGTGGCGCGCGGCGGTATCCGCTGGTCGGACCGGCCGGAGGACTTCCGCACCGAGGTGCTGGGGTTGATGAAGGCCCAGACGGTGAAGAACGCGCTGATCGTGCCGGGCGGCGCCAAGGGCGCGTTCGTGGTGCGGCGCTCGCTTGCCGGGCTGGAGCGCGCGGAAGCCGATGCGCAGGTCCGGGCCTGCTATGCGACGTTCATCCGGGGGATGCTCGACGTCACCGACAACCTCTTCGACGGTGCGGTGGTGCCGCCGCCTCGGGTGGTCTGCCACGACGAACCGGACCCCTACCTGGTGGTGGCCGCGGACAAGGGCACCGCGCGGTTTTCCGACCTGGCCAACGAAATTGCCGCCGAGTACGGGTTCTGGTTGGGCGATGCTTTCGCCTCCGGGGGTTCGTCGGGGTACGACCACAAGGCGATGGGCATCACCGCGCGCGGGGCGTGGGTGTCGTTGCGCCAGCACTGCGAGCAGCTGGGCTGGGACCCCGATGTCGACGAGTTCACGGTGGTGGGCATCGGGGACATGTCCGGGGACGTCTTCGGCAACGGCATGCTGCTGTCGCAGCGGATCCGGTTGATCGGCGCGTTCGACCACCGGCACATCTTCTTGGATCCCGACCCGGATCCGCTGCTCTCCCACGCCGAGCGGGCGCGGTTGGCGGCGCTGCCCGCCTCCAGTTGGCTCGACTACGCCCCGGAGCGGATCTCCGCTGGCGGTGGGGTGTTCTCGCGGCGGGCGAAGTCGGTGCCGATCTCCCCGCAGGTCCAGCAGCGGTTGGGGGTGCAGGCCGCGGAGCTGACGCCGCCGGAGCTGGTGCAGGCGTTGCTGCGGGCTCCGGTGGACGTGCTGTGGAACGGTGGGATGGGCACGTTCGTCAAGGCCAGCACCCAAAATCACGCCGATGCCGCCGATCCGGCCAACGACGCGGTGCGGGTGGATGCCGACGGGTTGCGGGCGCGGGTGGTCGTCGAGGGCGGCAACCTGGGGTTGACCCAGCCCGCGCGCATCGAGTACGCGCTGGCCGGCGGGCGGATCAACACCGACTTCGTCGACAACTCCGCCGGGGTGGACACCTCCGACCGGGAGGTGAACCTGAAGATCCTGCTGGATGCGGCGGTCCGCGACCGCGTGATCGATGGCGGCGAGCGCAACCGGTTGCTGGCCGAGGTCGCCGATGAAGTGGCGGCGGCGGTGCTCACCGACAGCCGGTTGCAGTCACGGGTGTTGGGCGTGGTGGAAGCCGAGGCACCGGTGCTCCTGGACCAGCACGCCGGAGCCATCCGCAAATTCGAGCAGATCAGCAAGCTGGACCGGGCGCTGGAGTGCTTGCCCGACGAGCCGGAGCTGGCGCGGCGCAGGCGGGCCGGGCTGGGGTTGGCGCGCCCGGAGATCGCGATGTTGTTGGCGCACGCCAAGAACAACCTGGCGCAGGAGCTGGTGAATTCGCCGGTGCCCGATGATCCGCACCTGGCCGCGCAGCTGCTGGAGTACTTGCCGGTGGCGTTGCGGGAGCGCTTCGGAGCGGCGATGGCGCGGCATCCGCTGCGGCGGGAGATCCTGGCCACCGCGTTGAGCAACGACCTGGCCGACCACGTCGGCACCGGCTTCGTCTACCGGCTCGAGGAGACCACCGGGGTGGACACCCCGGATACGGTGCTGGCGTATTTGGCGGTGCGCGAGATCTTCGGGTTCAACGCCTTGTGGTCGGACGTCGACGGACTGGGGTCGCGGTGTCCGCCGGGAGTGCGCGCCGAGATGTTCCACGAGCTGCAGCGGTTCTGCCAGCTGGGCGCGTTGTGGTTCTTGCGCCACCGGCGGCCACCGGTGGACGTGGCCGCGGAGGTGGCGCATTTCCGCGGGCAGGTCCGGCAGTTGGTGCCGGTGTTGCCGGCGGCGTTGGCCGGTTCGCAGGCCGAGGCGGTGGCCGCGCGCACCGCCGAGCTCGAGGGGCTGGGGGTGCCGGGGTTGTTGGCGGGGCGGATCGCGGTGCTGGGCCCGTTGGCGGGGTCGCTGGACGTGGTGGAGATCGCCGGTGATCGCCGTGATGTGGGGTTCGTGGCCGCGGTGTATTCGGCGCTGGACGTGGGGTTGGGGATGGACTGGTTGCAGGAGCAGATCGTCGAGCTGCCCTCGGAGTCGCATTGGGAGTTGCTGGCCAAGATCTCGCTGCGGGACGGGTTGTTCGCGCAGCGGCGGCGGTTGACCGCCTCGGCGTTGGCCGGGTTCGTGCCCGGGGTAGGTGTCGATGAGCTCGTGGCGGAGTGGTTGCAGGGCAATGCGGGGCCGGTGCGGCGCTGTCGGGAGACGTTGGGGCAGTTGCGCGAGGCCGGCCGGGTGGATGTGGCGATGTTGTCGGTGGCGTTGCAGGACCTGCGCAATCTCGTGCAGATCAGCGCTGATCCGCGCGTCCGTTGATCAGGTCCGCTGGCCGGCGAGCTCGACGAGAGCGGTGACGGTTTTCCAGTTGGTTTCCGCGCTCGAAGCGCAAGTGCGATCGGCACCCGTTCCCAGGGTCGCCGGACCCGGTTGCTGGGGTATTCCCTACCTCCGTGCGGGTGCATGCCCCATGTTGCGCAGCGGTCGCGGCGAGTCACGCTGAGATCAGCGAAGTGCGGGGAGGCGACGATGATCGTGCAGCGCGAGTCCGGTCGGGTCGGGTGGGCCAGGCGGAAATCCCTCGAGCAGCAGCTGCACGACGGCCCGGCGCTGCGGCTGGCCGCGCTGGCCCTGCGCTTGGGCGTGTGCCGGCACCGCGTCGAGCACGACTCGCGGGTGCACGAATGCTTGACCGGTGTGCAGGACGAGCTGCACGAAGTGCTGGAAGAACTGCGGGAACTGGCCGGGGAGATCTACCCGCGGGCGCTGGCGACCGCCGGACTGGCTGCCGCGCTGGAGGCGCTGGCCGAGCGCAAGGGCATCCCGGTGGCGATCCGGGTGCCGGCGCAGCGCTTCGACGCCGAAGTGGAAGCGGCCGTCTACTTCGAGGTCGCCGAACGCTTGGCGGAGCTGCCCGCCGATGCGGCGTGCGCGCAGGTGTCGATCCAGCGCAAGGGCGCGGAGCTGGTCGTGGCGATCGGCTCCGACGAGCACGACACGAGCCTGATGAGGATCCCATGCGAGTAGCGATCGCCGAGGACGGAGCCCTGTTCCGCGAAGGCCTGGTGATGCTGCTGGACGACGCCGGCCACGAAGTCGTCGCCTGCGTGGACAACGGCGATTCGCTGTTCGAGGCGCCGGAGACGGCGACCGCCGACGTCGCGGTGCTCGACATCCGGATGCCGCCGGAACCCGATGGTGGCATCAGCACCGCCGAACGGCTGCGCGCGAAGTACCCGAAGCTCGGGCTGCTGCTGCTTTCGCACTACGCCGAAACGCACTACCTGATGCGGATCCTGGACATCGGCACGGAACGCATCGGCTACCGGTTGAAGGAGAAGATCGCCAGCGTCGAGGTGCTCACCGACACCCTGACCCGGATCCAGGACGGCGAGATCGTCATCGAGCCGGTGCTGGCCAAGCGGCTCGTGGAGCGGCCGCGCGGCAAGGAGGAGAAAGCGCTGGCCACGTTGACCGAACGGGAAGCCGAGGTGTTGAAGCTGATGGCCGAGGGCCGCTCCAACCCCGGCATCGCCAACCGCCTGTTCGTCAGCCCGAAGGCGGTGGAGAAGCACGTCGCCAGCATCCTGTCCAAGCTCGGCATCCCACCGGAGGACACCCATCACCACCGCCGGGTACTGGCCGTGCTGACCTACCTGCGCGCCCACTGGACCGAGTCCTGAACCCCCGACTTTGTGCCCTGGTGGAGGCATCACCGCGGCCTAGGGTTGGGGTCGTTCGGGGGGAGTGATGCGCGGGAAGGGTCTGGTCGCGCCGTTTCACTGGTTGGTGTTGGTCGGATTCGTCGTCTTGACCTACATCACCGTGGTCGGCGGTGCTGCCCTGCTCTTCGGGGCCGGGCGGCCGATGATGGTGCCCGCGTTCCTCGCCGCTGCGGTGTGCGTCGCTGGTCTCGCCGTGCTGGACCGGCGGATCGGGCGGCTGCCACCGGCACCGTCGACCGAGATCGCCGCGGTCGCCGGGAAGCTGCCCGCCACGGGCTCCTGGGAGCAGACGCTGCCGACTCTCGCCCGCATTCTGGCCGAGAGCACGCGCGCGGAGCACGCTTCGCTGTGGCTGATGGCCGGCGGCCGGTTGGTCAACTCGGCAGCTTGGCCGTCGGCGCTGGCCGGCACCACGCACACCGTCGCCGACATCGACGCGCTTCGGGCAGTGCCCGGGGTGCGGCATGTGGTGCCGGTGGTGGACGGCCACATCCAGCGCGGCGCGCTGGCCATCGGCAAATCCGAGTCCGCGCCCGAAACCCAGGAGCGGCGGATGCGCGACGTCGCGAAGGGCACGGCTCTGCTGCTGCGCAGCGTTTCCCTCGCGAACGAGTTGCAGTCCCGGGTGCGGCGCGCCCAGGAGTTGGCGGACGAGCTCGACGCCTCGCAGCAGCGGCTCATGCACGCGCGCGATATCGAACGCCGCCGCCTGGTCGGCGACATCGGCACCGTCTCCGAGGACGGGCTCAACGCCATCCGCACCGAGATCCAGCAGCTCAGATCCGCCCTCGACGCAGATCCCGAATCCGCCGCGGAGGTGCTGACCAGGTTGCGCGCGACGTTGGAAGGCGTCATCGAGCGGTTCCGCGCCGTGGTGCGCGGCGTCTACCCCGGCGTGCTGCGCGATGGAGGCCCGCTGGCTGCGCTGCGCGAGCTCTGCGCCGACCTCGGCCGACCGGTGCGGGTCACCGGCGAGCTGACGCGGCGGGTGGACTGGGAAATCGAGTCGGGCCTGTACTACCTGGCCGCTTCGGCGGTCCGGCTGTTCACCGGAACCGAGGACGACCCGGTGCTGGTGCACTTCGCGCAAGAATCCGACCGGATCACCGTGCGCATCACCGCGCCGACGCCCGCGGAACCGGCCGACCTGGGAGCCGCGCTCGCCAACGACGACGACCGCATCGCCGCTCTGGGCGGCGAAGTGCGCTGGAGCCAGGACACCCGGATCAGCGTGGTCGGCTGGCTTCCGGACCAGCTCACCCCGGTGGTCGAGGAATCCGCACCCGAGCCGGCGGAGTCCGGGGCCGCGCCGGACGGCGTCGAACCGCTGCCCGACCGGATCAATCGGCTCTTCCAGCTCGTCTCCGACGCCGTCGAGGTCCGGATCCCGATCAGCGCCGAGGCTCCCCCGGAGCGGGCGGCGCTGGATGCCCTGGATATCGCTGTGCGGGACCTGCCCGCAGGCGATCCGCGCCGCGCGGCGCTGATGTTCGAGCTGGCGCAGATCCGCAGCAGTTCACACGACCTGCTCGAAGAAGAACTTCTCGATCTGCTGCGCAACAACGGCACCGCGCTGTCCGAAGACGACCGGCGGGGAGCGGCGCGACTGCTCGGCGCGGTCGGCCGCGCCCCGTGCACCCGGCTGGCCTTGCCGGTGGGCAGCCCGCCGCAGGAGATCCAGCGGACAGCCGGTGCGCAGCTCGAGCACTGGCGCAGCCGTGCGGAGAATCCGCTGGCACCGCGGGAAGTGCGGGAGATCTGCCGGGGTGTTGCGCTGACCTGCGAGGGGCTGCTGCAGATCAAAGCGGAATGAACCCCTCCACCACGGTGCCCTGCTCCGGTGCGGAGCGGACGGTGAGCCGACCGCCGACCGCACCGGTGCGGTCGGCGATGTTGTGCAACCCGCGCCCGGCATCGTCGCCGCTGGTCTGGAAACCCGGACCGTCATCGGCCACCTCGAAGTGCACCCCGCGGTAGTCGTCGCGGATGGTGACGGTCACCGCGGCTCCCGGCGCGTGCTTGAAGGCGTTGTTGACCGCTTCCAGGCAGGTGAAGTAGACCGCTGTTTCGACCTCGAGCGGGAACCGACGTCGGGCCACCGCTTCGTCGAGCTCGAGGGCCACCGTGGACTGATCGGGGCCGAACTCGGCCGCCAGCGCCGCAGCCAGCCCGTGGTCGGCCAGCACGACCGGGAACACCCCGGCCGCGGTGTCGCCGAGCACCCGGCGCGCCCCCTCCAGCTGCGCCAGCAGGTGGTCCAGGCGACCGCGAGCGGATTCTGGCCGGTCGTGGGTGATCTCGTGCTCCACCGACCCGACTGCCATTTGCAGCGCCACGAGGTGGTGCTGCGCCCCGTCGTGCAGGTTGCGCTCCAGGCCGCGGCGCTCGCTGTCCATGTCGGCGATGGCGCGGCGGCGCGACTCGGCGATCTCGTCGGCCCGCTGCAACGCGGTGTTGAGCTGCTCCTCCAGTTCCAGACCGAGCCTGCTGTTGTGCAGCACCGGACCGAGGATGCCCACCAGGTCGTCCAGCAGTCGGTCGCGCTGCCCCGGGACGTCGGTGGCGCTGGTCCGGTCCACCACGAGCGAACCGATTGCCGAGCCCCCGAACCTCACCGGCAGCACGACCGGTTCCGGCAGCTCCGCCTGATCGGCCGGCCACCGGAAGCACCGCTGGCCACCGGACACGTCCAGCCGCAGTTCGCAGAAGTCCGCGCCCAGCCCGCGCGCGATGACCTCCGCCAGGTCGGTCAGGTCCGGGTGGTCGCGGCCGCTGGAGACTTCCGCGACCTGCTCCAGGACCGTGGCGGGCTCCGGGCGGCGGCCGAACACCAAACGGTCCACCAGCCGTTCCGCACCCGTGTGCACGGGCAGGAAGACCAGCGCGGCCACCACGACCGCCGCGAGCATCCCGATGACGGCGTTGATCGGTTCGACTGCGGCCAGCACCACGAGTGCCGCGCTGCCGACGAGAAGGACCACCAGGGTGTGCACCGACGCTCGGCTGAACAGGTGCTCGGTCTCCCACGGGCGGGTTCGGCGGGTCACCGTGATCAGCGCGCACGGGACCACCGCGAAGACCAGCCGGGCCGGCCAGAACACCACGGCCAGCGACTCGGGGTAGGGCTTCCCCGGCTGGCGCACGGTCGGGTCGAACAACGTCAGCCCCGGCGTGCGCAACGACCACAGCAGTGCGGTGACCGCGCCCAGCACGGTGATGACGATCAACGCCACGGCCAGGGCCTCGCACAGCAACCGCGACTCGCGCCGCATCTCCGGGGTCGGGCCGGTGCGGGCGTGGTGCCGCTGCGCGAAGACCCCGACGACCGACACCAGCAGCCCGAACAAGATCACGAAGCCGATCGTGTGCGGGTAGTTCAAGGTGGAGATGGCCAGCAGATAGAGCACCCCGGCGACGCTGACGCCGACCGCGACCCGCGTCGGCCAAGACGTGAGTCCGATGCGGCCCAGCCTGCCGGCCGGGAACACCACCAGCGCCAGCACGTAGGCCACGCCGCCGACGACGTGCAGCAGCAGCACGTGCCACCAGCCGATGTCGAAGTCGAAGGCGGTCTCGACGACCGGTGCCGAGGCGTGCGCCTGGAGGTTGACCGCCCCGGCCGTGGCCACCAGGGCGATCGTGAGCAGCCGGGTGGCGACATCGCGCCTGCCCGACCGCCAGAGCGCCGCGGCGACCACCAGGTTGAGCAAGCTGAGCAGGTAGTCCAGTAGCGCCAGCCCGGCGAGTTCGCTTTGCTCCGCACCGGCGAGCAGCCCGCGCGCCCACCGGGCGTCAGACACCACCAGCAGGTCGTGGAAGCCGGGCGAGTAAGCGGCGAGAGCGGCCAGCGCACCGATGGTCAGCCATGCCGCGGTCAGCACCACGAATCCGGCGAGCACGGCGTTCAACACCGCGCGGCCAGTCCGTCCAGCGGTGCGCTCGGTCATGGGCTTCTGCCCCCACGTGCCAGTGTCCGCCCCGCAGCGCCCGGAGCAGTAGGTCATACGGCCCTATCGAGAAGATCGTCAACGACGTCCGGGCACAGCCGAGCGACTGACCTTTTGCGGGTCGGGAAGTTCGGCTCCGTCCGCTGCGGGCACCGCCCGGCTACGCAATCGCGACCACGTCCGCCGTGGACAGATCGATCGGCGGTCAGGCCGCCACGTGCAGCGATGTGTTGTAGGCGAGCGTGCCGCCCGCGTGGTGCAGGCTGCGCGCCAAGGCGGTGGCGTGGTCGTTGGCCTGCGCCAGGTGCGGGCCGACCGTTGCCCAGCTGGCCAGGTCCCGGCGGGCCTGGTCCGCCAGGCGGCCGACCAACTCGGCGATCGCGGCGAGATCGGTGAGGACGGCCACCGGGTCGGTGCCCGCGAACAGATCCGCGGCGCCGAGCGCGGTGCGGGCGTCGGTGATGTGCTGCTGCGGGTTCATGGCGGTCGCCCCCTTCGGCTTCCCGGTGTTGTCGATACCCAAATGCTCCCGCTGCCCTCTGACAATTCCGATGGAGCGCGCCCCCGAACCGCCGGTGCACGACCACCGGATTGCGGTGGGGTTCTCCCCACCCGACCGAGCGAGACGATCAGGTTCTGCGCAGTCAAAGGTGACTTGGAACTGCTTGACGGACGCCATCGGCGCGGGAAAGGGCCGGGCCCGGAGATGCAATTCCCGGACACGACCCTCAGCCGCTAGCGGTTGTTCAGTTGCGCGGTGTATCTGTCAGTACCAGTCCGACCCCATCCACTGGTTGATCTTGGCGTTGTTGTCGCCGCTGCCGTCGTTGCTCTGGTTGACCTTGGCGTTGTTGTCGCCACTGCCATCGTTGCTCTGGTCGACCTTGGCGTTGTTGTCGCCACTGCCGTCGTTGCTCTGGTTGACCTTGGCGTTGTTGTCGCCACTGCCATCGTTGTTCTGGTCGACCTTGGCGTTGTTGTCGCCACTACCGTCGCTGCTCTGAGTGATCACGGCGTTGTTGTCAGCATGCGCCGGGGAGGCGGCCATAGCAGTGGCTGGCATGAATCCAATAGCGCCGATCGCGGCAGCGATACCGATGGCCCGGGTCGTCTTGTTCATGGCTATCTCTTTCGGGTTGATGATGCACCGAGTCCGGAGGGAGGTCCTCTGGGTCGTGTCTCTTTTGTGCTTCCTTCACGGCTTGGATTTTCTGTTCCGTCGCCGATGAAAAAATGGTGCACTCAGGCGATCCCCGCTTTCGATGGGGAGTTCCCCCTGAATTGCCAGGGAGATCCCCCGAACCCCGAGTGGGGCCACCCCCCATCCCGCAGAAGAGACAACCCGAAGGCGACGGATCAGCTGGCCGCTCAGGATCTCGAGCAGAACGGCCGAAATTCAATCAGGCTAAGCCGAAAGCACAAGGGAGCAGCCCCATAGAGGATGTCTCGCTCGGATCTTGGTCGGCGTTGCGGGCATGATCTTGGTTCGTGGTCGATGAGTTGTCACCGGCGTCATTCCCCTGTCCGCCCTCGGGCCGACCCCGATCGTGCCGCTGCTCGGCGACCGGCTGCTGACCACGGCCCTCGGCGCGACGCTGGCCTTCCTCGCCACATTCCTGTTGCGGCCCAGTCCCTCCGCCGATTCGGTTCGTGCCGAGCTGGCCTCGATCCTTCGGGCGCTGGCCGAGGTGTCCTCCGATGACCAGGAAGAGGAAGGCACGCAACGGCACGCCATTCTCACCTCCGCGCTGGACACCGGGAACAACTTCCGCCGAATCCTGTCGGAGGTCCGGAACGCGCCGTCGGTCGCGGGACTGTGGCCGGTTTACCTGGCACTGCAACGACTCAGCTTCCAGCTGGCGGCCACACCTCCGTCGAGACTCGACTGCGAGCGAGGACGATCCGTCAGCGCACCACGAATCGGCTCTGCTGCAAGGCAGACTTCGCGACCACCAGGGCAGTCCCGTCGGAAACGCCGTGCTGGCCCCGATCGACGCGGTCGAGGTTGCGTCATGCGAAGGGATGCAAGGCGCGGCGGAGCGCGGCGCGGGTTTCAGTGGCCTGACGCCGGGAAACCGCTGCTCCCGTGAGCACCGCCGAGCGGTGGAACGTCCCGGGGAACAGGTGCAGCTCGACGGACACACCCGCGCGCAGCAGGCCGGAGGCATAAGCCAAGCCCTCGTCCCGCAGCGGATCGTTCTCGTACACCGACATGTACGCCGGAGGAAGCCCGGAAAGATCGTCCGCCCGAGCTGGAGCCGCGTACGCGGGAACCTCCCCACTCCACCCACGCAGGTAGTGCCGCCAGCTCAGCACCGCGTCGGCGTGGTTCCACAGCGGTGTCTCATCGAACGTGCGTGCCGAGAACGTCTCGACGCGATCGTCGACTTCCGGGGCATCGAGCACCTGGAAGCACACCGGCGGGCCACCCCGATCCCGAACCAGCAGCGTCAGAGCCGCGGCGAGCCCACCACCCGCGCTCATGCCGTACACACCGATGCGCGCAGCGTCCACGCCGAGCAGCTCAGCCTCCGAAGCGATCCAGCGGAGCGCGGACTCGCAGTCCCGCAACGCCGCCGGATACGGATGTTCGGGAGCCAGGCGGTAGTCGACGGCGCAAACGACCGCAGGCACATGTGCGCACAGGTCCACCGCCTGCGCGGTGAGGGACTCCAGGCCTCCCATCACGAACCCGCCCCCGTGCAACAGGAGCACGGCAGGCAGCGGAGCGGCAGCGTCGGACGGCCGGAACACCCGGACCGGCACCGGCACACCCTCGACACCCGGAACCTCGTGATCGGTCGGGGTGACCTCGCCGGTCACCACCTGCCCGGCGTTCGAGGCGAGCTCCGCCATCCGCGCGCGAGCCCCGTCGAGGTCGTCGATGTGCAGGTCGGGCAGAGCAGATAAGGCTGCCGCCAATTCGGGATCAAGATGCACGGTTCGCCCCCAGCAGTGCGGGATGGCGCCACGGTCCCACCGAACCAACCCGACCGCACTGGAAGCTGACCGGAGGTTCCATCCTTTCGGCTGGCGAGGGCCGCCTGGATGCGCACCGGACGCGGACAGCCGATGGGATCTGTGCCAAATTCGAGGCGTCCACATGCCACGCCCTGAGGATCCACCCGCCGTGAAGCGGCCGAGGAGACGGGGGGAGCTGATGTCATCCAGCGGCTCGAAACACCCGAGCTCGGACGACGGAGGCGACCGAGGCCGCCTCAAGCGCGTGGGTGCCGCGTTTTGGCTTCCGGCGGCCCGGGCTGCCGCGCGCACTCGCGCCGTCGCGGTGCGCGTGGCCGCCATGGTGGCGGTTCTTGTGACCAGGATTGCCGCTCGTGCCCGGGCCGTGGGGCGGCGGATCGGGCAGATACCCCCGCCGCCGGGCCCGTTTCGTCCCGGATTCTGGCGCAGTCCGATCCGCGGAACCTGGCTGACCTCAGTATTCGGTCTGGTTCTGCTGATCGGCATCCCGCTGCTGTTCGTCACCGGGGTGCTGTCCTACGCCGCCTACAACCCCGGACTCGACCCGGTCAACGACCAAACTCCGGACAAGGGCCTGCTGGGTTTCTACCTCTTCGACTGGCCCACGAATCCGTACTGGCTATACCGCCTGACCCAGGGCGTGCACGTCACGCTCGGCGTGGTCCTCGTGCCCGTCCTGCTGGGCAAGTTGTGGTCGGTGATCCCGAAGCTGTTCGAGTGGCCACCGACCCGCAGCCCCGCCCACGCCCTGGAGCGGCTGTCCCTGCTGATGCTGGTCGGCGGGGCCATCTTCCAATTCGCCACGGGCATCCTCAACATCCAGCTCTACTACGTCTTCCCGGGCTCCTTCTACACCCTGCACTTCTACGGCGCCTGGGTGTTCATCGCCGCCTTCGTCCTCCACGTCTGCCTCCGATTCAGCCGGATGACGCGTGCCCTGCGCTCCCGCAGCCTCGCCGCTGAACTGCGCACCGACCTCGCCCACACCCGCTCCGAGCCACCCGACCCCGACCACCTGGCGCCCACCGCCCCAGCGGCGCCGACGATGACCCGTCGCGGCGCGCTGGGACTGGTCGGAGCGGGATCACTGCTGCTGCTCGTGGTCACCGCGGGACAAAGCATCGGCGGCTGGTTGCGCAACACCGCCCTTCTCGCACCGCACAACCGCGATCCGGGCAACGGCCCGAACGGCTTCCAGATCAACAAGACCGCCGCTTCGGTCGGCGTCACGCCGGCGCTCATCGGCCCGAACTGGCGACTTGAAATCCACGGCCACGGGCCGCCGCTGATCTTCACTCGCGAACAGCTCCTGGCCATGCGCCAGCACACCGCCGACCTGCCCATCGCATGCGTGGAAGGATGGTCCACCGGAAATCAGCGCTGGAGCGGCCTTCGACTGGCCGACCTCGCCGCCGCGGCCGGACTGCCCCACGCCGGAAGCGTTCTGGTGGAGTCCGTCCAGCCCTCCGGTCCCTTCAGCACGGTGGCACTGCGGGGAAACCAGGTCGCGGACCCCCGCTCCCTGCTGGCCCTGCACGTCAACGGCGCAGACCTCTCCGTCGACCACGGTTTCCCGGCACGCATCATCGTTCCCGCCAACCCCGGCGTGAACAACACCAAATGGGTCCACCGGCTCACGTTCAGAGAATGACCATGACACGCTTCCTGCGCTGGTACGGCTCCGGTCCGTTGCACCTTCTCGTCCTGATCTGCTCGTTCGCCCTCGCCGCCTACGCCCTGGTACGGCTGTTCGCCGTCCGCCCGGTCGAGGTAGCGATCTGGTTCGTCGGCGCAGCGATCCTCCACGACCTCATCCTGCTTCCGCTGTACTCGCTGGCAGACCTGTCGGCCCGCGCTGTACTGCGGCATCGCCCCACCCGTCCACCACGGGTCCCGTGGATCAACTACCTGCGCGTGCCCACTTTCCTCTCCGGTGTGCTCCTGATCGTCTGGTTCCCCCTCATCCTCGATCTCTCCGAGCTCTACCCGAGCGCTGCCCGGCTGCCTGAAAACGTCTACCTCGGCCGATGGCTGGCCATCACGGCGGTGCTCTTCGGTGCCTCCGCACTGGCCTTCGCCATCAAACTCCGCCGCGCCGCACGCTTCGAGCAGAAGCACGCCGCACCAGGCGAGGACACCCCACCATGACCACCGGCACCGGGCGGCCCTCCAACCGTGGAAGACCCCTCCAAGTCGAACTGGCTAGCGGTGTTCGGGGTTTTCGTAGTCGTGGCGGCAGCCGGCGTCCCAGGCGGTGCGCTGGTTGCCGTAGGCCGGGATGCCGCCGAAGTCTTTGAGCATGCGGGCCAGGTGCAGCAGATTCCAGGTCATGAAGGTGGTGTTGCGGTTGGTGAAGTCGTTCTGCGGGCCGCCCGAGCCGGGGTCGAGGTAGGAGGGGCCGGGGCCTGCCTCGCCGATCCATCCGGCGTCCGCCTGAGGGGGGATGGTGTAGCCCAGGTGCTGCAGGCTGTAGAGGACGTTCATGGCGCAGTGCTTGACGCCGTCCTCGTTGCCGGTGATCAGACAACCGCCGACACGGCCGTAATAGGCGTACTGCCCGGCGTCGTTGAGCAGGGCGGAGCAGGAGTAGAGGCGTTCGATCACCTGCTTCATCACGGAGCTGTTGTCCCCCAGCCAGATGGGACCCGCCAGCACGAGGATGTCGGCCGCCAGGACCTGCTGGTACAGGTCCGGCCACGCGTCTGCCTCCCAGCCGTGCTCGGTCATATCGGGCCACACGCCGGTGGCGATGTCGTGGTCCACCGCCCGTATGACGTCGACGTGCACTCCTCCTGCGTTCATGATGGTGGTGCTGTGGTCGATCAGACCCTGCGTGTTGCTCGTTTTCGGTGAGCGTTTCAAGGTGCAGTTGATCACCAGGGCCCGCAGATCGTCGTACCGGGCGGGCGGTGCATCGGCAGCGGGCGACGAAGCAGTCACGCGGTCCTCCTGGAAATCCCGCCGCCCAGCGAACGGCGAAGCGTCCACATCCGGATTCAGTCTGCGGGCGGGCCTCGGAAGGCACCACAACAACACCTCGGAATGGCCCGAGCGGTGCTCGAGTTCTGTCGACCACCGCCACCGACCACCGCGCTGATGGGTGACTGGCAGTGGCCGGGTTACCCAGCGTCGTTGACCGGTTCCCGGCCTGGGCGCACTGGTCATTCGCCGACCAATGGCCCGCCCGGAGAACCGCCCTGGAGCTCGTGTTCGGCGGAGGTGAGGCGGTCAGGACCGGCTAGCGCAGGGCTGGGATGGCGGGGACTTCGGCGGCGTTGGCGATGTCCTCGGCGGTCAGCTTGAAGCTGTCGGGATAGCTGTCACGCCGGGTACGGCGGTCGGGTTCGCTGGTGCGCCACATGTAGCGGCACGGAAGGCATTGCAGCACTTCCCACACCCCGGGCACCGGGGAGGTCGTCACGCTGCGGATCTCGGCGGCGGCGCAGCGCGGGCACGCGGTTTCTTCGGCGCTCATCGGACTTTCCTTCCTGGAAGCGGGATTTCAGCGCGTGGCGAGCAGCGAACGCAGGCGATCGGCCCACGCCGCGGTCTCGGGCAGGTCCTTGGTGGGGGTGCTGAAGTTGCCCCGCACGTCGGGCTGCACCGGGGTCGTCGCGTCGATGATCATCTTGCTCGTGATGCCCGCGGGTTGGGAGGCCGGAGCCAGTTCCACCACCGACAGGTTCGGGACGACCACCACGTCCTCGGCGGGGTTGACCTTCGCCGACTGCGCCCACATCACCTGCGGCAGGTCGAACGGGTCCACGTCCTCGTCGACCAGGATCACCTGGCTGACGTAGCCGAGCCCGTGCGGGGTGGTCATCGCGCGCATGCCCACTGCCTTGGCGAACCCGCCGTAGCGCTTCGCCGTGGAGATGATCACCAGCAGTCCGTGCGTGTACATCGCGTTCACGGCGCGCACCTCGGGGAACTCCGCGCGCAGCTGCTTGAGCAGCGGCACGCAGGTGTTCGGACCCACCAGGTAATCGCACTCGGTCCACGGCATGCCCAGGTACAGCGACTCGAAGATCGGGTTGCTGCGGAAGGAGATCCGCTCGATGCGCACCACCGGCATCCGCCGGCCGCCCGAGTAGTGCCCGGTGAACTCCCCGAACGGGCCCTCGAGCTGCCGCACCCGCGACTCGATGCGGCCCTCGATCACGACTTCCGCACCCCACGGCACGTCGAGGCCGGTCAGCGGCGCGGTGGCGATGGGCATGGGGGCGCCGCGCAGCGCGCCGGCCATCTCGTACTCGGACTGGTCGTAGGCCATCGGCATGCCCGCCACGATGGGCACCACCGGGTCGTTGCCCAGCGTGATGGCCACCGGCAGATCCTCTCCCCTCTCCTCGGCCTTGCGCAGGTGCTGGGCGATGTCGTGCATCGGAACAGGCTGCAGCGCAAGGCGATCCCGGTCGATGACCTCGATGCGGTAGATGCCCAGGTTCTGCCGGTCGAAGTCCTCCGGCGCGTCCGGGTCGCGGGAGATCACGGCGGCCTTGTCCAGGTAGAACCCGCCGTCACCGTCGTTGAGCCGGAACAGCGGAAGCACGTCGAACAGGTCGATGTCCGCGCCGCTGACGGTGTTCTCCCGCCACGGCGCGTCCTCCCGGCGCTCCGGCGCGACGGGGAAGTCGTCCCAGCGCCGCGCGAACTCCTCGACCTGCTCGCGGGTGGAGGTCTCCTTGGGCAGGCCCAGGGCCAGCGCGTGGTTGCGCCACGAGCCGTGCACGTTCATCGCGATCCGCGCGTTGGTGAAGCCCTTGACCTGGTCGAACCACAGCGCGGGCGCGCCCTCCCCGATGCGCCCGGCGGCGTTGGCGGCCGCCGCCAGGTCTGGCTCCGGGAGCACCTCGTCGGGGATCCGCAACAGCTGCCCCTGCTGCTCCAGGGTGTTCAGGAACGACCGGAGGTCGTCGTAGGCCATGTGCTCCTCCTCAAAAGAACTGTGCGGCAAGGGAAAGTTTCAGGATGCTGCGCGGTTGCGCAGCCGAGCCGTCCGCAGGCCCTCCCACCGCTGCGCGGCGGGGGCGGGCAGGTCCAGCTGGTCCAGCACGCGGGCGGTGACGTGTTCGACGACGTCGTCGAGGGAGGCAGGGTTGTTGTAGAACGCGGGCATCGGCGGCACGATGCGCACACCCATCCGGGACAGCGCGAGCATGTTCTCCAGGTGGATCTCGCTCAGCGGCGTCTCGCGCGGCACCAGCACCAGCGGCCGACGTTCCTTGATCGTCACGTCCGCGGCGCGCGCGACGAGCCCGTCGGCGTAGCCGGCGCGGATCCCGGCGAGGGTCTTCATCGAGCACGGCACTATGACCATGCCGCCGGTGCGGAAGGACCCGGAGGAGATGCTCGCGCCTTGATCGTCGGGGTTGTGGACGACGTCGGCGAGCTTGCCGATCTCCTTGGCGGACAGCCCGGTCTCCAACTCGACAGTCGCCCGGGCCCACCGGCTGATCACCAGGTGGGTCTCCACCTCCGGCAGCTCGGCCAGCCGTTCCAGCAGCCGGAGGCCGAGCGGAGCCCCGGTCGCCCCGGTCATGCCAACGACGAGTCGCATGCTTCTCCTTTTCGGTCACTCCAGCTCCGACACCCCCACACTAGGAGTCGATATCGCAGGTGAGCAGGTACGCTGGCGACAAACCATGGGAATAATCGGACAAGAACGGTTGCACGGATGCCCGAGATCACCGATGTCGCCTACCGGCCGTGGCTGAGCACACCGATCGGGATGGACGTGGTGGATTTCGCCGAGCTGCGCGAACGGGGCAAGCGGCGGGAGATCGACCTGGCCGCCCCGCAACGGCCCGACTTCCACCACCTCATCCACGTCGCCGGGGACGCCGAACCGCTGCCGCACGTGGTGGACTTCGCCACCCACCTCATCGAGCCGGGCGGTTGGCTGTGGGTGCGCCCGGGCCAGGTCCACCAGTACGCGGCCGAGCCGGGCGGTGCGCTGACCCGATCCTGCGGCGCCATCGTGATCTGGCGCCCGGGTTTCGTGACCGTCGATCCGCCGCTCAGCGAGGCCCCGGTGCTGCCGACCCGCTCGACCGCCCGCCTGGTCGACCTCGCTCGCCAGCACCTGTTCGCCGAGCACGAGGAGCTGGGCACCCTGACGCTGGAGGACCACAACCGGGCACTGCGCATGCTGTTGGCCGTCCTCCTGCTGCGCCTTGCCCGCGCCAGCCCGGAACCTCCTGCCGCGGCACTGCCGGACGGGCCGTTCGCGCGGTTCCGCGCGGCTGTCGAGCGCGACTTCACCCGCACCCACCGCGTCGCCGACTACGCCGCCGCCCTCGGCTACAGCACCCGAACCCTCACCCGCGCCGCACTGGCCGCCTCCGGCACCACCGCCAAGGCCTACCTCGATGCCCGCATCATCCTGGAGGCCAAACGCCTCCTGGTGCACACCGACGCCACCTCGGCCGACGTCGCCCGCCACCTCGGCTTCGAAAACCCCGGCGACTTCAACAAGTTCTTCCGCAAGCACGACGGTCGAACGCCGCTGGCCTTCCGCGCCGAAGCACGCGGCACGACGGAGCCGTGAATCCCCGCGGTCATCGGCGACGTCGTCGTCTGCGGCGTCGCCGATGACCGCGACCTACGCCCGCACCCTCAAGCCGTGGCCCGACGAGCAACTGTCCTCACTGGAGGTCTTGCCCTGATCTCCGTCCTCAGCGCTGGACCGGGTCGCCGTCGGCGCCCAGGAAGGCCTCGAGTTCGGCGGGGGTCGGGGCGGCCTCCCAGTCGCCGGGGGTCGTGCACATCACGGCGCCACAGGCGTTCGCCCGGGCGAGCTTCTCCTCGACGCTCCAGCCTTGGACGTCGCCACTGAGGTAGCCGGCCACGAACGCATCCCCCGCTCCCACCGTGTCGACGACATCGACGCGATGGCCAGGAGCGTGGACCACGGTGCCCCCGGTGTACGTCGACGCACCGTCGGCGCCCCGCTTGACGACGATCTCGCGCGCGCCCGTGGGGTCGAGGGCGCGGGCCAGCTCGTCGATCGCCGAAGAATCATCCGCCACGCCACCGGGAACCCCGTACGCCAGCTCCTCGGGGGAGCCGAACACGAGGTCCGCCTCCCCGACGAGCTCGCCGAGCACCTTCGCGGCGACGTCCGCGGGAGCGAGCGTCGACCGGTAGTTCACGTCGACGCTCACGCGCACCCCGGCGGCCCGAGCCCGCCGCACGACGGAAAGACACGCCTCGCGCGCGGAGTCCGACAGCAACGGAGTGATACCGGTGAGGTGCACGAGCCCGACGCTCTCGACGAGACCCGCGGGCACGTCCGCGGCTGCCAGCCGCGAACCGGCGGAACCCGCGCGGTAGTAGTACACCCGCGACGTCCCCGGTCCCGTGCGCTCCTTGACCATGAGCCCGGTCGCCGCCGCTGGGTCGAGCTGTGCCCGCACGTCGACGCCCTCGCCGCGGACCTCGCGCACGACCCGTCTGCCCAGCGAGTCGTCTCCGACCCGGCCGATCCACGTGACCGGAACTCCGAGCCTGCTCAGGCCGACGGCGACGTTCGTCTCCGCGCCACCGATCCCCACGTGCGCTTCGGACACGTGCGCGAGCGAACCGATGCGGCTGCCGGTGAGCAGGCCCATCGTCTCGCCCAGCGTCAGAATCCGGGAGACCGTCATTCGGTTCCACTCCCCGCGCACACCTCGACGAACCGCCGCGCCCGTTCCGCGAGCGCACCGAGTTCGCCGCCCTTCATCGCGTCCCCGAGCAGCGGGCCACCGACGCTCACCGCCGCCGCACCGGCCGCGAGCCACGCCCGCGCCGATTCGAGGTCCACCCCACCGGACGGGACGGCGGACAGATCCGGGAACGGACCGCGCAGATCCTTCAGGTATCCGGGACCCACCTGGCCCGCGGGGAACACCTTCACCGCGGAGACGCCGCGGTCCCAGGTGGAGAACAGCTCCGTGGGAGTGAGGCCGCCCGGGACGATCGCGATGTCGCGTTCGAGGGCCCTGTCGACGGTGGCGAGATCGGAGACCGGCGTGACGAGGTAGTGCGCTCCCCCATCGGCGGCAGCGTCCACGTCGCCGGGCCGCGTCACGGTGCCGATACCGATGTCGGCCGTCTCCGCGTACCGTTCGACGAGCCCGGGCAGCGCGGCGAACGTCCCCGGAGTCGTGAGCGTGAGCTCGAAACTCCGCACCCCCGCCTCGACCATCGTGTCGATGACCGGTACGTAGTCCTCGGCGCGCTCGCCGCGGATCACCACCACGAGCCGCGAGGCGGCGGTCCTCCGGGGCAGGGTCTGGCGCTCGCTCATGACGTCCGTCCTTTCTCGACTCACCAGTCGTGCACGGTGCCGTCGAGCAGGCGGTTCACCGGGAGGTAGGCGGTGGTGTACGGATGGCGCGCGGCGAGCTCCTCGTCGAGTTCCACGCCGAGACCGGGGTTGTCGCCGGGATGGAGGAAGCCGCGGTCGAACGTGTACGACGTGCGGAACGTCTCCAGCGTCAGCTCGCTGTGCGGCATGTACTCCTGGATGCCGAAGTTGTGGATCGCCAGGTCGATGTGGAGCGCGGCCGCCATGCCGATCGGCGAGACGTCGGTCGGACCGTGGATGCCGGAGCGGACTCCGTAGATGCCTGCGAAGTCGAGGAGCTTCTTCATACCCGTGACGCCGCCGGTGTGCGTGGGCGCCGACCGCACGTAGTCGATGAGCCGCTCGGTGATGAGCGTCTGGTAGTCGTACACCGAGTTGAAGACCTCACCGGTGGCCAGCGGGGTCGTGCTGTGCTGCCGGACGAGCCGGAACGCCTCCTGGTCCTCGCCGGGCGTCGCGTCCTCGAGCCAGAACAGGTCGTACGGTTCGAGCGACTTCGCCAGCCGGGCGGCCTCGATCGGTGACATGCGGTGGTGTCCGTCGTGGAGCAGCCGCAGCTCCGGTCCGAACTCCTCGCGCACCTTCTCGAAGATCGACGGAACGTGCCGCAGGTACGCGGGCGTGTCCCAGTCCTCCTCCTCGGGACGCGTCGCGGCGCTGCCGTCGGCCGCGCGATGCGCGGGCTCGTAGTCGTACCTCTCCCCCGGCTTCGCCGTATCCGAGACGCCGTACACCCGGCCGAGACCGGGAACGCCCGTCTGGATTCGCACCGCGGTGTAGCCCTCGTCCACGTACCCGCGGATCGCCTGGGCCAGCGCCTCGTAGTCGTTGCCGGAGGCGTGCGCGTACACGCGGAGCTTGTCGCGGCTCGCTCCGCCGAGCAGCTGGTACAGCGGAACGCCCGCCTTCTTCGCCTTGATGTCCCACAGCGCCATGTCGACGGCGGCGATCGACGCCATCGTCACGGGGCCGCGTCGCCAGTACGCGCCGCGGTACAGGTACTGCCACGTGTCCTCGATGCGGTCCTCGTCCCGGCCGATGAGCGTGCTCGCGAGGTGGTCCCGCAGGTAGGCCGCGACGGAGAGCTCCCGCCCGTTGAGCGTCGCGTCGCCCCACCCGACGACCCCGTCGGACGTGACGATCTTGAGGGTGACGAAGTTGCGTCCGGGGCTCGTGACGATGACGTCGACGGTCGAGATGCTCACGGTGCTCGCTTCCTCCAGAGGCAGCTTGATCAGTGGTGTACGTCGAAAGTGGACGGTGTGGGAACCGCCTCGGATGCGGCTCGCCGCCGCACCCGAGGCGGGTGCTCAGACGGCGTTGCGCGGATCCCTCAGGTCGCGTCCTGCGACCTCGGGCATGAGGAACGTCCCGATGAGCGGGCAGGCCGTGAAGATGCCGAGCATGATCGCGATCGGGATCCACGATCCGGTCGTCCCGGCCACCCAGGCCGCCACGACGACGGGGCCGATACCGGTGGCGATCATCGCGGCGACCTCCCTGATGACACCGGTCGCGGCGTACCGGTGACGGGCGCCGAAGATCTCCGGCAGCGTGAGGTTCTCCAGCGAGGCGAGCGCCATGACCGACACGTTGTGCATGACGATGTAGCCGACGAACAACTGCGGGACGTCCGCTCCCGCGATCGCCATCATCGTCGGCACGATGAGGATCAGCGAGATCACGCTCATCACCTGGTACATCCGGCGACGGCCGAACTTGTCACCGAGCGCGCCGACGATCGGCACCGTGACGAACGCGCACAGCGAGGAGACGATCACGACGCTCGTGCCCACCGCGGCCGACATCGCGAGCGTGACGGTGATGAACGAGACCATGTAGGTCTGCAGGATTCCCGAGTTGCCCGCCTGTCCGAATCGCAGCAGGAACGCGGGTACGAGCGCCCGCCACTTCTTCTGCTCGAGCGCCTCGAGCATCGGGATGTCGTTCTCCTGCTCCGCCTTCGCCCGGATCTCGTCCGTCGTGAGCGCCACGCCGTCGTTGACGTGGGAGCTCTCCTCGAACACCGGGCTCTCCTTGAGCCGGAACCGGATCCACACGGCGAACAGCAGGATCACGGCGCTGCCGAGGAACGGGATGCGCCAGCCCCACGCGAGGAGCTGCTCCTCGGAGAGAACGGCGACGAGGATGCCCCAGATCGCCGACGCACCGAGGGTGCCGCAGTTCGTGCCCAGCGCGACGAGCGACGCGATGATGCCGCGACGCTTGGTCGGCGCGTACTCGGCGAGCATGACACCCGCGCCGGAGATCTCCGCACCGGCGCCGAAGCCCTGCACGAGGCGCAGCACCGCGAGGAGGATGGGCGCGAGGACGCCGATCTGGTGGACGGTCGGCAGGGCGCCGATGAGCGTCGTCGCACCGCCCATGAGGGCGATCGTGATGAACAGGACTTTGGTGCGGCCCACCCGGTCACCGAGCCGTCCGAAGTACCACGCACCCACGGGGCGGGCGATGTAGCCGACCGCGTACGTCGCCATCGCGGACACGACCGCGAGCGCAGGGCTTTCGCCGGCGAAGAACAGCTGGCCGAAGACGAGCCCGGCCGCGAGCGAGTACAGCTGGAAGTCCATGAACTCGAGCGCGGTGCCGAGCCATCCGGACATCGCGGCGCGTGCGAGATCGCCGGTGCTGCGTTCGGCCGTACCGTCCTTTGCGGTGCCCGTGCCGGGCGGTGGTGCTGAAGTGGACATCGTTGTTCCTTCTTCGGTTTCGCGCGGGGAGGGGGAAGGTCAGAACTCGATGAGGACCTTGCCGGAAGCAGCGGAGTCCTTCGCCGTCGCGAATGCCTCCACCGCCTCGGTCGCGGGGAGCACGTGCGTGATGACCTGGGAGATCGAGGGGTGGGCCGCGAGCATGTCGACGGCCTCGTCGATCTCCGTCGAGAAGCGGAACGTGCCGCGCAGCTGGACTTCCTTCGACACCAGCGGCGCGAGGTTCACCCCGATCGCGGTGTCGGCGAGCATGCCGACCTGGACGACGACGCCTGCGCGGGCCGCCGACGCAACCGCTTGCGTCAGCGACGCGGGCGCACCCGAGCACTCGAACACGACGGGATAGGAAGTCGTCGGGACGTCGTCGCGTCCGATGAGGAACGTCTCGTGGGCGCCGAGCGCGCGGGCTCGTTCGAGGGCGGATTCCTGGATGTCCCCGACGGCCACGTGCTCGACGCCGCGCGCGGCGAGCGCCGCGACGATCAGCAGGCCGACGGGCCCGGCGCCGAGCACGAGCGCGCGAGCACCGACGTCGCCGTTGGCGATCGTGAGCGCGTGCAGCGCGACGCCGAGAGGCTCAGCGAGCGCTGCGTCCCGCAGCGACAGGCCTTCGGGCAGCCTGCGGAGCATGGGCTTCTCGACGAGCACGTACTCCGCGGCGGCGCCCTGCCGGTGCGGGAAGTCCGCGGCGCTGCCGAGGTAATCGCCGCCGGGCCACAGGTGCGGCCGGTCCGCGATGCCGTCCACCGGGGTGCCGTACCGCGCGGGGTGCACGGTCACCGGCGTGCCCTTCGCCCACTCGCCACTCGGATCGGCTTCGACGATCGCGGAGAACTCGTGACCGGGTGCGAAGGGCTCGCGGACCAGGTTCTCCCCGTTCTTGCCGTGGAAGTAGTAGTGCAGGTCCGAACCGCAAATGCCGACGTACCGCACGCGCAGCAGCACCTCGCCGTCGGCGGGTTCGGGGACGGCGACGTCCTCGAGGCGCATGTCCTCGGCGCCGTGGATGAACAGGCCTTTCATCGATGATCAGCTCCAGGAGGTCGGCGGGGGATGCTCAGCGGGAGGCGGCGACGTCGGCGGCCGCGGCGCGCACACCGCCGCGGATGATGAGGGTGAGCAGGTCGGCGACCCTGGCGGTGAAGGCATCCTGCTCGGCGAGGGCGTCCGGGAAGAATCCGCCGTTCATGATGCGGCGCACGTGGTCGGGAACGGTCACAGCGCCGTCGACGGCGGCGGCGAGCCGGTCGCGGGCGGGTTCGACGATGCGCTCGGCGAGCGGATCCGGGGTGAAGCCCGTCGGCGGGGCGACGCACGCGATCCACGCGGCGGTGCACAGCGCGAGGTGGTGCGGCATGTCGCCGCGCCGGAGGTGGAGCAGCGCCGCGTCGGGGATGCGCTGGAGGAGCTTGACGGATCCGTCGGTGCCCACCTGGGTGGTCGCGTGCCCGATGCGCGGGTTGCGCCACCGGGCGTCCAATTCGGACACGTACGCGCCGGCGTCGAATCCGGTGGGCGGGGTGAACGTCGGGAGGTAGTCGTCGGTGATCCCGTTCAGGACCGCCTCGCGCACGAAGTCCTGTCCCCACGCGACGTCGATCGTCGGCGCGCCGGAGAGGATTCCGAGGTAGGCGATGAGCGAGTGCGATCCGTTGAGCAGGCGCAGCTTGACCATCTCGTACGCCTCGAGCTCGTTCGAGAACGTCGCGCCGGCCAGATCCCAGGCGGGACGGCCGCCCGCGAAGTCGTCCTCGAGAACCCACATGGTGAAGTCCTCGGCGGGGACGGGACACAGGTCTTCGACGCCGAGCAGATCCGCGACGAGACGTGAGTGCTCGTCGGTCGTCTTCGGCACGATGCGGTCGACCATCGCGTTCGGGAACGACACCGACGAGGACACGAAGGACAGCACGTCCTCGCTCACGCCTGCCGCCTGCAGGAACTCCTCGACCACGGCGCGCGTGACATCGCCGGAGGACTGGAGGTTGTCGCAGGACAGGACGGCGAACGGCTCACCCGAGGCGGCGCGCTTCTCGAGACCGCGGGCGATCATGCCCACCGCGGTGCGCGGCGTCGAGCCTGCCGGGAGGTCCGCGGCGACGTCGGGGTCGTCGAGCGCCAGCTTGCCGGTCGCGGGGTCGCGCGTGTAGCCGACCTCGGAGACGGTGAGCGTGACGATGCGGTGCGCCGGATCCGCGATCGCGTCCACGACCGCGGCGGGGTCCTGGGCGGCTACGCCGGTGTTGCGGTGGACATCGACCACGCCGGCCTCGACGCCGTGTTCGGAGAGCTGGAGGATCGAGTAGACGTTGTCCTGGGCTCGCATCGGAGCTACGACCCGCTCCGACGAGTGCGCGAAGCCGCGGATGCCCCAGTCGCCACCGGCGGCGGCCATCGCCTGCGCGGTGTAGACCGCGCCGTGCGCGCGATGGAAGTTGCCGAGGCCGAGGTGGACGATTCCCGTCCGGTCCGGGGCGGACGCTCCGAGGAGCGATCCCGCGGGCACGCTCTTCCGGCCCAGTGGCTGTGTCATGACGTCTTCGTCCTTCCACGACGTACGGGCTGTGGTCCAGCGCTGCCGCGCATTGCGTTTCACATTGCGAACCGACCGTTTTGTATGTTGGACCATAAGCTAGACTCGCGTTGAGCGAGATGCAATATCGACCGGGACGACAATGGAGCCATGGAGACCGAACCCACATCGGAGACGCCGCCCGTCACGAGCCTCGACCGCGCACTCGTCGTGCTCGAGACGGTTGCGACAGCGGGCCCCGAGGGACTCGCGCTCGGCGAGATCGCGGCACGCACGGGGATCAACAAGGGGTCGGTCCACCGGCTGCTCCGCGGCCTCGCGCACCGCGAATACGTGGCGCGCGACGGCGAAGACCGCAACTACGTCCTCGGCGAGGCGCTCCGGCGGATCGTGCGGACCTTCGGTGCGGACGACAACCTGCCGCTGCTGTTCCGGCCGCTGCTGCTCGAACTGTCGCGCCGGACGGAGGAACTCGTCCACCTCGGAGTGCTCGACGGACGCCGCGTCGTCTACCTCGACAAGATCGAGCCGGAGCGCTCCGTCCGCGTGTGGTCGCGTGTCGGTCGACGCGCGCACATCGCGAGCACGGCGCTCGGACGCGCGCTCATCGCCGCGGCTCCCCCGAACGACTCGCTCCTGACCAGCTACGCCGAGGAAGCCGACCCAGACCACGAGCACCCCGCGCTCGGCGACCGGTTCCGCGACGCGGTGAACACCGCGCGCAGGCGAGGATGGGCGATCGAGAACCAGGAGAACGAAGCCGGGATCGCCTGCGTCAGCATCGCCCTCACGTCCACGACCTCGCAGGACGTCGCGATCAGCGTTACCGGCCCCGCCGAGCGCATGACCACCGATCGCCTCGCCGAGATCGGCGCCCTGCTCCGCGAACTCGCCGCCGACCTCGCCCCGGAGGAGTACACCCTCATGCCGACAGCGGAGTGACCGAGCGCGGAACGCCTCGCGGCTTCAACGGCCGCCTATCGCGTCGAGCCGTAGCGCCTGGTTCCCAGTACTGCTCACCCAGATCGGGCTACGGGACCCCGATGACCGGCGAAAGCATCGCGACGGCTCGCTGATCCGATCCCCCACACCTCCCACGGGCGCAGGGATCAGGGGATGGGGATTTCGTAGTGGACCGCGGGGCTGTGGCCGGGGTCGGTTCGGCCGTCGTGGATTTGCTTCGCGACGCTGTTCCAGAACGGTTCGGCGCCGGCGATGTCGGCGTTGGTGTGCAGGTAGATCGTGTCGTAGCCCGGGGTCACCGCGACGAAGCGGCAGGCCATGTCGACCAGCTCGCGAGCCAGGCCGTTGCGGCGGTGCTCAGCGCGGATGTAGACGCGGAAGATCTGGGCCGTCGTGTCCGAGGGGTAGCGCTCGGCCAGCCAGGGGGCGTGCGGCGGGCTCTTCGGCCCGTCCGCTCGCACCGCGGTGGTGCCCACGATCTCGTCGTCCAGCGCGGCCACGAACAGCGCCTGGCGGGGGTGGGAGAAGTAGACGCCGTCCATGTCGATGACGTCTGCGTGCCATTGGGGCCGGTAACCGTGGCCGAAGACGTGGTAGAAGGTGTCGAGGATGACCGACCGCGCGCCGTCGGCATCGGCTGGTCCGGCTTCGCGGATCACGTACTGACCGACCCTGCGCTCTTCGAGTTTCGCCACGGTTACCTCCCTCGTCGGAATCGTTGTTGAAAATCATATTCAATTAGTCTGCGGCTATATTTCCTGACCTGCAGTTTTCGGCGAGGAGGCCTGAACCAGCGCACGGGTGGCCGGGTGGTTCGGCGAGTCGAGCACCTCGCCGGCGCGGCCGTGCTCCACCACCCGCCCCTCGTCGAAGACGAGCACCCGGTGCGACAGGGCGGCCACCGCGGGCAGGTCGTGGGTGATCATCAGCAGCGCGCAGCCGGTGTTGCTCTGCAGCTCGGCGAGGTTCCCCAGCAGGTCGTCGCGGCGGCGTGCGTCGAGGCCAGAGGTGATCTCGTCGCAGATCAGCACGTCCGGCCCGGCGAGCATGGCCCGCACCAGAGCTGCCCTCTGCAACTCACCGCCGGACAACCCCGAGGCCCGCCGCATGGCGCTGGACTCGGGCAGCCCCAGCGCGGCGAGCTCGTCGGCCGCGCGGGCGCGCGCCTCGGTCCGGTCGAGCCCGCGCAGCCGCTCTGCCGTGCGCGCGACCTGGTGCAGCACTGGGGTGAACTCGCTGAACGACGCGCGGGCATCCTGGAAGACGTATTGCACCCGCGCCAGCTGCTCTCTTGACCGGCGCCGCAGCACCGGTGACAGCGACTGGCCGTCGAGCAGGATCTCTCCGCTGCGGAAGCGGTGCAGCCCTGCGATGCACCGCGCCAGGGTCGTCTTGCCGCTACCGGAACGTCCCAGCACCGCCACCCGCTCCCCTGGAGCGACTTCGAGGTCGACGTCGTGCAAGGTGTCGCCGTCGCGGTGTCCGGCGCGCAGCCCGCGCACCCGCAGCACCGGGTCGGCGGCCTGCCGTTCCTGCGGTTCCACCGGTTCCGGCCGGATGGGCGAGTCCACATCGGACTCCGCCAGCCGGCCTTCCTCGATGACCAGCACCCGGTCGGCGATCTCGCGAACCAGGTCGAGGTCGTGGGTGAGCAGCAGGATCGCGATGCCCTGCTCCGCCACCGCACGCAGCTCGGTGGCCAGCTGAGCGCGGATCACCGGGTCCTGACCGGTGGTCGGCTCGTCGGCGATGAGCACCCCGGGCCGTCCGATCAGGGCTTGGGCGAGCACCACCCGCTGCTGCTGCCCGCCGGAGAGCTGGTGCGGGAAGCGCCGCAGGTACCGCTGCCCGTCGGGCATCTGGGCCTGCCGCAACGCCTCCAGCACCCGCTCCCGCACCTGCGCCTTCGGCACGTGCAGCCGCGCGATCTCGGCGAGCACCGACCCCACGCGGCGCACCGGGTTCAGGGCCGCTGAGGGCTGCTGCGGGATGTAGCCGACGGTTCCGGGGCCGAACGACGAATCCACAGTGGATCCCTCGATCCGCACGCTGCCCGAAACCGCGATTCCGCCGGAGGTTTCGCCGAGCAGCACGCGGGCCAGCGTGGTCTTGCCGCTGCCGGACTCGCCGACCAGCGCGGTGATCTGCCCGGCCTGCAGGGTGAATGACGCCGCCGAGAGCAGCGTCCGATCTCCTGCGGTGATGGTCACGTCGTGTGCGACGACTGCGGTCACCGGGCCTCCAAGAAGTTCACGTCGCGATTGCGCAACCAGCGGTCGAACAGCAGGTTCACGCCGACCGACAGCACCACGACCAGCACTGCGGGCACCACCACCGCCCAGGGCTGCAGGAACAGCCCGGAACGGTTGCGGTCGACCATCGCCGCCCAGTCGCTGGCGCCGGGGGCGACCCCGACGCCGAGGAAGCTCGCCGAAGCGGCCAGGTAGATCGCCCCGGTCAGCCGGGTCCCCAGGTCGGCGGCGAGAGTTCGGCGCATCGCCCGCGCCACGTAGCTCACCGCGATCCGCGCGCGGTGCTCGCCCTGCAGGCGCATCGCCTCCACCGCGGGCCTGGTCGACAACGACAGCGCGGCGGCGCGGCTGATGCGCACCACGTCCGGAAGGTTGATCAGCACCACGACCCCGACCAGCACCCACATGTTCCCCGGTGCCAGGGCGGCCAGCAGCAGCAACATCAGCATCGAGGGCAGGGCCAGCAGCACGTCGAGCGGCCGCATCAGCACCTCGTCGAGCAGCCGGCTGCGGGTCATGCCCGCCACCAGGCCCATCGGCACGGCCAGCAGGTACGTGCAGGCGGTGGCGGTCAGGGCTGTGATCACCAGGGACCGGCCGCCGAGCAGCACCTCGTTGGCCACGTCGCGGCCGAGGAAGTCGGTGCCGAACAGGTGACCACCGCCGAGCAGGAAGGCCACGTCCTTGGTGGTGTCCTCGGATGCCAGCAGCGGCCCGAGCAGCGCCAGCACGACCGGCACCGCCACCAGCGCCCCCGGAAGCAGGTACTTGATCACCGGCCGACCTCCGAAGCCGGGGACAGGACGCGGGCAGCGATGTCCGCGCCGAGGTTGACCAGCACCGTCGTGCAGGCGAACACCAGGGCCAGCCCCTGCACCACCGGCAGATCGCGTGCCGAGACCGCGTCCAGCAACGCGGTGCCCAGCCCCGGCACGACGAAGATCGCTTCGACCACGATCACCCCGCCGAGCAGCCAGTCGGCGGTGCGCGCCAGCTGCTGCACCGCCGGAACGGCCGCGTTGGGCAGCACGTGGCAGAAGCGGATGCGCGCCGGCGAGAGCCCGAGCCGACGGACGTGCTGGACGTGGGGCGAACGCTGGGCATCGATCACACCGGCCCGGACGAGCCTGCTCAGCGAGCAGATCGGCCGCAGCAGCAGGACCAGCACCGGCAGCACCAGCAGTGCGGGGTCGGCGATCAGGGAGCCGCCGATGGCCGTCGGCGGGAACCAGCCCAGCTGCACCGCGAACACGGTGACCAGCAGGATCGCCATCGCGAACTCCGGTGCGGCGTAGAGCCCCAGCGTGGTGCTGGTGATCGCCCGGTCCACCCGGCCACCCTCGCGGTGCGCGGCCAGCATGCCCAGACCGGTCGACAGCGGCACCAGCAGCGCCAGCGCCAGACCGGCCAGCAGCGAGCTCGGCCCGATGGCGGCGCCGATCACCTCGACCACCGACCGCGGCCCCACCAGCGAGGTGCCGAGATCGCCCTGCGATGCGGCGACCAGCCAGTCGGCGAAGCGTTCCCACACCGGCCGGTCCAGTCCGAGCTGCTCGCGCAGGCCGGCGATGACGGCCGGGTCGGGGTAGTCGCCCGCGATGGTCACCGCCGCATCACCCGGCAACGCTTCGGTGAGCGCGAACACCCCGACCGCGACCAGCAGCACCTGCAACACGCCGAGCAGCAGTCGGCGCGCCACGTAACCGATCACGCCAACCACACCTTGTCGAAGCGGGCCCAGTTGAGCGTGTTGGCCGGCGACGCGTCGTCGATGCCGCCCACGTTGGGGGCCGAGCCGACGATCCAGTCCGACACTCCCCACCAGACGAAACCGCCCTCCTCGAACAACTGGCGCTGCATCCGCGCGTAGATCTCGGCACGCCCACGTTCGTCCAGAGTGGACTGGGCGGTGTTGTAGAGCGCGTCGAACTCCGGCCGCCGCCACGCCGTGTTGTTGGTGGTGGAGGTGGTCAGCAGCCGCTGCGAGAAGTGCGAGTCCAGCGGCATCCCGCCCGAGCGGTAGCTCGCGAGCACGCTGTTCTTGGCGATGTCGGACCAGTACGTGTCCTTGTTGCCCAGGCGCACGTTGAGGTTGAGCCCGATCTGGCGGGCCTGGTCGCTGATGGCCAGCGCGGCCTCCTTGAGCCCGGTGGAGGCATCGGAGGTGTCGAAGTCGATGGTCATGCCCTCGGCACCGGCCTTGCGCACCAGGTCCCGGGCCCGGTTCAGGTCCTGCTTGCGCTGCGGCATCTCGGCGTAGTAGCGGTAGCCCTGGCCGTAGACGTCGTTGCCGACCTGGCCGGATCCCTGCAGCACCGAGCGGACCAGTTCCTCGCGGTCGATGAGGTGGAACATCGCCTCGCGCAGCTCCGGCCGGTCGAACGGCGGCCGGTCCACCTTCATCGCCAGGCCGTGGAAGTTGCTCCGCGGCAGCCGCAGCACCCGGATCTGGCCGCCTGCCTCGTAAGTGCGGGCACTGGTGAGCGTGAGGTCGTTGGCGTACTCGACCTGCTTGCCCAACAGGGCGTTGACCCGCGCCGCCTCGTCGTTGGTGACCACGATCTCCAGCTCGTCGAGCAGCGGCGCGCCGTCGAAGTAGTCCGGGTTGCGCTCGCCGAGGAAGGCCCGTCCCGGCTCGAAGGACTTCAGCTTGAACGGCCCCGAGCCGACCGGCCGGGCGAAGTCGGTGGTGCCCTCCGGGATGATGTAGGCGCCGAGCGTGGCCAGCGCGTTCGGGAACTCCGCGTAAGGCCGCTTGAGCCGGAACTCGATGGTGCGGTCGTCGACCGCGCGGCTGCCGGGTAAGTCGATCACCGACAGGCTGGACTTGGCCCGCCGGCTGCTGCCGGGCTCGGTGATGCGCGCGTAGCTGTGGAGCACGTCGGCGGCCCGCACCGGGCGGCCGTCGTGGAAAGCGGCCTGCCGCAGGGTGATCCGCCAGGTCAGCAGATCGGCGGCGGGCTCCCAGCGTTCGGCCAGGCGCGGCTGCGGGGACATGTCGTTGCCGTAGTCGGCGAGCTTGTCGAACAGCGCCTTGGCGCGGGCGATCTCGACGTAGAGGTCGCAGTCGTGCGGGTCGAGCACCTCGGCGGAACCACCACCGGCGAAGGCGGCGCGCAGCCGGCCACCGCGCTGCGGCGCACCCACCGCGGGCGCACCGCTCGGGGAGCAGCCCGCCAGCAGGGTGCCGGTCGAGACAGCCCCCGCCGCGGCCAGGCCGAGGAAGCGTCGTCTGTCGAGGTTGAACATGTTCGGTCTCCTAGCTGTTGGGGTCGGTCAGTCGATGCGGCGGGCTACCAGGTGGAGCCGGTCACCGGACATGCGCTCGGACAACTCGGCGTCGGCGCTCCACGGGGTGTCGGTGCGCGGTCCGGGCTCGTCGAAGAGCGCGAGCACCTCGAAACCGGTGCGCGCGGCGAAGTAGCGCAGTTCCTGCGGGAACAGCAGCCGCCAGGCGGAGCGCTGCACGAGCTCGTCATCACCGGGCAGCCGCCAGCAGCGCTCCCGGCGCAGCAGCTGCGCGGCGTGGTCGATCCACAGCCGGGTTCGGGAGCTGTACTGCTGGCCGTCGTAGCTCAGCGCGCGCTCGGCGACGCCGTCGAGCAGCTCGGTGTTGCCCAGGAAGAACGCCCCGTTGCGGGCCTCGGCGATGAGCAGTCCGCCGGGTCGCAGGTGGTCGTGGCAGCGGGTCAGGAACCCCTCGAGCTCGGAGTTGTCGTGGCAGTACAGCAGCGCGCTGTCCAGGCAGGTGATCACGTCGAATTCGCGCCGCAGGTCGAACGAGCGCATGTCGTCCACGACGAACTCGGCCCGCGGGCAGTGCTCGGCGGCGTGGGCGACCATCGCCGGTGAGCTGTCCAGCCCGGTGACCCGGTAGCCCTGCTCGCACCACCACCGCGCGTCGCGCCCGGTTCCGCAGCCCACGTCGAGCAGGTCGTCGCCGCCGCCGAACCGGCGGACCACGTCGTCGGCGAACCGGGCCGCCACGTGCTCGGGGTCGGGGAACCACGCCTCGTAGACGGCCGGGTTGTCGGTCAGGAAGTTGGCGTGTGCCACGAGGTCTCCTCATCCGTGGTGGGGCGGGGGCCGATTCCGCTGCGCCGGTGGACCACCAGCACGGCCAGGGCCGAGGACGCGCCGATGGCCACGCACAACACCGAGGGCAGCCACGGCAGATCGGTTCCGGCCAGATCGGTCACCCACCCGATCAGCGCGTTGCCACCGGCGGCGGTCACCCCGGAGGCCAGGTAGAACACGCCGAAGTAGGTGCCGGACAGGTCTTCGCGGCCGAAGGCGGGGATCAGCTCGTAGACGAACGGCTGGGCCAGCATCACGCCGACCGACAGCGCGAACGCGGTGACCAGCACCGGCGCCAGCCGCAACGCGGTCTCGCCCGGGGAGCTCGCCGGCTGGCCCGGCATCGCGGTCGCGGCGATCGCGGTGACCGCGAACCCGCCGCCCATCACGGCCAGTCCGGTGGAGATCGCACGCCCCCGGCTCCAGCGCCCATCGCACCAGCGCGTGATCCGCACCTGCAGCGCGAGGCTGGCCACCGTGGTCACCAAGAAGATCACCGACACCGAGATCGCAGTGCCGGTGAAGCTCTCGGCGAGCATCGGCAGCACCAGGTACAGCTGGTTCTGCAGCGCGAACAGTCCGGTCAACGCACCGGTGAACAGCACGAACCGCCGATCGGTGAGCACCTCGCGCCAGTCGGTGAGCACCGAGGTCCGCGGCCGCGGGACTCCGCGGGCCGGCAGCACCATGACCTGCGCGACCGTCAGCGCGGCGAAGATCAGCGCGGCTCCGATGGCCGAGGCCTGGAAGTCCACCAGCAGCAGCACGCTGCCCAGCAGCGGGCCGATCAGCATGCCGGTGTTGGCGAAGACGTTGAACAGCGAGAACATCTCCGCTCGCCGCTCACCGGCCTCGTGGCTGAGGTAGGAACGCACCGCCGGGTTGAACAACGCCCCGGCCAGTCCGGACAGCACCGAGGCCGCCAGCAGCACCGGCAACGAAGTGCCGAAGGCGAACAGGCCGAAACCCACCGAACGCAGCGCACAACCGGCGATGATCACGCCGCGCGCCCCGAGCCGGTCGGAGGCCGAACCGCCCAGCAGGAACAGGCCTTGCTGGCTGAGGTTGCGCACGCCGAGGACGACGCCGACCGCGGCGGCCGACAGGCCCAGATCCTTCCCCAGGTATCCGGCGAGGTACGGGATCAGCAGGTAGAAGGCCGTGTTCACGCCGAGCTGGTTGACCAGCAGCACCTGCACCGCCAGCGGGTAGCTGCGGAAGAGTCGTACCGTGGTCACGCGGGGCGCACCCCTAAGCCGGTGCGTCCGGCGATGCGCAGCAACCCGTTCTCCCCGCCCAGCCCGGTCCACGGGTCCTGGGCCAGCAGCAGGTGACCGTCGAGGTCCACCCAGCGCGCCATCCCGCACAGGTGCACGGCCGGCGCGATGCCCAACGAGCTGGCGACCTGGCAGCCCAGCATCACGTCGACGCCGAAACCCTCTGCGGTGTCGATGATCTCGCGAGCCGCGCGGATGCCGCCGCACTCGGGGAGCTTGATGTTGATCCCGTGCACCCGCGAGCCCAATCGGCGCACGTCCTCCGCGGTGCGCGCGTCCTCATCGGCGATCACCGGGATCGGCGAGGCCTCGGCGACCTCGGCAAGCAGGTCCGGAGTTCCCGGCGCGATGGGCTGTTCCACCGCGTCGATGTCGAATTCGGTTGCCGCGCACAGCATCCGCTTGGCCTCCTCGAACTCCCAGGCGCCGTTGGGGTCCAGCAGGATCCGGGCACCCGGGGCGGCTTCGCGAATGGCCGCCACCCGCGCGAGCTCATCGGCACCGGAACCGAGCTTGACCTTGAGCACCTGGAAGCCCTGCCCGACCAGCTCGGTGGCCGCCGCCACCGCCTGCTCTGCCGAGGTGATCCCGATCGTGCGCGCGGTCGGTACCGAACCCGGTGGTTCAGCCCCGACCAACTCGTGGACGGCGACGCCTTGCTTGCGCGCGAGAAGGTCGTGCAGCGCCGCGTCCAGTGCCGCGCGCACCCCCGGGGCGGCTTGTGGCAGGTCGGTGCGCAGTGCCTCCTCCGGGGTGAGCTCGGCCAGTTCCGCCTGCGCCTCGGCCAGTTCCGCTTGGATGCGTGGCACGTCGAGCCCGTAGTAGACGCTGGTGACGACCTCGCCGTGGCCGCGGTGGCCGTCGTGGTCGAGAGTCAGGGTCACCGCGTCGCGTTCGGCCATCACCGAGCGCGAGATCCGCAGCGGCTCGCGCAACGCCAAGCCGCTCGCCCGCCAGTCGAGCTTCACGCGGGCACCTCCACGTTCATCAGGGGATCGACGACCGTCCGGCAGCGCGTCCACCCGGTGGCCTCGACCTCCGGGTGCGCGACTTCCACCGGGCGGGTGGCGATCGGGGTGTCCAGCAGTCCCCGGGCCTGGCAGTAGTCGTCGTCGAAGACCGTGCCCAGGTAGCGGTGCGGGCCGTCGGGGAAGACGGTCACCACGTTGGCGCCGGGATCGACGCGTGCCGCCCACGCGGCGACCATGGCCACCGCGCCGGTGCTCCAGCCACCGGTGACGAACGCGTTGCGGGCCAGCGCCCGACAGGTGACCACCGCCTCGCCGGGGCCGACCCAGTGCACTTCGTCGAACTGCGGGTAGTCGACGTTGCGCGGGTGGATGCTGCTGCCCAGCCCGCGCATCAGCCGGGGCCGGGCGGGCTGGCCGAAGATCGTCGAACCCACGGTGTCCACACCGATCAGGCGCACCTGCGGCCAGCGCTTGCGCACCGCGCGGATCATCCCGGCGCTGTGCCCGCCGGAACCGACGCTGCACACCAGCACGTCCACCCGGTCGAGCTGACGGCAGATCTCCGCGCCCATCTCGGCGTATCCGGCGGGGTTGTCCGGGTTGTTGTACTGGTCCGGCCAGTAGGCGCCGGGCAGCGAGCGGCAGATCTCGTGCACGCGGTCCAGCCGCGCCTGCTGCCAGCCGCCTTCGGGATGCGGCTGGTCGACGATCTCCAGTCGCGCGCCGTGGGCGCGCAGGAGTGCCCGCATGCCGGGTTCGAGTTCCTCGTCGACGACCAGCACGACGGGATGTCCCAGCGCGTTGCCGGCGAAGGCCAGCCCGATGCCCAGCGTTCCGCTGGTGGACTCCACCACAGGGGCGCCGGGCAGCAGTTCACCTCGCCGGTGCGCGCCGCGCAGCATCGACAACGCGGCGCGGGCCTTCATGCCACCGGTGCTGAGGCATTCCAGCTTCGCCCAGAAACCGGGATGCGGTTGCGGGAGCGGTGCCGATACTCGGGCGAGCGGGGTGTCGCGGACCAGGTCGAGCAGGTCCGGGTTCATGCAGCATCCTCTCCGGGGTAGCGGTAGAGCGAACTCGGGCCGCCGTCGAGCCAGAAGAACGGGTACGGCTCGGCCGAGACGGCGGTGACTCCGGCGCCCAGGAAGCACGGCAGGATTCCGCTGCCGGTCTGGGCGAAGAACACCAGCGGCTTTCCGGTGGCGCGGGTGTGCTCCAGCAGCGGCTGGAAGGTGCCGTTGCCCAGCACCATCCCCGAGGCCAGCACCGCGTCGCATTCGGACAGCTCGGCCAAGGCGTCGGTGCGCACCGGTTCGCCCCACTCGGTCCGCCCGCCCTTGTAGTCGCAGGCCCGGTAGTCGACTCCGCGCTCGCGCAGGTGGTACAGCAGCGAGTTGACCACGCCGATCACCAGCACCCGCCGCACCGGCGGCAGCAGGTCGACCACGAGCTTGGCCCGGTGCAGCGACTTCTGCAGCGAGCTGCCGCGCCCGACGGCGACCTCCTCGGAGTGCCGGTGGTGCGGCCGCACCGACTGCAGGTAGCCGTCCAGCGCGGCGACGCGCACCGCAGCCGACGGGTGCCGCAGCAGCTCGGCGACCGGGGTGCCGACGCAGTCCAGCACGACGTCCTCGGCGAGCTCGCCGGGTTCCACCGCGCACGAACCCACGGCGTCGGCGACCCGCAGGCTCAGCACGTGGTTGCGGTAAGAGGTGTTGCGCGAGGCGTGCCGGACGCCTTGCTGGGTCAGGAACCCCACGCTCACCGCGGCATCAGCGATCTCCTCGCCGTAGTGTCCGTTGTGGACTTTCTCGATCAGGTCCGCCAGCGAGCGGGGCGCGCTCATCCGATCTCCTCGGCGTAGCGCACGTCCAGCCGCTCGACCAGCGACTCGGCGTGCGCACGCGCGGCACCCTGACGACCGCTGGTGACCATGACGTGGCCCAGGTAGTTGTTGTTGCTGGTCGCCGCACCCGCGTGATGTCCGGCGGGCTTGAGCCGGTAGTCGACCACCGCCGCGTCGCGCAGTGCCTCGGCACCGCGGATCTCCTCGATCGCGCCGGTCCGGGGCGGCAGCAGGAATGAGATCGCCGCACTGGCCGCTCCGGTGTCCACTGGGTCCAGTTCGGGCTTCTCCCCCAGCGCGACCTGCGCGTAGACCGCGGCCAGGTCGATGCCGGTGACCCGCCGGATGAGCTCGGTGATCTGGTTGCCTGCCGGGCGCGGATTGACCTCGACGATCTTCGGCCCGTCGGCGGCGAGCTTGAGCTCGGTGTGGCACACCGCGTTGTCCAGCCCCAGCGCCTCGACCGCGGCCACCGCCGTGTCGGACACTACGCGCTCGGTGTCCGCCTCCAGCGCGGCCGGGAACATGTGGCCGGTTTCGACGAACCACGGTGCGCCGGCGATGCTCTTGTCGGTCACACCGACGACCGTGGTCCGCCCGCCGAAGGTGACCGTCTCCACGCTCACCTCGGCACCGGTCAAAAGCTCCTCCAGCAGCACCACGGGACTGCGCTGCTGGCCTCGCGCGTTGACCGGAAATCCTTGCAGGGCCTCGAAAGCCTCGCGCAGCTCGTCGGCATCGCCGACCTTGCGCACGAACATCCCAGCGCACAGGTCCACCGGCTTGACCACCAGCGGGTAGCCCAGCGCCGCGGCACCTTCTTCGAGTCCGCGCAGCGTTTCGGCCAGCGCGAACGCCGGTCCGGGCACGCCGGCCTCGCGGAGCGTCCGTCGGGTGCGGTCCTTGGCGCAGGCCGCCTCGACCGCCTCCGGCGGCGGGCCGGGAAGGCCCAGCCGCTCGGCCAGCCTCGCGGCGGTGGCCAGGTAGTAGTCGCACGAGGTCGCGACGCCGTCGAAGTTCAGCACCGGCTGCAGCCGCTCCAGGTGCGGCAGCAGCACGTCGGGATCGTTGGTCTCGACGGTCAGCACGTTGTCGGCGCCCAGCAGCGGGTGTGCCCCGGGGACCGGCGCCGAACGCAGGTAGTGCTGCAGATCCCGGGTCACGAAGCTGAACCGGTGGCCGCCCTCGCGGATCGCTCTGGGAAGCAACGTGCTCATCGCGCCGACCCAGCTCTCCACCAACAACAGGTGCCCCACCACGACTCCAATCCGACCGTTTACACGCAACGGTCGGTGATGATAATCGTTTTCAACAAGGTGCTCAACCCGCCATCCAGTGAAGGTGGATGTGACTCAACGTGAACAAGAAGATGTCTGCGGCGGCGGCCGCGGTGCTCGCCGTTCCCCTGCTCAGCGCCGTGCCCGCGAGCGCGGAACCACTGGTCTTCGGGCCCTGCCCGTTCGAAGGTGCCGAGTGCGCCGAGCTCTCCGTACCACTGGAGGCCCGCGAACCCGACGGCGAGGAGATCCTGATTTCGGTGTCACGCGTTCGGGCCACCGGCACCCGGGAGGAGTACCGCGGGGCCCTGCTGGTCAATCCGGGCGGACCGGGCGGCTCCGGGCTGGAGTACTCGGTGAGCAAGGGCAAGAAGCTGCCCCAGCAGGTGCGTCGGTCCTACGACATCATCGGCTTCGACCCGCGCGGAGTGGGGCGAAGCGCCCCGCTGGACTGCGGCGAGCTCGGTGGGCTGTTCAATCATCCTGCGCCACAACCAGTTCCGGCGGACTCCGCGCAGGAACGCGCCCACCTGGACCGATTAGCCGACATGGCGCAAGACTGCCTGCGGCACAACCCGGACGCAGCGGCGATGAACACCATGAACACCGCGCGCGACGTGGACCGCATCCGGGAGGCCCTCGGTGAGCCGAAGCTGAACTTCCTCGGGGTCTCCTACGGCAGCTACCTGGGCGCGGCCTACGCGGCCGAGTTCCCCGAGCGGATCGGCCGGATGGTGCTCGACAGCGTGGTCAGCCCGGACCGCTGGCACGACTTCGACGTGCAGCAGGCCCACGCGATGCTGCGGCAGCGCGACGTGCTGTTCGACTGGATCGCCGCCCACCCCGAACTGGACCTGGGCGCTACCCGCGACCAGGTCCGCGACACCTACACCCGGGCGCGCACCAGCCTGGCCGAAACGCCGGCCCGCGGCACCTTCGGCGCGGCGGAGTTCGACAACCTCGTCTACAAAACCCTTTCGCGCACCGAACGCTGGCGGCCGTTCGCCGAGGCGTTGGCCGCGTACGTGAACTCGGGCAACGCCGACGGCCTGGAGCCCGCACTGCCCGGAACCGACGCCGAATCACGCAACTACGAAGCCGCACTGCGCACCGTGAAGTGCAACGACAGCACGCGGCCGAGCCGCGCGGAGGTCATCGGCGACATCCGCGAGCTGCGCGAAACCGACCCGCAGCCGATCCTCACCGGACTCGAGGGGACCACCTGCGCCTTCTGGGACAGGCCCCGGGAAACCGCACGATTCGGCAGCTCCGGCATGCCCCCGATCCTGCTCACGCAAGCCGAGCACGACCCCACCACGCCGTACGAAGGCGCCACCCGCATGCAGGCCGAACTCCCGGGTTCCCGCATGATCACGGCTCAGGACAGCTACTCCCACGGCCTCTTCGCCAGCCAGCGGATCGCCTGCGTGGACGATGCGACAGCCGCCTACCTGGTCGACGGCCGCCTCCCGAACCAGGACCTGCGCTGCCCGGGCCCCGGCCTTCCCGAATGAGCACCCCACCGCCCACGACGAACGGAACTCGACCCGCGAAGCAGAAGGCAAGTCGGTCGGACACGCGGGCAGGTCGGAGTTGGCAGAATCGGCCTCGTGAAATACGTGCTGCTGATCTGCGATGACGAGACCGTCTCACCGAGCAACGAGGAAATCGAGGCGGATCCGGTGCACCAGGCGTGGGTGGCGGATCTGGAACGGCGTGGCGCCAGGCTCGTCGGTGCGCGGTTGCGTCCGGTGGTGGACGCGACCACGGTCCGGGTCCGCGACGGCGAGACCTTGGTTTCGGACGGACCGTTCGCCGAGACCAAGGACTTCGTCGGCGGTTTCGTGATCGTCGAATGCGCGGACCTGGACGAGGCGATCGAGATCGCCGCTGGACACCCGTACGCGCGCTGGGGCGGGGTCGAGATCCGCCCGGTCTGGGAATGACCGTGCCCGGCGACCAGGTTCGAGCGGCCGTCGAAGCCGCCTGCCGGGACGAGTGGAGCCAGGTCCTCGCGACGCTGATCGGGTTGACAGGAGACTGGGACCTGGCGGAGGACTGCACGCAGGACGCGTTCGCCGCCGCGCTGGCGAGGTGGCCGCGCGACGGTGTTCCGCGTCGGCCGGGCGCGTGGCTCACCACGGCGGCCCGCAACCGCGCGATCGACCGGCTGCGCCGCGACGCCGCCGGTGCGGCCAAGCTGCGCGAGCTCGCCGCGCTGGCCCGCGACCCGGACGAGCCGGTGGCGGAGGACGTTCCGGACGAGCGGCTGCGGCTGATCTTCACCTGCTGCCATCCGGCGCTGCCGTTCCCGGCCCGGGTCGCGCTCACCCTGCGCACGCTGGCCGGCCTGACCACCGCCGAGATCGCCCGAGCCTTCCTGACAGCCGAGTCCACGATGGCGCAGCGGCTGGTCCGCGCCAAGCGCAAGATCCAGGAAGCCGGCATCCCCTATCGGGTCCCGCCGGCCGAGCTCCTCCCACCGCGACTCGCCGCCGTCCTCGCCGTGCTCTACCTGATCTTCAACGAGGGCTACGACGAGCGGCGGCCCCTGACCGCCGAGGCCATCCGGCTGGCACGCGTTCTGGTCCGGCTGATGCCGTCCGAACCGGAGCCGCAAGGCCTTCTCGCGCTGATGCTGCTGCACGAGGCCCGGCGTGCGACGCGCACGGACGACGGCGTGCTGGTCACGCTGGAGAACCAGGACCGGTCCCGGTGGGACCAGGCGCTGATCGCCGAGGGAGTCGCGACGCTCGACGAGGCGCTGGCGACGCGGCGGCCAGGTCCCTACCAGGTCCAGGCCGCGATCGCGGCCTGCCACGCCACTGCGCCGGACGCGGCGAGCACGGACTGGCCGCAGATCGCGGCGCTTTACGCCGAGCTGGGCCGGTTGGCGCCGTCTCCGGTCGTAGACCTCAACCGCGCCGTCGCGGTCGCGATGGCGGACGGCATCCCGGCCGGTCTGGAGCTGGTCGACGAGCTGACGGCGTCGGGCCGGCTCGACGGGTACTACCTGTTGCCCGCGACCCGCGCCGACCTGCTCCGCCGAGCAGGCCGTTCCGCAGCGGCCAAGGAGGCGTACGAGCAGGCTCTGCAGCTGGCGCCGACCGAAGCCGAGCGCCGCTACCTCGCCAACCGCATCCAGGAGTTCTGAAAATTTCCGCGCCGCCGATGTCGATTCCGGGCGGCACTCCTCGTCGGTAGGTCGACAGTCCACCGCGACGAGGGAGAATCACATGACCATCGACCACCGGACCGGAACGCGTGAGGAGTGGCTCGCGTCCCGCAGGAAGCTGCTCGAGGCGGAGAAGGAACTCACGCGCCGCAGCGACGAACTGGCGCAACAGCGGCAGGAACTTCCGTGGGTCCCCGTCGACAAGGAGTACCGGTTCGACACCGACGACGGTGCCGCATCCCTGGCCGACCTCTTCCGCGGCCGCTCGCAGCTCCTGATCTACCACTTCATGTTCGGTCCCGACTGGGAGGCCGGGTGCCCGTCCTGCTCGGCGATCGCGGACGGCTTCAACGGCATCGTCACCCACCTGTTCAACCACGACGTCGCGTTGTCGGCCGTCTCGCGGGCTCCGCTGCCGAAGCTCCAGGCGTACAAGCAGCGGCTGGGCTGGAGCTTCCCCTGGGCCTCGTCGTTCCACAGCGACTTCAACGCCGACTTCAGCGTCTGGTTCACCGAGGAACAGCAGCGCGCGGGAGGTATCGAGTACAACTACCGGCGCGAGGCGGTGTTCGAGTGGCGCACCGGCCAGGAAGGTGGCGGCGAGAGCGCGGAAGCCCAGCTCGCCGACACGTGCGGAACCGACGTCGCCGACTACCACCGCGATAGGCCCGGCCTGAGCGCGTTCGTGCTCGATGACGGCGTCGTCTACCACACCTATTCGGCCTATGCGCGTGGGCTGGACGGCCTGTGGGGCATGTACCAGTGGCTCGACCGGGCGCCACGAGGCCGCAACGAGACCGGCGGCGTCTGGTGGCGCCGCAACGACGAGTACGTCAACGGGTAAGCGCACGACGAGAGAGGACGAACGGTGGAGGGGGAATCGCGCGCCGACTACGGGTACGCCTCTCCAGCACGGGGCACCCGTCGCCGGTGGTTCTCGTGCTGGGACGGTCCGGCCGTTGCCTCGGCGATCCACGGGCCGTCGATGGACGGGTCGAAGATCCCCTCCTCCAGCCAGGAGTAACGGCCCTCCAGCACCGCTCGCGCCAGGGCTCGGTCGTGGGCATCGGTGTTGTGCCACAGATCGCGGAACAGCCGCTCGACGCGACACCGGGCGTGTCGGCAGAAGGTGTCGGCCAGCTCCACCGCCGACTCGTCCTGCTCCTCGGACCGCGCGTACACGCAGGCAGCGCTCATCGCGTACAACTCGGCGCCGATGTCCACGATCCGTCCCAGGAACAGCTGGCGGTGCTCCAGCTCCGCCTGCCAGCGCGACATCCCGTAGAAGGTGTGCCGGGCGACCCGGCGGCTGGCGCGCTCGATGAACCGCAAGTGCCCGGCCAACTGCCCATACCCGGCGAAGCCGGTCGGCAGTTGCCCCTTCCCGACCGCCAGCGACGGCAACCAGCGGGCGTAGAAACCACCAGCGCGGGCAGCGGCGCTCGCCTTGCGCGAAAGGTCCGCCTTCGGGTCGATGAGGTCGCCGGCCACCGACAGGTGCACGTCCACGGCTTCCCGCGCGATCAGCAACCTCATGATCTCGCTGGATCCCTCGAAGATCCGGTTGATGCGCAGATCTCGCAGCAGCTGCTCGACCGGTACCCCGCGTTCGCCGCGCGCTGCCAGCGACGCGGCCGTCTCGTACCCGCGCCCGCCGCGGATCTGCACCAGCTCGTCCGCGACCTGCCAGGCCAGCTCGGAACCGTAGAGCTTGGCCAGCGCCGCCTCGATGCGGATGTCGTGCCGGTCGGCATCGGCCAACCGACCGGACACCTCGACCAGGGCCTCCAGGGCGAACGCGGTGGCCGCGGTGAACGAGACCTTGCCGGCGATCGCCTCGTGCGCACCGATCGGCCTGCCCCACTGCACCCGCCGCGCCGACCACTCCCGTGCGATCTTCAGGCACCACTTCGCGGCTGCCGCGCACATCGCGGGAAGGGCGAGCCGACCGGCGTTGAGCGTGGTCAGCGCGATCTTGAGCCCCTCCCCCTCCCGGCCGATCCGATTGCCCGCGGGGACCACCACGTCGTGCAGCCGGGTCACGCCGTTCTCGATCCCGCGCAGGCCGAGGAACGCATTGCGGTTCTCCACGGTGATACCGGGAGCGTCGCCTTCGACGACGAACGCGGTGATGCCACCGCGGTGCCCTTCCGAGGCGGGCACCCTGGCCAGCACCACGAGCAAGTCGGCCAGCACACCATTGGTGGTCCACAGCTTCACCCCGTTGAGGGTGTAGCTCTGCCCGTCCTCGCCGGGCACCGCCGTGGCCGCCAGCCGTGCCGGGTCGCTGCCCACGTCCGGTTCTGTGAGCAGGAACGCGGTGATCTCGCGGACGCAACGCGGCAGGAACGCCCGCTTCTGCGCCGGGGTACCGAACAACTGGACCGGCTGCGGCACACCCACCGACTGGTGCGCCGAGAGCAACGCCCCGATCGACGGGTGAACCGTGGCGACGAGCATCAGCGCGCGGTGGTAGTCCACCGCCGACAAGCCCAGCCCGCCGTACTCCTCTGGAATCCTGATGCCGAAGGCCCCGAGCGCTTTGAGGCCGTTGATCACCTCGTCCGGGATCCAGGAGTCGCGTTCGATCTGCTGCCCGTCCACCTCGTTCGCGCAGAACTCGCGCAGCCGTTCGAGGAACTCCGCACCACCGGTCGCGGGTTCTTGCTCGGGCAACGGATCGATCAGGTCGATCCGCAACCGCCCGAGGAACAACTCCCGACCGAAACTCGGCCGATCCCAGCGGGACTCGCGGGCCTCCTCGGCCACCTGCCGGGCCCGCGCGGACTCGTCCACCGTGGACATCGCCACCCCCAGCGGCACGGCACGTGCGACGGGAACGAGACCATGTTACCGCTAACGGGTTACAGCGGGAAATCGATCGACTCGCCCCGTTGGCCTGGGCGGCGAGGTCGCCGGCGCGTCGAAAAGCCGACCGGAAAGCTGAATATCAGGCAGGACGAGTTCCAGGTGCAACCGGCGCGCGGCGGGTAGCTCGGACTGCCGAACGACACGAACGTGATCTACGAGCTGCACATCCGGGACGGAGCGGTAAGCTGGCGGCCATCTTTGCTCGGGCAGACATCACAGTCGGCGGTAGCTCGCTTCACCGGTCCACAGTGGATGTCCGGTACTGACTGGTGTTGCGCTGAGCGGACGAAGCAGGACCGACCTGTCAGAAGGATGCCGTGTCGTGACCAGCGTCAACGAAGTGCTGGAGCTCTACCCCGAGCTCGCGATCATTGTTGGCCTCCACACGCTGTGGACCTTCTGGATCTTGACCGACGCACTCGGCCGCCCGGAGTGGCTCGTGGGTGTGCTGAGCTGGCCCGAGCACACCGATGCGCTCTGGGTCGCCAACCGGCAACGGGCGCTCGGTGTCCGACTGCTCGTGGCAAGTCCTGGCAGCGGCGTCGTCTGGCAATCGTCGGGCACCCTCGCCGCCACGCTCGAAGCGCTGCGCGACCTACCCGCGCCCGATGCGCCTGGCGCACCGAACAAGATCCTCAAGTCCGGGCCGTTCTGGCCACCATGCGGGCTCTGCTGACAACCAGCCCCGCGAGCACCTCAGCCGTGGTCGAACGCATCGACTGACGACGTTGAAGGACCGCATGCGAACGCCTGTCCTGTCGGATCCGCAGCCGACGCTGCACCGTCGACTCGAATCCCTGTTCCAACGATGAGAGCGGGCCGGGCGGAGCTGGACCACCATTCCCGGGCCCGAAGACGCGCAGCACGAAGCCCGGCATATCGCTACCCCGGGTGACAGCGGTGAGTTGACCTCGCTGCGCCGTGGTGCGGCACCCATGATGGTTTCGCCGTCACCGATTCGGCCTACCTGCGAAGATCGTGGCTGGGGAGGCCGTTCACCGGGTTCGCGGCGTTCAGATATCGCGCTCCAGTTGGGGGGTTGGAGGCGCAATGAATGATGTTGTTCCGGCTCGACCTGATTTTGCCGGGCGATGGCGCGGGTTCGATCGGGCGCAGGTCATCGAGCACGTCGCCCTGCTCGAAGCCGAAGTACGCCGGCTCCGGGACGAGCTTTCGGCCAAGGATTCCGGCCCAACGCCTGACTCGGAGATCGTCGAGTTCGCGGAGAAGCGGGCGACCACGATCATCGAGCAGGCGCAGGCGCAGGCCGAGGTCGTCTTGGCCGAGGCCGAGCAGGCGGCTGAGCAGATCAGGACCCAGGCCAGCGACCTCGCCCGCCGCTTGGCGCGGCGCCAGGCTGCCCTGGATCGAGAAGCGGCCCAGCTGAAGAGGGAGCACCACGAGCGCGAGCACCGTCTCCGGCGGAACGTTCGGCGGGAATACAAGCGGATCACCTCGATAGCGCAGCACGACGCCGAAGGTCTGCTCGACCGAACACGGCAGCGATGCGAGCGGCGAAACGCCGAGAGCGAGGAACGCAGTCGCCGGATCTGCGAGCAAGCCGAAAGGCAGAGACGGGAGGCGGGCACGGCTTTGGAGTCGCTGCTGCACGAGGTCGTCAAGCAGTCGACCGAGTTGCGAGGACTGAGCCTGCCGAATGCCGTGCGCGGCGAGCCCCGCAGCGAGCAAGTGGGGCACAGGGGCTACGACCTCAGCGTGGCTTCCGAAACCGACGCTGAGGAACAGCACCTTCATGGCGCATGATGAGCTCTCAACGCAGCCAGCTCTGAAAGAGGCGTGTCCCGGACTCGTGCTGTGCCCGGTCCGGGGCACCGCCCGCAGCACGAAAGTCGACTTCGCACGGCCGCACCCAGGATGGCTACCATCTGTTCAGATCTTCCGAGAACTGGTGCTCTGCACCATGTTCGGCTAGTCGGTCGGATCGTACCGTTCGATTCACGTGCGCCGTGATCATCAACGTGCCGGTGCCCGGGATGAAGCTCAGCGACGCGATCCCCCACGCCGACCACTGTCCCCCACCCACACCGCTGCGAGGACGCAAGTGACGCACAAGCCGCGGCGGGCCGCGCCCACACCCCCGCACCACAACATCGTGGTCCAGCTGGAGCTGGATCCGCCCCGCTGGGTGCTCGGATTCGTCGACGTGGACGGGACGTGGCACGAGTCCGTCACCATGCCCGCCACCCCCAGCGAGGACGAACCCGCACAACGCGCCACCCGCGACGGGGTCCAACCCTGGGCGGCCCGCATGCTCGACCGCCCTCACGTCCGTCTGCACCGGGTGACCGACACGCGACGAGCAACGTGGTGGGTCACCGCACCCCACGACGACCAACGCTCGACGGACGAACCGGCCACGACCCGGCAGCCGCTCGACGACCCGGAATGATCCCGCCGGCGACCACCCGACCCGCGAGCAGGGCGTCCGGCAAGGAGGGCACCAGACGCCGGCTCACGGGGAACCCGGATCCTGGGAACGTGATCTTCAAGGTTGATCCGGGGAGGGCAGGTGGAAGCGGAGGTGGAACTTCCCGATCCACACCGCGTCCCCGTCGGCGAGCTCGGCCCGATCGACGGGCCGGCCGTTGACGAAGGTTCCGTTCAGCGAGCCCACATCGGCCAGCACGTAGCGGTCGCCGATCAGCAGCAACTGGGCGTGGAAGCGGGACACCGTGGGATCATCGAGCACCGCATCGCACCCCCGATCGCGCCCCAGCACGCAAGGCGGCTCCACCTCGAACCCCGTCCCCGCATCAGGACCGCGGGTGTAGATCAGTTGCGGCCGCCGCACATGCGCACCGGGTTCACGAGCAGGACGTGGGATGCTCACCGACTCGGGGATCTCCGCAGAAGGCCGGGCAACTCCCTGCGGCTCCTCCGTCGACCCTGAACTCGGCATGCCGGCTGGAGTCTGCATAACACCTCCTGACGGGCAAGAGGGCGACTGGTTGATCAGGAATCGACCAGCCGACGAGAACGGTTCGCGAAGCGAAAATCAGCAACGAGAAGTGGCCACACCGCCGTCCGCGCCGTCGACGACAGGGCCAGCCGCGTGGCGATGGCATGCATGTTCCACAGTAGACGCGCACGGTGCAGGACAGAAGAAGACGCGCTGCACTGCGGAGCCCGCGCTCGCCCACAACCAGACGACTCACCGCCGTCACCCTCGCCGACAATGGAGACATTAACCGAAAGGGAAAGCAGTTGGTGAATATCCGCCGGAGCGACCGCTAAGCACATAGCCAACGCGGCGGGCTCCACCGGTTCGCGGCGAATTCCACCGTCCGGGGTTCAGCCGATGGCAGGTTTCACGCATCGCAGGTATTTCGTGCGACGTTGCTCCAGCAAGTCGGATCGCTCGACATCCGACTGCTCCACCTAGGCCTGCATGGCGCTCTGACCACTGACCCCTGATCCGCGCCGGACTCTCGCCCCCCTTCCTCGAAGGCCCGGAAAACATCGCAGCCACACGAGATCTAGACAGTCCACAATAGACTTATTGCCACCGAAGGTGGACACTTTTCCGGCTCATACTGCCGAGTTCGCCTGAGGAAGAACTGAACGCTTGTACACATGGTCGCTAAAACTCAATCCCTGCAAGAAACATGTACCTGCCGATACTACACGCCTTGGTGATCCGACCTGGCCCCGCCGTGCGATCTTTCCAGCTCGGTCATAGCTTCGATTCGCCGGAATAACCGAATGTGAAAGGTGAAAATGATGACTGCTGGCATGGCGACACAGCAGATTTCCCCGCAAGTTCAGGTTCCCACCCAGATGTCCGGTATGGGGCAGGGCGTGCAGCAAACTCCGTACGGCGGATTCGGACAGCAGATGCCGCCCGTTCCGCAGCAGCCCGGCCAGGTGCAGTACGGGCAGCAGTTCGGTCAGCGCGGAATCCAGGAAGGGATCTTCAGCATTTCCGCGGCGGCGTTGACCGCGGTGTTGGACCACCTGCAGCGGGATCCAGCAGCGCGCCAGTTCCTCGCGGTTCAGGGGCAGCTCACACCGCAGGCACAAGCCAACGTCACGATGGAGGCGGCACGACGCGTGGCACCGATCGTGCTCGAAACCGTCAAATCGATCTGCGGCAGCCAGCAGTCGTTCGGCCAGCAGCCCTGGAGCCAGCAGCAGCCGTGGAGCCAACAGCCTTGGAGCCAGCAGCCCTGGAATCAACAGCAGGCCTGGAACCAGCTGCAGCCGTGGAGCCAGCAGCAGCCCTTCGGGCAACAGTCCTGGAACCAGCAGCAGCCCTGGAGCCAGCAGCAGCCCTTCGGCCAGCAGCCGTGGAGCCAACAGCAGCCCTTCAGCCAGCAGCCGTGGAGCCAACAGCAGCCCTTCGGCCAGCAGCCCTTCGGACAGCAGCCCTGGAGCCAGCAGCAGCCGTGGAGCTCGCAGCTCTGGAGCCAGCCGCCGTCCTGGACGCAGGAGCAGTTCGGCCAGCAGCAGCTGCCGTTCGGGCCGCAATTCGAGCAGAACCCGTTCGGCTGGTGATCTCCCGCTGGTGATCTTCGATTCGACGGCGCCGCCGATGGGCCGCCGGACATGATTTGCGAAATGTCGACCGGGTGTCGTGCGCATTGGCGCGACACCCGGTTCGGATGTGAAAAGGGCTGATGGGCGATGTCAGACAAGAAGAACAACAACAAGATCAACGAGCACGGCGGGGCCGCCGGGAGCAGTTCCGGCAATGGCAGGCGCCCGCAGTCGGATGCGGATGCAGCGGGCACGATCCACCAGCGTCCCGAGCACTACCTGGTCGCGGTGCGCCCACCACACCTGCTACCGCCGGGCGTGCAGCCAGCGGCGGCCGATCCCGACGCCCTGTTCCAGTGGCTGTCCGAACAGCCGGACACCCGGCTGCTCGCCCGGTTGCCCCGACGGCAGGGCTCGAGGACGGCGATCGAGCCGGCCTGCCCGGAGATCGCCGTGGTCGAGATGCCGCCCGAGCGCGCCGCCTCCCTGCGCGGCTCGGTCCAACTCCTGGTCGAACCCGACATGCCGCTCAGCTACGGCGACCCCAATCCGGTGGTCAACCCGCTCGCCCTGCCCGACCCCGACGTCATCGTCGGGCTCCGCGAACCAACCCGCGTGCCGGTGCTGGTCACCGACAGCAAGCACGTCCCGCTCGAAGGGATCGACGTGATCCTGCTCGGCGCCACCTGGCCGGCGCGGGGTCGCACCGGCGCGGACGGTCGGGTCGTGCTCGAACTACCCGACGACACGCTGGAGACCGTCCGCGAACTGCGCGTGCAATCGGCTCAGGACCACTGGAGCCGGCGGGTCGAACGTCCGGCGCTGTCGGCGGACGAGAACGTCGTGGTGCTCAAGAGGATGTCGGAGACCTTCGAGCAGTTCCCCCAGCGCCAGATCACCGGATGGGGCCACGAAGCGCTCGGATTGGACCTCGTCCCCCCGACCCACCGCGCCGACGGCGTGCGGATCGCGATCCTGGACTCCGGCGTGGACGTCGAGCACCCGGATCTGGCCGGCCGCATCGTGGCCGGCCACGACTTCACCGCGGACGACGCCGACACCTGGACCGCGGACGAGATCGGTCACGGCACGGCCTGCGCCGGCATCATCACCGGCACCGACGACACGACGGGCATCTCCGGCATCGCCCTGGACGCCGAAGTGCACGCGTGCAAGATCTTCCCGAACGGCCGGTTCAGCCATCTGATCAAGGCGCTCGACTACTGCATCGATCACGAGATCGACATCGCGCACCTCAGCCTGGGCAGCACGCACGCCTCCGAGCTGGTCGCCCTCAAGGTCCTCGACGCCTGCAACGCCGGCATCGCTTGCATCGCTCCCGCGGGCAACAACGGCGGAATGGTCACCTTCCCCGGCACCCTGCCGTCGGTGCTCACCGTCGCCGCCCTGGGCAAAGTCGGCGAGTTCCCCGTCGACAGCCAGCACCGCCTGCAGGCCAGCGGCCGGCGCACGAGCGCTGACGGCTACTTCTCGCCTGCCTTCAACTGCTTCGGCCGCGAGGTCGACGTGTGCGCGCCGGGCGTGGCGATCCCGGTAGCCGCGCCGGCGGACGGCTACACGCTCCGCGACGGCACCGCGATCGCAGCGGCGCACATCACCGGCCTCACCGCACTGGTGCTGGCCCACCACGACGGCTTCCGGGACTGGTTCCGGGTCCGCAACGCCGCACGCGTCGGATACCTGTTCCACACCATCTGCACCAGCAGTCGACTGGTCGCCCCGGCGGACCCCACCCGCTCCGGTGCCGGACTGCCCAACGCCGCCCGCGCACTCGGACTCCTGCTGCCGGAGATGGCCACCACGCCAGGCTCACCAACCGCGACCGAATTCAACCAGCAGGCTGCGGCTGATCGGCACTAGCCCACCAGCCACACACCGCAACAAACGCAAGTGTCCACAGTGTCCAATGCACTATCCCGCGGCTCGGCCTCATCAGGAGTTATGAGGCCGAGCCGCAGCTCATGCACCGCGTGAATGGCGGAGGCCACGCCGTACCCCGACAGCGGTTGGCCGGCGAACTCGGACAAATCGAGGAGGCGGAGCGCGGCGGCGACGCCCGGTCATCCGAGGGAAAGAAACGCCGCGCGCCACCGCCGCTAGAGAGCGGATCAACTTCGATAGCGGAGAAGCCGGAGCCGGGGAACCGCCGGAGATCGCTCCCTGAGGCGTTCGCGACAGTTCGGGGTAATCGCGAACATCCTGCAAGCGACCTTACGACGGTACGTGCTGACTGTCCTGTTGAGACGATCGGATTCAACCCGCTCGTGGCCGATACATCCTTGACTGCGCAAGAAAATTCTCGGACGCCGTAATTCAAAAGACTTGTTGCACAACAAAATCACATAACCGGGCGCGATCTTGACGACCTGCACTGCTGAACTGTCGATCAGGCGGGCGTCACCTCAAAGGGTCGAGCAACTTGTGACCGGTCGGAGCAGTGCCAGGATCACGCGACATGGAACAATCACAATCACACCGGAGAGGTTGGCTGCTGCGCCTTCCGCTCTGGATCGCATTCATCGCACTGTTCAGCTCTGCCATGTGGTGCAACGTCCGCCTGATCGGTCTGGTGTGGACCGGCGAAATCACAACCGAGTCCACGAGCGAGAACTGGTACACGCAGGCACTGCTCGTGTCCCTGGTGGGAGCGGGCTGGTTCTTCGGCCTCGCACTGCTCTGCGGGAAGCCGGGGTCGACCCGCTCCGGCCGTCAGCGCAAGCACTGCCCGACCACGATCCGCGGCGCCGAGGACGGCTGGCCCCTGCCCCGATGATCGCCCGGCCGGTTTCACGAGAACAGTTGGAGCGACGCGGTCGCCGCGCGCCGACTCACTCAGCGGAGACCGGCCATTCGGGGGCAGCGGTATCGAAATGGGCATCATCGGCCGACTGGCCGTCGAGGAGTTCGGCAAAGCTGGGCGGTGGCGGCACGCTCCACGTCTTCTCGGGGTCGCACAACAGCTCACCGATCAACGTGTCGTAGATCGGTGACTCGCTGCCGGTAGTCATCACGGGCCCTCCCGTCATGGTGGCGTTGCGCCGCCGACTTTCCGCAGCGGCGACCAAGACGCACCAAAGTCGACGAGCCAACGCTTGCTGGGTTCACGGCAGTCCCCTCCGCCTGCTGCCCCAGCGCTCTGGGATGCGAGCCACCGAACACCCCCGGTCGACATACACCAAATGCACGCGGCGAGACCACCCAAATGGATGATCGCAGGTGCGCCTCGCCGTAGCAATAGGCCGTGAACCGGCTGGCGGGCTCAACCCGGCTGGTCGGCGAAGAAGGCGTCGACCGCTTCCCTCCCGTGGTGGATCAAGGCCTGCACCATCTCGGGGTCCACGTCGAACTCGGTGATGCCCACCTCCGCCGTGTCGATGGTGATCGTGCGGTCGCGGACGTCGGGGCGGTCGAGGTGGGTCTGGTCGTTGCCCACGAACGCCGTGACGACGACCTTCTTGAGCACTTCGAACGGCGGCGGCAGCGGCAGCCCGAGCGTGGGGAAGACGTGGTCCATCCCCGTGGGCAGGTCGGGCATGATCCGGACCCCGTAGGTGGGCCAGCGCGCCTGCCGCCCGTCGGTGCGGTCGAAGATCTCGACTGCGAAGTTCGACAGCACCGCACCATCGACGACCACCGAGGTCTCCCCGGTGACCGGATCGGTGAGCTGCTGGGGCTCGAAGAACAGCGGGATGGACATCGACATCCGCACCGCGTCGGCGACGGACTGCCGGTCGGGATCGAGGTGGAACCGGTGGTAGTCCCACGGCAACCGCAGCAGCCGACCACGGGTGATGTCCGTGGCCAGCACGACCAGCTTGTAGCGCTGGTCGTCGTGCAGGTTGCCGTCGTCACCGTCGGGCTCGCGGCGCAGATCGCCGAACGTGGTGACGCCGAGCGCCTGCAGCTCGCGGTCCAACCAATCCTTCAGGTAATCGCCCTCGTAGGCACCGTTCCGGGTGAACAGCGCGAGCGCTTCGCTGATCAGCGGCACGTGCGGCGGCATCCGGTCCGGCACCTGGGACAGTTCGAGCCGACCCATGGCTCCGCGGAGCTGCCTGGTGTCGGCACCGGCGGCCACCAGCGCCGCCACCACCGCCCCGACGGAGGTACCGGCGATCCGCGGAAACGCGTAGCCGCGCTCCATCAGCCCGAGGACGGCACCCACCGTGCCGATCCCCTTGACCCCGCCGCCTTCGAGCACCAGATCCGCCTGCATCACCCAGGTCCTCCCGCTCCCGACCGCGCCCTTCGGGACGCGTCCAAAGATGCTGCGACCTGGCAACGACCACCGCCACCCGCCGGCCGCCCGTTCCGGTACCGAACCGGATCGGTGCGACCACGACGGCAAGTGATCATCCTGGTCCGGCGCGGAAGTCACGTCTCGCGCGGTAGGTCCGGTCGACGTGCCGTTCAACGATGATCAATGACAGGTGCGACCGTCGCTCGTGCCGGCTCTTGCTGACCGGTCAGGCCGCTGCCGAGGCGGAGCTCTGCGCCTGCGCGCGAGCACGGCGGCTTTCGTGCGCAGCGGCCAGGCTGGCTCGGCAGGTCCGGACGACCTGCCGGTTCGCCGCGGTCTCGAGGACCTGGCGGCACCGCGTGCACACCACGGTCACCGATCCGGTCAACTCGTCGACCGCGACGGACGCCTCGGCCTCGCAGCGGCGGCACCAGCGGTGCCCGGTGACGGGGATGACGTGCATCGGCGAAGCGATGCATTCATGTGTCCAGCGACGGTGAACGTGGCAGGTGATGCGCTCGTGAGCCGAAATCTCCTCGCGCTCCTCCACCGCATCCTCGAGGATCAAGGTGTCCGCGAGGTGCCGGTCACGGAGGTCCGCGTAGCGCTCTCCGTACCGCAGTACCTCCGCGGCGCTCGGTCGGGAGGGCCGCGACGAGCGCCGGGGCCGCGGCTCGGTTCGGTCGGGAGGGGACAGGAGATGCATGGTCTCGCCTTGAACGGATCTGCTTCGTCGGATTGACACCAGTGTCTTTAGTCCCGAATGCGCGAACATCGGTGGTACTACGTAGCCCTTGCGTATCTACCTGAAGTGATCGGGGGTTCAGTCTCAGGAGACCTTCAACGCCCCCGCGTCATGGCCGATCCGGCCGCCGACGACGGTGGCGCCGACGGTCAGCTCCCCGATGCGTTCCGGCGCCACCCCCAGCAAGTCGTCGCTGAGGACGACGAAGTCGGCGAGCATGCCGCGGGCCAAGGTCCCCTTGATGCGCTCTTCGTGGACGGCGTAGGCGGAGCCGATCGTGTAAGCGCGCAACGCTTCTCGCACCGTCACGGCTTCGTGCGGACCGATCGGCGCTCCCGAGGCGGTCCGCCGGTTGACCATGTCGTGGATGCTCAGCAGCGGGTCACCGGCGACGACCGGGGCGTCCGTGGAACCCGGGAGCTCCACCCCCGCATCCAGGAACGAGCGCATCCGGTAGGCCAGTTGCCCCCGATCCGGGCCGAGGGCCGACAGCAATCCGTCACCGATCTCCGACAGGAACCGGCCCTGCGGCACCGGGATCAGGCCGAGCTCCGCGATGCGGGCGACCTGCGCATCGCTGGTGACCGCCGCGTGCTCGATCCGGTGGCGCACGTCCGCGCGCGGGTGCAGCCGCTGCGCCTCCGCGTAGGAGCCGAGGACGACGTCCAACGCGGCGTCGCCGATGGCGTGCGTGGCGACCTGCCAGCCGCAGCGGTGCGCCTCGACGACGTACCGGCGGATCTGCTCGGCCTCGTACTGCAGCAACCCGCTGTTCCCGGGGGAATCGTGGTAGTCGCAGCACATCGCCGCGGAGCGGCCGATCAGCGAACCGTCCGAGAGGATCTTCGTCGGCCCGATCCGCAGCCACTCGTCGCCGAAGCCGGTGCGCATCCCGAGGTCGAGGCCGTACCAGGTGGTGCCCGGCTCCAACGCGCCGCAATCGTGCAGTGCGGTGATGTAGGGCATGACCGTCATCCGGACCCCGAGCAGGCCGCGCTCGCGCGCCCGCAGGTAGGCGTCCAGGTCTGCCGGCCCGTTGCCGATGCCGTCGACGACGCCGATGCCCGGTTCGGTCGCGCTGGTCAGGCCGACTGCGAGGGCGGCCTGCGCCCCGGCTGCGATGTTCGCGGTCCACTCCTCGGTCGGCTCCGGGCGGAGTGCGCGTTCGACCAGCTGCATCGCGGTTTCCTGCAGCAGCCCCTCGGCCCGCCCGTCGGCGTCGCGCACGACGTGACCGCCTGGCACGTCTGGCAGTGCTGCGAGGTCGGCGAACCCCGCCCGGGCGAACGCTTCGGTGCTGGCCACTGCCATGTGGTGCGAGGTGTGCATCAGCCAGACCGGACGGCCTCGAGCCACCCGGTCCAGTTCCGCGGCCGTCGGATGGGCGCCGATCTTGTTCTGGTCGTAGCCCGCGCCCAGCACCCAGGCATCGGCGGGCAGCGTCGCCGCCCGCTCGGCCACCGCCTGGTACAGCGCGTCGAGGCTGGGCGCTGCGGTGTAGGACACGTCCAGCTCGCGCAGCCCCTTGCCGACGAGGCTGAGGTGGTGGTGGGCATCGTTGAAGCCGGGCACCGCGTGCGCGCCGTCGAGATCGACGACCACATCCCCGGTGCAGCCGTCCAGCTCCTCGTCGAGCGCGACGATTCGACCGCCCAGCACACCCACGGCGCGAGCCTCGGGGCGGGCCGGGTCGAGGGTGCTGAATCGTCCATTGTGGAACACCGCGTCGAGGCGCAAGGTCGTCATCTCCTTGTCGTTCGGGAGTCGTCAGAGAGCTGCCGGAGCTTGAACCCGGCTCGTGCGCCGCGCGGTGGCCCTGGCGAGCGCGGCGACGCAGCCCGTGGTGATCAGCAGCAGGGCCGCGTAGAACCCGACCACCGGCCAGATCGAGCCGCCGGCGGTCAGCAGCGCCTGGGCCGCGAACGGCGTCGTACCACCGATGAGCGTCGAGCACAGCTGGTACGACAGCGAGATGCCGGTGTAGCGGACCCGGGAGGTGAACGCGCGGGCGAGGAATCCGGCCAGCACGGCGTAGTACCCGGAGCCGGCGATCGTGGCGAGCGCGATGCCGACCAGGACCAGGACCGGTTGCGCCGTGCTGACCAGCAGGAACATCGGCCCGGCGAGGACGACGTTGGCCAGCAGCGAGCACACCATGAACCGGGTCTCACCGACCCGCTCGGAGATCAGCGCCGCCAGCGGCTGCCACAGGAACTGCACGACGGAGACCCCGAGCAGGACGTAGAGCATCGTCTGCCGGTTCATGTGCAGCTCGTTGGTGGTCCAGGACAGCACGAAGGTGTTGGTGAAGTACGCGGACGAGATGCCCATGATCGAGGCACCGATGCCCAGCAGCACGGTCCGCCAGGCGGTGCGCAGCACCTCGGCGATCGGCAGCTGCACCACCTCGCCGCTTTCCCTGACCTGCTCGAACTCGCTCGACTCCGCGACCTTCATGCGGATCACGAGCCCGACCACGACGAGCACACCGGACAGCAGGAACGGAACCCGCCAACCCCACGCGGCGAAGGCCGCGTCGTCCATGGTCCCGGCGGCCAGGAAGACCAGCGTCGCCAGGATCGCCCCCGCCGGGGAGCCTTGCTGCACCAGCATCGCGAACAGCGACCCGCGCCCCTTCGGCGCGCTCTCGGACGCCATCAGCACCGCCCCGCCCCATTCGCCGCCCACGGCGATGCCCTGGACGGCGCGCAGCAGTGCCAGCAGGAACGGTGCCGCCACCCCGATCTGGGCGTGGGTGGGCAGCACCCCGATGAGGAACGTGGCCGCACCCATCATCAGCAGCGTGGTGACCAAGGTGCCCTTGCGGCCCATCCGGTCGCCGAAGTGGCCGAACACGATGCCGCCGAGCGGACGGGCCAGGAAACCGACCCAGAACGTCGCGAAGGAGGCGAGAACACCGGCGGCGGGTGAGGCGTCCGGGAAGAACAGCTTCCCGAAGACCAACGCGGACGCCGTCCCGTAGATGTAGAAGTCGTACCACTCGATGGTGGTGCCGACGAACGAGGCGAGGCCCGCGCGACGGGCTTGGCCCGACGCACCGGCGAGCCCGGCGGGGCGTGGAACAGTCATGGAGCCTCCGGGGACGCGGTTCCTCCGGATCTGCGCCGGAGGAACCAAGGCGGACAGCCAACAGTTTGAATTCGGCCACCGATGCCGTCTAATACTTGATTCCTACGATCCTCATGCCTCGCAGGCATGCCATCCGGGAGGTCACCGTGGAACTGCGGGTGCTGCGCTACTTCCTCGCCGTCGCCGAAACCGAGTCGGTCACCGCAGCGGCACGCCGATTGCACATCGCTCAACCGTCCATCTCACGCCAGCTCGCCGCCTTGGAGAAGGACCTCGGCGTCGCCCTGTTCACCCGCGGCGCCGGTTCGCTGGCGCTCAACGCCGCTGGTCGGCGCTTCCGCCCCGTTGCCCAGGACTTGGTGCGCCGCGCCGAGCAGGCCGTCGACACCATGGCGGCCGTGGGCCGGGGTGAAGAGGCCGCGCTGACCGTGGTCGCCCCTCCGGCCACGGTCGCGTACCTGCTGGCACCGTTCATGGCGGGCGGTGACACGGCGGGACCCGCGCTCCGCGACGCCATCCAGGAGGAACCGAGCAAGGTCTTCGACACGCTGCTGCACAGCGACGCCGACATCGGCATCTCCACCAATCCCGCGCCGGCTCCGCTGGAATCGGCGTTCCTGGGCCGCACTCCGGTCACCGCGCAGGTGCCTCCCGACCACCCGTGGGCCGAGCGCACCACGATCAGCCTGGCCGAGCTGGTCACCGAGCCGCTGATCCTGATGAACCGGGCCAATGCCGCCCGGCTGGTCCTCGACGACGCCGTCACCCGCGCGGGCCTGACCCTCACCGGCTCCGCTGAGACCGGCTCGTCGGCCTTCGCCCAAGCGCTGGCCGCGGCGGGCCGCGGGATCTGCCTGGTCACCGACGACGCCCGCTTCGACCTGCGGGAGCTGATCGTGCAAGCCCCCGACGGCCCGCTGGTCGTTCCCCTGTACGCAGGTTGGGACGCATCCCACTACGCACGCCCGGCCATCCACGCCCTCGTGGACGGCCTGCGCGCCTACCGGAACCAACGCATGCGGCGGTTCCCGGGCCTGTCGCCGGACGAAACGGGGGTGGGCGACCTCAGCTGAGATCGCCCACCCCCGCCCTGCGGTCAGAACATCCAGGGCATCTCGTCGTGACCGAAGTCGTGGAAGTCGCCGAACCGCCCGGAGTAGAACGCCAGGCCGGTGCCTTCCCGGCATCGGAGGTTGCGCACCAGCCCGTAGAACACCGCGTGATCCCCGACCTGGTGTGCACTGTGGACATCACATTCGGCCTGCACCAGGGCGTCCTCGATCATCGGCACCCCGTACTCGCCGTACTCGCAGTCCAGACCTTCGAACCGGGCGCCACCGCGGGTGGCGAACCGGCGCGCGATCGCCTCTTGGCGCGCGGCGAGGATCGAGACGGCGAACCGCCCGGTATCGGCCACCATGCCCGTGGTCCGCGCACCTTCGGTGAGCGAAACCAGCAAGATGGCCGGATCCAGGCAGATCGACGTCAGCGAGCTGATCGTCATGCCGCAGGCGCTGTCCCCCACCCCGCTGGTCACGATGGCCACGCCGGTGGTGAAGCGGCCCATGCTGCGGCGCATGTCGGCCGCGTTCGCCGCTTGGAACGCTGGAAGTGCCATGGCCGGCCTACTCGCTGCGGTAGCGGACTTCGAAGGTGACCACGCCTTCGTCCGTGCGCCACGGACCGTGCGGCATGCCCGGCGGACGGCAGGCGTACATGCCGGCGGTGAACGTCTCGCCGAGGCTCAGGTCGGTGAACGAACCTTCCAGGATGTACACCTCTTCCCAGAAGTCGTGCTTCTGCACGCCCATCGGGGTCGAGTCGGCACCGGGTTCGTAGCGCAGGATGCGGCTGGCCACGCCGGATTCCGGGTCCTTGGACAGGATCCGCTCGGTGATCTTCGGGTCGTCGCCGGGGCAGACGGTGTACTCGACGTCGCTGGCCGGGAAGAATTCGTACTCGGGCTTCGCCATGATGACCTCTCAAGCCGTTTCGATCTTGTAGGAGTTCAGGAACTGCTCGACGTCGTGCAACACCTCTTCGTATCCGTAGTTCCGGTAGCTGTAAGCGCCTTTGACCACGAACGGCGCTCCGGCGTAGAACATCTCGTACTGCTGGTGCCGACCGGCGAACTCGGAACCGATGATGTCCCAGGCGAGTTTGAACAACTTCACGCGTTCTTCCGATGGCACGCCCGGTGATTGCACGTAGTGCGCGACGTCGCCGGCCGTCACCGGGCTCGTGAGATCGCGGACGCTGGACGGCAGCTGCAGCACTCCGCCGCCGACGAGGTCGCGCAGGATGGCCAGCACGCGCGGGTAGGTCTCCGACTGCAGCCCCATCGAGCCGTAGAGCGCGCGTTTGCCCGGCAACCAGACCCCGGCCTCGTCCGGTTCCGCGGTGTACTCGGCGGCCAGCACCGCCGATTCGACCCCGGAGACCAGCGCCGCCAGCTCCCCCAGCTTCTCCTGCACGCTGGGGATCTTGTCCACGCCGTTGACCTGGGTGACCCGCCGCGCCACGCCGGCGATGAACTTCAGCTTGGTGGCGAACCGGATCTGCGCCTGCCAGTTGCCCAGCGCGTGCGCCCCGGTGTCGAAGAACTGGCGCCGGACACCGGCGGTGTCCCGGTTGACGAAGACGCGGTCCCACGGGATCAGCACGTCGTCGAACACGACCAGCGCGTCGGGCTCGTCGAAGCGGCTGGTCAGCGGGTAGTCGAAGGAACTGGTCGCGGCGGGCGCGTACGGGCGCCGGCAGTACAGCTTGAGCCCCGGTGCGGCAGTGGGCACCACGAAGCCGATGGCGAAGTCCTGGTCGTCCGGGCCGAGCGGTTTGATGCACGACACGAAGATCTCGTCGGCGATGGCCGCACCGGTCGCTAGCATCTGCGAGCCGCGCACGACGATGCCTTCGTCGGTTTCCCGCACGACGCCGACCTGGAGGTAGTCGCCGTCCCAGCCTGAGGCCGTGGTGGCCCGGGAGACCTGCGGCGGGATGATCGCGTAGGAGACGTAGAGGTCCTCCTCCAGCAGCCGCCGGTGGAACGCGGTGACGTTGGCCGAGAAGTCGCGGTCTCCTTCGGCGAAGAGCTCCGGATGGGCGGCGAACGCGGCGAGGAAGGTGCCGACGTGGTCCGGACTGCGCCCCACCCAGCCGTGGGTGTGCTGGGCCCAGGTCTGGATCGCCTCGCGGCGCAAGCGGAGTTCTTCCCTGCTGCGGGGAATGCCGAAGGTGCGGTTGGCGGCCGCGCCCGTTTCCGGGGCGGTGTACTGCATTCCGCTCGCCGGGTCGGCGGCGATGTCGAAGAGCTCGGCGATGGTGCGAGCGACCGGGGCGAAAGCGGGGTGGGTGGTGACGTCGACCTGCTCGCCGTCGACGAGCACGACGCGCCCGTCGTCGAGGGAAGCGAGGTATTCGGCTCCGGTGCGCATGTCAGTTCCCTTCGGTCGTGCGGTAGGTGTGGGTCAGCTTCCGGCCGTCCGGCAGGACCAGTTCGAGGTCCCAGCGGGTGCCCGGGGTGAACGCGCCGGTCAGCAGCGGCAGGGTGCCTGCGAAGCAGATCAGGTCGCCGCCGTCGTCACCGGCGCGTTCGTCGAAGATGCGCAGCAGGTCCAGGGGGGTGCGCAGGTTCGCCAGCGTGCCGTCCTGGTACGGCTCGCCGTCGACCCAGCTGCGGGCCCGGCAGCCGTCCCAGTCGAAGCTCTCCCAGTCCGGGACCTCGACGACGACCGGGCCGATCGGTTTGGGGCAAGCGCGTTTGGAGTCCCCGATGTCGATGGTCTCCATTTCCCGGTCGGTGTGGTCGGATCCGATGCCGAGGAAGTACTTCCCGCTGTGCCGCACGATGACCGGTTCCACCTCGCCGGAGGTGTTGGCGGCGGAGATCGGTGTGCTCGCGGCGGTGGAGATGCTCTCCGCCGCGACCGGGTAGAACATCGGGACTCGTTCCGGCGGTGCGACGCCGATCGCTGCGAGCTCCTCGATGTGGTGCCGCACAGCTTCCTCGTCCCGCCCGGTGTATCCCGCGATCAGGGCGTGGAAGTCGCGGAACAGCAGTGGTTCCCGGGACTCCAGCGGTTCGAGGGTGAGAACGTCCGCGGTGGCGCCGATCATGCGGTGCCCCCTTCTGGGTGTTGGTGTGGAAAACGTCAAGCGAGTTCGAGCGAAGGCAGGGATGCCTGCAGGTCCCGCGGACCGCAGCGCTCCTCGGTCAGCGAGTGGGCGCAGTCGGCGTGCCGACCGCCGAGCCGTCCGCACCGACCTTCGCCAGGTCGACGGTCCGGGTCTCGGTGGCGACGAGTGCCGCGCCGAGGGAGATGGCCCCCATGACCGCCAGGTAGGCGGCGATCGCGTAGCCGCTCCCGAACGCCGAGTAGAGGGCGATCGCGATGATCGGCGCCAACGAGCCCGCGAGCACGGAGGCGAGGTTGTAGGCCAGCGAGACGCCTGAATAGCGGACTTCGGTGGGGAAGAGCTCCGAGAAGAACGCGCCGATGACCGCGCTGTACGCGCTGAAGATCAGCAGTCCACCGACGACCGCGACGACGATCGCCATCGGATTCCGGGTGTCGAGCAGGGCGAAGAAGGCGAACGCCCAGGCGATCGTGGCCAACGACGCTCCGATGTAGACGGGTCGACGGCCGATCCGGTCGGCGAGGACCGCGAACAGCGGAATCGCCAGCAGTGCCACCACCATGCCGACCATCACCGCGTTCAGCCCGGCCGCTCGGTCCAGGCCGTTGATCTGGGTGACGTAGGTGATGACGAACAACGAGAAGATGTAGAAACCGGCGTTCTCGCCGAAGCGGGTGAACGCGGCCAGCAGGATCTGGCGCCAGTGGTCCCGGACCGCAGTCCCGATGGGCATCGCCGCGGGGCGATTCGCGTTGTCGGCACGTGCCTGCTCGAACAGCGGCGTCTCCGCGACGTAGAGCCGCAGGACCAGGCCGATCACCACGAGGAGGGCCGAGAGCCCGAACGCGATGCGCCAGCCCCAGGACAGGAACGCCGCTTCCGGCATTGCTCCGCTGAGCACCGCGAGAACACCGGCGGCGAGGAGATTTCCCAGCGGTGGACCGAGGTTCGGCCACGCGGCCCAGAAGGCGCGACGCGTGGAATCACCGTGCTCGGACACCAGCAGGACTGCTCCGCCCCACTCGCCGCCGAGGGCGAAGCCCTGCACCAGACGGAGCAGGACGAGGATGATCGGCGCGAGGACGCCGATCGACCCGTAGGACGGCAGGAAGGCGATGAGGAAGGTCGAGACGCCCATCAGCACCAAGCTGGCGATCAGCGTCGCGCGCCGCCCCTTGACGTCGCCGTAGTGCCCCAGCACCGCGGCTCCGAGCGGTCGGGCGATGAACCCGACCGCGTAGGTCGCGAACGCGAGCAGGGTGCCGACCAGCGGATCTTCCGACGGGAAGTAGAGCTTGTTGAAGACCAGCGCGGCGGCTGTCCCGTAGAGGAAGAAGTCGTACCACTCCACCGCCGTCCCGGCGAGGCTCGACCCCGCGATCACGGGCAGGCTGGTGTGCGTTCTTCGATTGCTAGAATTGTCCCTGGCAGTTGCCATAGTCGACTCCTGGGTCGAACCGTCGCTGTCTGACGAGCTGCGCATCGCCCGTCTACCTGGCCGTAGACGACAACGACGAGTGCGCAGATGGTGCTGCCCGGCTCGGTGGTTGTTGGCGCAACCGCCGAGCCTTCTTACTTCCAGCCCTCGTTCCCGGCTGTGAAGTCCTCGCTCGAACAAGCGGTGTACATGTTGTATACGACACACCTGACGGCGCGCAAGACTCCTCGCGAATTTTTATTCCGTATACGTCCTACTCGACCTGACGAGGTATAGTCCGTGCACGTCCTGGCACGACCGAGGAGGCGGGAAGTGACATCCGAGGCAGACGTCGCCGAGGTGCTGACGGCCGCCATCGGCGGGCTCGGCCCCCTGACGCGCCGGCTGTACCAGGTGCACACCCGGCTGTGGCACGAGCAGGTGGATCGCGATCTCACCGGTCCGCAGTTCACCGTGCTCAGCCTGCTGGACATCCACGGCGACATGGACCAGGGCACGTTGGGTTCGCTGGCGCACCTGGACAAATCCACCGCGGCACCCCTGCTCGACCGGCTGCGCCGGCGGGGCCTGGTCGAGTTCGCCAAGGACGACGCCGACCGGCGGCGCAAGCTGGTCGCCCTCACCGCCGACGGCCGGGAACTGGCCGAACGGTTGGCCCCCTCGGTCATCGCGATCAGCGAGCAGATGCTGGCGGTGTTCACCCCGGAAGAACGCCAGCACTTCCTCGTCCTCCTCCACCGGCTGCTGGAAGCCCCGCAAACCGAAGAGCCGTGACGGAAAGCCGTCCTCAATGGATTCCCGGGGACAGCGTCCGGGCGGACTTCAACTCTCCGGCATCCGGATCGACCACCGGCTTGTCGTTGATCGCTCGGGAGACGGTCCGGTACGACACCCGCGCGACGACTAGCCGGTCCGGGTGCGGCGTTCGATTTCCTCGATCACGGCGGGGAGCACCTCGTGCACGTCGCCGATCACCGCGTACGCGGCGCGGGTGACCATGGGGGCTTGGGGGTCGGTGTTGATCGCCAGGATGGTCTTGGCGTCCATGCAGCCGACCCAGTGCTGGGTCGCACCGCTGATCCCGCAAGCGATGTAGAGGTCTGGTGCGATCTTCGTGCCGGTCAGGCCGACCTGGTTGCTGTGCGGGCGCCAGCCGTTGTTGGTCGCCACCCGGGAACAGCCGACCGCGCCGCCGACCAGCTCGGCGAGTTGCTCCAGCTCCGCGAAGCCCTCCGCGCTGCCCACGCCCCGACCACCGGAGACGACCACGTTGGCCGTCGCCAGCGTGACACCGGATTCGCCCGCGGTGCGGTCCACGATCGCGGTGTGCACCATCCCCTCGTCGATGCCGGGCGTGAAGGTGACCACCTCCACCTCGCCGTCGGCCAGGCCGGCTTGCGCGACGTCCGCGCCGCCGGGTGCCAGCGTGATCAGCTTGACCGGCGCGTGCAGCTCCGCGTCCTCGAGCAGCACACCGCCGACGCGTTGCCTGGTGAGCGTCCACGACTCGCCGGTCGCCACGGCGACGCAGTTGGCCGCCATCGGGAGACCGGTGCGCGCAGCCGCCTGGGCCATCAGCTCGTTGCCCCGGCTGGACGCGGCGGCCAGCACACCGTCCGGTTCGACCTGGCGGATCAGCGCAGCCAGCGCCTCGCCCCAGCGTTCCGGCGAGTACTCGCCCAGGAGTTCGTGGTCGAGCGCGTACAACGTGGTCACGCCGTGCTGGGCCAAGTCCGCGGTGAGGTCTCCGGGCACGGCGAAGGTCACCGCACCGACCGGCACGCCCAGCTCACCGGCCAACGCGTGCGCCCGCGCCACCGCGCTGGCCGAACCTGAGGTGAGGGCACCGTTCTCGGCCTCGATCAACGTCAGCAGCATGGTCACACCACCCCGAGCTCGGTCAGCACGTCCACCACCGGCCCGGCGGCCGCGGCACCGTGCCCGAGCACCACCGTCTCCCGCTCCGCCTCCGGCGGCAGGCGCAGCCGAACCTTGCGCAGGCCACCGTCTTTCAGCTCGGGCCGCAGGATGCGCAGCTGCGTCTTCTTCGCCCGCAACCGGCCCTTGATGCTCGGATACCGGGGCAAGTTCAGCCCCTCCTTGACCGCCACGGCCGACGGCAGTGGTGCCCGGTACACCTCGACCCCGTCGTCCACCGGGCGGCGGAACGCCACCTGCCCCGCCGCCAGGTCCAGCTCGATGCCCTTGACCCCGCCGACGATGGGCAACCCCAGCGCGTACGCCACGCGGATGCCGACCTGGTAGTTGCCCGCGTCGGCGGACTCGTTGCCGAACATGATCAGGTCGAACCGCCGGCCGTCGGCCTCCAGCTCGCGGATCGCCGCGATGATCGCCGACGCCGTAGCCTCCGGATCGGTCTCGCCGGACCCGGTTTCCACCAGCACGCCGTGGTCGACGCCCATCGAGATGGCGTACCGCAGTTGCTCGTCGGCCTCCGGCGGGCCGACCGTGAGGACCGTCGAGCTCCCGCCGAACCGCTCGACGATGCGCACCGCCTCCTCCACCGCGCACTCCTCGTGCGGGCCGATGGTGAATCCGAGGTGGCGGGTGTCGACGTCCTCCCCGCCCTCGGTGAGCGGGATCTTCGCCCCGGTGGCCGGCACCCGCTTCACGCACACAAGGACGTCCATCGGAAGTCCTCCCTTCGGTTCGGGTCAGGCCTTCATCCGCTCGTCGTCCGGATCGAACAGCGGAGTGCGGCCCACCCGGGCCACGGTCACCGGGTAGCGGTGACCCATGTACTGCACGGCGAGCCGGTTGCCCTCCACCGCGTGCTCCGACGGCAGGTAGGCCATCAGCAGGTAGGCCCCGAGCGACGGCCCGGATCCAGCGGAGGTCACGTAGGACGGACGGCCCTCGCGGTCGACGATCCGCTCGCCGTCCCGGGTGAGGATCGGCTCCCCGCCCTGCGGGTAGCGGCGCATCCCGGACGGGTCGGTGTGGTCGTCCACCACGAGCGTGCACATGACCGCCACGCGCTTCTGGTCCCGGGCGCGCAGGTACGCCTCCTTCCCGATGAAATCGGCCGATTTCACCTTGGGCAGCGCCAGATCCGCTTCGACCGGGCCGTACTCGGACTCCAGCTCGGCACCCATCAGCCGGTAGCCCTTCTCCAGCCGCCCGGTGGTGCCGTACACGCCGATCCCGGCGGGCACCACGCCGAACGGCTGACCGGCCCGCCACAACGCGTCCCACAGCCGCAGGCCCTGCTCGAACGGCGCGTGCAACTCCCACCCCAGATCGCCCACGTACGACAGCCGCAGCGCGAGCACGGGCACCCCGTCGACGGTGATCCACCGCCCGGTGCCGAACCGGAAGCCCTCGTCGGACACGTCGTCCTCGGTGGCTGCGGCCAGCAAATCGCGAGCGCGCGGGCCCCACACCCCGATCGTGCACACGGCCGATGTCAGGTCGGCGAACCCGACGGTGCCGTCCTCGGGGAGGTGGTCGGTGAACCACTTGCGGTCGCGGGCGCCGTCCGCGCCGCCGGTGACGATGCGGAACCGGTCCTCGGCGAGCCGCACCACCGTCAGGTCGCTGCGGAAGCCACCGCCCTCGCCCAGCACCGCGGTGTAGATCAACCGGCCCACCGGGCGGTCCAGCTGCGCCACGGTCATCCGCTGGACGTAGTCGAGCGCGCCCGGACCGAACACCTCGAACTGGGCGAACGCGGTGAGGTCGATCATCGCGACCCGTTCCCGCATGGCCAGGTGCTCGGCGTTGATGATCGGCGACCACCAGCGGGCGTCCCACTCGTGCGGCCGGTCCTCGACCTGGTCGGCGAACTCCTCCAGCAGCGGCCGGTTCGACTCGTACCACTGGGGTCGCTCCCAACCGCCCACCTCGAAGAACTGGGCGCCGAGCTCCTTCTCGCGGACGTGGAACGGGGACAGCCGCTGCTGCCGGTTGGACTCCCACTGCTCGCGCGGGTGCACGATGCCGTAGGTCTTGTTGAACCCTTCCGCGGCGCGGGCGCGCACGTGGTGGCGGGTGCGCTGGTTCGGGTAGAAGCGGGAGATGTCCGCGGCGTGCAGGTCGATCTCGGCGCTGCCCTCGGTGATCCACTGCGCCATCATCCGGCCGACGCCCGGGCCTTCCTTGATCCACACCGCCGCGGCCGACCACAGCCCACGCACCTCGGACGTCTCGCCCAGCAGCGGGGAGCCGTCCGGGGTCAGCGAGAGCAGCCCGTTGATGGCGTGCCGGATCCCGGCGCCCTCGGTGGTGAGGAGCTCCGGGAACAGGTCCAGGGCGTCCTGCATCTGCGGGTCGAAGTCATCAGCGGTGAACGGCAGCTGCGTCGGGGAGAGCTGGGCCGCGGCGATCGACGGGATCTCGTCCGGCTCGTGCAGGATCGGCCGGTGCGCGTAGGAGCCGACCTCGAGATCGGCGCCGCTCTGCCGCTCGTACATGAGCGTGTCCATGTCCCGGACGATCGGGTAGGCGATCTCCGTGCGGGTCGCCGCGAACTCGGGGATCGGGCCGACGTCGATCATCTGGTGCACCGCCGGGGTCAGCGGGATGGACGCCCCGGCCATCCGCGCGATCCGCGGGCTCCACACCCCGCAGGCGATCACCACCGTCTCGGTCTCGATGTCTCCGCGATCGGTGCGCACCTTCGCGACTCTCCCCCGCCTGGTGTCGATCCCGAGCACTTCGGTGTGCGGGGAGACGGTGAGCGCACCCAGCGCGGTGGCCTGCTCGCGCATCAGCGCACCGGTCTGCAGCGGATCGACCACTGCCACCGACGGCGTCCAGAAACCGGCCAGGACGACGCTCTTGTCGATGAACGGAACCAGCTCGGCCACCTGGTCGGGGGTCACGAGCTCGGAGTGGATGCCCCAGGCCGCCGCCGAGGCCATCCGCCGGTCGAACTCGGCGACCCTGGCCGGTTCCCGGGCGACCTCGACGCCGCCGCAGGTGGTCAGCGTGCCGAACTTCTCGTACTGGCGCATGGAATCCTGCGTCAGCGCGGTGATCTCCTTGGAGTGGTCCACCGGGAAGATGAAGTTCGACGCGTGCCCGGTCGAGCCGCCCGGATCCGGGAGCGGCCCCTTGTCCAGCAGCACGATGTTGCGCCATCCCAGGTCGGCCAGGTGGTGGGTCACCGAGTTCCCCACGATCCCGGCGCCGATCACGACGACGTCGGCGCGGTCCGGCAAGCTGCTCATGGGCTCCTCCTCCGGGAGTCGGTGGGATGTTCAGAGCACGGCGCGGATCTTGTCCTCGAAGTCGGCGACGTGCCGGCGCAGGATCCGCTCGGCGGAATCCGCGTCACCGTCGCGAATCGCGACGAGCAGGTCGATGTGCTCGCCGACCGCGTGTTCCAGGTGGGACAGGTGGTCCAGCACGAGGAACCACTGCCGCAGGCTGTGCACGAAGTACTCCTCGAGCGTCGCCGCCAGGAACGGGTTGCCGGTCGCCCGGTACAGCAACCGGTGCACCCGCTGGTCGAGCCGCACCAGATCGCGCTGGTCGGCCGCGGCGGTGCGCCCCAGCTCGGCCAGCAGCTCGTCGACGGCTTCGAGGTCCTGGCTCCTCGCTCGCCTCGCCGCCAACCGAGCGGCGTACCCCTCGAGCTCGACCCGCACCTCGCTGATCGACCGCAGGTCGCCGAAGTCGACGTGGCTGGCGAACATGCCCCGCCTCGGCACGACGTCCACCAGCCGGTCGTCGGCCAGCCGGCGCAGCGCTTCCCGGATGGGCGTGCGCCCCAGACCGAGCTCGCGCTGCAGCGCGCGCTCGTCGATGGTCGAACCGGGCGCCAGGTCGAGCGTGATCAGCCGGTCGCGGAGCAGGTAGTAGGCCTTCTCGCTCAGGCTTCCGACGCTCCGCACACCCGGATCGACCGTGATCAGCTCCGGCAGTGCGTGCCTGCCGTCGTGCTGGGATACCGCCATCCCCGTCACAAGTACACGGTAGATATATCAGCGCATAGAGCAACAGGTCTCTCCATGCGGAACAACACGAGGGTATGAAGATCGCCGCCGACTTCTGGTGGGCGACCGTCCGCGCAGCCGAACCCCGGTGTTGATGCGCCCCTGATGCGGCTGCTGGGGATCCTTACACGCTGCTGACCCTTCACCGTCCCAGCGCGGAGCTACGGTGATGCCGCTGGGCGAATCGCCCGACTCGCATGCGCAGAGGACTGCCGGGCTGCGATCGGACCTGGTGTGGCCGAGCCTGGGGTCATGACCGATCTGGTGTGGCTGGTGTTGCTCGCTGGTGCCTTTGCGGTGCTGGTGATCACCTTGCGGGGATTGGAGCGGTTGTGAGCGCATCCGGCTTGGTCGCGAACGTGGTCGGCGGCGTCGTGGCGCTGTTGTTGCTCGCGTACCTGTTCGTGGCGTTGGTGCGTCCGGAGCGGTTCTGATGTCGTCCGCCGTGGCGGGACTTGCCCAGGTCGGGCTCTTGGTCGTTGCCCTGGCTGCGGTGTACGGGCCTTTCGGCGCGTACCTGGCCGGGGTCTATTCCAGCGACCGGCATTGGCGCGTCGAGCGGGTGCTGTACCGCCTGGTGGGGGTTGATCCGGACGCCGAGCAGCGCTGGGGTGCCTATGCGGCCGGTGTTCTCGGGTTCTCGTTCGTTTCGATCGTGCTGCTGTACGTGTTGCAGCGGGTGCAGGCGTGGCTGCCGTGGAACTTCGGGCGCGGACCGGTGGAACCCGGGATTGCGTTCAACACGGCGGTCAGCTTCGCGACGAACACGAACTGGCAGTCGTACGTGCCCGAAGAGGTGCTCGGCCACACGGTGCAGATGGCCGGGTTGACCGTGCAGAACTTCGTCTCCGCAGCGGTGGGGATGGCGGTCGCGGTCGCACTGGTGCGCGGGTTCGCCCGCGCCAATGCCGACCGGCTGGGCAACGTGTGGGTGGATATCACCCGCGGTGTGATCCGGGTGTTGTTGCCGCTCTCGTTCGCCGCCGCGGTCGTGCTCGTGGCGTTGGGGGCGGCGATGAGCCTGGCTCCGGGGATCGCGGTGACCGGGCTGGACGGGCAGACCCACGTCATCGCCACCGCGCCGATCGTGAGCCAGGAGGCGATCAAGGAGTTGGGCACCAACGGCGGCGGCGTGCTCAACGCGAACTCCGCGCACCCGTTCTCCAACCCGAACGGCTGGACGAACCTCTTCGAGACCTTCCTGCTGCTGGTCGTTCCGGTGAGCTTGACGCGCACGTTCGGGATCATGGTCGGCGACCGGAGGCAAGGGCACGCGATCCTGTCGGTGATGGGCCTGGTCTGGGTCGTGATGCTCAGCGTGGCGTGGTGGGCCGAGACGCATCCGAACGGTCCGGCAACGCTGGCCGCGGGGGCCGCGATGGAGGGCAAGGAGACCCGCTTCGGGATTCCGGCGTCAGTGCTGTGGGCGATCTCCACGACCGGCACCTCCACAGGCGCGGTCAACTCCATGCACGACAGCTTCACCGGTCTCGGCGGCGGGATGGCGCTGCTGAACATGCTGCTCGGCGAGGTCGCCCCGGGCGGGGTCGGCTCCGGGTTGTACGGGATCCTGGTGCTGGCGGTCATCGCGGTGTTCCTGGCCGGGCTGATGGTCGGCCGGACTCCGGAATACCTGGGCAAGAAGCTCGGGAGGCGCGAGGTCACCGCGGCGGCGATCGCGATCTTGGCCATGCCCGCTGTGGTGCTGCTGGGGACGGGAGCGGCATTGGCCCTGCCCTCCACTGTGGACGCGATGAACAACACCGGGGCGCACGGGCTGTCGGAGGTGCTCTACGCCTACGCCTCGGCGGGCAACAACAACGGCAGCGCGTTCGCCGGGATCACCGCGACCAACGACTTCTTCCAGTCCACGCTGGGAATCGCGATGCTGCTGGGCCGGTTCGTCCCCATCCTGGCCGTGCTGGCACTGGCAGGCTCACTGGCCGCGCAGAAGCGCATTCCGGTCTCCGCGGGGACGTTGCCGACCAGTGGCCCCTTGTTCGTCGGCCTGCTCACCGGCACCGTCGTCCTGGTCGCCGCCTTGACGTTCCTGCCGGCCTTGGCGCTGGGCCCGATCGCGGAGGCGTTGGCATGACCAGCACACTGCAACCAGATCGGTATCCGAAGCGGCGCCCGCCGGAGGATTCCCGTCAACTGCACGCCGAACGCACCGGCCGGGTTCCCAGCGGCGCGTTCTCCCCGCGGCAGTTGTGGGCTTCGCTGCCGGATGCGCTGCGCAAGCTGAACCCGCGCCACCAGGTGGGCAACCCGGTGATGTTCGTGGTCTGGGTCGGCGCGGTGCTGGTGACGGTGCTGACCGCGGTCGCCCCCAGCACGTTCAGCATCGCGGTCGCGGTGTGGCTGTGGTTCACGGTGCTGTTCGCCAACCTCGCCGAGGCGGTCGCCGAAGGCCGCGGCAAGGCCCAGGCCGAGCACCTCCGCAAGATGAAGCAGGAGACCACCGCTCGCCGGCTGCGGCCCGACGGCGGCGAACAACGGGTTCCCGGTGTCGACCTGCGGATCGGCGACCGGGTCGTGGTCGAAGCAGGTGAGCTCATCCCCGGTGACGGGGAGATCACCGAGGGCATCGCCACCGTGGACGAATCGGCGATCACCGGTGAATCCGCCCCGGTGATCCGGGAATCAGGCGGGGACTTCTCCTCGGTGACCGGCGGCACCACGGTGCTCTCGGACCGGATCGTCGTGGAGATCACCGCCAAACCCGGTGAGTCCTTCGTGGATCGCATGATCAGGTTGGTGGAGGGAGCGCAGCGGCAGAAGACGCCGAACGAGATCGCCCTGACGATCCTGCTGTCCACGCTGACGATCATCTTCCTGCTCGCCGTGGTGGCGTTGCAGCCGATGGCCGGGTACTCGGGCTCGCTGCAGTCGGTGATCGTGCTGACCGCCCTGCTGGTGTGCCTGATCCCGACGACGATCGGCGCGCTGCTGTCGGCGATCGGCATCGCGGGCATGGACCGGTTGGTGCAGCGCAACGTGCTGGCCAAGTCCGGCCGCGCGGTGGAGGCGGCAGGTGACGTGGACACGTTGCTGCTGGACAAGACCGGCACCATCACCTACGGCAACCGCCAGGCCACCGAACTCATCCCGCTGGTCGACTCCGGTGTGCAGTCGCTGGCGGTGACGGCTCGGTTGTCCAGCCTGGCCGATGAGACGCCCGAGGGCCGCAGCATCGTCGCGCTGTGCGCCGAGAAGTACGGCCTGACCGCGGAAACCACGCCGTCGGAGCAGGCCGGTGAGTTCGTGCCGTTCACCGCTCAGACCCGGATGAGCGGCATCGACCTCGACGGGCGGCAGGTCCGCAAGGGAGCGGCCAGCGCGGTGGCGACGTGGGTGGCCGAGCACGGCGGCAGCGTTCCCGACGCGGTCGGCGAGATCGTCGACCAGATCGCCCAAGACGGGGGCACCCCGCTGGTCTGCGCGGAGCTGACCGACGGCCGGGCCCGGGTGCACGGGGTGATCCGGCTCTCCGATGTGGTCAAACCGCTGATGGCGGAGCGCTTCGCCGCACTGCGGGCGATGGGGATCCGCACGGTCATGATCACCGGGGACAACCCGCTCACCGCGCGGGCCATCGCCGGCGAGGCCGGGGTCGACGATTACCTGGCGGAGGCCAAGCCCGAGGACAAGATGGACCTCATCCGCCGCGAGCAGGAAGGCGGGCGACTGGTGGCCATGACGGGTGACGGCACCAACGACGCGCCCGCCCTGGCCCAGGCCGACGTGGGGGTCACGATGAACTCCGGGACCACGGCGGCCAAGGAAGCCGGCAACATGGTCGACCTCGACTCCGACCCCACGAAGCTGATCGAGGTCGTCGAGATCGGCAAGCAACTGCTCATCACCCGGGGTGCGCTGACCACCTTCAGCATCGCCAACGACCTGGCGAAGTACTTCGCCATCCTGCCCGCGATGTTCGTCGCGATATACCCGCAGCTGGACGCGCTGAACGTCATGCGGCTGGCCACGCCGACCTCGGCGATCCTGGCCGCGGTGATCTTCAACGCGCTGATCATCGTCGGCCTGATCCCGCTGGCCCTGCGGGGCGTGCGCTACCGCCCCGCCAGCGCCAGCGCGCTGCTGCGGCGCAACCTGCTCATCTACGGCCTCGGCGGCATCATCACCCCGTTCCTCGGCATCTGGGTGATCGACCTGCTCATCCGCCTCGTCCCAGGAATCGGGTGAACCATGCGCTCCACGCTCGCGCGGCAGACGTCGGCCGGCCTGCGGTTGCTGCTGGCGATGACCGTCCTCACCGGCATCCTGTACCCGCTGGCCGTCTGGGGCGTGACCCGGCTGCCCGGCCTGGTCGGCAACGCCGAAGGCTCGATCATCACCCACCACGGCAGCCCGGTCGGCTCGGAACTGATCGGCATCGACCTGGTCGACCCGCGGGCACGAGCCGACCCCGCGCTCGATCGGTACTTCCACACCCGGCCCTCGGCCTCCGCCAAGACCCCGCTCGGGCCGGGCGATCCCGCGACCACCGGAGGCTCGAACCTCGCCGCGGACAGCCGCGCACTGCTCGCCGCGGTCCAGGAACGCAAGCAGGCCATCGCGCTGCGCGAGGCAGTGGCACCGCAGCAGGTGCCCGCCGACGCGGTCACCGCCTCGGCCAGCGGCGTCGACCCGCAGATCAGCCCCGACTACGCCCACCTGCAGGTACCTCGCGTGGCCCGCAACAACGGCCTGCCCGAACAGCAGGTGCGCGCGATCGTCGACGCCCGCACCCGCGGCCGCGATGGCGGGTTCCTCGGTGACCTCGCCGTCAACGTGCTTCAGCTCAACCTCGCGGTGGCCGAGGCCGCGCACAGCTGACCCGAACGCGCATCTGTGGGACCGGGGCGAGCACCGTAGGACACTGGAACCATGACCGGCACGACTCCCCGCAACCGGGGGGAGCTGCGCATCTACTTCGGCTCGGCTCCCGGCGTGGGCAAGACCTACGCCATGCTCGGCGAAGCCCACCGCAGGCTCTCGCGCGGCACCGATGTGGTCGTCGGCTACGTCGAGACCCACGGCCGCGCCAAGATCGCCGAACAGCTCGAAGGGCTGGAGACCGTCCCCCGCAAAACGCTGCACCACCGGGACGTGGCGCTCACCGAGATGGACCTCGACGCCGTGCTGGCCCGCCAACCCGAAGTCGCGCTGGTCGACGAACTCGCCCACACCAACGTGCCCGGCTCCCGCAACGCCAAGCGCTGGCAGGACGTCGAGGAACTCCTCGACGCCGGGATCACGGTGCTGTCCACGGTCAACGTCCAGCACCTGGAAAGCCTCAACGACGCCGTCGAACGCATCACCGGCATCCGCCAGCGCGAGACCGTCCCGGACGAAGTGGTCCGCCGCGCCGAGCAGATCGAACTGGTCGACATCACCCCCGAAGCCCTGCGGCGGCGCATGGCGCACGGCAACATCTACCCAGCCAACAAGATCGACGCCGCCCTGAGCAACTACTTCCGGCCCGGCAACCTCACCGCGCTGCGCGAACTCGCGCTGCTGTGGGTGGCCGATCAAGTCGACGTCGCCCTGCAGCGCTACCGCGAGCAGAAGCACATCAGCGACACCTGGGAAGCCCGCGAGCGGGTGGTCGCGGCCATCACCGGCGGCCCCGAGAGCGACACGCTCATCCGGCGCGCCCGGCGGATCGCCGCCCGCGCCGGCGCCGACCTGCTCGTGCTGCACGTGCTGCGCAGCGACGGCCTCGCCGGCACCTCCCCCGGCAGCCTCGCCCGCCTGCGGGAACTGGCCGACAGCGTCGGCGCGACCTTCCACACCGTGGTCGGCGACGACGTGCCCGAAACCCTCCTGGACTTCGCCCGCAGCGTGGACGCCACCCAGCTCGTGCTGGGCACCTCGCGCCGCCCCCGCTGGGCCAGGACGTTCGACGAGGGCATCGGCGCCACCACGGTGCAGAAGTCCGGCACCATCGACGTGCACATGGTCACCCACCCCGAAGCCCGGCGCGGACTGCGCTTCCCCCGCGCACCCCGCAACCCGCTCTCGCGCACCCGGCAAAGCTGGGGTTGGGTGCTGGCCCTGCTCGCCCCGGCGATCGTCACCGCGACGACGCTCTGGCTGGAAGCCCGGATGTCACTGGTCAACGCCTCGCTCGGCTACTTCCTGGCGACCGTGCTCGTCGCCCTCGTCGGCGGCATCGCACCCGCGGTGACCACCGCGCTGCTCGGCGGCGGACTGCTCAACTTCTTCCTGACCGAACCCCGCTACACGTTGGCCATCGCCGACCCGCAGAACGTCGCCACCGTCACCATCATGGTCCTGGTCGGACTCCTGGTGGCCGTCGTGGTCGACCGCGCGGCGCGCCTGGCCGAGAAGGCCGCGCGGGCGCGCACCGAAGCCGCCCTGCTCGCCTCCTACTCACGCACCGTGCTCACCCACCCCGAACCGCTGCAACGCCTGCTGGAGAAGGTCGTGGAGAACTTCGGCCAATCCTCGGCGGCCCTCGTGGAACGGCGAAACGGCCAGTGGCACCTCGCCGCCTCGACCGGCCTCAACCCCTGCACCAACCCCGCAGCGGCCGACGTCGACATCGAGATCAACCCCGACGTGCACCTCGTGCTGCGCGGACGCGCCAGCAGCGGCAGCTTCGACCCGGCGGACCGGATCGTGCTGGAAGGTGCTGCCGGCCAGGCCTTGGTGGCCCTGCGCCAGCAGCGCACTGCCCAGGAAGCCGTCGAAACCCAGCGCGAGGCCGACGCCGCCCGGCTGCGCACCGCCCTGCTCTCCGCCGTCGGCCACGACTTGCGCACCCCGCTGGCATCGATGAAGGCCACCGTCAGCACCCTGCTGTCCCCGGATGTCGAACTCGCCGAGTCCGACTCCCACGAACTGCTGGTCGGCCTCTCCGAGTCCCTCAACCAACTCACCAAGCTGGTCGGCAACCTGCTGGACTCCTCCCGGCTGGCCACCGGCGCCGTCACCCCCCAGCTGCAGCCCGTGACCTACGACGAGGTCGTCGCGCAAGGCCTGGCGCAGCTGGACAAGAAGGGCATCGTCACCACCGACATCGACGAGCAGCTCCCCGCCGTGCTCGCCGACCCCGGGCTGCTCGAACGCGTGGTGGCCAACGTGCTGAACAACGCGCTCACCCACGGTCGGCACCCCGGTCAGGACCCCGACGTGCTCGTCCAGGCCAGCGAATACGCCGGACGCGTCGAACTCCGCATCATCGACCACGGCCCCGGCCTGCCCAAGCACGCCGCAGACATCCTCTTCGCGCCCTTCCAACGACTCGACGACCGCAACCACACCGGCATCGGACTCGGCCTCAACGTGGCCAAAGGCTTCACCGAAGCCATGAACGGGGAGATCCGCGCCGAGGACACCCCGGGCGGCGGACTCACCATCGTGATCTCACTCCCCGCCGCGCCGCACCCCTGACCGTCGACGACCTCCACGAACCGCGCACCGCCCTCCTCTCGCGAACCCGACCAGGCATGATGTTCACCTCAGCTCGCGTTTGAGGATCTTCCCGGTAGCGGTCATCGGGAGCGCGTTGACGAACTCGACAGCGCGCGGGTACTTGTAACCCGCGAGTCGCTCCTTGGCCCAGGCGATGATCTCCTCTTCCGTCGTCCGCGCCGTCTTCTCCAGGACCACGTACGCCTTGACCTCCTCGCCGTGGCTTTCGTCCGGAATCCCGACGACCGCCGCCAGCGAGACGGCGTCGTGCCCCATCAGCACCTCTTCCACTTCGCGCGGGTAGACGTTGAACCCACCTCGGACGATCATGTCCTTGGTGCGGTCGACGATGTAGTAGAAGCCGTCGTCGTCCCTGCGAGCGAGATCACCAGTGCGGAACCACCCGTTGCGCATGACTTCGGCGGTCGCCGCCGGCCGGTCGAGGTAGCCCTTCATGACGTTGTGGCCGCGGATGGCGATCTCCCCGACCCTGTCGGCTCCGGCGACCGGGTTCCAGTGCTCGTCGACCAGCTCGACCTCAACACCCCACACCGGCACGCCGATCGATCCCGGGCGCGGAGGATGGCCCGCGGGGCTGAACACGGCCAGCGGCGAGGTTTCGGACAGACCGTAGCCTTCGCGGATCTGCACGCCGAAGCGCTGCTCGAACTGCTCGTGGATGTCCACCGGCAGGGCCGCACCACCGGAGATGGCCAGTCGCAGATTTCGCGCGATCCGTCCGACTTCCACGCCGTCGTCCAGCGCGCCGAGCAAGGCCCAGTACATGGTCGGGACACCGGCGAACACCGTGACCTCTTCACGCCCCAGCAATCCCAGTGCCGCACCCGCTTCGAATCGCGGCAGCAGGACCAGGGTCGCACCGACCGAGAATCCCGCGTTCATGTTGATGCTCTGCCCGAAGGAGTGGAACAGGGGCAGGACGACCAGATGGGTGTCGCGCTGCGCGGGAGTGCTTCCGAAGAGCTGATTTGCCGTCAGCGCGTTCAGCACCATGTTGGCGTGGGTGAGTTCGGCGCCCTTCGTTTTTCCCGTGGTGCCGCTGGTGTAGAGGATCACCGCCGTGTCGGTGGCCTCGCGCACGACCGGCTCGAACTCCGCCGACTGGTTCGCGAGGGCACGGGTCAGGGTCTCCGCGTTCTCGATCGAGGAGATCTCGGCCGGTTCCGGGGTGATGACGAACAAGTCGCGGCAGCTCGCTGTCCGGGCGAAAGCTGCGGACCCATGCCGTCCCGTCTGCAGGACCGGGGTCCCTTCGAACGCGAAGTAGGCCCGTGCACCTGAATCGGCCAGGTGGTAGGCGATTTCCCGTTCCTTGAGCAGCACGTTGAGCGGTACTACGACTGCCCCGGCCTTGAGGATGCCGTAGTACACGGCGGCGAACTCCGGCAGGTTCGGGCAGCTGATGGCGACCCTGTCGCCGGGCTCGATTCCGCGTGACACCAACAAGTTGGCGATCTGGTCGGCCTGCGCACCGAGCTCCGCGTAGCTGAGCCTGCGGTCACCGCAAACCACAGCATCCCGCTCCGGGAAGCTGCGAACCGAGTCGTCGAGGAGCATTGCCAGGTTCAGCACGACTCACTCCTGGAACGTTGATCTGGAGTTGCCACTGGGGTCACGAGCGGCCTTCCTCGCGGTCGAGGTCATCGATGAGTTCTTCGGCTCGTGGCCATGGTCCGTAGCCCGCGGCTGGGTTCAGGTGTCCGGCGGCCCCGATGTCGACCAGCCTGCTGCCCCAGTCCCGAGCCATCTCGGCGACTCGGTAGAAGCGCGCAAGGGGGTCGTTGGTGCTCGCCGCGACGATGCTGGGGAACGGGAGAGCTTGTCGGGGTGTGGGGAGCCAGCCGTTGCGGCGCAGGTCGTCGGGTGTCGGATATCCGTCGGGCAGCGGCGATTCGAAGTCCGGTGGAGTTGCCAGGAGCGCGGCGCGGACCTCGCGGGAATGCCGCTGCGCCCAGTGCGCTGTGATCATCACACCGGCGCTGTGGGCGACCAGGATGACGGGGCCGTCGATGTCGGCCAGGACACCGTCGAGTGCCGCCACTCGAGCTTCCCGGCTGAGCTTGTCGTGTTCGAGCGGCGGCACGGTGCGCACCTTCCGCAGCTTCCCGGCCAGGTGGGTCTGCCAGTGATCGGCGACGTGGTCGCGCAGTCCTGGGACGATCACGACCGTCGCGGTCCCTGCTTCGTTCACCTGTGACTCCGATCTTCTGCTCCGGTCAGGCCGGAGGCTGGTGGGTGTTCAGTGCCGCGAGCCGCCGCAAACCTGCCGGGTAGGTGCGCTTCCCGACCAGCAATGCGGTGACCGCTCCGATGTAGACGAGGGGCATCAGCTGCAGTGCCGCCAGCAGCCCGAGGCCGTCGGCCAGAATCCCGACGACGAAGGGACCCGCGGCCAGGCCGAGCAGGCTGTTGGACAGGGTGAGCGCCCCGAACCCGCTGGCGCGCAAGGACGAATGGGTGAGGTTGGCGACCATGGCAGTGGCAGGACCGGAAGCACCTGCGGAGAAGAACGCACCGAGCCCGAGCACGACGAGCTGCAGAGAACTCGCCTGGAGCTGGAATCCGATGGCGAGCAGCAGCGCTGATGCGGCGCTGTAGCTGATCGCGGTGGTCCACTTCCGCTCCGGACGCCGCTTGCTCGCCCGGTCCGTGATGACGCCGCAGACGATCATCCCGGCACCGATGAGCAGGACCAGGATCGCCGAGACCAGCCCCGCGGTGTCCGGGCTCATGGCGTGGTAGCGGTTGAGGTAGCTGGGTGTCCAGACCAGCAGAACTGCGGCCACGAACATCTGCAGGCCGCTGCCGAGGTAGACGCAGCACACCGAGGCGTTGGAGAACAGGCTGGAGAACGGCGCGCGCTGCCCGGCGTTCGCCGCCAGCTCGTCGACAGCGGTCGCCTCGTCCTCGTGCTGGTACCGGTCCAGTCTGCGCTGGGTGACGACCAGTCGGAACAGGACGATGAGCACCAGACCGATGGCGGCCATGAACGCCAGCGCCCAACGCCAACCGAACTGGACTGCGATGACGCCGCCGAGGGCGACGCCGATCGTCGAGCCGAACGACCCACCTGCCATGAACGCCCCGCCGAACGTGGCGCGGACGCTCGGTGCGAACACGCTGAGCACCACCGCGATCCCGACGCTGCCGTAAGCGGCTTCACCCGCTCCGACGAGGAATCGCGCACCGAGCATCTGGTCGTAGTCGCCGGCGATCGCGCACAGCACCGTCGCCAGGCTCCAGATGGTTGCCATCAGGACCAGGCTCCGGACCCGCCCCCACCGGTCCGCGAGTATCGAGAGGGGGAAGGTGAGCACGGCTACCGTCAGCGCCACCACGCTGGTGAGCGACGCCAGCTGGGAATCGGACAGCAGCCATTCGGCCTTCAGGAAGGGGAAGACCGCGTTGAGGACCTGCCTGGACATGTAGTCCGACAGCAGCAGCCCGAAGGTCAGGGCGAACACCGCCCACGGGTAGATCCTCGACCTCGGCACCTCGCGGTCAGGTCTCGTGGGCAGTTCTTCGGCAGGCAGAGCACGTGACTTCATCGTCACTCCTCGACTCGCAGTTCCGTCCGATGTGGAGCTCGTCCCCCTGGTGAAGATCCAGGACCGGGGCGCGGATCCCGGTGGGGTTCCGCGCCCCGATCTCTCCCCTGGCGCCCGGTGGGTGTCCCGGCGCCTAGTCGTGGTGGGTGAAGCCGACCTGCCCGGGCTTGCGGTTCGGCGCGAAACCGACCTTGGCGAGGGTTTCGTCGGCGTCGGCGTAGGTTTCGCCGATCCTGTAGATCTCGCGGGCCTCCTTGCCGGTGGCGACCTCGCGACCGAGCTCGCCCGCGATGCGCACCAGCTGCTCGATCTGCTGGACCGAGGTCTTCTTCTCACCCTTGCGCCCCCACAGGGTGTCCTCGTTGCCGCACCGGGCGTGCAGACCCATGGCGATCGCCATCGCGTTGACCGGCAGGACGCTGCGCATGAGGGTTTCCAGCGTCAGCACCGCACCATCGGGGCACCGCCGGACGAACTCCATCATGTTGTACGGGTTGGGGCCGTCGAAACCACCGCCGATGCCGACCCAGGTGACCATGAACGGTCCGCTGTAGACACCGCGCCGCATGAGCCGCTCAACGGTTTCCAGCTGCGGGATGTTGGCCAGCTGGAAGTGCGGCTGGATGCCCGCGGCCCGCAGGCGCTTCAGGTGCTCCTCCACCCAGCCCGGACCGGCCGGCACGAACATCTCCCGGTAGGCCTCGGCCACCGCCGGGCGGGTCAGCGAGGTGCCCGCGATGTCGTCCTCGGTCATCAGCTCCATGATGTTCATCTGGTTGGAGTTGATGGCGATGGTCACCTGGTCCGGTGCGGGGTCGAGCTCGGCCAGCATGTGCCGGGTGTCGTCGCTGAGCCACTTGGCCTCCGCGCCCTCCCCCTCCGGCGCGAACGAGATCGAACCGCCCACCTGCAGGATCATCTCCGGGACGGCTTCGCGCAGCCTGCCCAGCAGTTCGTTGAACTTCGACAGCCGCTTGGAGCCCTTGCCGTCCAGCTCCCGCACGTGGATGTGCAGCACGGTGGCCCCGGCGTTGTAGCAGTCGACCGCCTGCTGGACGTGCTCGTCCATCGTCAGCGGCAGGTCCTCCCGGAAGTCGTCCGGCTCCCACTCGGGGCCGTAGGGGGCGACCGTGATGACGAGCTTCTCCTGGTTCTCCGGGAACAGCGAATCGTCGTGGAAGTGCATGCGTTCCTCTCCTTCTCCGGGTGACGGGTCGAAATCTCGCCGGGGAGCTCAGAACGGCCGGTCCCCCACGATCCCGGCACGTTCCATCTTCCGGACCGCGGGCCAGTAGTCCTGCACCGCGTAGTGCTGCGTGGACCTGTTGTCCCAGATCGCGACGCTGTTCTCGCTCCACCGCCAACGCACCTGGAACTCCGGGATCGCGGCCTGGCGGATCAGGTAGTTGAGCAGTTCGCCCGCGCCGGGGGCGTAGTCGCTTCCGAAGCGGACGTTCTCCGGTGTGTGGTAGTTGACGAAGTGCGTCGTGAACGCGTTGACGAACAGGACCTTCTCGCCGGTTTCGGGGTGGGTGCGCACCACCGGGTGCTCCGCGTCGGGGAATCGCGCCTTCAACTGGTGGCGCTCCTCCAGCGGCATCGCGGCACCGAAGCTCGCCTCGATGCTGTGCCGGGCGCGCAGCCCTTCGATCCGGTCCTTGACGTGGTCCGGGAGCTGCGCGTACGCCGCGGCCATGTCGACCCAGATGGTGTCGCCGCCGACCTCCGGTCCTTCCACGCACCGCAGCACGCATCCCATCGGCGGGTTCTGCCGCCAGGTGGCGTCGCAGTGGAAGGCGTTCTCGTAGTGCTCGGCGGGGCTGTCGAGGTCCTTGTAGATCCGCACCAGACCCGGGTGGTCCGGATCGCTGCCGGCCACCGGGTGATCTTCGAGCGCTCCGAAGCGCTGCGCGAGAGCCACGTGGTCGGCCCGGCTGAAGTCCTGGTCGCGCAGGAACAGGACCTTGTGCTCCAGCAGCAGCGAATGCAGTTCGGCGAACAGCTCCTCGTCGCGCGCGACATCACCCAGGTCGACGTCGAACAGCTCGGCGCCGATGGTGCAGGTGAGCTTCTGGTACTTGATCCCGGTCGCCCGGGACGTCTGGACTGCACTGGACATGACAGTTCCTCCGCAGGTTGGTTGATCGTGCTGCTGCCGCCTGGAACTCCGGTCGTTGTGGAGAATCGCGGTGTCAGACGGAGAAGACCGAGGAGCCGATGCTGCGGCCCGATTCCAGGTCGCGGTGGGCCTGCACCGCATCCTCGAGGGCGTACCGCTGGTTGATGCCGATCTCGATCCGCCCGTTGGCCACGTGGTCGAACAACTCACCCGACAGCTCCGCGCGCTCGGCCGGGTCGGCGATGTAGTCGGCGAGCGCGGGACGGGTGACGAACACCGAGCCCTTGACCGCGAGCTGCATCGCATCGATGGGCGGAACGGGGCCGGACGCGGTGCCGAAGCACACCAGCAGACCTCGTCGGGCCAGCGAGTCGAGGGAGGCTTGGAAGGTGGCCGCGCCGATGCTGTCGTAGACGACCGGAACGCCCGCCCCGTCGGTGATCTCCCGGACCCGCTCGGCCACGTCCTCGCGCTTGTGGATGACGACGTGGTCGCACCCGTGAGCACGTGCGACCGCGGCCTTCTCCTCGGTCGACACCGTGCCGATCACGGTGATCCCCAGCAATTTCGCCCACTGCAGGAAGATCAGCCCCACTCCCCCGGCCGCCGCGTGCAACAACACCGTGTCACCCCGCTTCACGGGGTAGATCCGGCGCAGCAGGTAGGACGTGGTGAGGCCGCGCATGGTCATCGCGGCGGCCGTCTCGAAGGCGATCGGGTCCGGTAGCGCCATCAGCGACGCAGCCGGCATCACGCGCTCAGTGCTGTAGGCACCGAGCGGACTTCCCGTGTACGTGACGCGGTCGCCAACGCCGACGTGGTGCACTCCGGGCCCCACCGCCTCGACCACGCCCGCAGCTTCGACGCCCATCCCGGCGGGGAGCGCGGCCGGGTACAGGCCGGTGCGGAAGTAGGTGTCGGCGAAGTTCAACCCGACCGCCTCGTGGCGGATCCGGACTTCTCCCGCACCGGGTTCGCCGACCGCGACCCGCTCCCACCGCATGACCTCCGGAGCGCCGGTCTCGTAGAACCGGATGGCGTGCGCCATGTTCTTCCTCCCATTTCAGTACTTCCGCATCGGCACGGCGATGCCGCGAGTTGTTCACGCCCGGAGGCGCTGCTCGTCCACGACGTCCCGGGGTGCGACACCGCCGCGGCCGTGCGGACCGCCGTAACCCGGGGTTCTCCACGTGAAGTCCGGCGGCAACGACCGTCCATCGTGGAGGGTCAGCCAGAGCTGCAGCGCGTGATCACCAGCGTCGGAGACGGCGTGGCAGCGCTGTTGGACGTGCGAGTGCAGAACCGCGTAGTTGTTGAACAGCTGGATGTCACCGGGATCGACGCCGAAGGAGAACCGGAACTCCGCCGCGGCCGCCAGGCCGTCGATCAGGTCGAGCAGCTGCCGGTCCGCATGCCCCAACCGGCGAACCCCCGGGAACCGCTGCGCCGACTCGACGTCGCCCCGCCGGTAGCGGAAGCTCAACTTCCCGTCGTACCAACGAACCAGCGGAAGCGACCGGTAGGGCGGCTCGCCCGGGAGCTGCTCGCCCCCTCGGTCGAAACCGAAGCGCCCGTACATCCGCTCGACCAGCATCGGATTCCGCCGCAGCACCTCGTTGTAGAGGGCGGCCGAGCTCACGACCGAGCTCTGCCCGCCGAGCCGCGGCCCCAGCAACGCCGTGACATCGGAGCCACCGGTCCGCAGCTCGACGTCCGCAGCACACCTGCCACCCCGGCTGGCCGCCGCACTCGGGAGGCGGCCGAGCTTGCGCCCGAAGGAATCCTGCGACACCGGAAAACCCAGGTACTGCGCCATGCCCCAGAAGATGGTGCTGATCTCGGCTTCGTCGTACCGCTCAACCGGAACGCCCTTGATCACCGCGAATCCCGGCCCGTGCTCGAGACTGCGGGCTACGCGCTCCAGCACCCTTCCCAACGTGGGAAGGCGAAAACGGTCGCGGGTGATCTTCAGGAGTACGATTCCGTACTTCCGCGTCTCGCGCAGCGCCGACTCCAGTTCTTCGAGATGGGATGGCGCGAGCTCCACCGTCCACGCGACCGGATCGACGAGGTCCGCCGCCAGCCACGCGGCAGGGCTCCGGCAGGGCTCCCGAAGCACGTCGACAGCGGGCCGCCAGCCGGAATCAACTGGCGCGGAGCCGCACCGCACTGCTTCGGCCATGACGTCCTCCATCCGGATCCGGAACCAGCTGTGATGGGGACGACATTAGGCCGACGAGAACCTCCTGGCTTATCCTCGCGGGACATGATGCTTATCATTTGGTGACAGCACTTGCCGAGGTGGTCATGAAACCTCTTGCCCGGTACGCCGCGCTGAACAGCTACATCGAGGTAAGCCAGGCAGTGGGGCTCGAACCGGCACGGCTGCTGCGGGGCGCCGGACTCGACCCGGCGAGCCTGGCCCTCCAGGACAGATGGGTTCCCGCCGGCGCGGTCGCGCGGCTCCTCGAACTGTCCGCAGTGGAATCCGGGCAGCAGGACTTCGGGCTGCTGCTCGCCGAGCGCCGCCGCTTCGCCAACCTCGGTCCGCTGAGCCTGGTGATCCGCGAAGAACCTGATGTCCGCAGCGCGTTGACCGTCCTGATCCGGCACGAGCACATGTACAACGAAGCGCTGCGAATGCGGATGTCGGTGCTCAACGGGCTCGCCACCATCCGCGTCGGTTTCGAGTTCGGCGAACAGACCGAGACCAGGCAGGCAACCGAGTTGGCCCTCGGCACCCTGCACCGACTCCTGCTCGGCTTCCTCGGGTCGCTCTGGCAACCGCTCGCCGTCTGCTTCACCCACCACGCACCTGCCGACCCCGGCACCCACCGACGGCTGTTCGGCTCCGCGGTCAAGTTCGAGCAGGAGTTCAACGGGGTCACCTTCTACGCCGACGACCTCGACGCCCCCAACAAGATGTCCGATCCCCTCATGCGCAACTACGCGTACCAGATCCTCGACACCCTCGAACCACCCAGGGAATCAACAGTTCTCAACCGGGTCCGGGAACTGATCGAGCTCCTCCTGCCCACCGGGCAGTGCTCGGTCGAGCAGGTCGCGCGCAGCCTCGGGGTGGACCGCCGAACGATCCACCGGCAGCTCTCCGACGAAGGCGAGACGTTCTCGTCGATCCTGAACGCAACCCGCACCGAACTCGCCGGGAACCTGGTCGCCACCCACCGCTACACGCTCACGGAGATCGCCGACCTCCTGTCGTTCTCCTCACCGGGCAACTTCTCCCGCTGGTTCCGGGGACAATTCGGGTGCAGCCCCAGCCAATGGCGCAATCGCGAGCACCGCGAAGCGTGAACCTAGGGGAAGACGATTCGCCGCAACGTTTCCCGGAGCTGGGCCACGGACTCGGCGGGGAGCCCCTCGAAGTATCCGCTGTGCGCCTGGTCCACCAGCGCTTGCGCTTCGTCGCGCACCTGGCGCCCTTCTTCGGTGGCCGCGATCAGCCTGTTTCGCCGGTCCGCCGGGTCCGGCGTGCGCGCGACCAGGCCGCGCTCCTCGAGCTCGTCGATCAGTCCGACGATCTGGCTGGGATCTAGTCCCATGGTCGCCGCGACAGTGCGCTGGTTGACCCCTTCCGCGTGCTCGCAGGCCAGCACCAGCACCGAGTAGGAGCGCACCTTCAGGCCGAGCGGGACCAGCGCCTTGTTCACCGCGCCGAGCACCATTCCCCCTGCTCTGGAGAGCAAGAACCCGATGTCGTCCGCGAGCAGCTGCGGCTGGTGCTGTGCCATGCGTCCTCCTCGATGCGTTCCCCGCAAGACTAGCAAATCTCAATCATTGACTTTCTCAATGATCGATGGTTGCCTGTGATCCACCCGACAGGAGGAGCATCGATGGATCTGAGCGGCAAGGTCGCCATCGTCACCGGCAGCGGGCGGGGACTCGGACTCGCGTACGGGAAGGAGCTCGCCCGCCGCGGCGCAGCGGTGGTGATCAACGACGTCGACCGGGCCGGTGCGGACTCGGCCGTTGCCGAGATCGCCGCCGCAGGTGGACGGGCCACCGCTGTCGTCGCGCCGGTCGGCACGTCCGAAACGGCCGGGGAACTGGTGGCCACCGCGGTCGAGGCGTTCGGCCGGTTGGACGTGCTGGTCACCAACGCCGGGATCCTGCGCGACAAAGTGCTGTGGAAGATGACCGACGAGGACTTCGACGCGGTGATCGACGTGCACCTGCGCGGCACCTTCACCTGCGTGCGCGAGGCCGTGCTGCGCTTCCGGGAACAGGGCGGGGGCGGCCGGATCATCTGCATCGGCTCCCCCGCCGGCCAACGCGGCAACTTCGGGCAGACCAACTACTCGGCGGCCAAAGCCGGCATCGTCGGCATGGTCCGCACCTGGGCCATGGAGCTGAAACGGGCCGGCATCACCGTCAACGCGGTCTGCCCGGTCGCGGCGACCGCGATGACCGAGACGATCCCGTTCCTCGCCCCGCACGTCGAGTCGATGAAGCGGGGTGAGCCGCTGCCCGCGATCATCCGCCGCGAGGTCGGCATGGGCACCCCCGAGGACGCTGCCGGGATCGTCTCCTTCCTCGCGTCCGATGCCGCGGCCGAGATCACCGGCCAGGCGCTGTCGGTCGGCGGGGACCGGCTGGCGCTGTGGTCGCACCCGCAGCTGACCACCACCGCATTCCACGACGGCGGCTGGGCCGCCGAAGACATCGCGCGATCATGGGATCAGACCTTCGCGGGCTCGATCGAGTCGGTGGGCGAGGAATTCCCGGAGGAGGTCATGCCGAAATGAGCCCGGCCCGGTACGAATGCGGCGTCGACTTCGACGCGATCGAGGCCATCGACATCCACACCCACGTGGAGATCGACAGCCACGGGCATCGCTCGCTGGACGACGAGCTGATGGCCGCCTCGGAGAAGTACTTCAAATCAGGCGAGGAACGCACGCCCGGCATCGACTCCATCGCCGAGCACTACCGCGAGCGCAACATGGCCGCCGTCGTGTTCACCGTCGATGCCGGCTCGGCCACCGGGCACAGCCCCAACTCCGTCGAGGAGATCGCGGAGCTGGCCGCCGCCAACAACGACGTGCTGATCCCGTTCGGTTCGGTCGACCCCTGGTGCGGCAAGGCCGCGGTGGAGCGGGCCCGCACGCTGCTCGAGGGGTGCGGCGTGCGGGGCTTCAAGTTCCACCCGAGCATGCAGGGGTTCGAGCCCAACGACCGGCGGTTCTACCCGCTGTACGAGGTCATCGCGGAAGCAGGGGTGCCCGCGCTGTTCCACACCGGGCAGACCGGCATCGGTGCCGGACTGCCAGGCGGGCACGGCATCAAGCTCCGCTACTCCGACCCGATGCTCCTCGACGACGTCGCCGCCGACTTCCCGGACCTGACTATCGTGATGGCCCATCCAGCGGTGCCGTGGGTCGACGCGCAGATCTCCATCGCCACCCACAAGGCCAACGTGTACCTCGACCTGTCCGGCTGGTCCCCGAAGTACTTCCCGCCGCAGCTGGTCCGGGCGGTGAACTCCGTGCTGCGCGAGAAGGCGCTCTTAGGCTCCGACTTCCCGGTGATCCAGGTAGACCGCTGGCGCAAGGACTTCGCCGCTCTCGACATCAAACCCGAAGTGGCACCGCTGATCTTCAAGGAGAACGCACTGCGCGTTCTGGGCATCAAGCGCTGACCAGCCGCTCACCGCACGAACCGACAGGAGTCCCATGTCCACCACTCGCGTCGCGACCCTCTCCGACCTCAAGCCCCTCGAGGGCCGGCACCTGGGCACCAGCTCGTGGATCGAGGTGCCCCAGGACCGGATCAACACCTTCGCCGACGCCACCGACGACCACCAGTGGATCCACGTCGATCCCGAACGCGCTCGGGCCGAGAGCCCGTTCGGCGGTCCCATCGCGCACGGCTACCTGACGCTCTCGCTGATCATCCCGATGTGGGCGGAGGTGCTCGAAGTCGACAGCGTGACCATGGCCGTGAACTACGGGTTGAACAAGGTCCGGTTCACCAACCCCGTTCCCGCAGGTGGCCGGGTGCGGCTCAACGCCACCCTGAAGCAGATCGAGGAACTGCCGAAGGGCGGCGTGCAGCTGACCGTCGACGGCCAGATCGAACTCGAGGGCGCCGACCGGCCCGCAGTGGTGGCTGAGCCGGTGTACCGCTTCTTCGAATAGCAGGACGCCGAACCGTCCCGCTGCGCCGACGCATCAGGAGCTCACCAGTCGAAATTTCCCGAGGAATACGGAGAGAAGCGTGCCAGCCAGACAACTGCGCAGGAGATCGGTCTTCGCCAAGACGGCGGTCGCGACTTCCGTGGCCGCGATGGTCTTCACCGGAAGCGTCAGCGCGGAACCGGAGGAGGACTCGCTGTCGGCCAGGCCCGGACCGGCCGGAACGACGTTCTGGGACGTCCACGAGCAGCCTCCGGAGACGGCGAAGCCCGGCGACATCTACTGGGTCCAGCCGCGGTCCGACGCACCGAGCGGAGCCCGGGGGTGGAACGTCATCTACGTCTCGGAGATCCAGCCCGGCGTCGAGAAGTACGTGTCCGGCGAGATCTACGTGCCAGCGGGCAAGAGCCACACCCCGCGGGACGTGGTGCTCTGGAACCACGAGACGACCGGATCGGCCGACAGTTGTGCGCCCTCCCGCAGGAGTCTGGGCGAGGGCGACCAGTCCCGGGTACCGGCCATCCGAGCTCTGCTGGACCAGGGGCACGTCGTCGCGATGAGCGACTACCCCGGGCAGGCGCTGCCCGGCCCCTCCCACTACATGGTCGGCCAGGACAACGCGCGGGCCTCCCTGGACATCCTGCGCGCCGTGCGGAACCTCCCCGAGCTCAACGCGTCCAACAGGTTCGTCCAGTACGGCTGGTCTCAGGGCGGCCAGACGACCATGCACGTCGAGTCGATCGCACGGACCTACGCCCCGGAGTTCGAGGGGCTGGGATCCGCGCTCATCGCGCCCGCCGTCCGGATCCGCGATCTGACGCTCAATTCGATGCAGAGCCCCGAACTGGCAGGGTACGTCATCGCCACGCTGCCCGGGATCAAGGCCGCTCATCCGCAACTGCGCTACAGCGACTTCCTCACCGGCGAGGCCATGGAGCAGCTACCGGTGCTGGCCGACGGGTGCTTCGACATCTGGGACAGCGCCAGCGCATTGCGCGACCCCTACCAGCCGGACGCCATGTCCCCTGACAGCGCTTGGTCGAAGGCACTCACCGAAGTGGACGACTTCCGGCCCGCGGGCTCGATACCCTTCGCCATCTACCAGGGCTCGGCCGACACGACGACCCCGGTCGAGCTGACGAACCGCGAACGCACGGCCCTGTGCGCGGCAGGGTCCTCAGTGGACTACCAGGAGTTCGACGGGCTCGACCACGAGTCCGTCGTCCCCGAGGCCGCGGAGCGCTTCCCCACCTGGGCCGCGGATCGGTTCGCCGGCACACCGGCGCCGAACAACTGCCCCCAGGGCTGATCCATCGGCCCACCACGCCGGTCGGGCGCGGGGACCCCGTCGCCGCGCCCGACCGAGCCGGGACATTCCGAAGGAGATCCACCGCATGCGCAACCTTGGCACTGGCACCTGGCCGTTCCGACGCGTCCGCCTCTCCCCGGACAAGACCGCGATCACCTTCCGAGGCCGCACCACGACTTATCGCGAACTCGACGACCGGGTCACCCGGCTGGCACACGCGCTGCGCTCGCTCGGTGTCCGCAGCGGAGACCGCGTCGCGCTGCTGAGCGCGAACCACCCGGCCTACCTCGAGACGCTGTTCGCAGCCGGGTTGCTCGGTGCGATCTTCGTACCGCTCAACGCCCGGCTCGCCGCACCCGAAGTGGAGTACGCGTTGCGCGACTCGGGCGCCGCAGTGCTCATCCACTCCCCAGCGCTCGACGAGGTCGCGCGGTCCGCCGCCGGTTCGGCGACCCGCGTGGTGCTCGACGACGCCGGCTACGAGGCGCTGATCGCAGACGCCGACTCGTCCCGCATCGACGAGCCGGTGTCCCACGACGATCCGTGCTTCATCATGTACACCTCCGGAACGACCGGCCGCCCCAAGGGGGTGGTCCTCACCCACGGCAACATCGTGTTCTCCGTGATGAACGCGGTCATCGACCTCGACCTGGACAGCTACGAGGCGGCGCTGGTGTGCGCACCGCTCTTCCACACCGCTGCCCTGGACTTCGTGGCGCTGCCTACGCTGCTCAAGGGCGGCAACGTGGTCATCGAGGAGGGCTTCGAACCGGGCCGGGTCCTCCAGGTGCTCGAACGCGAGCGGATCACCTACACCTTCGGCGTGCCGACCATGTTCGACGCGCTCAGCACCCACCCCGCCTGGGAGACCACCGACCTGACGTCGATCCGGCGGGTGATCGTTGCCGCGGCCCCCGTCCCACCGCGCACGCTGCGCACCTACACCGGGCGCGGCATCAAGATCTGCCAGGGCTACGGCCTGACCGAGACCGGCCCGGGCGCGCTGATCCTCACGCCGGACGACGTCGAGCGCAAGCTCGGCACGGCCGGAGTCCCGCACTTCTTCACCGACGTCAGGATCGTCGATGCCGACGGACGCGAGGTGGGCCCCGGCGAACGCGGCGAAATCCAGATCTGCGGCCCCAACGTCATGCGCGAGTACTGGAACCGGCCGGACGCCACCGACGACGCCTTCACCGACGGCCGGTGGCTGCGCTCCGGCGACATCGGAGTCGCGGACGCCGACGGGTTCGTCACCGTCGTGGACCGCCTCAAAGACATGATCATCTCCGGGGGCGAGAACATCTACCCCGCCGAGGTCGAGGCGGCGATCCTCGACATGCCGGGCGTCACCGGCTGCGCGGTCTTCGGTGTGCCGCACGAGAAGTGGGGCGAGGCGGGATGCGCAGCCGTCGCACTGGACGACGGCTACGACCTCGACCACGAACGGCTCGTCGCGTTCCTCGCGCCCCGACTGGCCAAGTACAAGATCCCCAGAACGCTCGTCGTGGTCGACGAAATCCCCCGCAACGCCACCGGAAAGATCCGCAAGGACGAGCTCCGGCGCCTGTTCGCCTGAACCACCTCCACTCGGATCACGTTCGAAGGAGCCCCGATGTCCGCTGCCGATGCGGCCGAGCACCTCTCGGCACCCGAACGCGCCGAGGAAGCGCGCCGAGTCGTGCTGTCGAGCTACCTCGGCAGCACCCTCGAGTACTACGACTTCCTGCTCTACGGCACCGCTGCCTCGCTCGTGTTCGGTCCGGTGTTCTTCTCCGACCTCCCGCCCGCCGCCGGCACGATCGCCTCGCTCGGCACGTTCGCGGCCGGGTACCTGGCCCGACCTGTCGGCGGAATCCTCTTCGGGCACTTCGGCGATCGGGCCGGGCGGAAGGCGATGCTCATCCTCGCCATGACCGTCATGGGCGTCGCGTCCGTCCTCATCGGCCTCGTTCCGCCCGCCTCGGTCATCGGCCCGTGGGCAGCGATCATCCTCGTCACCTTGCGGGTGTTCCAAGGCGTTGCCATCGGGGGCGAATGGGGCGGCGCCGCGCTCATGGCCCTCGAACACGCTGAACCGAGGCGCCGGGGCTACATGGCCGCGTTCACCAACGCCGGCGCCCCCACCGGCGCCGTGCTCGGCACGCTCGTGATGACGCTGTTCGCGCTGCTGCCCGAAGACGAATTCATGCTCTGGGGCTGGCGCATCCCGTTCCTGCTCTCGGCCGTCATGCTCGCGATCGGTCTCTTCGTGCGCAACAAGGTCTCGGAAAGCCCCGTCTTCCGAGCCGCCGCCGAACGTGCCGATGCCGACCGCGCCGAGAGCAAGAAGGACATCCTGCCGATTGCAGGGGTGCTGCGGCGCCCCAAGGTCGTGTTGCTGGCCGCGGTCGCGTGCCTGGCCAGCTTCGCCCTGCAGACCGCGTTCACCACGTTCGGAATCACCTACGCCGTCGACCACGGCACGCCGAAACCGGATGCCCTGCTGGGCTTCGCGATCGGCCAGTTCTTCGCGATCTTCTTCATCCTCGGTTACGCCCGGCTCTCCGACAGGTTCGGCCGACGCCCGGTGATGCTCTTCGGCCTCGGCGCGATGATCGTGCTGGTCTTCCCGACCCTCCAGCTGCTCGCCACGGGGAGTTTCGCCGCTGTCGCCTTCGCTTTCACGCTCTTCACGTTCTGCCACGGCGCCACGTACGGACCGATGGCCGCCTACATCTCCGAGCAGTTCGGCACCCGCACCCGCTACACCGGCGCCTCGCTCGGCTACCAACTCGCCACCCTGCTCGGCGGCGGGTTCACGCCGGTCATCCTGGCTTCCCTGGCCGCAACCTCCGGCAACTCGGTCGTCCCCGTGGGCGGCTTCATCATCGCACTGGGCATCCTCAGCGGCGTTGCCCTCCTCGCCACCCGCGAGACCAAGGACAACGACCTGACCGCTGTCCAGTAGTCCCACCGGCTTCACGCGCTCAACTCGAGGAGTTTCCTGCCGGTGCTCGTGGTGACGAGCAGCTTGGCGACCTGGTCGCGAGGAATCGAGGACGCTCCGGACAGCCGGGCCTCCCCGGTGGGGGTTCGCGACCACGTGGCGGCCTGGTCCATGCGGCCGTCGCTGGCCACCACCCACGCCACGAAGCGGTCGTCGGGCGGCAGGTCCTCCACGTGCAGGGACACCGCAGTCCCCCACGGACGGCTTTCCAACTTGCCGTGCCCGTGCGAGGTCACACCGACCGCGGCCACCAGGTCGGCGCCCTGCGGTGACCAGGAGGCCGCGGCCATGCCGCCGAGCGCTCCCGCACCGAGCAGGACCGCTGCCGCCGCGGCCAGCAACCACCTGCGCTTGCGCGGTGACGCCGGTCGTTCGGTGCGGGCTTTCAGGATCAGCTCCGCCCACATCGATTCCGGCGGTTCGACCGGCTCCGGCGGCGGACCGGCGCGGTGCAGCAAGCCGGGCAGGCCCGCGTAGCCGGACAGCTCTTCCCGGCACTCGGCGCAGCGGCCGAGGTGCTCCTCGAGCTGTCGGCGCTCGTCCGGGTCCAAACCGCCGAGCACGTAGGCCCCCAACAGCTCGCGGATCGCCGCGTGCTCCTCGTTCACCGGACAACCCCCATTTCTTCCAAGGTCATTCTCAACGATCGGACCGCGTAGTAGGCGCGGGACTTCACCGTTCCTCGCGGAATGCCGAGCTGCTCCGCCGTTTCGGCCACGCTGAGCCCCTGGAAGTACAGCGCGACGACGACGGTGCGGTGCTGGGCGGACAGTCGTTGGAGCGCCTCGCCGACGAGCCAGCCGTCCAGCATCCGGTCCAGACCGTCGGCGGCCGGCAACGATTCGACGGCACCGTCGTCGCGCACGAACCGCGGGCGGCGCTGGTCGGCACGCCAGTCGTCGATCAGGATGTTCCGCGCGATCGAGAACAGGTACGACCGCGGGTCGCCGCGGTCGGGGTCGATCGAATCCAGATTGCGCCACGCCCGCAGCAGGGTCTCCTGCACGACGTCCTCAGCGCGCTGCCGATCGGCCGTGTACCGCAGGACGAACGCGATCAGCATGCCTCCGTACTCCTCGTACATCGCGCGGAGCAGTTGCTCGTTCGCTGTCATCGCACTCCGTCCAGCATCGACCGATCCCTCCTGCACCCGGGTGTACGTCGCGAACGCACCCGCGGTTCGGGGATCCGCCGGCTGATTTTCCCCTTGAACCGATCGACGGCGGCGGTCAGCAGCCGCTCTACTGCTTCGCCCAGGACACAGCGACCGGAGACACCGAGGATGCAGGTCTGGTACCTCGGTCGACCCCGGAGGTGAAGCGATCAAGACCGCTGCACCGGCAGGTCGACTGCGAACCGGTCGCCCGTGGCCACTTCCCACGGGCGACCGGTTCTCGCACATCACCGCAGCAGCTGGAAAGCCATTCGCACGTCGTGCTCCGCGACATCGCGACCGAGCACCACACCGGCTTCGTCAGCGGTCCGCGTGTGCAGACCGGACCAGACCCGGGCGTCGACCACTTCGGCGGTGAGCTGCGACCATTCCGCGTAAGTGCGGTACTCCCCCGGAGCCGTCGAGCTGCCGATGGTGACGGCTTCGTCCGGTCCTTCGCCGGTCAGCGCCGTCAACACGGCTTCCGCTGCCCCGGCATAGGTGTTGTGCCCGCTGGGGTAGTCGGGGTGCAGCGGCGTCGTGGCCTCCGGCGTCCAGCCCGGGTCCGGCGTGGTGCCCGGATCACCGTCACCGTCGTCAGCTGCCCGGATGGCCGTGACAGGCCGCCAGCGGGCGTAGGTGTACTTGCTGTCGGAAGCGGCGATCTGCGTGTCCACGAGGGCGACGTTGAAGATCGCCACCATGCCGACCCGCTGGAACAACGGCTGCCGCGACTGTTCAAGCGCAGCCCGCAAAACCCCGGTGTAGGCCTGCTGCGTGGACTGCTCCCAGAACTTCGCCGTCCTGGTCTGCTCGTCAGTGCGCACCGCGCTGCCCGAGACGCCCAACGCGCGAACCTCGGCCAGATCGGCCCGGTAGCGCTCGGAGCCGAGCTCGGGCGGCGGCCCCAACCGGAACTGCGCCGGGTCGTCGAGCAGGAACGGCTTCGCGTACCTCGATCCGGCCTGGATGGCGGCCCCGTACGTCGGCGGCGTGGGCTGCCAGACCCCGGGACCCGGCGCCGGGGGTTGGTACGGCCCGTTGACCGATTCCGGATCCAATCCGTCGTTCGCTCGATCCGCGAGCACGACGCGCGCCTGCTCGCGGCCGACGCGAACGCCTCGGTCCTCAGCGGGACCGTCCGGGATCCGGTCCAGGGTTCGCTCCAGCGCAGCGTTCAGCTCCGCCTGGCGACTCGGCACCAGTTCCGACAGCGCAGCGTGGACTGCTGATGCGATCGCCGCCTGCTCGTACTCCTGCGGTTGCCCCACCCCGAGGTCAGAGCGGACCGCCCGGGCCGCGGCGAGCCAGGACACCGCCCACACGCGGTTCTTCGTGACCTGCGCCGATGCCGGGATGCCCGCCGCGTCCACGGTTGCGGCGGACACGTCGTACCACTCCAAAGCCACATCCACAGCCGGCTGGCCGATTGCGGATGGCACCGCGACCGTCGTTCCGACCACCACCGACACGGCGGCCAAGGCGGTGCTACCTCTGGACGCCCACCCTCGTTCGAACAAGCCTCTTCCCATGTGCAGCTCCTCCGTCGGCGTTCACCTCTCGGTGCCACGTACGACGACAGCGGCGAGCAGGTTCACCACCAATCCGATTCCGACCATCCGGTCTGCCGCGCTGAGCTCACTTCCTGGCGGGGCTTCGAGCAGGGAACTCCTGGTGTCCCTGCGGTTTCGGCGCAACGCCCGCGTATCCGTCCGCGCACCGGGTCGTTGCGCTTGGTGGCGGGGATAGCGTCGGCTGCGGGAGGTCGTCCGTGTCTCAGGGGTGGAGTCGGACATCGCTGCGCCTGCTCGGCGCGCTCGCGGCGGTGGCGTTGCTGGTGTCCTCCTCGGAGGTCCTGACCGCGGCGGCCGACGGGCCGGTGGACACGACCGTGCCGCGTGCGGAGTGCGGGCCGGGATCGGCCCCGGAGACCGGGCTGCAGGGGCAAGTGCCGCTGGCCGACCGGCAGAGCGGGCGCAGTAGCCAAGCGCCCTACCAGTGCAATCTGGAGCTGCTGGGCCAGTTCCAGGGGCAGGGCCAGGCGACGGTCGGGGCTTCCTACGGCCACTGCCAGTACCTGGGCACGATCGTCACCGGATCGCCGCGCGCGGAGCGGCCCGGGGTGAACGTCGTCGACTTCTCCGACCCCGCGCAGCCGGAGCTGACCGATTCGCTGGTCAGCCCCGCCACGGTGGGCGGCACGTGGGAGACGTTGAAGGTGAACGAGGAACGCGGCCTGCTCGCCGCGGTTTCCACCGGGATCCTCACCGGAGGGGTGTTCTTCTCCGTCTACGACGTCAAGACCGACTGCGCGCATCCCCGCCTGCTCAACAGCGTCGCCGGAACGCAGCTGACGCTGCCGATGCCGACGCCCGGCCACGAGGGCGGGTGGGCGCCGGACGGGCGGACCTACTACGCCACCGGCGCCGTGGGCGGCACGATCGCCGCCATCGACGTTGCCGACCCGGCCAGCCCGAGCGTGGTGTTCGTCGGCACCACCGGCTTGTCCAACCACGGCTTCGGGGTCAGCGCCGACGGCAACCGGCTTTACGTGGCCAGCGCGCTGCCCGCCGGGATCACCACCTTCGACGCCAGCGACGTCCAGCGGCGCAAGCCCTTTCCGCTGTTGCGCCGGATCTCCGACATCAGCTGGCAGGACGGGCTGATCACCCAGCACGCGATCCCCTTCACCGACGGCGGCCGGCCGTACCTGGTGGTGGCGGACGAGTTCGGCTCCGGCGGGGTGCGAATCATCGACATCTCCGACGAGCGCGCCCCGAAGACCGTCCGCCAGCTCAAGCTGGAGATCAACCGGCCGGAGAACACCGCCCTGCGCGCCGAGGACACCGCGCGCAACGGGATCTTCGGCTACGAGGCGCACTACTGCACGATCGACCGGCCCGCGGACCCGACCGCGCTGGCCTGCGGCTGGGTGCAGTCCGGCATCCGGGTGTTCGACATCCGCGAACCGGACCGGCCGCGGGAGATCGCCTACTTCAACCCGCCCGGACAGGTCGGGCAGAACGCGCGGCTGGTGAACTCCGCGCACGCCACGGTTCCGGTGGGTGCCACCGTCTCCGACATCAGCAACGGCAACGTCGGCAACCCCCCGCTGAACCTCGGCCCGACCGACCTGACGGCGGACTGGTGCATGTCCCCGCCCCGGTTCGTCGGCGAGCAGTTGTGGGTTTCCTGCGACGACAACGGCGCCCTGGCGTTGCAGTTCACCAACGACGCCTACCCGCTGCGATGAACCGCCGCGTCCTGGCCGCGCTGGCAGCGCTGGCGGTGTTCGGGATCGGCCTGCTCGCCGGCACGTCGCTGCGCGGCGGCGGTGACGCGCAACGCACCTCTCCCAGCGCCGCCGACGTCGGGTTCAGCCAGGACATGATCGTGCACCACCAGCAGGCGGTGACCATGGTGCAGCTGGTCCGCGGCAAGCTGAGCCCGCAGGTGGATGCCGCAGCCGAGGCGATCGCGGCCGACCAGCTCCGCGAAATCGGCCGGATGCAGGGCTGGCTGGTGCTCTGGGAAGCACCTCAGATCGCGGAAGCGCCGATGTCCTGGATGGGCGGCGCGCACCACCACGGCGAAACCCCCATGCCGGGCATGGCTTCCATGCCGGAGCTCAACCAGCTCGGTTCGAGCACCGGGACCGACGCCGACGTCGTCTTCCTGCAGCTGATGATCCGGCACCACCAGGGCGGCGTCGACATGGCCGCCGCGGCCGCGCAGCAGGTGTCGAACCCGCACGTGCGCGACCTGGCCAACGCGGTCGTCGCCGAACAGCAGCAGGAGATCGGCACGTTGACCCTCTTGCTGCAGCAATCCGGTGCGCAGCCGCTGCCCGCCCGCTGATCTGCGCCCCTCCGCACGGGGCGACGATCCGATCGTGCTCGCCGAATTCGCGCGTCCGCGGCACATCCCGTTGAGCGGCAGCAGAAGCGAACGCCTTCTGCGGGAAGCTACCTACGCTCGACGCATGGCAATCGAGACTTCCCAGGCCGGGATGCAGGCGAACTCCGCTGGTGGCGCATCGAAGTCGATCTTCGACGAGGTCGTCGACCGCAAGAGCTCCAACTCCATGAAGTGGGCGTTCGCGAAGACGATGTTGACTCCCGAGCAGGCCGCGGCGGACCCGCTCCCGATGTGGGTCGCCGACACCGACTTCAAGGCCCCGCAGGCAGTCGTCGACGCCCTCCACGAGGCCGTGGACCACGGTGTCTTCGGCTATCCCGGTGGCGCGAGCGACAGCTACGTGGATGCGGTGACGAGTTGGCAGTTCCGCCGGTTCGGGTGGGAGGTGCCCGAGGAGTGGGTGGTGCAGACCCCCGGGGTCATCACGACGCTGAAAACCGCCGTGCAGGCCTTCTCCGCACCTGGCGATTCGATCCTCATCCAGCCCCCGGTCTACGGGCACTTCCACGACGACGTCCTGCTCAACGGACGCCACCTCGCCCTCGCTCCGCTGGAACGCACCGACGACGGATACCGTTTCGACGCGCGAACGTTCGAAGCCGCGATCCAGCCCAACACCAAGCTGTTCATCCTCAGCCACCCGCACAACCCGACGGGAAACGTCTGGACCGAGGAAGAACTGACCGCGATGGGCGAGATCTGCGCCCAGCGCGGAATCCTCGTCGTCTCCGACGAGATCCACCAAGACCTGATCATGAACCCGGCGAAGAAGCACGTCCCGTTCGCCTCGCTCTCCCCCGAGTTCGCGCGCAACAGCATCACGTGCACGGCCCCGAGCAAGACCTTCAACCTGCCGGGTTTGCAGAGCGCGAACGCCTTCGTACCCGACCGCCGCCTGCGCGAGGAACCGCTGCGCCAGTACGACCGGAACGCGTTCCCCTTGGTCAACACCCTCGGAATGGTCGCGGCCGAGGCCGCCTACGCGCACGGCGAACCCTGGCTGGAAGAGCTGCTCTCCTACCTGCGCGGCAACCACGAGCACTTCGCAACGTCGGTCAACAACGCCACCACGAAGGTGCGCGTCCTACCGGCCGATTCGCTGTACCTGGCGTGGATGGACTGCCGAGAGCTCGGAATGGACGCCGAGACGCTCAACGACTTCATGCTCACCACCGCCCGCCTCTGGCTGGACAAGGGGCAGAAGTTCGGCCTCGACGGGCACGGCTACATGCGGGTGAATCTCGGTTGCCCCCGCTCGACAGTCGACCTGGCGATCCAACGACTCCTCACCGCCGTGACGGAACTGTAAAAGGAGCAGTCGTCAACAGGGCACATCAATCCGACCTGCACCAGGTGCTTGCCGTGCGCCTCGCCGGAAGCTGGCGCAGGTGCGCCTCTACGCCGCAGGCGTGGTGACCGGCGTGTGGTACCAGGAGTACCCCGGCGCGCTATCGGTGCTCCGCTCGGTGACCTTCGGCCGGATCGCCGGCCGCGAAGCGGCAGGAAGGACGAACGCCGCGTTGTAGGTACCGGTGCAGTACCAGGGACAACCGCGTTGGCGCCTACCGGGTGCGGAATCCGCCGTCGACGACGAGCTCGGTGCCGGTGACGAAGCTGGCGTCATCGCTGACCAGGAAGGCCACCGCTGCGGCGAGCTCGTCCGCGTTCGCACGTCGGCCGAGGGGGGTTTCGGGGACGACACCGCCTTCTGGTTCGAGCTCGTTCAGCGGCGTGCTGACGCCGCCGGGGACGAGCGCGTTGACGCGGATGCCGTCGGGCGCGAGTTCGAGAGCGGCGGTTCGGGTCAGGCCGAGCAAGCCGGACTTGCTCGCCGCGTAGGCGGAGTAACCGATCGCCCCGGACGGGCCGAAGATGGACGAGGTGTTGACGACAGAGCTGTTCGTTCCCTTGCGCAGCAGCGGCAACATCGTCCGCAACCCGAGGAATGCACCGGTGAGGTTCACTCCCAGCAGGTGGTTCCACGCCTCGAGGGTTTCGTCGCCGATCTCGGTGACGTGGATGATGCCCGCGTTGTTGACCAGGATGTCCAGCTGCCCGAACCGTTCCTCCACCAGGTCGTGGGCAGCGCGCCAGGACGCCGGGTCGGATACGTCGAGGTGCAGGTAGGAGACGTCGAGCCCGTCGGATTGCAGACTGGCGGCGGTCTTCTCACCGGCCTCGTCGAGCACGTCGCCGATCAGCACGGCGGCGCCTTCAGCGGCGAGCCGCTGGGCGTGCGCGGCTCCCTGGCCGCGGGCGCCGCCGGTGATCAGCGCGGACCGGCCGGCGAGCCGGTGCGCAGGGTTCGTGGTCATGGCAGTTCCTCCGGAAAGCAGCGTTGCGACGCGAAGCGAGGCCGACCGGGAGGCCGGCCCGTGGGTGTTCCGTTGATCAGGCGGTGGCCGGCACGCCGTTCGCGGCATGGGCGGCTGGCGCCGCTTCCAGCGCGCTGAGGAGGCGCTCGGTGTCGGCCATCTGGTCGTTCCAGATCGCGCGGACGATGTCGATGCGCAGTTCGGGGTTCTGGATGCTGGCGAAGTAGTTGGCCAGGGCCAGGCCGCGCGGTCCGGCCGCCTCGTGCAGGCCGATCATGCGGGCGACGAGCTTGGCCTGGACGCCGTAGATCGGGATCTGCGGTCCGCGCGGTGCGATCAGGCCGACGAAGTACAGCTTCTCGGCTCCTTCGGGCAGGATCCCGCCCGCGTAGCGGACCGGCACGCGGGAGCGCCAGGTGATCTGGTCGTCGTCGAGGAACGGCAGCGACACGTTGAACCCGGTGGCCCAGATGATCGAGTCGTACTCACCGGTCGTGCCGTCGGCGAAGTGCACCGAGTTCCCGTCCAGGCGGGAGATGCCGGGGCGGATGCCGATGCGGCCGTGGTGGACCCAGTACAGCAGCAGGTCGTTGACCGTCGTCGCCCCCTCCGCCAGCGTCCGGGCCTCCGGCATCGGCATGCCCGGGTAGCAGCTGTTCTCGCCGATGGAGACGCGAGCGAGGAGTCGGCTGATCAGGTCCTGCTCGTCGGGGCTGAACTGCGACAGGAACGGGACTTCCTGGCGCGGGACGCCGAAGTAGGTCTTCGGCTGGAAGTGGAGGCCTTCCCGCATGACGATGTCGGCTTCGAGGCGGTGCTGCGCGACATCGGCGGCGACGTCGCAACCCGAGTTGCCCGCGCCGACCACCAGGACGCGGCGGCCGTCGAGGTCGCCGACGTTGTTGTAGGCGCTGGTGTGGATCTGGCGCCCGGTGAACTCGCCAGGGACCTCCGGGACGTGGGGGCTCCAGAGGTGGCCGTTGGCGATCAGGACCCCGTCGAAAACGCCCTCGTCGCCGCGCGAGGTCATCACCCGCCAACCGGCCGAACCGACCGGCCCGTCGTCAGCCGGTACCGGGGTCACCGAGGTGACCTCGGTGTTGAACGCGATCAGGTCGTAGTGGCCGTGGTGCCGCGCGTAGGACTCGATGTAGGCGCGGACCTGGTCCCGCCGGGGGAAGTGCGGGTAGTGCTCCGGCATCGGGAAGCCCTCGAAGTGCGTCATGTCCCGCGAGGTGATCAGGTGCAAGGCCTCGTAGTCGGTGTGCCAGTGGCCGCCGACCCGGTCGGTCTTCTCGAAGCACTCGACCTCGTAGCCTGCCTCGCGCAGCTGCTGGAGTGCCGACACCCCAGCGGCCCCAGCTCCGATCACGCAGTATCGAGCCATCTTCGCTCCTCATCGTCGATACCGGCCGCGCCGGTGTGATCTCGCGGGCCCCGCTCGCCCTGTTCCCGGGCGGGAGCTCCGCTCGTAGGGAAAGTCTGGAAGTCGATCCAGCTCTCGTCCACGCCGTTGTTTCTGCGATTGCTCAAGGGGTTACCTTGAGCGGAACTTTCGTCCTGCGAACGTCGAGGAGGCCGACGTGGGAACGCAGATCACGCTGCAGCAGTTGCAGTACTTCCTGTCCGCTGTCGAGCACGGGTCCCTGTCCGCCGCGGCCGAAGCGCACTTCGTCGCGCAGCCGAGCCTGTCCGAGCAGATCCGCCGCCTGGAGCGCCAACTCGGCGTCACCCTGTTCCACCGCACGAACCGCAAGCTGATCGTCACCGATGCGGCGCGGATGCTGATCCCGCACGCCGAGCGCACCATCAAAGCCGCTGAAGAAGCGACGGCATCGGTGGACCCGGCGCGGACGTTGACGGGAGGCACCGTCGCCTTCGGCACCTTCAGCAGCGCCCACCACCTCCTGCACACCGACCTCGTCGCGCAGTTCCGCGCCCTGTACCCGCAGGTCCGGATGCGGTTGCTGGGGCACAACTCGGTGCAGGTCGCCGACAGCGTGCGCGACGGCCAGCTCGAGGCCGGACTCGTCGCGCTCCCCGTCGACGACCGCGGCCTCGACGTCGGCCCCGTCGAGTGGGTCGCCGAGGCCGTCTACCTCTCGCGCACCCGCAGCCGCGTGCGCCGCCCGCTGTCGATCCAGGAGGTGGCCGAGTCCGAGCTGATCCTGCCGGAAGTGCGCTGGGGCGACACCGACCCGACCCGCCGCCAACTGCTGACCCACGCGCAGAACGCCGGGGTGGCCCTGCGACCGATCGTGGAGGTCGAATCCCCCGCCACCGCGCTGGCACTGGCCGAGCAGGGTGTCGGGGACACGGTGATCTCCCTGCCGCTCGCCCACGCCCTCGGCTCGACCGCCAACCTGCACTGGAACTCCCTGCAGCAGCCCCTGCACGAGACGTTCGCGTTCATCACCCGCCGGGGCGCTGCCCTGTCCCCCGCCACCGAGATCGTCATCCGGCTCGCCCGGAAACTGCTCCAGAACCTGCCCCATTCCGCCCGCCTGCCGGCCTGACGCCCCGCACCGCTCGACGCCGCCCCGACCAAGGCTCTGACCTGCGCCGACCCAGGCCGACCAAGACCCAGGTCAAGGTATTTCCTTGGTCGTATCTCAGCAATCTCGGCTTCACCATTGGCGCGACCAGGCCCAACACTCCCTACACCCGCGGACGGCGGCCACACCACCGATCACGTCAGGCAGCAGGCGTGAGCGCTCCGGCATCGCGCCTGCTGCCGCCGCACCACCCGCGGCCGACGAAGGAGAGCTCGATGGCCAGTGTCGACCAGAGCCACGCCACCAGATCAACGGACGAACACTTCAAGCGGCGAATGTCCCTGCAGGCCGCCATGTTCATCGGCGTCGGCGGCCAGATCGGATCGGGGTGGCTGTTCGCCGTGCTCTCGGCAGCGGGCATCGCAGGCCCCTCCGCGTTGATCTCGTGGCTGATCGGCGGTGCGCTCACCATGCTGATCGCGCTGGCCTGGATGGAGGTCGGCACCGCCATCCCGGTCAGCGGGGCCATCGTGCGCTACCCCTACCTGTCCAACGGCGGACTGGCCGGCTGGATCATGGGCCTGTCCTACTGGCTGGCCAACATCTCGCTGCCCGCCATCGAAGCCGTCGCCTCGCTGACCTACTTGGGCGGGCTCTTCCCGCAACTCGGCCTGCTCACGACCCGGGACGGCGTGTCGATGCTGTCCTGGCCCCGCGGGATCCTGCTCGGGATCGCCCTGATGCTCGTGTTCCTGGCGATCAACCTATTCGGCGTCAAGCTGCTCAGCGAGGCCAACCGCTGGGTGACCTGGTGGAAGATCATCATCCCGGTCGCCACCTTCCTGCTGCTGTTCCTGACCTTCGACGGCGACAACCTCACCTCCTACGGCTTCTTCGGCGACGAGCAGCACGGCGGCCCGGGCGCGATGCTCGAAGCGGTCGCGGTGTCGGGCATCGCCTTCGCCCTGATGGGATTCCGCGGCGTCATCGACTTCGGCGGCGAGGTCAAGCGCCCCAGCCGCAACATCCCGCTCGGCACCATCGGCTGCGTCCTCATCCCGCTCGGCATCTACCTCGGCCTGCAGCTCGCCTTCCTCGGCGCGATCAACTGGGCCGACGCCGGAGTCGTCCCCGGCGACTGGGTGGGCCTGGCCAACAGCCCCTGGGCGGAAGGCCCCCTGGCCGCTGCTCTGCACGCCTCCGGCTACGCCGCGCTCGGCGCGTTCGTCTCCATGCTCCTGCTGGACGCGATCCTGTCCCCCGGCGCGGCCGGGTACATCTACCTCGGCAGCGGGGCCCGCGTCGGGTACGGCCTGGCGGTGAACAAGTTCTTCCCGCAGATCATGACGCGGGTGAACCGCCACGGGGTGCCTGCCGTCTCGGCGATCGTCTCCTTCGGCATCGGCTGCCTGTTCTTCCTCCCCGCACCGAGCTGGTACCGGCTCGTCGGGTTCATCAGCTCCGCCCTGGTGCTCAGCACGCTCGCCGCATCCGTCGCACTCGTCGTGATGCGCCGGACCGCACCATCGCTGCGGAGGCCGTTCCGCCTGCCCGCCGCCGGTTTCCTCGCCCCGCTGGGCTTCGCCGCGGCCACGCTGATCATCTACTGGTGCGGGTTCGTGACCCTGTACAACCTGGTCACCGTCCTACTCGGCGGCATGGCGGTCTACGCGGTCTTCTTCTCCTGCCAACGCGGCTGGACCCGCCGCGGGCCGGCGGTGGTGCTCGCGTCGGTCTTCCTCGCCTGCTGGGCGTACGTGACCGGGAGCAGCGGATTCCTCCTGGCCCCCGAGGACGTCACCACCCCCGACGGTTCGTGGCCGGTACCGCACGTGCTCGTCATGGCAGCGCTGTGCGCGGGCTTCCTCACCGCGCTGCACCTGATGAGCCCGCCGGAAGGCCGCCAGCACCTGCGCGGCGGTCACTGGCTGGTCTTCCTCCTGCTGATGCTGCTCGGCGTGTCCGCCATCGGCGAATACGGCCCTGCGACACCGGTCCTCGCCTTCCCGATGGACTCCATCGCCGCTCTCGCAGTGGGCGTCCTCGCCTACTTCTGGGCCGTGGCAACAGGTTTCCGCACCCCCGAAATGTCCGAACTGGAGGATGACAAGTGCTGAACGCGATCGTCACCGGCGCCGCAAGCGGCATGGGCAGGGCCACCGCCCAACTGCTCCACGCCGAAGGATGGCGGGTCCTGCCCCTGGACCGCGTCGAAGCGGACATCGACACAGCCGACGAGCCGCTGCGCACCACCGCGGTCGACGTGACCCGGCGCTCCGAAGTCGCATCCGCCATCGACGAGCACCTCGGCCCCGACGACGCGATCGACCTGGTGGCCAACATCGCCGGGATCTACCCGCCCAGCACCCTCGCCGACTTCACCGAAGAGCTCTACCGCAAGACCTTCGACGTCAACGTCCTCGGCGTCCTCAACGTGACCGCCGAGTCCGCACCGCGCATGCGCGAAGGCTCCTCCGTGGTCAACTTCGCCTCGGTCGACGCCTTCGAAGTCTCACCCGGACAACTCCTCTACGGCGCGTCGAAGGCCGCGGTCGTCATGCTGACCAAGGAACTCGCGCTCGAACTCGCACCCCAGCGGATCCGCGTGAACGCGATCGCACCGGGCTGGGTCGACACTCCCGGCAATCGAGCGACCGGCCGGATGGCCGCCGCAGCATCGTCGGTCCCGCTGGGTCGAGTCGCCGCGCCCGAGGAGATCGCGCGCTGGGTCCTGCTGCTCGCAGGCCCCCACGCAGGATTCATCACCGGCGAATCGATCGTTCTCTCCGGAGGAGACGTTCTGCGCTGAACCTTCGAAGCCCTGGGGCGTGGACGGGACTTAGGTCCGCACCCGCGTGCTCGGCCGTGGTGTGTACTGGCCGTGCAGAAACGACATACCTGCGTTCACGCCCAGACCCCGCGTGCGAGGTGGGACTCCGGTGGATTCCGGTGCTGCGGATGATCCGAGCGCTCACGCGTTTCCACCGCCCTCCCATCACCACCGCGTGCTCCCGCACATCGGTGGTCGCAACGCGGGTTCGCCGCGTGGGCCGCAGAGCGCGAGTGCTGGAGGCGCGCGGTCATGGGCCGAGTCGTCGGCCGCTGGAGTGCGGGTAACGGACACTGGCACGAGGGGCCCTGCTTCGAACTGGTGCTGGAGCAGGCATCGGGGAAGTGGGTGCTGACCTACTTCGAGCACGGAGAGGTGCACGCGCGCACCGGGTTCGACACCGAGGAGGACGCGCACGGGGACCTCGGCTGGCTCATGGACAGGATCCCCGCCGAGTACCAGCCCTGGCGCGCGAGCTGACGGACGACACTCCCGGACGCCGCTGGCCTGGCTCGATCTTCGGAGCTGCTCAGAACCGCGCCGCGAGCACTTGCCGGGCGAGGACGTGGTCGGCGGTGATGCGCTGGGCCAGCTCGGTCAGCCGCAGGTGGTGTGCGCGCGCGTAGTCGCGCAGCGGTGCGAAGGTGTCGTGGATCTGGAGGTGGCTCTCCTCGGTGAGCACCCTTCTGGCCCGGTCCAGAGCCGCTCGGCTGTTCAGCGTCGCGTGCAGCTGTTCCGCGAGGTGTCCGCGGTGGGCCAGGCAGTGCTGCTGGTGCAGGCTGAGGACAGCGAGGTCGGCGAACCCCTGCGCGAGTGCCACATCGCAGGTGGGCAGTCGGCTGGAGTCGGTGCGGAGCAGGCTGAGCACCCCCACCGTCCGGGCTTGCCAACGCATCGGCAGTGCGTGCACCGTGCGGAACCCGAACGCGATGGCTGCCGTGACGAAGCTGGACCACCGGTCGGTGTCGACGCCCAGCCCCTCGACCGAGATGACCTGGCCGGTGTTCAGGCACTCGATGCACGGACCGCGCTGGTAGATCTGCAGCCGCAGCAACCCGATGGCGTCGGTGCCCTCGTCCGAGGACGCGACCAGGAACAAGCCCCCGGACCTGTTGGCCAGCATTATCCCGACGAGATCCCCGTCGAGCGCGTCGACCGCGTCGGTGGCGAGGTCGTACAGCGTTTCAGACAGGTCGAAGTCGCCCACCAACGCGCGGGCGGTCCTGGCCAGCGCCTCGACCACAGCGCGTTTCGGGCACGCCTGGCCTCCGGAGTCGTTCATGGCGGCCCGTCACCGCGTTGACCGTGCGAGGTCGGTTCGGCCCAACCCAAGATCTCCTCGGCACGGCCGCGGTCGGTGACGACCTGCCAGGCCACGCCGGAAAGCCGCGCGTGGTGGGTGCGGGCGTAGCGGCGCAGCAGGTTGAACGCCGTGTCCACGTCGAGCCGGCCGCGGTCGGCGAGCACACCTTTGGCCTGTTCGATGACGACCCGGCTGTTCAGCGCACCCTGCAACTGCTCGATGAGCACATCGCGGCGGGCCAGTGCCCGGTGTTGCAAGATCGCGATGGTGGCCACGTCCGCCAATGCTTGGGCCAGCACCAGGTCGTCGTGGTCCAGCGCAGTGGGTTCGGCGCGGAACAGGTTCAGCGTTCCGATGGTGTCCGAGCGCAGCCGCATCGGCAATGCGTGGACGGTGCGAAAACCCCGTCGCTGGGCCTCGGTGGCGAAGCCGGGCCAAGTGGCGGCGTGCTGAGCGATATCCACAGCGGTGACGGGCCTACCGGTGCGGAAGCAGTCGGTGCACGGGCTGGGCTCGTCGGTTTCGACCTGGAACAACTCGACCAGGTGGGCCTGCTCGTTGGACGACGCCAACAACCGCAGGTGCCCCATCTCGTCGACCAGCAGCAGCCCGGCAGCGGCGGTGTCCAGCAGCGCTACGCAGTGCCGCACGAGCGTGTGCAGCAGATCGAGCACGTCGAAGTCGTTGACCAGGTTGTCGGCCAACTCCACGAAGGCCGCCGTCACAGCAGGTTCTTGCGGCTCTGAACGCGCCACCATGGCAAACCTCCTCACTCTCCTCACCCTGGTCCCACCCGCACCCCGCTCAGCCTCCGTCCTCCTCGCTGAACCGGAGGCGGCGGGCCACGACATCGGCGGCGACGTCCTTCAACGGCCGGCCCTCGCAGAAGGCGTGGGCGCGCAACCGCGCCAGCGCGGTGTCGGTGGGCACGCTCAACTGCGACGAGACCATGCCGGTGGCTTGGTGCACCGCGGCGTGGTCGCGCCACGACAGGTCGATCAGCTCCGGCTTCACCTCGGCAGCGGACAGGACGCGGGCCTGGTGGTCCAGCAGTGCGGCGGTCACGGCCGTGGCGACCACCAGCGCTTCGGTGACCTCCTCCAACGGCCCGGTTCGGATGCGGTGGCAATCCAGCACACCGATCCCGATCGCACCGACCTGCAACGGGAACGCGAACAGCGACCCCACTCCCGCGGCGGCGACCTGCTCGGCGAACGCGGGCCACCGCAGCCGAACCTCGTCCGTCGTCACATCCGGCACCAGTACCGGACGTGCCTCGCTGAACGCGGTCACGCACGGCCCTTCGCCGAGGCTGAACTGCAACTCCTCGATCTTGCTCCCCGCCGCGTCGGTCGCTCCCAACAGCATCCGACCGCCCGCGTGTTCGTTGGTCATCAACGACAGCCCGACTCCGTCCACGGGCAATGCCGCGAGACACGCGTGGCACAGTCGCTCGGGCAAGCCTTCCTGCCCGGGCACGTCCGCGACGATCGCGGCGAGCCCCTCCGCCAGCCGGATGCGATCAACCGCCATAGCCGCCCCCGCCCCGGGGATCGGGCGCCATACGGGTCCAGGTTCAACGCATCCGACCCTGCCATTACCACTACTCAGTGTGACACCGCGAACACGGACTCCGGACCGGGACTTTCGGCCCCAGACGCGCAGGGGCATGCCGGCCGACAGGATGCTGACTTGATCGGTACAGGAAGGGCGCTAGGTGCGACCGAGCGCCTTCATCGCCGCGGCCTGCACAGCCCGGCGGTCCGTCTTGCCGCCCGGTCCGACCTCGAGCTCGTCGACGGTGACGACGTACTCCGGCAGGTACTCGGTCGCCACGCCGCGCGACCGCAGCCAGTTCGCGAGCGACTCGGTGTCCAGTCGCCCGCTGTCCGCGAGAACGACCGCAGCGCAGACGCGTTCGCCGTAGAGGTCATCGGGAATGCCGACGACGGCGACGTCCGACACCGACTCGTGGCCGCGAACGAGTTCCTCGACCTCGACGATCGAGATGTTCTTGCCGCCCCGGATGATGAAGTCGGCCTTGCGACCGACGACGCGCACCCGGCCGACGTCGTCGATCTCCACCACATCACCGAGCAGCATCCAGCCGTCGTCGGTGTAGAGCTCGGCGTTCGCCGCCGGATCCGCCCAGTACCCGGCGGACACCAGCGGGCCGCGCACCGCGGGCTGCCCACGCCGGATCCGTCCGGTGCTCTCGGAACCGGAGTCGTCGAGCACCCGGACGTCCATCGATTCGAGCACGTGACCGCAGGTGCGCAAGCGCGTCTCGACGTCGTCGTCCAGGGTCGTGCGGCTGACGCCACCGGCCTCGTTCGAGCCGTAGAACTGCAGGACCTTGGCACCCGTGCGCTCCTCGAACGCGCGAGCATCGCGGTACGCGACGGACTCGCCCCCGGTGTACAGGACGCGGAGGCTCGAAAGATCGCGGGCGCGCACGGCCTCCGAGCGCAGCAGCATCTTGAACTGCGTGCTGACGCAGCAGAGCACGGTGACCTCCTCGCGCTCGATCAGCTCGGCGATCTCCTCGACGTCGAACCTCGACGTCACCACGGCCGGAACGCCGAGGAGCGCCGGCAGGAAGTGCGCCGACCACAGCCCGAAGCCGAACGGTGCCGGAACGGCGGAGCAGACCACGTCGTCCGGCCCGATCCGGCCTCCGAGCATCGCCTCGCGCGCGAAGGCGACCCACCGCCGCTCCCCGTGCGCGACCACCTTCGGCAGTCCGGTCGTTCCGGAGGTCGAGTTGAGGATCGTCACCTCCGATGTGCTGAACGGCACCCCGCTCGGGCTCGTCACTTCGGCTCGGCCCGCACCACCGACGCGGTGCCGCGTGACCGATCCGCGCTCGTCGTCGACGACCACGACATCGACCGGGAAGACCCCGCGTTCCCGCAACTCGACGACGAGGTCGTGCCACGACCGGCCGCGAATCGCTGCCGACGTCACCAGGACCTCGGCGCCCGTGCGGCCCATGATGTGCGCGACTTCCCGCACCCCGGAACGCACCCCGATGGCAGTCGCGACGCGGCCCGCCCGGAAACAGCCGCACAGCGCGGCGTGCACGCCCGCCGTGTCGGGGAGCAGCAGTGCCACGCGCGAGCGCGGACCGCCGGCCGCCCTGTTCAGCTCTTCGGCGACCGCATCCGCCAACCGGTCGTACTCGCTCCACGTCGTTGTCCGGCTCGGGGTCACGAATGCGGTGCCGGTGGGGATCTGCCGCGCCCAGGTGCGCACGACCTCGCTGATCGAGATGTCGTCGTAGAGCCCGGGTGCGGTGGCGAAGCTCCCGGGGACGATGGGACCGCTCACCACATCACTCACCTCGCAGCGCCTCCCAGTCTCACGCCTCGGTGCCTCGGCGGGGTCGTCCGCAGGGCCGCAGCGTGCTGATCCAGCGCCGGGTGTCGGCCGGGTCGATCACGTCGTCCAGCTCGAAGGTGGTGGCCGCGCGCAACGCGCGTCCGCGCTCGTAGGCCTCGGCCACCAGGTCGTCGTACAGCTGCTGGCGCGCGGCCTCGTCGGGCGCCGCCGCGAGTTCCTTGCTGTAGCCCAACCGGACCGCCCCCTCGAGCCCCATACCGCCGATCTCGCCGGTCGGCCACGCCACGGTGAACTGGGGAGCCCGGAAGGAGCCGCCGGTCATCGCCATCGCCCCCAGGCCGTAGCCCTTGCGGAGCACCACTGCGCCGAACGGCACCGTCAGGCGAGCACCGAGCACGAACAGCCCGCCGAAGCGCTTGACCGTCGCGTCCTTCTCCGCCTCCGGTCCGACCATGAAACCCGGTGTGTCGCAGAGGGAAACGATCGGGAGCCCGCCCGATTCGCAGAGCTCCAGGAACTCGGCCAACTTGTCCGCGGCCTCGGCGTCGATCGCGCCGCCCAGGTGGTGGCTGCTGTTGGCCACCAGGCCGTACGCGACGCCCTCCACCCGGACCAGCGCCGTCACGATGCCGACGCCGTAGTCCGGACGCAGCTCCAGCACCGAGCCCACGTCGACGATGGCATCGATGGCGGTGCGGATGTCGTAAGCGCGCAGCCGGTTCTCGGGCACCACGTGCCGGGCGAGGCGCGGGTCCGGCGCCTCCCACTCCACGCCCTCGCCCGGGGAGAGCGGGCTCTGGAAGTACGAGAGGTACCGGCGCGCCAGGTCGACGGCGTGCTCCTCGTCCTTCGCGACCAGGTCGACGACCCCGTTGCGGCGCTGCACGTCGATCGGACCGATGTCCTCGGGCCGGTACTCCCCCAGCCCACCGCCGGAGATCATCGCGGGTCCGCCCATGCCGATGTTCGCGTCGGGCGTTGCGATCACGACGTCGCAGGCGCCGGCCAGCGCGGCGTTCCCGGCGAAGCAGCGCCCGGAGACGACCGCCACCGTCGGCGCACCGCCGCGCAGCGAACCCAGCAGCCGGAACGTCGGAACGTCCAGCCCCGCAACGATATCGATGTCGGTATCGCCGGGTCGGCCGCCACCGCCCTCCGCGAACAGCACCACGGGCACCTTCCGGTCCCGTGCCACCCCCAGGATCCGGTCGGTCTTGGCGTGGTTGCGCATTCCTTGCGTACCGGCGAGCACGGTGTAGTCGTAGGACAGCACCACGGCCTCGGCCGCCGACCGGCCGAACCGATCCGCGCCGATGGTCGCGACGCCGCCGATCAGGCCGTCGGCCGGAGTGCTGGTGATCAGGTCCTGCTCGGACCGCCGGCGGCGCTGGGCGGCGAGCACCAGGGACCCGTACTCGACGAAGCTGCCCGGGTCCACCAGATCGCTGATGTTCTCCCGCGCTGTCCGGCGACCGAGTTTGTGACGCTTGGCCACGGCCTCGGGACGTGCCGAATCCTGGGTGACGGCTTGCCGCTCGCGCACCTCGTCGAGGTCGGGCCGGGAGGAGTCCAGGTCGAGCTCGAATGCGGATTCCGCCTCCGCCGCGCGGGTCCGCGCGTACACCACGAGCGGATCGCCCGGCGCCACCGTCCGACCCGGCGGCACGAGCGCGCGCACCACTCGCGCCGCGTGATCGGCAGTCAGGACGTGCTCCAACTTCATGGCCTCCAGCACAGCCAGCTGACCGCCCGCAGGCACCTCCTCGCCTTCGGCGGCAACCGCGACCACTGTGCCCGCCATCCGAGCGCGAACCACCTCTTCTCCCGGCCGCAGCTCCAACGCGGCGACGGGGGCCGAGGGGACGGGAGTGGTCGCGCCCGCTTCGGCCACCAGCCGTTCCATGCTTCCTGCCAGGAACGTGGTGCTCACGGGGCCAGCGCGCAGATCCCCGTCCGAGAGAAGGGCGCGCAGGAAGGGGATGTTCGTGGCGGCGCCCTCGATCGCGAACTCGCCCAGGGCCGCGTCGAGCTTCGCGAGGGCGGCGGTGCGGGTTCCCGCGCGCGCGATCACCTTGGCCAGCAAGGAGTCGTACCGCGGGCTCACGACCAGGCCCGGCAATCCGAAGGTGTCCACGCGGACCCCCGGCCCGGTGGGCGGGGTGAACGTCGTGAGGGTGCCCGCGGTCGGTGTCGCGCCGCCGTCGGCGGTCATCGTCTCCAGGTTCACCCGGGCCTGCACCGCCGTGCTCGCGGCGGCTGCGGGTTCGCCCCGCACGCCGGACGCGTCCGCCACGACGCCACCGGGGAGCGGGAGGTCGGGCAGGACGGCACCGTCCGCGAGGGCGAGCTGCGCTGCCACCAGGTCCACACCGGTGATCTCTTCGGTGATGGTGTGCTCCACCTGGATCCGGGGGTTCACCTCCAGGAACGCGAACTCCTCACCCCGCACCAAGAATTCCACTGTGGCCAGACCGCGGTACCCGAGGCTCGCGCAGAGCCGCACCGCGGATTCGTGCAGGCCGCGGCGCACGTCCGGCGCCAGGTCGGCCGCGGGCGCGATCTCGAGCAGCTTCTGGTGCCGCCGTTGCACGCTGCAGTCCCGGTCACCGACCGCCAGGACGGCCGTGCCGTCCGCGACCACCTGGACCTCGATGTGCCGGGCACCGTCGAACAGGGCCTCCGCGAACACTTCCCGGTCCCCGAAACCCAGATCAGCCTCGGCGGCGCACGCCCGGTAGGCCTCGTCGACGGCAGCGGCGTCGCGAACCACCCGCATGCCGCGCCCACCACCACCGGCCAGCGCCTTGATCATGATTCCGCCCGGGTTCTCGGCGAAGAACGCGCGGACCTCGTCGACCGTCGAAGCGCCGGAGGTGGCCGGAAGCACGGGCACGCCCACCGCGACTGCGGCGGCGCGGGCCGACGCCTTGTCCCCCAAGGTGTCCAGGACCGCCGGATCCGGGCCCACGAACTCGACGCCCGCTGCCGCGCAGGCCCGCGCGAATTCCGCGTTCTCCGAAAGGAATCCGTATCCGGGATGCACCGCGTCGGCGCCGGATCGCGCGGCCGCGGCGAGCACCGCCGCGTGATCGAGGTAGGCGGCCGGGCCGGCACCGACCAGCGGCAACGCCTCGTCGGCGGCGTGGACGTGGGGCGTGTCCCCGTCGTCCTCCGCGTACAGGGCGACGGTGTTCACCCTCATCTCGCGCGCGGTGCGCACGACGCGCAGCGCGATCTCACCGCGATTGGCGATCAGCAGCTTCTTCATCGTCACGAACACCTTCGTCTACGCGCGGTCACGGGCGACGGGCAGTTCCGCGGCCCGGTCGAGCAGTTCGCCCTTGCGGACCTTGCCGGTGGCCGTCATCGGCAGCTGCTCGACGAGCACGAAATCGGGCACCTTGTACCCGGCCATGTTGTCCTTCGCCCACGCGCACAGGTCGTCGCTCGTGGCGCCGCTCTCCGACAGCACCACGAAGGCAACTGCCACTTGGCCTTTCGCGCGGTCGGGCCGGGGCACCACCGATACCGACTCGATCGCCGGGTGCAGGCGCAGCAGGGCTTCGACCTCGGACGGGAACACGCTCATCCCGTTGGTCTTGATCATCTCCTTGGCGCGCGCCAGGTAGTGCAGGGCGCCCCACTCGTCGAGCCGGCCGACATCGCCGGTGTGCAGCCACCCGTCGCGGATCGTCTCCGCGGTCGCGTCGGGCCGGCCGTAGTAGCCGGTCAAGATCGACGGGCTCCGCACGATGATCTCCCCCGACGTCCCCACCGGCACGGGATCGCCCGAGTCGTCGACGATCAGGACGTCGGTCCCCGGAACCGGCAGGCCGCAGAACACCGGATCGGCGTGCAGGTCCCGATCGCCGTCCTGGAACCCGAGCGTGAAGGTGTCGGCCGTGTGCGTCTCGGTCATGCCGTACGAGGCCTCCCGCAGGACGCCGCCGGTCGCTTCCCGCCACCGCGCCCGGACCTCCGGGGTCAGCTTCAGCACGAACGACACCGCGAGCGCGTTGCGCAGCGACGACAGCCGCGCGCCGTCGAACCCCGGCAGGTCCATCAGCTCCACGTAGTTGTCGACCGTGGCGACCAGGTCGGTCACGCCGTGCCGCTCGACCAGGGACACGGCCGTTGCCGGGTCCCAGCGCGTCATCAGGACGAGCTGCTGGCCGTTCACCAGCGGTTTGAGAACGCCGAAGTCCTCGCCGGCGATCCAGAACACGGGCAGGAAGTTCAGCGACACGACACCGGAATCGCCCACCTGCTTGCCTCCGGCCACGCTGGCGGTCGCGGCCGTGTACACCATGTGCCGCTGGGTGTGCTCGCAGCCCTTCGGCAATCCGGTGGTGCCGCCGGTGTAGTTGAGCGCCGCCAGCGCGTCGGGGTCGCTCGGTCGTGCCTCGGCGCGCGCTGAAGTGCTGATCTCGGCCCAGTCCGACCGCGCAGCGGTGAGGTCGAACGGCACCGGCACGTCGGGCTCGGCCGTGATCAGGTCGGCGAGCCCGGTGAACGCCACGTGCCGCAGGCCCGTGTCGCCGCGCACCGACTCCACGAGGTCGGCGAACGAGTCCTGCGCCAGGAGCACCGTCACCCCGGCGTCCTCCAGCTCGTACCGCAGCTCGTGGCCGCGGAACATGGGGTTGATCGGCACGTGCACCGCGCCCGCCTTGAGGATGCCCACCATCGCGATGAGGAACTGGGGGCAGTTGCCCAGGAACACGCCGACCCGGTCGCCCGGCGCCACACCGCGTTCGACGAGCCAGCCGGCGAACCGGTCGCTCAGCTCGTCGTATTCGGCGTAGGTGATGTCGCGCCCGTAGAACGAGATCGCGACGGTGTCCGGGCGGGTCGCGGCCCAGTGCCGGAGGTACTCGGGCAGGCCGGGCACCTCGACGGGGTACTCGACGGTGCGCGGCACCTGGTCCGGCCAATTGGCCACCTGCAGTTCGCGCACCTCGGCGAGGGCCGCGTCGCGGCGGGACAACGGCATTCGGTCCTCCTAAGGTTCCGGGCGCGCGTCGGCGGCGATGCCGACCGCGCGCTCGGTCAAGCGGATCTGATCGTTGATGAACCGCTCGCGGTCCTCGCCGGAAGCGTGGCCGAGGCGGGCGGCGCCGTGGACGATCGAATCGATCAGCATCGACACCAGCCGCTGGGGCGGCGCGCAGGGATCGATCGCGGCCGGGTCCAGCCCGGACAGGTAGTTGGTGAAGCGGCGCACCAGTCGGCGCCGCAGCGTGCTCCACAGCGCGTCCACTTCGGCATCGACCGCGGCACGGCTGTCGATCATCGCCACGATCGACCCGTTGGCGAAGATGGCCTCGGCGAAGGCGCGGGTGGTCATCCGCAGCACCGCGGCCGGTGGGAGGGACTCGATCCCGTCCAGCTGCTGCGCGGACTCGAGCTCGGCGCAGACCTGCTCGGCGACCGCGAGGAACGCCTCGTCCTTCGAGCGCAGGTAGGCGTAGAACGTGGGCCGCGAGGTCCGGGCCCTGGCCGCGATCAGTTCGACCGTGGTCGCCGGGTATCCGAGGTCGTCGAAGCACGCGGCCGCGGCCGCGATCAGCTCCTCGCGCCGAGGTCCGGACGTCTCCCGGCGATTGGCCCGCGCACGCTCCTGAGCATCACTCGTCGTCACGCCTCGATTGTCTTGGCATCGGCGCTGGCCTCCGGCGCGCACCTGGGAGGAGGACATCGTGCAGCTCCCCTCCGGACTTGCGACGCGTGATCGCCACCACAGTGGTTGACGTTGACGTCCATGTCAATACACCGGCGCCGATCGGCAGACCGCCCCGTGCCACGTGAGGGATCTCCCCCGGATGTCTCGATCTGCCCTGCGCCACCGAGGAGTCCTGCTACCTTCGAGTCGCCGCCGGCTTGATCGTCGGCGGGCACGGGCGGGCTGGGGACAGACACGACGAACGTTCGACGCTGGGGGCGGAGCGTGCCGGTACTTGCTCGACTTGCTGGGGAACCTGATCATCGCGGCAGGCGACCACGCCGCCGCGGGCAGCTCTGGAAGCTACGGCACCAGGCGTAGGAGCAGTACCGACGCGCAGGGATTCCTCTTATGCCGCAGCGGAATCCCGCCTTCGCGCAGCACCGCCGAGTTCACGACTCGATGACCGAGGAGGAGAACAAGGTGACCGAGACCGATCGCGAGCAGTACGCGCAGTGGCTCCCGGTAGAGCAGGAGAACAACCCCCGCCTCGGCCGGGACATCATCTTCGACTACCTCAAGACCGCCGGTGTCGACCGGCTCTACGGAGTTCCCGGCACCAACGAGATCCCGCTGATCGACGGCACCGACGTTCCGGAGAACCAGATCAGGTACGTGCCCTGCCTGCACGAGAACATCGCCCTCGGCGCGGCGATGGGGTACGCGCGCCACCGGCGGACCGACGCCGGCGAGGTCGTGCCCGGCGTGGTCGGATTGCACGTCACCCCAGGAGTCGGCCACGCGCTCGGGAACCTCTTCAACGCGTCCCGGTCGCACATCCCGCTGCTGGTGCTGTGCGGGCAGCAGCACAGCAACCTCCTCATCCAGGAACCGCTCCTGGGATCGGACCTGGTCCAGGTCGCCCAGCAGTACACCAAGTGGGCTTACGAGGTGCGCGGCCCCAACGAGATCGGCATGGCCATGCAGCGCGCGCTGAAGACCGCGCTCGCTCCGCCGATGGGGCCGGTGTTCCTGTCGATCCCGTGGGAGTTCCTGGTGCAGACGGGAGCCGACCCGCAGCGGGGCCGTTTCACCCGGATCGCCCGGGAGTTCCACGCGCAGCCTTCCGAGCTGGACAAGGCTGCCGACCTCCTGGCCAGGTCGCGGTATCCGGTCATCGTCGCCGGTGACGGCGTCGGCGAAGCCGAGGCGTGGCGCGAGCTGCAGGACCTGGCGACGGCCATCGGTGCGCCGGTGTACAACGAGCAGCTCAGCAGCTACCTCAACTACCCCCACCACCTGGCGCATGCGCGGGGCGAGCTGCCGAGCGTCCAGCAGCAGGTCAGGCAGGTCCTGGGGCGGAAGGACCCGGACACGGTGCGGGACACCGCGTTCCTGTGCGGCTTCAACGCGCAGGCCCAGCTCGTGATCTACGACTGGGACGAGGGGCCGCTGATCCCCGGGCACCTGACGCAGGTCTACCTGCACAACGACCCGTGGCAGATCGGCAAGAACCACTACGGAGCGGCGGCGGCCCTGGGCGACATCAAGGACGCCTTGCCCAAGCTCACCGCGGCGGTCAAGACCCACCCCCAGTACGACCGGGTTCACGTGGACGGCCTGAACGAGGAGTTGGCGCAGGAGGACCAGGAACTCGCCGGGGATTTCCAGCAGCGCGCGAAGGAAGTTCCGGGCCAGGGCATCGCTCCCGCGATGCTCGTGGACGTGCTCGACCGGGTTCTGCGGGACCACTCGGTCCACCTGGTCAACGAAGCGTGTTCGGACACCGCGGACTTCCAGCAGGGGCTGTCCTTCGATTCGCCGACCAGCTACATGTCGTCCGAAGGAGGCTCGCTGGGGTACTCGATGCCCGCCAGCCTCGGCGTCGCCGACGCGCTGGCCGGATCCGGTGCGGGCGAGGCGGAGGGCAAGCGGCCCATCGTGGTCAACGCGGTGGGAGACGGATCGGCGCTGTTCTACCTGAACGCGTGGTGGACCGCGGCAAAGTTCCAGCTCCCGGTGCTGTACCTGATCACGAACAACAAGCAGTACAAGACGCTCCGCGTCGGGCTGGACGTCCTGCGGAAGTCCTACGACTGGGAGCCGAGCGGTACGGCCGAGTACCTCGAGCTCGACGAGAATCCCCAGCTCTCGTTCGTGGACCTGGCAGCGGGCTTCGGAGTCGATGGCTGCCTGGTCGATTCCGCGGACGACCTCGAACGGGCGCTGACCAACGCGGTGCAGGTGGTCGACGGGGGCAAGCCCTACGTCGTGGAAGTCCTCACCGACCCGGATCTCCCCGACACGGGCGAGGTCGACATCGGCTCGAACGGGCAGCTCGGCGCGCTGCGAGGAGATGCGGGCCACCGGGTCATCTGGAACTTCGGCCCAGCCTGACGACGTCGTCCCCGCCTGTCGTGCGGCTCGGAACCGGGCCGTGCGGCAGGCGGGACCTGCTCCCTCACGACGAGGCGCTGATGTCGACGAGGAGGCGTCGGGCCAGCCGCTCCGAGGACTGCGGGTTCTGTCCTGTGTAGAGGCTCCGGTCGACGACTACGTGGGGGCGCAAGGGAATCCGTCCTCTGCTGTACACGACTCCTGCCTCCTTGAGCTTGTCCTCCAGGAGCCACGGCGCCTTCTTCGCGAACCGGTTGAGCAGTTCCTCCCGGTTGGACAGCCCGGTCATCCGGTAGCCGGCGAAGGGTGATGTGCCGTCGGATCCGGTGGCGGCCAGGATCGCGGCCGGCGCGTGGCACAGCAGCGCGAGGGGCTTGCCGGATGCCAGCCGGTTCGCCAGCAGGCGACCGGAAGTCGAGTCGTGGGCTAGGTCTTCCATGGGCCCGTGGCCGCCCGGATAGAAGACGAGGTCGAACTCGTCGGCATCGACGGCGTCGAGCGCCACCGGGGTCGCCAACGCCGTCTCGATTCCAGCCAAGTAGCGCTTGACCTCGCGCCGCTTCCAAGGTGCTCCACCGGCCAGGCCGAGGCTCAGCTGGTCGAGCGTGGGGGCCTTGCCGCCGGGAGTCGCGATGGTGATGTCCCATCCTGCCTCGGAGAAGATCCGGTGCGGCACGGCGACTTCTTCGGCCCAGTAACCCGACGGGTGCACCGAACCGTCGTTCAGCGTCCAGCGGTCCGCCGCCGAGATCACGAACAGGACATGCGTCATCTTTCCGCTCCTCCTGACGCCGTCGTGCAACGACGGTCGGGCCGTCGGACAATGGCACCCGCGAAACATCCGGATCCCCGGACGTGTTTACAGTGCTAACATTAGCCACCGCGCGCACCCGCCGTCAACGCCTCGAACAGGGAAACCCCACCCGCAGGCTTCCACTCGCCGCCACGGATGCGCGCCCAGCCGAATTGCAGCGGACGACGAAAAAGGCGCACCGGCCCTTATGTTGACAGTGCTCACATCTCGCGCTAGCTTCATGTTTACACCGTCTACATTCTGGCGAAGGAGCTGCTCCGATGTCGTCCCCCCAAGGCACGTCTTCGACCGAACACGGCACCGTCGAGGTGGACCTGGGTGGCCGGACGGTCGCCGTGCCGAAGGGCGGTCTCTACGACCGGTACCGGATGAACACCGACCTCGGTGAAATCGCCCGCGATCCTCGGGTCAGCAGCGTGGACTTCTTCCGCGGCATGCCCAAGACCGCGGTCGATTCGCCGATCGGTACGACGTTGACGCCGAACTTCTACTACCGGATCTCCACGGCCCGGCTCACGATGCTCGCGCGATCCCGCGCGATTCGCGCTCGCCTGCCCGAGGAGCTCGCACCGCTCGAGGTCGTGCCGGGCATCGGGCTGATCTCCGTCATGTTCTTCCGCTACGACGTGTGCGACATCGACTTCTACACCGAGGCGGCCGTCGGGATCGCGGTGCGTCCGGCGCGCCACGGCCGGTTGGGCACCTTCGACCTCGTTTCCAGCCTCAGCAACGACCACCTGCACTCCTACGTGCTCTCGCTGCCGGTGAGCACCGACATCGCGCAAGTCCGCGGCCACGACGGCTACGGATTTCCCAAGTGGGTCACCGATCTCGACGTCGACATCGACACCCGCCGCACCGTCGCCCGCGTGGCCAACGAATCCGGCGGTACGGACCTGGCGCTGTCCGCAGCGACACCCGCTCAGACCGCGCATCCCAGCGGCGAACGCGTCTCGACGCTGACCGCGTACACCTCGATCGACGGCGCCTGGCACTCGACGCTGAGCCAGACCAACGCACTGGCATCCGGAAGTACCCGTTCCCCGAGTGGTCTCGACCTCCAGGTCGGCCGCGGCCGCATGGCCGACGACCTGCGATCGCTCAAGCCGATCCGGACCATCCGGTTCGACGTCACCACCGAAGGCCAGCTCGCCCTGCACATGCCGGTCCCCACGTCGGTCCCGAACAGGACCTAGGAACACGCGCAACCGAAGGAGAAGGCGATGTCCGAGATCAAGCCGGTGCTCGAACCGGAGGCAGCCGAATTCGCCAAGGCCACCGACAACCCGCCGTTCCTGTTCCAGCTGCCACCGGCCGAAGGGCGCAAGGTGGTGGACGAGGTCCAGTCGGGCGAAGTCGACAAGCCCGCGATCGATGAGGAGTGGGTCACCGTCGAGGGCGGTCCGACCGGTGCGGTGAACGTCCGGGTCGTCAAACCCGCCGGCGCCGGCGGATCGCTGCCAGTGGTGTTCTACATCCACGGCGCGGGCTGGGTGTTCGGCAACGCGCACACCCACGACCGGCTGGTCCGCGAGCTCGCCGTCGGAGCCGAGGCCGCCGTGGTGTTCCCGGAGTACGACCTCTCCCCCGAGGCGAAGTACCCCACCGCGATCGAGCAGAACTACGCGGCCGCGCAGTGGGTGTTCGCCCACGGCGCCGAGAAGGGCCTCGACGCCGCCAAGTTCGCCGCCGTCGGCGACTCGGTGGGCGGGAACATGACCGCCGCGCTGACGCTGATGGCCAAGGAGCGCGGCGACGTCCACATCGGACAGCAGGTGCTGCTGTACCCGGTCACCAACGCCGACTTCGACACACCCTCCTACCACCAGTTCGCCGAGCACTACTTCCTGGCCCGCGAGGGCATGCGGTGGTTCTGGGACCAGTACACCGATGACGATTCCCAGCGCGAGGAGATCCACGCGTCACCGCTGCGCGCCTCGACCGACCAGCTCAAGGGGCTTCCACCTGCCTTGGTGATCACCGCCGAAGCCGACGTGCTGCGCGACGAGGGCGAGGCGTACGCGGCCAAGCTCCGCGAGGCCGGTGTTGCGGTCACCCAGGTGCGGTTCGGGGGCATCATCCACGACTTCATGATGCTCAACGCCCTGCGCTCGACCCACGCCGCGAACGCGGCGATCAAGCTGGCCCAGGACACCCTGCGGGCGGCGCTGCACTGAAACCCGCGGCGCTGGAGGTGGATTCGCCAGGACCACCTCCAGCTCCTCATGCGCGAACAGCACACGGAGTCCTCATGCCCACCAGCCCCGTTGCCACCCCGGCCGTGACCCGCGGCTCCGGCTTGCCCCCATCGCTGACCCCAACCCTGCTCGACCGGTTGACCGCACGAGTCGCGGCCGCAGCAGACGCCGCGAAGGTCACCACCAACGCCCCGTACACCGGTGGGCCGCTGGCCGATCTGCCGGTCTCCACGCCCTCGGACGTCGAGACCGCGTTCGCGCGAGCCCGCCGTGCGCAGGAAACCTGGGCTGCCACGCCCATCCGTGAGCGCAAGAAGATCCTGCTGCGCTTCCACGACCTCGTCCTCCAGCGGCAGGACGAAGCTTTGGACCTGATGCAGGCCGAGAGCGGCAAGACGCGCCGCGACGCGTTCCTCGAAGTCACCGACATCGCCATCACCACGCGGTATTACGCGCGCAGCGCCGCCCAGCTGCTCGCGCCCCGACGGCGCCGCGGCGCGATCCCGCTGCTGACGCACACCACCGAGCTGCGGCACCCCAAGGGCGTGGTCGCGGTCATCTCGCCGTGGAACTACCCGTTGAGCATGGCCGCCGGGGACGCCATCCCAGCGCTCGTCGCCGGAAACGCCGTGGTGCAGAAACCCGACACCCAGACCGCGCTCACCGCGCTCTGGGCCCTCGACCTGATGCGCGAAGCCGGACTGCCCGCGGACGTGTGGCAGATGGTCATCGGGCGAGGCAGCTCCATCGGCGGCGCGCTCATGGACAACGCCGACTACATGATGTTCACCGGCTCCACCGCCACCGGGCGGAAGATCGCGCGCGACGCGGGCGAACGCCTCATCGGCTCCTCGCTCGAACTCGGCGGCAAGAACGCGATGCTCGTGCTCGACGACGCCGACATCGCACGCGCCGCCGACGGCGCCATCGACGCGTGCTTCCCCTCGACCGGCCAGCTCTGCGTTTCGATCGAGCGCATCTACGTCGCCGAGGAGATCTTCGACGCCTTCGTCGCCGAGTTCGTCGCCCGGACCAACGCGCTCCGACTCGGCGCCGCCTACGACTACAGCGCCGACGTCGGATGCCTGACCAACCCGTCCCAACTGGACACCGTCACCGCGCACGTCGACGACGCGGTCGCCAAGGGGGCCACCGTGCTGGCCGGAGGCAGGGCCCGGCCCGAACTCGGGCCGCTGTTCTACGAGCCGACCATCCTCACCGGTGTCACCCCGGAGATGACGCTGCACGACCGCGAAACCTTCGGCCCCGTCGTCTCGATCTACCCGGACCGCGACACCGACGAGGCGGTCGCGCGGGCCAATGCCACGCCCTACGGCCTCAACGCCAGCGTCTGGACCCGCAACGGCGCCAGGGGGCGGGCCGTCGCGGCACGCCTGCGCGCCGGAACCGTCAACGTGAACGAGGCGTTCGCCGCGGCGTGGGGAAGCATCGACGCCCCGATGGGCGGCATGGGCGATTCCGGGCTCGGCCGTCGCCACGGTGCCGACGGCATCCTCAAGTACACCGAGCCCCAAACCGTTGCCCACCAACGGATCCGGGGCTTCTCCCCGCCCTCCGGTGTCTCGCACGAGACCTGGTCTTCCGCCCTGACCGGAGCGCTGAAGTTCCTCAAGCGCATCGGCTCCCGCTGAAGCCCGCCCGAACAGCCGCGAAGGAAGAACAGCAACGATGACACGAGATCGGGCTGCGCCCGAGCCGTCCGCACACGCGCCAGGACTAGCCGGTATCGACGACGGCGGGGCACCCGGTCCGGCTCCAGCCGCTACGACGACGCCGGTGAAGCCTCGAGCATCGCGCGGACCGCGGCGCGGACGCGGTCGTCGACCACCTCGGGAGCAGGGACGTCGAACTTGCCGTCGATGTGCAGGAACGCCAAGCCGTGGACGAGGCCCAACGCGCCCGTCGACAACGCATCCACATCGGCCCCGGGGAACACGCTGTGGACGATGTCGTTGACGTACTTCCAGATCGCTTCGGTCGCGCGAACGCGTTCGTCACTGCTCGAATCGCACGGATCCACGAACATCACCCGGAACAAGGCCGGGTGCGCGAGCGCGAAGCGGACGTAGGCCACCGCGATCTCGGCGAAGTCGTCGGGAGTCACCGGCGACGGGTGCGCCGCGACCAGCTGCTCGGCCAGCTCGCGGTAGCCCTCCGCGGCGACCGCGGAGAGGAGCGCGTCGCGGTCCGCGTAGTGGCGGTAGGGCGCGGTGGCCGACACCCCCGCCCGCCGTGCGACCGCTCGCAGCGACAGCCCGGCATTGCCGCTCTCCTCGAGCAGCTCCCGCGCCGCGCGCAAGCACGCAGCACGCAGATCGCCGTGGTGGTACGTCGTACTCGCTTGCGACACGGATCACCCTCCCAAATGTGTGCAGTGCTCACATCCACTCGGTAATGTAAGCGCTGTACACATTCTAGCCGATCGAGATCGGGAGGTGAACGCAGATGCCGAGCGAGTTGTTCTCACCGCTGCCGCTGCGTTCCGGAGCGGTACTGGGCAACCGGATCGCGAAGGCCGCCATGGAGGAGAACCTGGCCGACGACGGCCAGCTGCCCGGCCACGAGCTGCTGGCGCTGTACCGGCGCTGGGCCGCGGGCGGGGCCGGACTGCTGATCACCGGCAACGTCATGGTCCACGCCGAAGCGCTGACCGGTCCGGCCGGGGTCGTGCTCGACGAGAACTCGCCGCTGGAGCCGTTCACCGAGTGGGCCGCGGCCGCGAAGTCCGGCGGCGGATCGGTGTGGATGCAGATCAACCACCCCGGTCGCCAGGTCGACGCCGCCATGCCCGGCGTCGTGTGGAGCCCGTCCGCGGTCGGCGTCGACCTGGGCCGGCACAGCAAGCGCTTCGGCCGCCCCGTCGCCATGTCCCCCGAGCAGATCGAGGCCACGGTGACCCGGTTCGCCGTCACGGCGGCGCGCGCCGAGCAGGCGGGCTTCGACGGCGTGGAGATCCACGCCGCGCACGGCTACCTGCTGTCGCAGTTCCTGTCTCCGCTGGTCAACCGGCGCACCGACGCCTGGGGCGGATCGCTCGAGAACCGGGCGCGCATGCTGCTGGACGTCGTCCGCGCCGTGCGCGCCGCCGTCTCGCCGACCTTCGCCGTCGCGGTCAAGCTCAACTCCGCCGACTTCCAGCGCGGCGGGTTCGACGCCGACGACGCGCGGCAGGTGATCGCCATGCTCGACGCGCTCGGCGTCGACCTGGTGGAGCTCTCCGGCGGCAGCTACGAGAGCCCCGCGATGTCCGGCCGCCCGGCCGACGAACGCACCCGGGCCCGCGAGGCCTACTTCCTGGACCTGGCTAGGGACCTCGTCCGGACCAGTCCCCTCCCCCTGATGCTCACGGGCGGCATCACCCGACGCGACACCGCCGACGAGGTCCTCGCCAGCGGCGTGGCGCTCATCGGGATGGGCACCGCCCTCGCCGTCACCCCGGACCTGCCCGAGCGCTGGCGGCAAGGACGCGAAGCCGAACAGCGGCTGCGGCCGGTGGCCTGGTCCGACAAAGCTCTCGCCGCCGCGGCCGGCATGGCGCTCGTGCGCCACCAGATGCGCCGGATCGCCGGCGGAAGGACGCCGAGGCCCAACACCCACCCCGCCTACGCCCTCGCCTGCGAACGCCGCCAGCAGCGCCAAGCGCTACGCCGCTACCGCGCCTGGCTGCCCGCGCACACCGACCTCGCAGCGAAGAAGCGGGCCGCGTAGCCGAGCGGTGCGGGTGTTCCCCGATCGCACGCGGAGCACCCGCAACGCGGGCTCAGCGGAAGACCAGGCCACCGTCGATGAGCCCGGCCTGGCCCGTCATGTAGTCGGAGTCCGGGCCCGCCAGGTAGGAGACGAAGGCCGCGACGTCCTCGGGGGTCTGGGCGCGGCCGAGCGCGATGCCGTCGACGAACTTCGCGTAGGTCTCGCCCTCGTCGGCCCCGGTCAGCTCGGCGAAGCGCTTGTCGATCTCGACCCACATGTCCGTGCCGACGACACCCGGGCAGTAGGCGTTGACCGTGATCCCCTTCGCCGCGAGCTCCTTCGCCGCGGCCTGGGTGAGGGCGCGGACCGCGAACTTCGTGGCGCTGTAGGCGCCCAGCATCGCGAACCCCTCGTGCCCGGCGATCGACGAAGCGTTGATGATCTTCCCGCGCACGCCCCGCGCCTGGAACGAGGCTGCTGCGGCCTGGATGCCCCACAGCACGCCGTTGACGTTGACTGCGAACAGCCGGTGCAGCTCGTCCGCCGACACGTCGGTCACGGGGCCCACCAGGGCGATGCCCGCGTTGTTGACGACGACGTCGAGCCCACCCAGCTCGGCCACCGCCGAGTCCACCGCCCCGAAGACCGCGTCCCGGTCCGTCACGTCGGCGGCCAGCGCCACCGCTCTGCGACCGGCCTCCCGGACCTCACCCGCGGTGCCCTCCGGCGCGGACAGATCGACCAGCGCCAGGTCGAAGCCGTCGGCCGCGAGCCTCCGTGCGATGCCCGCGCCGATCCCGCGCGCCGCTCCCGTCACCAGCGCGACACTGCTGTCAGCCATGCGTCCGCTCCCTCCCGGTCGGTCGGCAGCCCGGTCGGCCACACGCCTCCGGTATAGATGACCGGCGCCGACGACCGACAGGGTTGCACCCCGTTGCAACGGCCACCACCGGGTCGCGGGCGGACCGGACCACTCGATCAGGGCCACCGGAGCATCCACATAGGACACGCTCCGGGTCCGCCGCCGTCTCGTGGATTCCGGCGGCGTCCCGCCCAGCGACCGGAAGCCCAGTAATCTCCGGCCAGATCCGCCGCTTCGGACGCCGGATCGGACATGTCGTCGAACGAGGAGGCAGAACACCCGTGACTACCGTCAGCGGAACAACGGTGGACATCCCCACCCCGGACGGCGTCGCCGACGCCTACGTCACTCATCCGGACAGCGGCGGCCCGCACCCCGCGGTCCTGCTCTACATGGACGCCTTCGGGGTGCGACCGCACCTCAAGAAGATGGCCGACCGCCTCGCCGCCGCCGGCTACACCGTCGTGGTGCCCAACGTCGTCTACCGCGCCGGGCGCGCGCCGGTGTTCGACCTGCCGGAGTTCATCGACGTCGAGAGCCGGCCCGACCTCTTCCAGCAGATCGTCCCGGTCGTGCAGGCCCTGACCCCGGAGCTCGCCATGCGCGACGCGGGCGCCTACCTGGACTGGATCGCGAACTTCGACCAGGCCGCCGACGGCCCGGTGGGCCTCACCGGCTACTGCATGGGTGCCGCCCTCGCGCTGCGCACCGCGGGGACCTACCCGGAGCGCGTCGCCGCGGCCGGCGGTTTCCACGGCGGACGCCTGGCCACCGAAGACCCGGACAGCCCGCACCTGGTCGCCGACCGGGTCACCGCGGAGCTGTACTTCGGCCACTCCGACAACGACCACTCCCTCCCGCCGGAGCAGATCGAACGCCTGGAGAAGGCCCTCACCGACGCCGGCGTGCGCCACACCTGCGAGGTCTACCCGGGCTCCCACGGCTACACCCAAGCGGACACCGCCGCCTACCACGAGGAATCCGCGGAACGCCACTGGAAGGCCCTCCTGGACCTCTTCGCCCGAAACCTCCGCGGCTGACGCGCCTTGCGGGTCCTCAGCGTTCGCCTGGCGAGGACGGCCACGCCGCCGTGTCCAGGCGGACGCTGAGGACCGGCACCGCCATGCAAAACGAGTGCTTCAGCCAGAGATTCAGACCTGGTCGAAGTCTGGTCGAGTTTCCGGGCCTGACATGACCGAGCTTCGCTTGAGCGGGTGGATCACCAGGGAGGCTTCGATCGACTGGACGCTCGGGCCCCAGCTCCGCGAGCTGGTGAACTCGTGCAGTGCCGCCCGGTTCGGCAGGGTGACGTCGACCAGCAGCTGGTGCGGCCCTGCCACGGCGGCCGCGTAGCGCACCAGCGGGGATTCGACCAGTTCTTCCCCGACGCGGTCCACGGAATCGGGTGCGGCGCGGATCCAGCACAGCGCTTCCACCGGCAGTCCCAGCAAGGCGGGCTCGACGACCGCGCGGAAGTACAGCAGCCCTTCCTTGCGCAGGAAGTCCACCTTCCGCCGGGCCGTCGCCTCCGACACCCCGGCCAGCCGGCCCAGCTCCTCGTTCGTGCGCCGGCCGTCCTCGATCAGCGCCCGCACGATGGTGCGGCTCGCCGAGTCGAGGCGGGCCGGTTCTTCCGCCAGGTCGATCGACCGCTGCGGGCCGTCGTCGCTGAGCGCTGCGATCTCGGCGTCGCTCAGGATGCCCGGACGCCAGTCGTGCACCGTGCTGTAGTAGCGCGTGATCGGGTAAGTCAGCAGCTGCTGCAGCCCGGGGGTGCCGGGCAGTTCGTCGAGCAGCAGCGTGCTGAGCCGGTCCGGCGGGCACATCAGCTCGGCGACGCAGTCCGCGACACCGGTGGTGACGTAGGTGAACACCACTTCCGGGCGATGGGCCAGCGCGGCGGCCGCTGCCTTGACCGTCATCGGCAGGCAGCGCGCCGCCAGGATCACCGGTTCCGCGCCCACGATCCGGCTCCGGGCCGGAGTTCCCGTGATCACCACCCGACCGGCGGCGAGCAGGTGGGCGCCGCGCCGGGCCACGGTCCGCTCCTGCTCGCCGAGCGCGAACGCGATCTTGCGCCACGGCGCGCGGCCGTCGACCTGCAGCGCGGCGACGATCCGCCGGTCCAGGGCGTCAAGACCCGGTCGGCCATCTGACGACATGCGCCACAGCATCGACCGATTTCGTCATCCTGACAAGAGTCGTTGTCGACAAGCGCCAGGAACCCGATGCTTGCCGGACCTGCGTGTGACGCAGACCGCGACGAGGAGGTTCCCGGTGGCCAGGGCGGAACAGCACTCGACCATCCCCCACGCGCCCGACCGGCCGGCGCCGGACGCGACGCCGAACCGCTGGCGCGTCATCGTCGGCGCGGGCGTCGGCAACGCGCTCGAGTGGTACGACTGGACGGTCTACGCGATCTTCGCGCCGTTCTTCGCCTCCCAGTTCTTCCACGAGGACAACCCGGCGTCGGCGCTGCTGTCGACGCTCGCCGTGTTCGCGGTCGGCTTCCTGATGCGGCCGCTGGGCGGGCTGTTCTTCGGCTGGCTCGCCGACCGGCGTGGCCGCCGGTCGGCGATGGTCACCGCGATGATCATCACCGCGGTCGGCAGCCTGCTCATCGGGGTCTCGCCGACCTACCCCGCCGTGGGCGTGCTCGCGTCGGTGCTGCTCGTGCTCGCCCGGCTGGGCCAGGGCTTCGGTCTCGGCGGCGAGATCGGCGGCTCGCACGTCTACCTCGCCGAGATGGCGCCGCGCCGCCGACGCGGCCTCTGGTGCAGCAGCATGTACATCGCGATCACCTGCGGCGTGCTCGCCGCGACCCTGCTCGCCGCCGTGCTCACCACCGCGCTGGGCAAGCAGGCGATGACGGCGTGGGGCTGGCGGCTGCCGTTCCTCCTCGGCGCCGTGCTCGGCTTCTACGCGATCTTCCTGCGGCGCGGGTTGCAGGAGACCGACGCCTACGTCAAGGACAAGCAGGACACGGCCCGGACGTCGGTGCTGCGCGGCGTCTGGAGCAACCGGCGGGCGGCGTGGAAGGTGGTCGGGCTGACCATCGGCGGCACCGTCGCGTACTACACGTGGTCGGTTTCGGCCACCAGCTACGCGATCAACGCCAAGGGCATCGACGCGCAGCAAGCCCTGTGGGCGGGCGTCGCGGCGAACCTGGTCTTCATCGCCGCCCTCCCGCTGTGGGGCGCGCTGTCCGACCGGTGGGGGCGCAAGCCCAACCTGTTCCTCTTCCCGATCGCGCTCGGCGCGCTGACCTTCCCGCTGACCGGTCTGATCCAGGATTCCGCGTGGCAGCTGGCGGTTTCGATGTCCGTCGCGCTGTTCGTGCTTGGCTCGGTCACCTCCATCGCGCCCGCGTTCAACGCCGAGCTCTTCCCCACCCGGGTTCGCGCGACCGGGTTCGCGTTCCCGTACTCGCTGGCCGTCGCGGTGTTCGGCGGGACCGCACCGTACCTGCAGACGTTCTTGGCGTCCCACGGGCTCGGCTACCTGTTCACCCTGTACTCGATCGCCTTGCTGGCGATCAGCTTCCTCACCGCGTTCACGGTGAAGGAGACCAAGGGCATCGAGCTCGAATGACCTGTCCCGACGCACGAGGAAATGAGCCTGCAGTGACCAGCGAGCTATGCGATCTGACCGCCCGCGACCAGGCCGCGGCGCTGCGGCGCCGGGACGTCTCGGCGCGCGAACTCGTCGCGGCCCACCTGGACCGGATCGAGCGGACCAACGGCGAGGTCAACGCCGTCGTGACGCTGGTGCCCGAACGCGCGCTCGCGGAAGCCGACGCCGCGGACGCCCGCCTCGCCGCCGGCGAACCGGTCGGCCCGCTGCACGGCATTCCCGTGGCCCACAAGGACACCCACCGCACCGCGGGGATCCGGACCACCTTCGGCAGCCGGCTGCTCGCCGACAACGTGCCCGCCGAGGACGAACTCGTGGTGAGCCGGATGCGGACGGCCGGGGCGGTCACGCTCGGCAAGACCAACACCCCGGAGTTCGGCGCGGGCTCGCACACCTTCAACGAGGTCTTCGGCACCACCCGCAACCCCTACCACCTGGGACGCAGCGCCGGTGGGAGCAGCGGGGGCGCCGCTGCGGGCCTCGCCGCCGGCATGCACGCACTGGCCGACGGCAGCGACATGGGTGGTTCTCTGCGCAACCCGGCGGCCTTCTGCAACGTCGTCGGCCTGCGTCCCTCCCCCGGCCGCGTACCGATGCACCCGTGCGAGGCCGCGTGGGCGACGATGGCCGTGCACGGGCCGATGGGCCGCACCGTCGGCGATGTCGCGCTCCTGCTGTCCGCCATCGCGGGCCCCGACCCGCGCGACCCCATCGCGCTCGACCAGCTCGGCTCGACCTTCGCCGTCCCGCTCGACCGCGACCTGACCGGGCTGCGCGTCGCCTGGTCGCCCGACCTCGGCGGCTCCGTGCCCGTGGACCGCGAAGTCCGCGACGCGCTGGCGCCGCAGGTCAAGGTCTTCGAGGACCTGGGCTGCTCGGTTTCCGAGGACTGCCCGGACTTCTCCGGCGCCGAAGAGGTGTTCCGCACGCTGCGGGCGTGGCAGTTCGAGCTGATGCTGGGCTCGGCGCTCGACGCGCAGCCGGAGCTGTTCAAGCCGTCGCTCGCCTGGAACATCGCGGAGGGCCGCCGCCTCACCGGACGGGACCTGGCCCGGGCGGAACGGGCGCACACCGCGCTGTTCCACCGGATGCGCGAGTTCTTCGAGCGGTACGACGCGCTGCTGCTGCCGGTCAGCCAGGTCGTCCCGTTCCCGGTGGAGGCCGAATACCCGGCGGAGGTCGACGGCGTCGCGCAGGAGTCCTACTTGGACTGGATGCGCTCGGCGTACTTCGTCTCCGCGGCCGGGAATCCGGCCCTGTCCGTGCCGGGTGGCTTCACGCCGGACGGATTGCCGGTCGGGCTGCAGATCGTCGGCCCGCACCGCGCGGACCTGGAGGTGCTGCAGGTCGGCCACGCCTTCGAGCAGGCCACGCAGTTCTGGCGGACCCGGCCGACCTACCGCGGCTGACCCCCACCATTCGCCTGATTCGGCTTCTTCCTACATTTTTGGGACATTTCACATGCAGGGGTGACACACCGCACCTCCACCACGGTTGCCGGACCGCGATGGCTTCGGATTATCATTCCCGCGTCTCGCGTTCACCTCGACCAGGTGTCGCGACACGGCACGTTTGGCTACTTTGCGAGGTTCTATACGGCAGTCGTCGCACCTGTCTCGCAGATGCACGCCACCCGTAGCTCTGTCCACAAAGGACTATTCGATACCTCCGGCTCGTGCCCTGGGACATCTCAGCGCTGACCGCATCCGACTCGACCAGCGTCGAGTCCGGCCCGGCGGTCGGCGCTGCGACACCCGACCAGCCATCTCCGCTCATCGCATCGGTCCGCTGCGGACCACCACACCACCGAGGAGGCCCTCGTTGCCGCGCAACATCAACCAGACCATCGAGCCGCAGCGGGAGCCGGTGTGAAGCGGCGGGGATGGATCACCCTGGGCATCACGCTGGTCGTGCTGCTGGTGGTGCTGATCGTGGCGGACCGCATGGCGAACCGCTTCGCCGAGCAGCAGGTGGCGCAGCAGTTGCGCACCCAGCTGCACAGCGAGCAGGAGCCCGAGGTGGACATCCGCGGGTTCCCGTTCTTGACGCAGGTCCTGGAAGGCGACTTCCCCGACATCGGCGTCCGCGCCGATTCCGTCGCCCTCGGCCCGCTCCAGCAATCGGGGTTGACCGCCGACCTGCACCACGTCCGGGTCCCGCTGGACGAGCTCGTCAGCGGTTCACCGCAGCACGTGACGGCGGACCAGGTCAACGGGCACGTCCGGATCCCCGCCGCCACCGTCGGCCAGATCGCCGGCATCGACGACCTGCAGCTCGAACCGGCGCCCGGTGGTGCCATCACGATCTCGGGGAACGTGGACGTGGCGGGGTTCCCGGCCCGGGCCGCCGTCACCGCGGCGGTCGCCGCCAGGGACGACAGCATCCGGATCGAACCGCAGGCGCTGGACCTGCGCCTCAGCCGACTGCCGAACCTCCCCATCGCCCTCGACGACCAGCGCTTGCTCTCGCGCTTCGCCGTGAGCCTCGATTCGCCGGAGCTGCCGATGGGCTTCCGCCCGACCGCGGTGTCCGCCGAGCACGGCGCGCTGCTGGTCGACGCCACCGCCGACCACGTCAACCTGGGAGGTCAGTGACCTCCGGTCGCGCGGTACTGCCTCCGCGGGACGCCGAACAATTCCGACGAAATTCGTGAAAGGTCCTATCGTGCAACTGGAAGCAGGAGCGGCGACCCCAGGTGTCGACATCGCCGCGCAGGCCGAGCCGGTGGTGGACTGGTTCTCGTCGCACCTGGGCGTCTTCGTCTCGGGTCTGATCAACATCGCCATCATCCTCGTGGTGGCGTTCGTGGCCCGCGCCGTCGTGGGGCGTCTGATCGCGCAGCTGGTGAAGCGGATCGTCACTTCGCAGCAGCGGATCAACAAGGCCAAGGCCAAGGCCAACCGGGTCGTGACCAAGCCGGCCGAGGGCAACGGCGAGGAACGCCAGGCGCAGCGCGCCTACACGATCGGAGCGGTGCTGGGCAGCATCGCCTCGTTCGTGATCTTCGGCGTCGCGTTCATGATGGTCCTGGGCGAGTTCGGGATCAACATCGCGCCGGTGCTGGCCAGTGCCGGTGTGGTCGGGCTCGCGATCGGTTTCGGCGCCCAGAGCCTGGTGCAGGACTTCCTGTCCGGGCTGTTCCTGATGGTCGAGGACCAGTTCGGCGTGGGCGACGTCGTCGACGTCGGCGATGCGGTGGGCACCGTCGAGGCGATGACCATGCGCACCACCAAGATCCGCGACCTCGACGGCAACCTCTGGCACGTGCGCAACGGCGAGATCATGCGCGTGTGCAACATGAACCAGGACTGGGCCAACGCGGTGATCGAGATCCCGCTGGACTACTCGGTCGACCTCCCCGAGACCAAGCGCGTGCTGGAGTCCAGCCTGGACGAGTTCGCCCAGGACCCCGAGTTCGCGTCGCAGATCCTGGAAAAGCCCGACGTCAACGGCGTCGTCGGCATCGGCAACGGCGCCGTGACGATGCGGATGATCATCAAGACCAAGCCCGGTTCGCAGTGGGCGATCGGTCGCGCGGTGCGCGGGCACGTCAAGAACCGGCTCGACCAGGAGGGCATCCAGGTGGCCTACCCCTTGCTGCCGCACGCCGGCAGCGGAGCTACGAAGCAGGGCTGACCGCAGCGGCGGGAGACCTGACCGGCGCGTGCGGATCTCCTGGCCCTCGTCGTCGACAGGCCCCGGCACCTTCGAGAGCAGGTGCCGGCGCCTTCCGCTGCCCGAGGAGCTCCAACACGCGATCAGTGCCCCTGCCAGGTGGTCAGTGCTGCGCGGGTTGTCCGGTGAGGTGCTGGCGGTACGAGGTGGGCGATTCGCCGAACTCGGCTTTGAACAGGCGGCTGAAGTGCGCGGCGTCGGTCAGCCCCCACCGGTCGGCGATCCACGAGACCGGGCGGTCGGCGTAGAGCGGGTCGACCAGGTCGCGGCGGATGCGTTCCAGCCGGCGCGAGCGGATCCACGCGGAGACGGGCTCGCCCTCCCCGGAGAAGATCGTGTAGAGGTGCCTGGTCGAGATGTGGTTGGCACGCGCGATCGACGACGGGGTCAGCGCGGGATCCCCGAGGTGGTCGAGGATGTACTCGCGCACCTCGCGGGCGAGGCTGCGCGTCGGGTTGTTCACCGTGCCGTGCCGGCGGTACAGCTCCTGCGTCAACATCGTCACGAGCAGGTCCAGCGCCGAGCCCACCAGCCGCGAGGCGCTGGCGCCGGCCAGCTGGTCCAGGTTCCGCCCGAGTTCGACGAAGAACGGGTTGATCACCTTCCCCAGGCCCGAATCGCTCGGGAACCGGACCGCGGTGACCCGGTCGACCTCGTCCCGCGGCAGGTCCACCAGCTCGTGGGGGAACATGACGACCATCGCGCGGTTGTTCGTCGCGAACGAGAGCTCGTAGGGGTGGTGGGTGTCGTAGATGGCCAGGTCACCGGGGCGCAGCTCCGCTCGCCGGCCGTCCTGCTCCAGCACGGCCGTCCCCTGCAGCTGCAGGCTCAGCTTGTAGTACCGGCGGTCGCCGGGCCCGATGAGTTCCGGTGTCCGGCGCACGACGTGCGGCGTCGCGGCGATGTGGAACAGCGTGACGTCCCCGACGACGGTCCGGTCCAAATGGCCCCGGAAGGCGACACCGCCCGCTTCCTCGATCTCCAGGGGCACGACCGCGCTCGTGATGGCCGAACGCCACAGGTCGAGACCCGCCGGGGACCGCATGGCGTCGGCCGCAGGAAGGGCTGTCATCCCACCTCCACCGTCGGAGGGCTCCGAAATACGGCGATCCTAACCGACCATCCCCGCCGCGGGCCGATTGTCTTTTCCTGCACACCGTTTGACCGGTGGTGCCAGAATCGCGCTGAGCAGCCTCCTCGCCGACTAGCGTGAGCCGATCCCCGGACAGGAGGCCATGGAGATGAGCACTGGCAGCGCAGACCTCGTCGTGACGGGCGGTCCCGTCCACACCGGGATCCCGGGCGAGCGGGCGGAGGGATTCGCGGTCCGGAACGGGCGGATCGTCGCGGTCGGCACGGCCGGAGAGGTCGACGCCTGGTGCGGACCCGGAACGCGTCGTCTCGACCTCGCCGGACGGCTGGCCGTGCCCGGTCTCATCGACGGCCACATCCACCTCGGGATCGGCGGAACCCAGCTCGCGCTGGAGCTGCCGCTGCTGCCCACCGACGGTCCCGACGAGGTGCTGACCAAGGTCCGGGACTGGGCCGGGCGGCTCGAACCGGACGAGTGGATCGTCGGCGGCATCCTCGGCAGCGGCACCTATGCCGCGCTGAACTCGCGGGAGATGTTGCGGCGGCTCGACGAGGCCTCGCTCGGGCACCCGGTGCTGCTGCGCGACGACACGATGCACAACCGCCAGGTCAACTCCGCCGCGCTGGCGGCCATGGGCGTGGACGACACCACCCCGGATCCGCCTGGCGGGACCTACGCGCGCGACGCCGACGGCAGGTTGACCGGTGCGCTCTGGGAGCTGACCAGCACGAGGGCGGAGGAGGCAGCCAAGTCAGCCCAGCGCGATCCGCACGGGCGGCTCATGACAGCCCTGCGGGCAGCTCTCGAGCGGACCCGGCGGATCGGGTACACCTCGCTGCAGGACGCCGCGACGATGGAACACCACTTGGCCGCGCTGCAGGACCTGGAGCGGTCCGGTGACCTCCCCGCGTGGATCGTCGCCTCGATGCCGGCCCGCGACTTCCTCGAGGCAGGCGCTGTGGGAGAAGAGCTGTTCGCGCAAGCCCCGCAGTACCGGAGCGAGCAGATCCGGCCGGACTTCGTGAAGTTCGTGATCGACGGCGTACCGACGACGCGCACCACCGCCCTGCTCCACCCCTACCGGTGCCACCACGACAGCGAGGATTCCGAATTCCGCGGGACGCCGTACTGGAGCCTCGACGAGCTCACCGCCGGGCTGCGGCGCTGCGCCGAGCTCGGCCTCGGCGCGAAGATCCACGCCACCGGCGACGCATCGGTCCGCCTGGCGCTCGACGCCGCCGCGATCGTGCGGAAGGATCCCGGTCCGCAACCGATCATCCAGATCGCCCACATGTCGTTCATCGCGCCGGAGGACCTGCCGCGCTTCGCCGAACTGGACGTGTACGCCGACGCGTGCCCGTTCCTGTGGCATCCCAGCCCGCTGTTCGACGCCGTGGCGCACCAGGTGCCCACCGAGACGATGGACCGGATCTGGCCGTTCAAGGACCTGCTGGCCACCGGCGCGGTGGTCGCAGGCGGATCCGACTGGCCGGTGGGGCTCCCGGAGCTGAATCCCTGGCTGGGGATCGAAACCATGGTGACCCGCGGCGCGCCGGAGGAACAGGGCGATCCGCGCCGCATCAACCCCGAGCAGGCGATCACCCGGGAGCAGGCCGTCGCGGCGTTCACCTCCGCCTCGGCCAGAGCGCTGGGCATCGACGATCGCACGGGCGCGCTGCGGCCGGGGCTGTCCGCCGATTTCCTCGTGCTGGACCGGAACATCTTCGAGGTGCCGGCGACGGAGATCCACCGCACCGGCGTCGACGAGACGTACTTCCGGGGCGAGTGCGTCCACTCCCGCGGCTAGAACGCACGAACGCGCCCTCCCGGTGGAGGGCCCGTTCTGCGCGCGCGTCAGGAGCTGATGACCTGCGGCACCGCGACGGCCTTGAGCCCTTCCTGCCCGAACTCGAGGCCGTACCCGGATCCCTTCACACCGCCGAACGGGATCAGCGGGTGCACGTTGCCGTGCTTGTTGATCCAGATCGTGCCCGCGTGGATGCGAGCAGCGACCTCCTTCGCCCGCTCGGGATCCGCCGACCACACCGACGCGCCGAGACCGGTGTCGAGGGCGTTGGCCTGAGCGATGGCCTCGTCGAGATCCGAGTACGGCAGGATCGGCAGCGCGGGTCCGAACTGCTCCTCGACCACCAGCGCGGCGTCCGGCGCGATGTCGGTGACGAGCGTGGTCGGGTAGAAGTTGCCCGGTGCGTCGCGATCCGGGTCACCGCCCACGACGATCCGGGCGCCCGACGCCTTCGCCTTCTCCACCAGGGTGTCCACGATCTGGAACTGCTCCTTCGTGGTCAGCGGACCGAGGAGGTTGCCCTCGTCGGTGCCGGGTCCCATCGGCGTGCGCTCGACGATCGCGCGCAGCGCGGCCACCACGTCGTCGTGGATGCTCTCGTGGACGTAGAGCCGCTTCAGCGCCGCGCAGGTCTGCCCGGTGTTGATCAGCGCTCCCCAGAACAGTCGTTCGGCGATGGCCTCGGGGTCCGCGTCGGGCAGGACGATTCCCGGGTCGTTGCCGCCGAGTTCGAGGGTGAGCCGGGGCAGGTTGCGCGCGCTGGCCTCCACGATCGCCTGCCCGGTGCGGGTCGACCCGGTGAACATGAGCTTGCCGAAGGCCGGGTGCGCCGTCATCGCCGCGCCCATCTCGCGGTCCCCCGACAGCACCGTGAGGACCCCGTCCGGCAGCACCTGGTTCACGATGGCGGCGACCGCCAGCACCGACAGCGGCGTGTGCTCGGACGGCTTCATCACCACGGCGTTGCCCATCCGCAGCGCGGCCGCGAACTGCCACGAGGCGATCAGGGCCGGCCAGTTCCACGGGCCGATCGCACCGACCAGACCGGTCGCGCGGTAGGTGAGCGTGGCGGCGCCGGACTCGTCGTCGAGGACCTGCTCGGTCTCCAGCGACGTGTCCGCCGCAGCCCGCAGCCAGGCCGCCACACCGCCGGCCTCGAAGCGGCTGCCGGGGCCGTTGAGCGGTTTGCCCTGTTCCCGCGAGATCAGCTCGGCGAGCGCGGCAGCCGACTGGTCGACGGCATCGGCCGCGGCGTGCAGGAGCCGACTCCGCTCCTCGTGCCCCAGCGCTTCCCAGGCCGGTTGGGCGGCCTGGGCGGCGGCGATCGCCCGGTCGAGATCCTCGACCCCGTGCGCGGGCGCGTGCCCGATCACGGCGTCCGTCGCCGGGTCCGTGACCGGACGACCGCCATCGGCGACGACCGCGGCGAGCAACCCCTCGTAGGTCTGCATGTCCATACCTCTCTGCCGAACTCCGATGTCGGCGATTCTCCCGGCGCTCGCGGCCGTCCTGCTTGTCTCAGCGTGCACACGACCTCGGAAACCGTGCACGATTCCGACGGTCGACCGGGCCGAGCAGCCGGAATCGGCCATCGCGCGCCGGAGCGTCCATTGTCGACGCTCCGGCCCTGGGGAGACGTCGGACGCAGCAGGTTCGAGGAGGCCGAACTCCTGGCGCGACCGCGGTAGGCGGTCACCGACAACAACCGCGCGCTGTGCGACAAGGACCAGCGCGCGGTCGGTCACCACACTGGGTCCACCCGCAACGGTGCGGGCAGGTGCTCCCCTAGGAGACTTCATGGCAGACAGTGCGACCACCACGTTGTCCGGCCGGCGCGATCGCAGCGGCCACATCTACCTCTTCGTCGGCGTCTTCTCCGCGGTCCTGTACTCGGTGCTGCTGATCGCGCCCGTGATCGCGGGGCCGCTCGTGACCAAGTACGGCATCGGTCCCAGCGAGACGGGTTTGCTGTTCTCGTGCGAACTCGGCGCGTTCAGCCTGGCGACCGTACCGGCGTACTTCTGGCTCACGCGGTTCCGGCTGACAGCCTCGGTCACCGCGTGCACGCTGGTCGTGGTGGCCGGGCAGGTGGCTTCCGGGTTCGCGGCGGACTTCTGGCTGCTGCTCGTCGTGCGGATCGCCACTTCGCTGGCGGCCGGATCCATCACCGTGGTGCTGCTGTCGTTGAGCTCGCGGACCCGCAACCCCGGGCGGGCGTTCGGCATCTTCGTGGTCGCCCAGCTCGTCATGGGCGCCCTCATCCTCGCGGTGTTCCCCACCCTCTACGCCGATTCCGACGTCTCGGCCGTCTACTGGACCTTGGCCGGGCTCATGGTCCTGTGCCTGCCGTTCATCGGACTGCTGCGCGGGATCACTCTGTCCACACCGGACAGTCGTGCCCACCAGGAGCGCCGCTCCCCCGCTCGGTTCGCCGCCGGACTCGCCGCGCTCCTGCTGTTCTACTTGGCGCTGAGCGGCGTGTGGTCGTTCATGGGCCAGATCGCCACCACCGCGGGCACCGCCGCTGGACCGACAAGCATCGTGCTGTCCGCGGCAACGGTCGCGGGCATCGTCTCAGCGCTCCTCGCAACCGCGCTGGGCGAGAGCCCCCGTCGCGGGCTCTACCTCGTGCTGGGACTTTCCGGCATGGCGATCTCGGTGCTGCTGCTGCTCGGCGGCCCGGCCCTGGCGCAGTTCGCCATCGCGGCCGTGCTGTTCAAGTTCGGCTGGACGTTCGTGCTGCCGTACCTGCTGTCCAGCATCGCCGCGCTCGGCGGGGCCCACACGATGAACACGACGAACCTGATGATCGGCGGCGGGTTCGCCATCGGCCCGGTGCTGGGCGGTTTCCTGACCGAGCTCACGGGCGGGTTCTCGGCGATGCTCTGGTCTTCGGCGAGCTGCCTGGCCGTCGCCCTGTGCTTCGTCCTCGTCCTCACCAGGGGCCGGCTGGTGGAACGACCGCAAGCGCCGGCCCCGGTGAAGACGCCGATCAGCTGAAGGCCAGCGTGGGGACGTCGACGACGTGCGCGCCACCGTCCACGACGATCGTCGCTCCGTGCACGTAGGCGGCGTCGGGCCCCAGCAGGAAGGCCACGACGCCCGCGATCTCCGCAGCGTGCGCGGGGCGGCCCAGCGGCACGTCCCGGGTGACGGTGGCGTAGGCGGACTCGACGTCGGTCGCACCGCCTTCGGACACGAGCACCTGCATCTCCTCGTCGGCCATCGGGGTGCGCACCCAGCCCGGGCACACGGCGTTGGCCCGCACGCCGCGGCGGCCGTAGTCGCGCGCGACCGATCGCATCAGCCCGAGCAACGCGTGCTTGCCAACGGTGTACCCGGCGGTTTCCGGTGCCGCGCGAATCCCCGCCAGCGACGAGACGAACACGACGCTGCCGCCGGACTCCTCCAGCAGCGCGAGCGATTCCCGCACGGTCACGAACGCGGTGGTGAGGTTCGCGTCGAGGCTGGAGCGCCACGTCTCGTCGCTGGTGTCGCCCACCGTGTCGTACCCGTGCCCACCCGCGTTCGCCACCACACCGTCGAGCGAGCCGTACCGCTCGCGGACTTCAGCGACGAGGTCCCGCATGGCCGCGCCCTCGGCGGCATCCGCGGGCATCGCGACGATGCGGGGGTGCGTCGCCGCGACCTCCTCCAGCGGTTCGCGGCGGCGGCCGGAGACGATCACGTCGGCGCCGTCGCCGGCGAGCCGGGTCGCGATGGCCGCACCGATGCCGGTGCCGCCGCCCGTGACGAGATAGGTGCTCACAGAGGTGTCCTCTCCTCTTCCGCCCGCAGCGCGACCTTGTCCAGGTCCTGCTCGAGCGAGTCCCAGATGTTCTTCTTGGCCACGCGGAACACGGCGGCCACCACGATCGCGAGCACCGCGGCGACCGGCAGCAGCCACGGCAACAACGCGATCACCGGGCTGTCGCTGCCCGCGAGCTGCGGGAAGTTGGCGAACGCCAACACCGTCACGGTCCACAACCCGATGCCACCGAGCAGCGGCAGCGCGAACGTCGTGCCCCACCGGGGATCCCGCGTCCGCCGGAAGTGCACGACGATGCCGGTCGCGGCGATCGCCTGCAGCGCGATCAGCCCGAGCGTGCCGATCCCGGTGAACGAGGCGACGAGCGAGGTCACCGGATCGGCACCTGCCACGGCGTAGGCCATGGCGACCGCGCTCGCGAGCACGAGCTGAACGGTCGACGCGACGACGGGTGAACCGTTCTGCGGCCGGGTGCGTGCGAGCTGCTTCGGGAACACGCGGACCCGACCGAGCGCGTACAGGTAGCGAGCCGCGGAGTTGTGCAGCGCGAGCAGCGCGGCGAACAGGCTCACCACCAGCAGCAGCTGCATCACGCCGGTCAGCGCCGAGCCGAGGTAGTCCTCCGACACCGTGAAGACCAGGTCTCCCGCGTCCAGGTGGTCGGCCGCGATCCCGCCCGCCTCCCGGACCCCGAGCGCCGAGACGATCGCCCACGTCGTCACCGCCGCGAAAGCACCGATGAACGCGATCGCCACGTACGTCGCGCGCGGGATCGTGCGCTTCGGATCGCGGGCCTCCTCGCTGAACAGCCCGGTCGCCTCGAATCCGACGAAGGCGTTCGCAGCGAACAGAAGCCCCAGGCCGAGCGAACCGGACAGGAACACCTCGGGCTGGAACACCTCGAACGAGAAGCCGGTGCGAACGAGGATGGCGAGGTCGAGCACGAGCAGGATCGCCACCTCGCAGACGAGGGCGACGCCGAGCACCTTCGCAGAGAAATCGATCCCGGCCCTGGTCAGCAGCCACACGCCGACCACCGAGACCAGGCTCCACACCCACCACGGCGCGTGCAGGCCGAGCACGCTGCCGACGACCTCGGAGGTGAAGAACCCGCTCGTGCCGACCGCACCGGCGACGAAGCAGTTGTAGCCGACGACCGCGACGAACGCCGCGACCAGCCCGGCGGTGCGGCCGAGCCCGCGCACCACGTAGGCGTAGAAGCCGCCTGCGTTGACCAGCTTCTTCGCCATCTGCGCGTATCCGACGGCGAAGAGCAGGAACACCGCGGTGGCGATCAGGAACATCACCGGGGTGCCGCCGCCGACGCCGACCGCGATGCAGATCCCGCCGATCACGATGATCCCGGTGAGCGGTGCCACCGCGGCCAGCACCAGGAAGACGACGCCGCTGACCCCGAGCTGTCCCCGGAGCTCGGTTTCCGGGGCGGACGCGGTGGTCACGCCTGCTCCGGCCCGGACGCCGCGGGGTGGGTGGTCCGGTTGAGGATTTCGGCCCGCGCCCCGACCGGGAAGTTCACCAGCGAGGTGGTGTCGAACCCGTCGTTGCCGAAGAGCTTGCCGTCGGTCCGCATGCCGTCGAGGTCGATGAGGATCAGCCCGAGGGTGGGCACGATCTTCTCCCGCCACACGAACAACGTCAGGCCGTCCCGGATGCCGATGTGGTGGCAGCGGTCGGTGTCCGCGAGCCCCTGCTCCACGCCCTGCAAGCAGTGCCAGGTGTAGCGGTCGGGCGTGAGGTAGATGTGCTCGTAGACCTCGTTCGGCGAATAGGTGTAGCGGTTGCGCAGGCCCACGAGCGCATCCGTCGGCGCGTGCCGGGCCGCCGACGAACCGCCGATCGCGCCGTGCACGATGCGCGCGGTGACACCGGTGGGGTCGTCGCCGCGCTGCACCCGCGTGTAGGCGGACTCGGCGCGCACCTCCGGGCCGGGCAGCTCGCCTTCGACGAGCGTCACCAGCCCGGCGTCGGTGTCGAGCACGAACGTCGTCGAGGTCTCGTCGACGACGCCGTCGACGAGGTAGACGCCGCTGCGGACCGACGTGACCCGCACTGGAACGTCGGTGCGGCCATCCCACGACGCGACACCGTCGCCGATCTCGAGGCTGCGCGGCCCGTCGAGGTCGAGCGCGAAGCGCGTCCCCGAGAGGTCCTCGGTCGGTTCGAGGATGTCGGCTTCCGGCGCAAAGCCTTCGCCGAGCGCGCCGACCGGAATGAAAGCCTCGCCCATTCTTCCTCCAGGTGGAGCGGTTCGTTTCGGCAAACCCTAGGAACCACCTCGGAGACCGCCTAGGACACGCGCGCAGACTCCTTGTCGAGGACGGCGTTCCGGCCGCCCGGGTGCGGCTGCTACCGGCCGGGGTCTGCGGGGTCGATGGCTTCGGCGAGCAGATCGCGGCCCTCCGCGGTCCCGTCCAGTTGCCGGTTGATCCGGCGGACGACCCGCCAGCCCTCCGCGGTGCGCGTGAACTCCCAGCGGTTGACGCCCGTGCGCCAGATCCGGTAGCCGTCCGAGTCCGGTTCGCGCAGCACGAGCTGCGAGTAGTTGGTGACGACCGCCGAGTCCCCGTTCAGCTCGATGTGCGGGATCCCGAGCAGGTGCGCGGCACCGGAGCCGATCAGGCCCTGGTGCATCTCGCCGGTCACCATGTCGCCGATCGCGGCCTGCCCGGCGAGCGCAGCGGGAAAGGTGTCGTACACACCGTCCGCCGTCCACATCGCCGCGGTCACCTCGGCGGAACCGCTGTCCACGGCCGGACCGTAAGCGGCGACGATCTGCAGCAGGGCCAACCGGTCCTCGACTTCGGCGAGGCGATGTTCGAGAGCGGCGATCCGGTCGGCGGTGGCGCCGGTGCTCGCGTCGGTCATGCGCACTCCCCTGTCCGGAAAACTCGTCAGGACGGTCCCCTCGCACCTCACCCGGCTCGGGACGGCGCGAAGCACGGCAGCTCGGCCATCGCCCGCAGCTGATCGAGGTACTGCTCCAGCGATTCGTGCCGCAGCCGGGGGACGACGGTCGTCGCGCCGGCCTCGGTCAGGGCCGCAACGGCCTGCTCCGCCCCTGCGGGGTCGCCGACCGGGTCGAGGGCTTCGACGGTGTTGACGACCACGTCGAAATCGGGCCCTGGCGGCGGGTTCTGGTCGAGCCGCGCGCGGAGCAGCTCCGGTGCCATGGCCGCCGGAAGCCAGCCGTCGCCCAGCGCGGTGGCGCGCCGGGCGGCGCGCGCGGTGTTGCCGCCGACCCAGATCGGGACCCGCTCCTGGATCGCGTGCGGTTCCACCACCAGGTCGGAGAACTGGTAGAAGCGGCCCTCGTAGGACGGCAGGCGCTTCGACAGGGCGGCCCGCAGTCCGGCGATCGCGTCGTCCGCCCGGGGACCCCGGTCGTCGAACGGCGCCCCGAGCACCGCGAACTCCTCGGCGGTGCTGCCGACGCCGACCCCGAGGACGAGCCGCCCACCGCTGATCATGTCGAGCGTGCCGAAGCGCTTGGCGATCGCCAGGGGGTGGTGGTAGCCGAGCACCAGGACGTTGGTGCACAACCGGATCCGCCGGGTCCGCGCGGCCAGGTAGGACAGCGTGGCGAGCGGATCCCAGTACAGGGTGCCGCGGATGCCACCCATCATCGCGGACGGCGAGCCCTCCGGGACGGCGACGTGGTCGCTGCAGGTCAGGAAGTCGTAGCCGAGCTCGTCGGCGACCTCGGCGATGCGCGCGACCTCGTCGATGCCCGCCTTCGCCTCCCAGGCCGGGCTGTGGTTCGGGATCTGCAGCACCACCGGCGTGTTGACACCCATTCGCACAGCCACGATGTCGACTCTCCCCGTTCCTCCGATGGATGCGGCGGCTCAGGGTTGCAGCCAGTCCCGCTGGATGCACGCAGCTTTCCCACTCACCGGGAGTTGCCCGCGGGTTGGACAGTGGTACCGCGCCGGTGCGTCTCAGCGATCGGCGCGGAAGAGCGCCCGCTCAAAGGATTTCCGATGATCACGGGAACGCGGCCTTCACCTTGACGCTCCCCCGGAGCGTGGTTAGCCTTCCCGTCATCAAGCAAGCGCTTGGGCAATTCGCGGACGAGCGGAGCGGGCTGAACGCCCGACGGGCCCGCGCGCCGCCCGGCGCATCCGGGCGGAGGCCGTCGCCACCGCGACTGCCGGTCAACGCCGACGACGACGCAGGAGGAACGGCATGTCGAGCGATCACGCGGGTGCGACTCCGTCGGCGGCGGAGCAGGTGCTGGCGATGTCGGAGATCCAATCGCTGTTCGCCAAGCGCCTCCGCGCGATGGACACGAAGCAGTGGGACCAGTACGCGCAGTGCCACACCGACGACGTGGTCAGCGAGTCGTACGCCGACGTTCCGGACGAGAACCGGCCGCAGGCGGACGGCCAGGCGAACAAGGTGGTCGGAGCCGTAGCGCTGACGAAGGCGATCTCCGGGCTCCTCGACGGCGACACGAAGGTCACCACGGTGCACCACGGCCACATGCCGGAGATCGAGCTCACCTCCCCGACCACGGCACGCGGGATCTGGGCGATGGAGGACGAGCTCTGGTGGCAGCACGGTGATGTCACCGAGCACATGCACGGCTACGGCCACTACCACGAGGAGTACCGGAAGGTGGAGGGCCGGTGGCTGATCAGCTACCGCAAGCTCACCCGCCTCCGCGTCACCAAGACTCCCGGGTTCTTCTCCTACCTCCGCGGCCGGCTGTAACGCGTCCAAACTGGACTAAGGGAGCGGAGGTCTTGATCTGCCGGGGTTTCACCCCTCCCGGAGCGCGCGGTCGAGGACGGACACCGCGCGGTCTGCTTGGTCCGCGGTCAGCACCACCGGCGGTTTGATCTTCAGGACGTTGTCCGCAGGTCCGTCGGTGGACAGCAGCACGCCCTCCCGCTTGGCCGCTTCCACGACGCGCCGCGCCGTCGCGGCATCCGGTTCCTTGCTCCGGCGGTCCGAGACCAGCTCGACGCCGAGGAACAGCCCGCGCCCGCGCACGTCGCCGATCACCTCGTGGCGCTCCGCCAAAGCCGTCAGCCCGTCCTTGAAGTGCGCGCCGACGGTCGCCGCGTTCGCCATCAACCGCTCGTCCTCCACCGCGTCCAGCACCGCCAGGCCCACCGCGCAGGACACCGGATTGCCCGCGAACGTGTTGAAGTACTCCATGCCGGTCACGAATCGCCGCGCCACCTGCGGTGTCGTCACGACCGCGCCGATCGGGTGGCCGTTGCCGATCGGCTTGCCGAGGGTGACGACGTCCGGCACCACGCCGTGAGCTTCGAACGCCCACATGTGCGTGCCGACCCGGCCGAACCCGCACTGCACCTCGTCCGCGATGCACAGACCGCCCGCCTCCCGAACGGCCGCGTAGGCGGCCTCGAGGTAGCCGTCGGCGAGCTCCAGCTGCCCGGCGCACCCGGGAATCGACTCGTGGATGAACGCGGCGGGCGGCAGCTCCGCGCACTGCACCGCGACCTCCGCCGCGTACCGCGGGCCGTCGCCGCCGAACTCGCCCCGGTACGGGTCGGGAACCGGGCAGATCCGCACCCGCTCCCCCGGCCCGGTGCCGCCGGCCCGGTTGAACTTGTACGGGCTGATCTCGATCAACGAGCTCAGGTTGCCGTGGTAGGCCCAGTCCAGCACCAGCGCGTGCTCCCGCCCGGTGGCGGTGCGCGCCAGCCGCAGCGCCAGGTCGTTGGCCTCGCTGCCGGAGTTGGTCAGCAGCACCACGTTCAGCGGGTCCGGGAAGGTGGCCGCCAGCCGCCGGGCGTACTCGGTGATCCCGGCGTGCAGGTACCGGGTGTTGGTGTTGAGCACCGCCGCCTGCGCGGACAGCGCTTCGACCACCCGCGGGTGGCAGTGCCCCACGTGGCAGACGTTGTTGACCAGGTCCAGGTAGCGCCGCCCGTCCGCGTCGATCAGCTCGGCGCCTTCCCCGGCCACGATGTGCAGCGGCTCGGCGTAGCTCAGCGACAGCGCGGTGGACAGGTTCGTCCGGCGGCGGGCCGCGATGTCCGCCGCGGAGCGGACGGGATCGACCGCGGTGGGCTCCGGCGCGCGCAGGACCAGGTTCGGGTTCGGCGAGATGCTCTCCCACACGTCGACCTCGTCCGGGCGCACCGCGCCGGGCAGATCGGTCGAGCGACCGAGCAGGGTGGTGAACAGCTGCACGTGGATGTGCGGTGGCCAGCCGCCGTTCTCCGGCGCCGAACCTGTCCAGCCGATCCGCTCGCCCCGCCGGACGGCGTCGCCGGGCCGCAGCCCGGTCGTGCTCGCCTGGCTGAGATGCCCCACCAGCAGCCAGAACGGCGTCCCGTCCCCGCAGCGGTGTTCGAGCAGCAGCACGCCGCCGTAGTCGCATTCCGCCGGCCGGTAGTCCACTGCGGCGACCACTCCGTCGAGCGGCGCGAACACCGGCTCGTCGGCGGCGGTGAACACGTCGATCGCCATGTGCACGCTGCGTCGGCCGCCCTGCCCCGCGAACGCCTCGGAGCGGTACACGACGCGGTCCTCCCGGTACCGGCCGAGCGCGATGGCGCTGCCGGTGGCCCGGACTTGCGCGTCGATCGCGGCTGCCACCTGATCCGCACCGCGCTGCATCTGCAGTTCCGCCGGTCCCCGCGCCGTCCAGTCGATGCAGTGCACGTCAGCCGTGCGCAGATCGGTGCGCAGCATCGGTGCGGGATCGCAGGCGGCCGACCGCAACCAGGTCACGACCTTCCGCTCGGCCGCGACCGCGCGGTAGCCGCAGGCATCGCGGAATCGCGCGGCCAGCAGTGGCCGGGGCTCCGCAGCCAGGTCCGAGATCAGCGCGCGGATCGCGGGTTGGCTGATCGACAGGTAGGCGTTGTCCGGGTCGGCGGCGCGCTGTTCGGCGGCGTTGATGATGCTCATCGCGAGCCGGGCGTCGACCAGCTCGGGCAGCAACCGGAGTTCGACCTCGGTCAGCGGCGATTCCTGGTGGTAGCCGGAAACCACCTGGCACGCCGCGGAAACCGGGTCCGGCACCCCCAGCTGCGCGTACGCCACTGCGACCGCCAGCCCGCAGACCCGCGGGGCGCGCACGACATCGCCCAGGTCGATGATCCCGGCGATCGACCCGTCGTCCGCGACGATCACGTTGTTCTCGTTGGCATCGTTGTGGATCGCCTGCTGCGGGAGCTCCAGCAGCTCCGGCAGGAGCTCGCCGAGCCGCTGCAAAGCCGCGTCCGCGAACGGCCGATCGGCGGCGTCGACCAGCGGCAGGCTCGCCAGGAGTTCCTTCGCCTGCAACGGGTTCCACCGGTAGGCGCGGTCCAGCCCGGGATGCTCGAAGCCCGCCAGCGCCCGGTCCAGCCGCGCGACCGCCGCGCCCAAGGCCGCGAACCGCGCCGGTTCCGGCGGACCGGCTTGGGACCACTCGCGGCCGTCCACCCAGTCCAGCAGGTGCGCGGTCCGGGATTCCCCGTCCACCACGGCGGTGCCGGACGGCGTCGTCGTACCGGCGTCGGAAAGCCACTCCAGCAAGGCGTTCTGCAGCGCGAGATCGGATTCCGCGGTGTCCGCCGAGTAGACCTTCAGCAGGTAGCGCGGTCTGCCGCCGACGTCCAGCCGCGCGTTGGCGTGCCGCTCCCCGGGCAGCGGCGTGACTTCCGCGGCCACCCCGAACAGGTCCGCGGCAACTGCGGACAGCGTCTCGGCCGATGGGGTCCTCCGGCGAATCTCCATGCGCCGGAAGCTAAGTCGCGCCGGAACCGCTGTCGATGAAACGGCCGCGACTTCCCCGGAAAATGCAAGAATCCGGGACGTGGACGACGTAGATCGAAGAATCTTGCACGAACTCGGCCGAAATGCCCGAACCTCGCTGGAACGCCTTGCCGAGGTTTCCGGGCTCGCCCCATCCTCTGTCAAACGCCGCATGGCGCGGCTCGAAGCATCGGGCGTGATCCGCGGGTACACGGTTCAGCTCGACCAGCGGAGGCTCGGATTGGGGTTGCAAGCCCTGATCGGCGTCTTCGCCGCCGCCGGGGTCACCCGCGAGGCGCTGACCGCACTGCTCACCGAGCAGGAGGAGATCGTGCGGGCGTGGACCACGGCGGGCAGTGCCGACGCCCTGGCGCTGATCCACGCACGGGACTCCGACCACCTCGAACAGATCATCCTGCGGCTGCAGCGGACGAAGGCAGTCGTGCACACCAGGACCCAGATCCTGCTCACCGAACTGGTCAGCCGGGGCTGACCCCCGTCCCGCGCCCGAACCTGCAGGGAGGCACGGCATGGCAGCACCTTCACCGACCGCACCGGGCAGTCGCAGCACCACCGTCCGGATGGACACCGGGCTGCGCCGGGACATCGGGCGCCGGAGCCTGCTGTTCACCGGCATCGGATCGATCATCGGCTCGGGCTGGCTGTTCGGCGCGCTGACCGCGGCGCAGATCGCCGGTCCCGGCGCGATCTTCTCCTGGATCATCGGTGCGGTCATGGTGACGCTGATCGGCCTCACCTTCGCCGAGCTGTCCGTGATGTTCCCGGTCACCGGTGGGGTCATCCGGTTCCCGCAGTACGGGTTCGGCTCCTTCGCGGGCTTCTTCGCCGGCTGGGTGATGTGGGTGGCCTGCGCGGCGTCCGCGCCGAGCGAGGTCCTCGCGGTGATCCAGTACGCCAAGCCCTACCTGCCGTGGCTGATGACCTCCGAGGACGGCGTGCTGGTCGCGACCCCGCCCGGGCTGCTCGTCGCGATCGCGCTGATGGCGGTGTTCAGCGTCATCAACGTGCTCGGGGTGAAGGCCTTCGTGCGGTTCAACGACCTGCTGGTCTGGTGGAAGCTGCTGGTCATCGTGGTGGTGATCGGCACGTTCTTCGCGCTGTCGTTCAACCCGGACAACCTCGTCGCGCACGGCGGGTTGTTCCCCAACGGCACCGCCGCGGTGTTCACCGCGCTGCCCGCGGGCGGCATCGTGTTCGCCTACCTCGGGTTCCGGCAGGGCGTCGAATTCGCCGGTGAGTCCGCGAACCCGCAGCGCAACGTGCCGTTCGCGGTGATCGGCTCGATCGTGGTCACCGGCCTGATCTACGTGCTGCTGCAGGTCGCGTTCCTCACCGGACTGCCCAGCGAACTGCTCGGCGCCGGGTGGTCCGAGGTCACCTTCACCGACGTCGCAGGCCCGCTGGCCGGGTTGGCGACCCTGCTCGGCGCGACCTGGCTGGCGATCACCCTCTACGCGGACGCGATCGTCTCCCCCGGTGACACCGGGCTGATCTACACCGCGGTGACCACCCGGATCGCCTACGCCAACGCCCAGAACGGCAACGCACCGCTGGCGCTGACCAAGCTCAACCGGCGCGGTGTGCCGTGGTTGGCCGCGGTGTTCACGTTCGTCTTCGGCTGCGTGTTCTTCCTGCCCTTCCCCGGCTGGCAGAAGATCATCGGCTTCATCACCTCGGCGACGGTGCTCACCTTCGCGTTCGGCCCGGTGGTGTACGGCGCGCTGCGGCGCACCCTGCCGGACCAGCCGCGACCGTTCCGGCTGCCCGGCGGTGACACCATCGCCTACCTGGGCTTCCTGTCGGCGAACCTGATCGTGTTCTGGACCGGGTGGCAGATCAACGAGAAGCTCTTCCTGGCGATCGCGCTCGGCTACGTCTTCTTGATCGGCTACCGGCGGTTCGCCCGCCGCGCACTGCCCGCGCTGGACCTGCGCGCCGGGTCGTGGTGCGTGCTGTGGATCGCGGGCATGGCGATCATCAGCTACTTCGGCGAGTTCGGCCCCGACCCGGATTCCCTGCTGCCCGGCGGCAACGGCCCCATCGGCATGGTCTCCGGCACCGCGATCATGGCGGTGTTCAGCGCGGCCGTCTACGCCTACGCGATGATCACCCGCCCCAGCTTCGAGAGCACCGTCGCGAACATCGCAGGCGACGACTCCTGACCCGGGGAAACATGCGGTCGCCTAGCGTCGTTGGGCGGCCGCGTGGGTCTGCTCGACCGCGTTGAGCACATCCGCCAGGTCCGGCAGGACCACGTCGGCGATCGACGGGTCGTCGGTCAAGCCCTGGCGGTTGATCCACACGCGCGGGATGGCGAGGGCGTGCGCCGGCTCGATGTCGTGGAAGTAGCCCTCGGCGACGTGCACCCAGTTGTCCCTCATGGCGCCGAACGACTCCTCGAACCGGGTGAAGTGGCTGGGGTTCGGCTTGTACGAGCCGACGTGCTCGGCGGTGACGACCGCGTCGATGTGCACGCCCAGCCGCCGCTGTGATTCGCCGATGAAGACGTTGTCGCAGTTCGTCAGCAGGGCCAGCCGCCAGCCCGCGGCGCGCAGATCGGCCAGTGCGCGGGGGACGTCCGGGAAGACCGGCCAGTAGGGGATCGTCGCGGAAAGCGCGGAGGCATCGTCTTCGCGGAGTTCGAGACCGGCTTCCCGTGTCGCCCGGCGCAACGCCTCCTCCAGCACACCGCCGTAGCGCATCGCGGGAGTCTCCGCCTGCACCTTCCGCTCGTGCTTGTTGTAGAGCTCCAAGAGTTCCGGGCCGCGCCCCGGGAAGAGCAGCTCAGCAGTGGTCGCGATCCCGTGGCGCCAGTCCACCAAAGTGCCGAAGCAGTCGAACGTCGCCCAGCGCACGTCTCCCATGAACAGCCTCCTCGAAGAGCCAACGCGGAACTGGCGACATGCTGGTGCACTGTTATACAGATATGCAAGAGACCGTTCGGGGCGGCTTCTAGGATGAGAACCGTGCTGCAGACGATGACCACCAGGGACGCGCTCGTCGCGGAAGTCCGCAAGCAGATCCTCAGCGGTGAGCTCGCACCGGGAGAGCCCCTGACCGAGAACGGGCTCGCCGCCAAGTTCGGGGTGGCGCGGCCTACGGTGCGCTCGGCCCTGCAAGTCCTGCTCAGCCGCCACCTCGCGCAGCAAGCCGGAGGACGTTCCCTGGTCGTCCCCGCGTTCACCGAAGCCGATGTGCGCGATCTGTACTTCGTGCGCACCCCGCTCGAGCTGGAAGCCGTCCGCCGCATCGTCGAGAACGAGCTTTCCCTGGATGCGGCTGAACAGTCGCTGCGAGCGCTCGAAGCCCTGCCGCGAGACGCGAGCTGGGGAGACCGGGTCGAAGCGCACACCGCGTTCCACATCGCGTTGATCAACGCAGCCGGAAGCCCCCGGTTGAGCAGGATTTACCCTGCGATGCAAGAGGAAATGCAGCTCTGCCTGGCGCAGCTGCGCGCCTCCTACCCGGGGCCGCAAGACCTCGCCCGCGAACACCGCGCCCTGCTCGAAGCGATCCGGTCGGGCGACCCCGACCACGCCCAGGCCGAGATGCGCGCGCACCTGGAACGCACCCTCCACGACCTGACGAGCGCGGACGCCGACTAGATCGGGCCTCTCACCGGATCATCTCCACTCGCCTCTCACCGTCGTTCCGCAAGCGTTCACGGACCACCACATCGCGCGTCGGACCCCGCTGGCGAGCGCCGGGGTCGATGCTCGGCACGAGGGGCTGCCAGCAGGCGCAATCCGCGCGGCCAGACCTCAACCGATACGTGCGGCCAGCAATGGACATCTCGTCCGACTAGAAGCCGTGGGCAGCGCTGTCGTCGTGGTTTGCACGGCTCAGTTCAGCTGGGGGATTCGGCGGCGATCGTCAGGGCTGCGGCCAGGCTCATCAGGCCGCGGGCCGTTCTGGGGTTGGCTCCGGTGAGCTTGGCGATGCGGGAGAGGCGGTTGTCGATCGTGTTCGGGTGGACGTGCAGCTGGCGTGCCGTCTGCCTGCGGTTGAAGTCCGCGGCGAAGTACTCCTTCAACGTCACCAGCAAGTCCGGTTCGCGACGCAGTTCGTCCACTATGGACAGGAAGTGCGGGACCGCTTCGCTGCTGTGGTGGAGCTGGTACTCGAAGAGCAGGTCGTCGAGCACGGCCACCTCGGCCGGGCTGCCCAGCTGCGCGAGGTGCCGAGCCTGGCCGGCAGCGGCCGGCACCTCGGCGCGGGAGCCGGCGTGGGCGAACCCCGCCATCACGTCGATGCCCGCCGCGCGCTGCAGCCTGGGAATCGCGGCGCGAGCGGCCGCCAAGTCGGCGGCGGCGCGATCGGGCTCGGACGGGACGAGGAACAGGCCCCCGTCCGGGTCCAGGGCGACGAGGGCGTCGTCGGCCAGCGAACGGGTCAGCTCCTCGGTGATCCGGTGCACCTTGCGCCGTCCGGCGAGGCGGCGTCCGACCGCGTCGCCGACGGATTCGGACGGGTGCGGGGCGAATCGCAGGGCGAGGATCGCGTAGCTGTCCGCCAGCCTGAGGTCGACGCGGTCGGCGAACTCGGCCGTGGCCTGCCCGTCCACCAGTGCGCGCACGACGGCACGCATGTTCTCCCGCTCCTCGCTGTGCGCGGCCTGGGACTCCTCCTGGTGCGCTTGGAAGCCGGCGTGCATCACCGACTGCAAGCACCGCAGCAGCGCGTCGCCCGCGACCGCCGGCGGCGCGCCGCGGGAGAGGCGCGACAGCTCGTCCCAGATCGTCCGGGCACCCACCAGGTACGCGTCCATGAAATCCGCGATGGGCAGGCCCTCCGCCCCGCGCTCCCGTCCCCTGTTCGCGAACAGCAGCAGCTCGTCGTCGTGCAGCTCCCGCTCCTGCTTGACCACGCGGACGTAGAGCCGTGCGAACTCCCGCGTGGTGTGCGCCATGTGCCGGTACAGGTGCTCCGGAACGGTGCCCTGGTAGCGCGGCGAGGCGGCGGCGTACGCCTGGATCGCGCGGTCGGCGATCTCGGGAGCTCTGCGCTCGAGCTGATCCCACAGATCTTGTGACATGTCACAACACGCTAGCGGAAATCGTGGGGTAAGTGCGCTACCCGCACAGCAGCGGTTGGAGCACAGTCGAGCGGTACATGGCCCAGATCACAAGGAGCCCACGGTGCCCGATGCCGCGCGTTGCGAACCGCTGTTCCGGCCGAAGTCGATCGCCGTGGTGGGGGTGTCGGCCACGACGGCGCTGTCGTGGGGCCGCATCACCGTGCAGCGGCTGGTCCACGGCGGTTACGAGGGCGAGATCGTGGTGGTCGCCCGCGGCGAGCTGAGCCTGCCGGGAGTGCGGGTGGTGGGTTCGCTGGCCGAGGTCGGCTACGGCCCGGACCTGGTGGTGCTGGCGACGCCGGCCACTGCCGTGCCCGGTCTGCTGCGGGAGGCCCGCGAGATCGGTGCCGGAGCCGCCGTCGTGTACGCGTCCGGGTTCGCTGAGGAGGGCAACGACGACCTGCAGGAGGAACTGCGGAGCGCCGCCGGGGACATGCCGGTGCTGGGCCCGAACTGCCTCGGCGTGGTCAGCCGTCCGACCGCGGTGCAGGTGTCCACCACGGTGTTCCTGGACCGGCCGCGGCTGGACCCCGGTCCGATCGGGGTGGTGACGCAGAGCGGGGCGATGGGGTTCGTGCTGGCCGACCTGCTGGAACGAGCGGGGCTCGGCTACTCCTACTACGCCAGCGTCGGCAACGAGGCCTGCGTCTCGGCGTGCGAGTTGGGCGGTTACCTGCTGGCGCAGCACGACGTCGAGGTCCTGGTGCTGTACCTGGAAGGCGTGCGGGACGCCGCGGAGCTCCGGGCGTTGGGGCGCCAGGCCCGGGAACTCGGCAAATCGGTGGTCGCGCTGACCGTGGGCAGCAGTGCGGCCGGAAAGCGCGCCGCGCTCTCGCACACCGCGGCGGTCGCCGGTGATCACCTGCTGCTGGCCTCGCTGTGCCGCCAGGAGGGCATCGACCTGGTCACCGACGACGATCAGCTCGTCGACGCCGTGCTGTGCGCGCGCAAGAAGACCGCGCTGCCCCCGGCACCCCGGCTGGCGGTGCTGACGATGTCCGGCGGGGCTGGCGGAGTGCTCGCCGACAACCTCACCGCGATGGGCGCCCGCATCCCGCCGCTGTCGGCGGCCACCCGCCGGAAGCTCGCCGAAGTCGGCGGGGTGGAAGCCACCGACACCAATCCGGTGGACCTCGGCGGCAACATCATCCGCTGGCTGGACCGGGTCGAGGAGCTCCTCGGCTCCCTCGACGAGGACCCCGAGCTGGACGGCGTGGTGCTGTACCTGACCTTCGGCGACCGGTTCCGCGACGCGTACCACCGACTGGTCGAGGCCGCGGCGGCGATGCGCACCCCGACCTGGTTCGTGTGGGCGTGCGCCCCGCCCGGGGAACTGGAGCAGCTCGGGCGTCCCGAGACCGTGCTGCCCAGCATCGGCGCGCTGCTGCGGCGGATTCAGGTCCTGATACCGGACGCGGTCCCCGAGCCCGCCCCGCAAGACACGAGCACGCCCGCTGAACGTCCACTGTGGTCGGAACTGCGGTCCGCGCCGCTGCTGGCGGAGGCCGGGATCAGCCACGTGGACACCGTTTCCGCGTCGGATGCGACCGCACTGACCGATGCCGTGCGCCGATCCGGCTGGCACGGGCCGTACGTGGTGAAGGGCGACGCCGCCGACGTTCCGCACCGCGCCCGCGCGGGCCTGGTGCGGGTCGGGGTGACTCCTGCGGAGCTGCCCGCGGTGGCGGCCGTGATCGCCGACCGGCTGGCGGAGGTGTCCACGGACCCGGACCGCGCGCTGGTCGCCCAGCCGATGCTCGCGCACACCGCCGAGCTGGCGCTGGGCGCGACCCGGGATCCGGTGTACGGCACTGCGGTGCTGCTCGGCGCAGGTGGCGACCGGGCCGAGGACGCGACCGCGCCGCGGCGAGCCCTGCTGCTCCCGGCCACCGACGAGCAGGTCCAGGAGCTGGCCGGCTGGGCCGGCGCGGTGCTCGGAGCCCCCGTTCCGGCCACTGCCCGGGCGATCGAGGCGCTGACCGGGTTGCTCACCGAGCACCCGGAGTTCGCCGAGATCGACATCAACCCGCTGTGCGTCACCGGCGACGAACTGGTCGCGGTCGATGCGCTGATCACCCACTCATGACAGGAGAGCACCGGATGACTGATCTGCTCGATTACGCGGACCAGGTGTGGCGGGGCGAGGCCAGCACCGGCGTCTACCACTCGGGTCGGCTGCGCGAGGACGGCCTGCACGAGGTCGCCGACGGGGTGTGGATGTGGCCGGCCTTCGGCAACGTCTACCTGTTCCCCACCGCCGACGGCCTGTTCTGCTTCGACACCGGCGAGAAGCGCACCGCCGGAGACCTGTTCAACGCGACCCGCGCCCGCACCGACGCACCGCTGCACACCGCGGTGTACTCCCACGGGCACATCGACCACGTCTTCGGCGTCGGGCCGTTCGACGTCGAGGCCGGGGAGCGCGGCTGGCGGCGTCCGACCGTCGTGGCGCACGAGAACACCCCGCCCCGGTTCCGCCGCTACGCCGCGACCGCCGGCTACAACACCGTGATCAACCAGCGGCAGTTCCAATCCCCCGGTTTCCGCTGGCCCACCGAGTACCGCCACCCCGACGTCACCTACCGCGACACCAGCGCGCTGCGCATCGGCGAGCTCGACGTGCAGCTGCGCCACGCCCGCGGCGAGACCGACGACGCGACGATCGCCTGGCTGCCCGAACGGCGGATCCTGTGCTGCGGCGACTTCTTCATCTGGTCGTCCCCGAACCCCGGCAACCCGCAGAAGGTCCAGCGCTACGCCGCCGAGTGGGCCGAGGCGCTGCGCTGGATGGCCGGACTAGGTGCGGAACTGCTGCTGCCCGGCCACGGCGTGCCCATCGTCGGCGCCGATCGGATCCGCACCGCGCTCACCGACACCGCGGAGTTCTTGCAGACCCTGCACGACCAGACCGTCGAGGCGATGAACGCCGGTGCCACCCTCGACGAGGTCGTCCACGGCGTCACCGCCCCGGCCGAACTGCTGGCCAAGCCCTACCTCAAACCCTCGTACGACGAGCCGGAATTCGTCGTCCGCAACATCTGGCGGCTCTACGGCGGGTGGTACGACGGCAACCCCGCCAACCTCAAACCCGCCCGCACCGAGGACTTCTCCCGCGAGATCGCCGCGCTCGCCGGCGGCGCCGACCGGCTCGCCGCGCGAGCTCGCGAGCTGCTCACCGCCGGAGAGCACCGGCTGGCCGGTCACTTCGCCCAGCTCGCCGCCGACGCGGCACCCGACGACCACACCGCGCACGCCACCCGCGCGGAGGTGTTCACCGCACTGGAGAAGGCCGCCACTTCCACCATGGCCAAGGGCGTCTACGCCTGGGCCGCCGCCGAATCGCAGGCCGTCCTCGACGGCACCGACCACGCCGAGCAGCTCCGCACCCGCACCGCGGGCCGCACCCGGTGGGCCATCTAGCAACCGCCCGGGCGCCCGCGGAGACGCCGGAAGGAGAGCGAAGCGATGAACACTCCAGCAGCACAGATCGATGCCATCAGTGCGCGTGCCGCGTCCAGGGGAACCTCGAGACGCGGCTGGGTCGTGATCGCACTGCTGGTGGCCTTCATGCTGATCAACTTCGCGGACAAGGCAGTGCTCGGGCTGGCCGCGAAGCCGATCATGCACGACCTCGGGCTCTCGCCCGCGTCCTACGGCCTGCTCAGCAGCGGGTTCTACTTCCTGTTCAGCATCTCGGCGATCCTCGTCGGTTTCGTCACCAACCGCGTGCAGACGAAGTGGGTGCTGCTCGTGCTGGCGGTGATCTGGGCGCTGACCCAGGCGCCGATGATCGGCACGGTCGGCTTCGGCGTGCTGCTGGCCAGCCGGATCGTGCTGGGTGCGGCCGAGGGCCCGGCCAACCCGGTCGCCATGCACGCCGCGCACAAGTGGTTCCCGAACGAGAAGCGCGGCCTGCCCACCGCGCTGCTCAACGTCGGCGCCGGTCTCGGCGTGGCGGTGGCCGCGCCGCTGCTCACCAAGATCATCGTGACCTACGGCTGGCACTGGGCGTTCTTGGTGCTGTTCGTCATCGGCATGGTGTGGGTGCTGCTGTGGGCGGTGTTCGGGAAGGAAGGCACCGTCGCCGGAAGCGCGTCGATCCACGCCTCTTCCGCGCAGTCCGAAGTGGACGAACCCGCGCTGCCGTACCGCCGGATCCTGCTGAACCGCACGTGGCTGGGCGGCTTCCTCGCCGGTTTCGCCGCCTATTGGGCGCTCTCCCTGCTGGTGGCGTGGGTTCCCGCGTACTTGCAGACCTCGCTGCACTACAGCGCGGTGACCGCGAGTGCGCTCGTGGCCCTGCCCTGGGTCGCTTCGGTGGTGTTCAACGTGTGCCAGGGGGCGCTGACCGACTGGCTGATGCGCCGCGGCGTCTCCAGCCGGATGTCCCGCGGTGTGCTCGGTGGTGTCGCGGTCATGATCTCCGGCCTCGCGATGGTGGTGTTCCCGTTCATGCCCGGAGGCGCGCTCCAGATCGCACTGCTGACCATCGCCTTCAGCCTCGGCGGGATCGTGTTCGCGATCGGGATGACCGTCAACGCCGAGATCAGCCCCACCCGGCAGCGCGGTGCGGTGCTCTCGATCACGGTCGGCATCGTCACCACCGCCGGTCTGATCGCGCCCTACGTGACCGGGCTGATCATCGAGTCCGCCGCCGATCCGACCACCGGCTACGCCATGGCGTTCGCCATCACGGGCGTGCTGTCGATCGTCGGCGGAGCGCTCGCGACGATCTTCGTGCAACCCGAGCGAACCGCTCGCCGACTCGGCTTGCGAACCGAAGAGCCGACCGCCCGCGCCTAGCCCACCCACGCAGAGAAACCTGGGACCTACCTTTGATCTTTGGTTTTGATGCGCCGCAGGCGCATAGCCCACCTAAGCAGCCTGCACCGCCGCGGGTTCTCAGCGTTCGCCTGACGAGGACAGCCCGCACGCCGTGTATTGGCATACATAAGTCCGGGATCCCGCAGCTCAGGCGGACGCTGAGGTTCCGCCACCCGCACCGCCATGCAAAACGAGTTCGAAAACAGTTTGAGGTGTCGCACGCATGCTCGCCAACAACGCCAACGGCAGCCCGCTGCTCGGCTCGCGTGAAGTCCAGGTCGTCGCGCCCGGGGTGTTCACCATCGGCCTGCAGGGCAACAGCTTGGCCGTCGAGACCGATCAGGGACTGCTGATCATCGATTCCGGGCCGGCGCCCCACCTCGTTCCGGGCGCCCTGGAGTCGCTTCGGGAGCACACCGACAAGCCGGTCCGCTGGATCGTCTACAGCCACGGCCACCTCGGCTACAACTACGGCGTGCCCGGTTTCCTCGAGGCCGCGGCCGAACGCGGGGAACCGCGGCCGACCCTGATCGCCCACGAGAACGTCGTCCGACGCTACCGCCGCTACCTCGAAACCGCCGGGCTGCAGAACCACATCAACACCCGCCAGTTCCGCAGACCGATCGAGGACTTCCCGGTGGTGCCACCGCTGACGTTCCCCGACCAGACCTACCAGGAGTCGCTCACCCTCGGCAGCACCGGCCGGACCGTCCGGCTGCTGTGGGCCCCGTCGGAAACCGACGACGTCACGGCGGTGTGGCTACCGGAGGACCGCATCCTCTACGGCAGCGCCGCGGTGATCAACGGCATCCCCAACATCGGCACCCCGATGCGCACCATGCGCGACACCGTCCGCTGGGCCGACACCCTCGACCGGCTCGCCGCGCTGGACCCGGCGGTCCTGATCCCGGAGTTCGGCGATGTCGTGCGCGACCGCCCGGCCGAGCAGCTCACCGCGACCGCTCGCGCTCTGCGCTGGCTGCGCGACGCCGTGGTGGAGAGGCTGAACCGGGGCATGGGCGTCGACGACATCGTGCACGACGTCAAGTACCCGGCGGAGCTGTTCGACGTGCCGTGGATGCGGGAGAACTACGGGCACCGCGACTACATCGTGCGCGACGTCGTGCGGTCGGAAACCGGTTGGTGGGACGGCAATCCCACCAACCTGCACCCGAGCAGGCCCGCCGACGCAGCTGCGGTGCGCGCCGATGCCATCACCGACAAGCAGGCCGTGCTCGACCACGCCGCCCGCCTCCGCGACGCCGATCGGGTGCAGGACGCGCTGCACGTCGTCGACCTGCTGGCGCTGGCACCCGGCGACGATCCCGAGGTCCAGCGGGCGCGCGAGCTCAAGGCCGAACTGTGCGCGTTGCGGGCGAAGCAGGCCACCAGCTACGTTTCCCGCAGCTTCTACCGGACCTCGAGATGAGCGGGGGGACGCACGTGGAACGCACGATGGCGGTGCGCGTCGGCGAGCTGACCTTCGACGTCGCAACCGCAGGTCCGGAATCCGGCGCACCCGTCGTGCTGCTGCACGGATTCCCCGAAACGCACGCCTGCTGGCGCCAGGTGATGCCGATGCTGACCGCGGCAGGTCTGCGCGTCCTCGCACCCGATCAACGCGGCTACTCCCCCGGTGCGCGCCCCGAGGGCGTCGACGCCTACCGCATCGAGCACCTCGTGTCCGACGTCATCGGGCTGCTGGACGCACTCGGCATCCCCCGGGCGCACCTGGTCGGCCACGACTGGGGTGCCAACGTGGCGTGGTTCGCCGCCGCGTGGCACCCCGACCGGGTGCGGACCCTGACCGCGCTCTCCGTTCCGCACCCGGCCGCGTTCAACTGGGCGCTGGCCGGCGATGCCGACCAGCAGCGGAGATCGGCCTACATCAAGGCCTTCCGCCGTCCCGGAGTCGAACGCAAACTGCTGGCGGACGACTGCCGACGTCTCCGGGCCAGCTTCGGCGGTGCCGTCGACAGCTCGCTCGTCGAGGAACACCTGCGCATCCTCCGCGAACCGGACGCGCTGACCGCGGCCCTGTCCTGGTACCGCGCCTCGACATCGGACTTCGCCGCGCTCGCTCCGGTCACGGTGCCCACCACCTACATCTGGAGCGATGAGGACGCCTACCTCGGACGCGCCGGAGCCCTGCGCTGCGGCGAGTTCGTGTCCGGCCAGTACCGCTTCGTCGAACTCCCCGGAGTCAGCCACTGGATCCCCGAACAGGTTCCGCAGCGACTAGCGGACGAAATCCTGCACCAGGTCAGCACCGCATAACCCTCAGCGGTCGAAGAACTCGGTCGCGGCTTCCTTGAAACGGCGGCTGGACACGGCGTTGAGGTGGTGGCGGCGCCCGAGCGAGACGAACGGCGCGTCGAACCCGGCAGCGACCTCGGGTGCGTCCGAAGCGATGTCGTCCTGGTCCCCGGCGGCGAAGAGCACCGGGACCGGTGGCGGACCGTCGAGCCGGCACCCCTCCACCTCGTCGATGCACGAGCCCAGGTCGCCTGCCGACAGCGCCTCCGCAACGCGCTGCATCGAGGCGCGGTCGGCGGGACGCCCGCCGATGCCGCCGAGCGCGAGCCGCCGGACCCGGCCGGGAGCGAGCTTCGCCAGCTCCCAGCCGACCAGACCACCCATCGAGTAAGTCACCACATCCACAGTGGACGCACCAGCTTCGTCCAGCACGGTAAGGACATCCTGCGCCAGCGACTGCGGCGAGTACCCGGAGGCAGGGCGGTCGCTCTGTCCGTGCCCGCGCAGGTCGACCAGGACGTGACCGCGGTCGGCGAGCGCGCGCACCCATCCGGTGCGGCCCCAGGTGCTCTCGGCGTCCGACGCGAACCCGTGGACCAGCAGCACCGGAGCCGGCCCCGGAGCCGCGTCGTACCAGATCTTCGCGCCGTCCCCGGCGGTGGCGAACACGATCAGTCCTCCGGCACGGTCAGGCGGACGCGCCGCTTCGGCTTCTTCTCCTCGGGCACGGTCCCGACGATGCCCGCCTGGTCGTCGGAGACGGTGAACGTGACCAGCGAGTCCCCGACCGCCAGCTCCTCGTCCTCGCCGACGTGCAGCCGTGCGATCCAGCCGGACTGCGGCGACGGGATCTCCACCGCCGACTTGGTCGTCTCCAGCTCGACCAGCGGCGCGTTGCGCTCCACCCAGTCGCCCTCCTTGACCAGCCACTCCAGCACCTGGGCGCTGATCAGGCCCTCGCCGAGGTCGGGCAGGGGAAAGGTCACTTCAGCCACGGCGGTACTCCAATGCGGTCTGGACGGCGATCAGGATCCGGTCGATGCTGGGCAGGTACTCGTCCTCCAGCTCCCCCGACGGGTAGGGCACGTCGAAGCCGGTGACCCGCTGCACCGGCGCGCGCAGATCGCCGAAGCAGCGTTCGGTGACCAGCGCGGACACCTCGGCCCCCAGCCCGGCGGTCAGCGGCGCCTCGTGGACCACGACCGCGCGGCGGGTCTTGGCGACGGAGGCGGCCAGGCCGTCGACGTCGATCGGCTTGAGCCAGCGCAGGTCCACGACCTCCAGCTCCACCCCGTCCTCCGCGGCGAGCTCGGCGACCTGCTCGCAGCGGGCGACCATCGCACCCCACGCGATGAGCGTGGCGTGCCGGCCTTCGCGCACGACCCGGCTGGTGCCGGGCGGAATCGGCGCGACCGGCTCGGTGGGGTCGAAGGATTCCCGCTGCCAGTAGCGGGACTTGGGCTCCATGAAGATCACCGGGTCGGGGTCGGCGATCGCCTGCCTCAGCAGGTGGTACCCCTGCGACGGGGTGGACGGCGACACCACCTTCAGCCCGGGCACGTGCGCGAACAGCGCCTCCAGGCTCTCCCCGTGGTGCTCCGGCGCGCGGATCCCGCCGAAGCTGGGCAGCCGCAGCGTGATCGGCATGTTCAGCACGCCCCGGCTGCGGTAGTGCATGCGGGCCACCTGGTTCACGATCTGGTCGATCGCCGGGTAGCTGAAGCCGTCGAACTGGATCTCCGGCACCGGACGCCAGCCGTGCATCGCCAGCCCCACCGCCATGCCCATGATCGCGGATTCGGCCAGCGGCGTGTCGAACACCCGATGCTCGCCGAACTTGTCCCGGAGGCCGTCGGTCACCCGGAACACGCCGCCGAGCGTGCCGACGTCCTGCCCGAAGATCAGCACCCGGTCGTCGTCCTCGCACGTGTGCTGCAGGGCCAGGTTCAAGGACTGCTGCAAGGACAGCTCAGGCATCGAGGGACTCCTTCCACGCCCGCTGCTGCTCCAGCAGGGCCTTCGTCGGCTCGCGGTAGACGAACGAGAACAGCTCCTCCGCAGGCGGTGCCTGGAGCGCGAGCAGCCCCTCCCGGACCTCGCGCACCACGTTCGCGACGTGTTCCTCGGACGCGGCGACCTCGTCGGCGGGGAGCTGCTTCGCGGCGGCGGCGAGCGGGTCGCGCTCGGTCCACGCCTGCTCGTCCTCCAGCGTCCGGTAGCGACCGGGATCGTCCGAAGTGGAGTGCGGGCCCATCCGGTAGGTCATCGCTTCGATCACCGTCGGCCCACCGCCGTCGCGCGCCCGGTCCAGCGCGGCGCGGGTCGCCTCGAACACCGCGGACACGTCGTTGCCGTCGACGCGGTGCCCCTCGAAGCCGTACCCCGCGGCGCGAGCGGCGACCGAGCCACCGGCGACCTGCTGGTCGGTGGGCACCGAGATCGCCCACCCGTTGTTCTGGCAGAAGAACACCACCGGGAGCCGGTACACCCCGGCGAAGTTCATCGCCTCGTGCACGTCGCCCTGCGAGCTGGACCCGTCGCCGAAGTACGAGATGGCCGCGCCGCCGGTCTCGTCCAGCTTGGCGCCCATCGCCCAGCCCACGGCGTGCGTCACGGGCCCGCCGACGACCGCGTTGAACGGCGCGAGCCGCGAGGCCTGCGGATCGTAGAGCCCGCCGTGCCAGATGTTGAGGTGCGTGGCCAGGTAGGAGACGAGGTCGACGCCCATCGCGACCGCCGCACCGAGATCGCGGTAACCGGGGAAGGCGAAGTCGCGGCTCAGGTCGAGGGCAGCAGCACTGCCCACCTGCGCGGCCTCCTGCCCCTTGGCCGGCGCGTAGGCGGGCAGCACGCCCTGGCGCTGGAGGGCAATGGCCTCCTCGTCGAGCCGCCGCGCCACCAGCATCAGGCGGTGGAGAGCCTTGAGATCAGCTACGTCCATGGCGGAAGCCTGCGAAACCACCGCCCAACCGTGCAAGTGTCGCCTTCCCAGCTGATCACTCTGCACGATCCGACCGGCAATACACCCCCACTGCTGTACAAATTGCCCAACGATCGACCGCGCACCCAGGAAGCGGCAGCCGCTGTTCAACCCCCGCCACCTCGTTCCGCAGCGGGGGTCCGGCCGCTGTCACCGATGCGCTGCGGCCCGCACTGGCCGAACTGGTCGGCCCCGTCGTCGCCGAGGCTGTTCACCTCGTGGGCCCGGGAAGTCAGGCGGTCGGCTCGGTGAAGCGCAGATCGGTGATCGAGCTCAAATCGATGCCGTAGCGGGCGTAGACCTTGGTGGTGTTCTCGCCAGTGAGCTGGTCCTCGCTGTAGCCGAGCCGGGCGGCGATGGCGATGACCTGTTCTTTGCTTTCGGCTTCGATCTCGGCGTAGGTGGGGATGCGCGGCCAAGTGTCGATCTCGATCTCCGCGTCGTCGAGGGTGAAGCTGACGCGCTTGTTCTCCTGGTAGGCCTTGGGCTGGTAGCCGAGCTTGGCGAGGATGGCGTTGGTGGCTTCAAAGTCGTCGACAGCGACCTCGGTTTCCTGAGTGCCGTCAATCCCGTCGTGGAGGATCTCCTTGATCGTCAAGGTGATCTCGCGCCCGGTGTCACGCAGCCGAATCCACCTCGTGGCATCACCGGGGGCAATGTCGTAGACGTAGCGGCGCTGCAGCGTTTCGCCGTGCTTGTGCCCGCCTTCGGCGAGGATCCGCTTCTGCAGGATGTCGGCGTCAACGTCGAGGATCTTGGCTTCGTGCTCGATGGGCACTGGCATTCCCTTCGTGTCTGATCAGTCCACAGCGATGGCACTGGGAGCGAGGCGGGCGTACTCCGCCTCGCGAAATCGAGGTAGCCGGGTGGGACGGATCCACTTGACCATGATTCGCCGCCCATCGGACATGCGGTATGCGGTACGTGCCCCGGATACGCCCGCAGTGACGTAGCGGGCCTCGGGGATCGCCCCTCGTTCGTCGAGTACACGCTGGATCGCGTCCAAGGAACGTTGGCCGTGGTCGAGCGAATTGAGCAGGCGCACCGAGTAGCTGTACCGACCTGACAGAGCCTTGACCAGGCAAAACCAAAGGCACCACAAGGCCTGCAAGTGATATCCCCGAACAGGCTTCACAGCCGCATTGACCTGGGATAGCAGCAACAGCACAGCTCACAGAGGCGCAGTTCCACGAGAACGCCAATTTCGCGAGAAATTGGGCTGTTCTGCTGTTTGCGCGAGTGTCAGGTGGGGGTGTCGCCGAGGATGTTGATCGGCTTGCGGCTGCGGATGGTGCCGAACAGGAGTGCTTGGGCGGTGGCGACCATGTGGTCCTGGATGACGGTCTGGGTCTTCACCGGGTCGCCCGATTCGATCGCCGCGACGATCTCGAAGTGCCGGTCCGCGCTCATGTTGGTCAGCGCGCGTTCCAAGCCGCGGTACATGATGCACATGCGGATCGAACCCTCGAGCAGCTTCCACGACCGCAGCAGCGCGTCGTTGTTGGTGAGCTCGCAGAGCAGCTCGTGGAAGGCGAGGTCGGCCTCGATCTGGGCTTCGAGCGAGACCTTCGCGGCTGCGGCCATGTCGTCGACGGCTGCGCGCAGCCGGGCGCAGTGCTGCTCCCGGTAGTAGCTGGCGGCCAGCGTTTCGCCCGCCACCGCCTCCAGCGCGGATCGGACGGTGAAGGTGTTGATGATGTCCTTCTCGTCGATCTGCCGGACCGTGACCCGGCCGCGATCGCCGTAGGAGACCAGGCCTTCCTGCTGCAGTTCGCGCAACGCCTCGCGCAAGGTGCCGCGGCTGATGCCGAGCTGCTCGGACACCTGCACCTCGCCGAGGTGGGTGCCGGGCGGGAAGGTGCCGGTGGTGATGGCCTGGCGCACGGCGTCGACCGCCATCTGCCGGAGGTTCCGACCGCGTTCCCGACCTGCCTGTGCCTGGCGGCCCACCACTCGCACCCTCCTCGGTCCCTGCTCCCCGACGGTGCTCAGCACCGTTCGTACTCGGCAATCAACTGTACCTTCGCCGCGCTCGGCGACCCGTGGTCGAACTCGTAACCGAGCCACTCGCGCACGAGGCGGCGCGCCAGCTCGATCCCCACCACCCGCTGCCCGAGGGTCAGCACCTGGCAGTCGTTGGACAGCACGGACCGCTCCACGGAGAAGGAGTCGTGGGCGGTGGTGGCGCGAACGCCGGGAACCTTGTTGGCCGACAACGCCATCCCGATGCCGGTGCCGCAGATGAGCAGGGCCCGGTCAGCGGATCCCGCGCGCACGGCCTCTCCCGCGGCGAGCCCGATCTCGGGGTACGGGCGGTGCACGTCCTCGGCATCGCGGTGCACGCCGAGGTCGATCACCTCGCTCACCCGGGGATCGGCGCGCAGGTCGGCGGCGAGGCGTTCCTTGTGGTCCAGTCCGGCGTCGTCGCAGCCGATCGCGATTCGCCAGGTCATCGGTGTTCTCCCGTCAGGTAGTCGCCGATCGTCCGGGCGATCAGGGCCGTGGACACCGCGCCGGGGTCCGGGGTGCCGATGCTGCGCTCGGCCAGCGGGCGGGCCCGTCCCTTGCGCGGTACCAGCTCCGCAGTGCTCCGGGCCGCGCGGTCGGCGGCCTCGGCCGCTCGCGTCCACGCAATGCCCGTTGCCGCACCGGCGGCGACCGCGTCCTGCAGTTCGGTCCGGAACGGTTCCAGCGCATCGAGCAACGTCTTGTCCCCGACCGCGGCGCCTCCGAGCGACACGATGCGGCTGGTCAGCGCGTCGACGGCCTTCACCGCCACCTCCGCGCCACCGGCGTGGTCGCCGAGGACTTCGCCAGCGGCCCGCAGCCCGGCGCCCCACAGGACGCCGGACGTGCCGCCCGCTCGCGCGGCCCAGCCGTCCCCGGCGACCGCGAGGCAGTCCCCGGCTCCAGCCCCGGCCCGCTGGGCCTCCTCCGCAGCGGTCACCGCGGCACCGATACCGCGGACCATGCCGCGCCCGTGGTCGCCGTCGCCGGCCACGGCATCGATGGCTCCCAGCTCGTCCTCCGCTTCGCCGAGCACCGCGGCCACCCGGCGCAAGGCACCGAGCACGTGATCAGCGAGTTGGCGCGACTCGGCGGAAGCCGGCGCGTACCGAGCCACCGGCTCGACTTCCCGCTGCTCGTCCGCGACCGCCCGCGGCTCCGGCTCGTCGGCCATCCGGCCGCGGCGGAACGCCGGTGTCGACGCCGGGGCCGCCCACAGGCGTTCGAGCTCGTCGTCCAGCCAGGTGAGGGTGAGCGAAACGCCTGCCATGTCGAGGCTCGTGACGAGCTCACCGACCTCGGGGAGCACCGGGACGTGCCCCGACTCGCGCAGCAGCGCGGCCACCGACCGCCACAGCACGAGCAGTTCCTCCTGCTTGACCGAGCCGAGACCGTTGAGCAGCACGGCTACCCGGTCCCCGGCGTCCGCGGGCTTCTCCGCGAGCAGCCTGCGGACGAAGTCCGCCGCGAGCTCCCGGGCCCGGGACAGCGGCACGTCCCGCAACCCGGGTTCGCCGTGAATTCCCAGTCCCAGACCCATCTTCCCGTCCGGCACCTGGAACAGCGGCTCGGCCGCACCGGGGAAGGAGCACCCGGCGAACGCGGTGCCGATCGTGCGCGTGCGCTCGTTGGCCTTCCTGCCCACCCGCACGACCGAAGCGAGGTCCACGCCTTCCTCGGCAGCGGCACCCATGATCTTGAAGACCGCGAAATCGCCCGCGATGCCCCGCCGCTGCCCCTCGTCCGGGGCACTGGCGATGTCGTCGGTGACCACCACGTTGTCGACGGCGATGCCCTCGGCGCGCAGCCGGTCGGTGGCCAGGCCGAAGTTCATCACGTCGCCGGCGTAGTTGCCGTAGCTGAACACCACCCCGGCACCGGACTCCGCGGCCTTCGCCACCGAGTAGGCGTCCTGCGCGGACGGCGAGGTGAACAGGTTGCCGCTCACCGCTCCGTCGGCGAGTCCGGGCCCGATGATCCCGTAGAAGGCCGGGTAGTGGCCGGAGCCTCCACCGGGCAGCACCGCGACCTTCGGCCGTTCCGGCCGGGCCCGCCGCACCGCGCCGCCGGGCACCTGGCGCACCAGGTCGGCGTGCAGGTCGCAGAACCCGGCCAGCGCGTCGTCGGCGAACGTCGCCGGGTCGTCCCACAAGTAAGTCATGTCACCCCATCCGTCCTCAGTGGAGGAACGAACCGCCGTTGATGTCGATCGTGGTGCCCTGCAGGTAGCCGGCGTCGTCGGTGCACAGCCAGGTGATCACCCCGGCCACCTCGTCCGCCGTGGCCTGACGACCGAGCGGCACGCCGCGGGTGATGGCGTCCTCCAGCTCCGGGCTGGTCGCCGCCACGCGGATGTCGGTGTCCACCGCGCTCGGCGCCACGGCGTTGACGGTGACCCCGGCCGCGCCGAGCTCCTTGGCCAGCGACTTGGTGAAGCCGAGGATGGCGGCCTTCGCGGCGCAGTAGGGCGTCTTGCCGAACACTCCCCCGCCCTGCTGGGCCGACACCGACGACATGTTGACGATGCGCCCCCAGCCCGCCTCGATCAGGTCCGGCAGGAACGCCTTGGTGACCAAGTAGGTGCCGGTCGCGTTGACCGCCAGCACCTTGTTCCACAGCTCGAGGGTGGTCTCCAGGAACGGCACCGGCGAGGTGATGCCCGCGATGTTGGCCAGCGCCCCGACCGCGGGCAGCCGGCCCGCGTCGACCTCCGCTCGCACCGCCTCATAGGCGGCTCGCACCGACGCTTCGTCGGACACGTCGACGGCGTGCGCGAAGACCGCGGCGCCGGTCTGCGCGGCGATGTCCTCGGCGGTCTCCTTCGCGGCCGGTTCGTCGAGGTCGAGCACCACGACCGCCCACCCCTCGCGGGCGTAGCGCAGGGCCGTGGCCTTGCCGATCCCTCGCGGCGCAGCCGCGCCCGTCACCACTGCCGTGCGCTGCGTGCTGGTCACTGCAGGTCCTCCAAATGTCGTCGGTCAGAGCAGAGTTGCGATGTACTGGGCGGCGCGCACCGCCGCGGCGGGCCGTTCGTCGTCGGTGACATCGCGGGTTTCCAGTTCGAGCGCGCACGCCCCGCCGTAGCCGGTGGAGCGCAACGCCTCGAACGCGGCGGGGAAGTCGACCACGCCGTTGCCGATGCTGTGGTTGATCCCGCCGGGCTTGGCGTCCCGGAGGTGGACGTGCGCGATCCGCGGCCCGAACCGCCGCGCGAAGTCCGCCGGGTCGCCGCCGGAGGCGACGATGTGGCTGGTGTCCAGCACGACGCCCACCGCCGGGTCCAGCCGCTCGATCAGCCGCGCGGCCAGCTCGACGTCGCCGCACAGGCGGAAGAAGTGCGGCGCTTCGACCCAGATCGCCACGCCGTGGGCTCGCGCGACCTCGGCGGCCCTGGCGAGTTCGCCGGCGACGCGGTCCAGGTCGGCGTCCAGACCGGTCACCGGCTCGCGCGACTGCGCGCCGCACGGCAGCACCAGGGCTTCGGCGCCGCATCCCGCGGTGAGGTCGAGCAGGCGTCCCAGGTGCGTCTCCCGCTCCTGGGCCGCACGCTCGTCGAGCACGCGGTTCAGGTCGCCGATGTCGCCGTTGACCGAGCGGACCGCGAGACCGCTGGCCCGCACTGTCGACACCACCTCGGCCACCGCGGCTTCGGTCAGGTCGTAGGGCACGTGGTCGCACACGCCGGGCAGCGCACCGAGATCGATCTCGGTGAAGCCGCACTCGCCGATGACGCGGAGCGCCTCGGCCAACCCGAGATGGCGAAAGCTGATGGACGAGCACCCCGGCCACCGGTCGGACACGTTTCCTCCTCGAGAACGGATGCCGGAATGTTAACAGCGATCTGTCAACAGACAAGAACTCAAGCACTAGATGCGAGATTAAAGCACGTAAGACGTGGACAACGAGCAGGCCGCACTGTTGACAAACACTCGTCGAGAGCTGAATATCTGCGGCAATGTTGACACCGGAGAGCCGGTGTCGAGGACATCGGACTACCCCAACGGAGAGGTGAGCGATGAGCGCGGAACCGCTGCGCACCAGCGGCCCGGTGCACGGAACACCGGACGTGCACCGGGTGGCGTGGGGATCGACCGCCGGCGGCGTCATCGAGAGCTACGACTTCATCGGTTTCGGCACCGCCGCGGCCCTCTACTTCGGTCCCGCGTTCTTCCCGAGCGCCTCACCGGTCGTCGGGACGCTGTCGGCGTTCGCGACGCTCGGCGTCGGGTTCGTCGCCCGGCCGCTCGGCGGCATCGTCGGCGGCCACCTCGGCGACCGGATCGGCCGCAAGCCCGTCCTGGTGGCCTCGCTGATCGTGATGGGGCTGGCCACGTTCGCCATCGGCCTGCTGCCCACCTACGCCCAGGTCGGCGTGCTCGCACCGGCGCTGCTGGTCGCGGTGCGGATCATCCAGGGCCTCGCCTACGGCGCCGAGTGGGGCGGGGCGATCCTCATGACCTACGAGCACGCCCCGCTGCTGCGGAAGGGCGCGTTCACCGGGATCGTGCAGTCCGGCTTCCCGATCGGGCTGCTGCTGGCCAACCTCGTCTTCCTCGGTTCGGTCGCGCTGCCCGGCGACTGGGCCTGGCGGGTGCCGTTCCTGGCCAGCCTGCTGCTGGTGATCATCGGACTGGTCGTGCGGTCGAAGGTCCCCGAGTCGCCGGTGTTCGAAGACGTCCGGGACAGCGGCGAGATCGCCAAGGCCCCGATCGTCGACGTGATCAAGAACGACTGGCCGAACCTGCTGCGCGGCATCGGACTGCGCATCGCCGAGACCGCGGGCTACGCGGTGGCCATCACCTACATGATCTCCTACCTGAAGTCGGAGGAGCTGGCCTCCAGCGACGAGACCATCCTGTCGCTGTGCGTCGCCTCGGCGATCGGCATCTTCGCCACGATGGCGTGGGGCCGGCTGACCGACCTGGTCGGCAGGCGCCCGGTGTACGTCTGGGTCTGCCTGTTCAACGCGGCCTGGGCGATCCCGATGTTCTTGCTGGTCAACACCGGCTCGCTGATCGCGATCATCGCCACCGTGGTCATCTCCTACGGCGTCAGCCAGAACGCGCTGGCCGGTTCGCAGGGCGCGTGGTTCCCCGAGCTGTTCCAGGCGAAGACGCGTTCGTCGGGAGCGTCGCTGGCGTACCAGATCTCGGCGATGATCTCCGGTTTCACCCCGTTCGTCACCACGCTGCTGTTCATCGCGCTCGGCTGGATGGGCCCCGCGCTGCTGTTCCTCGTCTACTCGGTCCTCGGCCTGGTCGCCGCCCTGCTGACCCGCGAGACGTTCGGGAAGCGCGAGCGCGAGGAAGCGCGGCGCCTCAGCGCCGAGAACGACGACGCACGGCCCGCCGCCGCGCGCTGACACATCGAGGTTTTTCCATCCTCGTCCTGCGTGGCGGCGCCGGTAGCGGAACCTCAGCGCCCGCCTGGACTCCGGGTGTCCGACTTGATGCATGCCAGCTCATCTCAACGGATTGAAGGGAGCACGATGACGATCGCCACCGACAGCGACCTGGCGGCGCGCGCCGAGCGGGTCCGCGCGGCGGCCCACCGAATGCGGCACCACGTCCTGGACATGGGCGAGGTGCAGGGCCAGGGGTACGTCGGGCAAGCGCTGGGCGTCGCCGACGTCCTCGCCGCCGTCTACGCCGACCAGCTGCGGTTCCGGGCCGACGACCCGGACTGGCCCGAGCGGGACCGGTTCCTGCTGTCCACCGGCCACTACGCCATCGCCCTGTACGCGGCCCTCGCCGAAGCGGGCACCATCCCGGTCGAGGAGCTGGAGACCTACGGCTCCGACGGCTCCCGCCTGCCCATGTCCGGCATGGCGTCCTACACCCCCGGCATGGAGATCTCCGGCGGATCCCTCGGGCACGGCCTCACCGTCGCGGTCGGCATGGCGCTCGGCACCCGGCTGCGCGGCGAAGCGCCCCGCATCATCAACTTCCTGTCCGACGGCGAGCTCGACGAAGGCTCCACGTGGGAAGCCGCGATGGGCGCCGCCCACCACCGCCTCGGTCGGCTGCTGGCCATCGTGGACATGAACGCGCTGCAGGCGGACGGGCCCACGCAGGGCGTGCTCGGCATCGAGCCCGCCGAGGAGAAGTGGTCCGCAGCGGGGTGGTTCGCACAGCGCGTGGACGGCAACGACGTGCCAGCCCTGCTGCGGGCTTTCGACGCCGCCGCGCAGCGATCGGCACCCGTCGGCGAACCCGCGGTGATCCTCTGCGACACCAAGATCGGGCGCGGTGTGCCGCTGCTGGAAGCCAGGGAGAAGGCCCACTTCATGCGGATCGAGGAGCACGAGTGGCAGCTGTGCCGCGAGCAGCTGGCCGAGAACGCGGGAGGGCGGGCACGATGACCAGCACGAAGCCGAAGCGGCTGACCACCTCGGCGATGATCGCCTCCTTCGCCGATCCCGGGCAGCGGACCACCAGCGCCCCGTTCGGCCATGCACTGGCTTCGCTCGCCGAAGCCGACGACCGGATCGTCGGGCTGACCGCCGACCTCGGCAAGTACACCGACATGCACGTGTTCGCCGAGGCCCACCCGGACCGGTTCTTCCAGATGGGCATGGCCGAGCAGCTGCTCATCGGTGCGGCGGCGGGCATGGCGGAGGTGGGGCTCGTCCCCTTCGCCTCGACCTACAGCGTCTTCGCCGCCCGACGCGCCTACGACTTCCTCTGCCTGGACGTCGCGGAGCCGAACCTCAACGTCAACATCGTCGGCGGGCTCCCGGGCCTGACCACCGGGTACGGCCCCAGCCACCAGGCGACCGAAGACGTGGCGATCTTCCGCGGCATGCCGAACCTGACGATCGTCGACCCGTGCGACGCGGTGGACATCGAGCAGGCCGTGCCGCAGCTCGCCGCCGCCGAGGGGCCGACGTACCTGCGGTTGCTGCGCGGCAAGGTGCCCACCGTGCTGGACGAGTACGACTACTCGTTCCGCCTCGGCAAGGCCGCTGTGCTGCGCGGCGGCGCGGACGTCGTGTTCGTCTCAAGTGGACTCATGACGATGCGCGCACTGCAGGCGGCAGAAGCGCTCGCGAAGCACCGGGTCGACGTCGCGGTGGTGCACGCACCGACGATCAAGCCGTTCGACGCCGACACCGTACTGTCCGAAGTGGACACCGATCGGCTCGTGGTGACGCTGGAGAACCACACCGTGGTGGGCGGGCTCTTCGAAACGGTCGCCTCGGCCGTGGTGACCCGGGGCCTGAACAAGAGGATCGTCCCGATCGCGCTGCCGGACGCCTTCTTGGACGCCGGAGCCCTGCCGACGCTGCACGAGCGCTACGGCCTGGCAACCGACCGCATCGTCACCAAGGTCCTCGACGAGCTGCGCTGAGCACCTGAACACCTCGCGGCTGGTCCGCCCGAACGGTTTCGGGCAGGCCAGCCGCGAGGTCGTTCCAGGGTCCGGGGTCAGTTCACGCCTTCCATCCGCCGCGCGAACGACAGGCCGACGAGGGAGATGACGGCGACGCCGATGTAGTAGAAGCTGGGCGAGTTCAGCGAGCCGGTGACGTCGATGAGCCAGGTGAGCACGAGCGGCGCGACGCCTCCGATCGCGGTCACGCCGACGTTGTAGGCGACGGAAACACCGGTGGTGCGCACCTCTCCCGGGTACATCGCGGTGAGCAGCGCCGGCAGCGGGCCGAAGTAGAACGCCATGATGACGCCGAGCACCACGGTGACCAGGACCAGCGTGAACACCGTCGGCGAGCCGACCAGGACCTGGAACAGCGGCCAGGCCAGCACCAGCGCCGCGGCGGCCGACCACGTCATCACCCGCGCCGGCCCGACCCGGTCCGCCAGCATGCCGACGAAGGGAACGCCGACGAGCGTGACGAGGCCGGCGACCGCGCCGCCGAGGTAAGCAGCGCTCGCGGGCACCCCCAGCTGCTTCGTCGCGAGGGTGGGCATGTAGAGGATGAGGTAGACCGACAGCGTCGCGACGCCGACGCACGCGGCACCGGCGAGGACCCGGCCGATGTGGCGGGTCAGCACCGTTCGGACCGGCGCCTGCTCCCGCGGCCCCTGGCTGAACTCCTCGGTCTCGGACAGCCGCGCCCGGATGTAGAGGCCGACCGGGCCGACGAGGATGCCGATGATGAACGGGATCCGCCAGCCCCAGGCGTAGAGGTCCTCCTCCGGCAGGTACGTGAACAGGACGTAGCCGAAGGCCGAGGCGAGGAACATCGACGCGCCTTGGCTGGCGATCTGCCACGACGCGTAGTAGGCCCTGCGGTTCGGCGCCGTTTCCACCAGGAACGTGGTGGCCGTGCCGAACTCGGCACCGGCCGAGAAGCCCTGGACGAGTCGCGAGAGCAGGATGATCAGGCCCGCCCAGGCCCCGATCGCGTCGTGGGTCGGCGCCGCTGCCATGAGGATCGTCCCGACCATCATGAGCAGGAGCGTCACCGTGAGCGCCTTCTTGCGGCCGTGCCGGTCGCCGTAGCTGCCGAGGAGCAGGCCGCCGAGCGGGCGCACCACGTAGGAGATGGCGAAGGTCGCGAAGGTGAGCAGCAGGCCGGAGCTCCCGCTGCCCTCCGGGAAGAAGTTCTTCGCGATGACGACCGCGAACGACGCGTAGACGATGATGTCGAACCACTCGAGGGCCGCACCGATCGAACTGCTGATCACGGCCTTTCGGGCGGCCGCGATGCGTTCCGGCGTGACGGTGGACATGTGTCCCTTTCGGTAGGGGTGACGCTGGCTGCGCGGTCAGGAGCGCAGGTCGTCGACGAGGTTGTCGAGGAGAGCTTCGCAGCGCGCGATCTGGTCGAGTTCGACGAACTCGTCCGCCGTGTGGGCCTGCGCGATGTCGCCGGGGCCGCACACCACCGTCGGGATGCCGGCGCGCTGGAAGAGACCGGCTTCGGTGCCGTAGGTGACCTTCGCCGGCGACTCCTCGCCACCCCACTTGGTGACGTGGCGGATGACCTCGGCGTCCGGTGCCGTGTCGAGCCCGGGGGTCGACGCGGCGACGGACATCTCGACCCGGGCGCCCGGGTTCTCCGCCTGCATCTCGGTCTCGATGCGCCGAACCTCGGTGCGGAACACGTCGATCATCTCGTCGACGTCGACCCCCGCCACCGAGCGGAACTCGAAGCTCAGCGCGCACTCGGCGGGGACGGTGTTGACCGCGATGCCGCCGGAGATCTCGTTGACCGTCGCCGTCGTGAACGGCACGTCGAAGAACTCGTCGAACGGTCCGTCAGCGCGGAACCGATCGGCGGTGGAGCGCACGAAGCGCACCAGCTGGGCGGCGTGCTCGATCGCGTTGACGCCCTGCGGCGTCAGCGAGGAGTGCGCGGCCAGGCCGTGGAAGGCCACCCGGATCAGCGTGATCGACTTGTGGCCGCGGATGACCCTCATGCTCGTCGGTTCCCCGACGATGCAGGCCCGCGGGCGCAGACCGCGCCGGACGATCTCGTCGACCAGCGGGATCACGCCGACGCACCCGACCTCCTCGTCGTAGGAGAACGCGAGGTGGACCGGTTCCCGCAGCGGCTCGGCGGCCAGCTGCGGCAGCTTCGCGACGACGGCGCCGACGAAGGACTTCATGTCGCACGCGCCCCGGCCGTAGAGCCGGTCGCCGCGCACCTCGGAGGTGAACGGGTCGCTGCTCCACCGCTGCCCGTCGACGGGGACCACGTCGGTGTGGCCCGACAGGACGATGCCGCCCGTGGTCGATCCGTCGGCGGCGGGGAACGTGGCGAGGAGGTTCGCCTTGGTCCCCTCGGCGTTGGGGATCAACGTCGGCTCGACCCCGTTGGCGCGGATCTCGTCGGCGACGACGTCGATGAGCGGCAGGTTGCTGTCGCGGCTCGTCGTGTCGACGCCGATGAGGCGTGCGATCCAGTCCAACGTCGTGGTGGACGGGGTCAGAGGCGTGGTGTCGGCCGGCATGCGGGTTGAGCTCCAGGTAGTCGAGATTTGCATCCATCAAACGGGTGAATGATGATGGCATTCGCCCGCGACCAGGCGGGGGAAATGCAGGATTGCGCAGCAAGGGGTGAGATCGTGCAGGATTCCACCGGCATCGCGGACGAGCTCGACCTCGCCATCGTCAACTGCCTCCAGATCAACCCGCGAGCGTCGTGGACGCAGCTCAGCCGGGCGCTCGACGTCGACCCGGTCACGGTGGCCCGCCGCTGGAACAGGTTGAGCGACAGCGGCACGGCGTGGGTCACGGGCCGCGCGGCCGGGCACGGCACGCCGGAGTCGTGCCTAGCCGTCATCGAGCTGAGCTGCGCCGCCTCGGAGACCCTCGCCATCGCGAACCGGATCGCCCGCCTGCCCCACGTCCTCAACCTCGAGCACACGAGCGGCCCGCGCGCGCTCACGATCCTCGTCGAGGTGCGCGATCTGGCGTTCCTCTCGCGCTTCCTGCTCGATTCCCTCGGTTCGATCCCCGGGGTCGTCAGCGCGAGCAGCCACGCCGTGACGAAGGTGCTCACGATGGGCGACCACTGGAAGCTCAAGGTCATCGACGCGACCCAGCGCGCCATCATGGCCCGGAGCCTGCCCCGCCACCTGACCCAGCTCGCCGCGAACCGCCCCGACGGCCTCCGCCCCTACGACGACGTCGACAAGCAGCTGATCCTCCTGCTCGGCGAAGACGGCCGCATGCCGGTGTCCACTATGGCCGGACGAACGGGCTTGAGCGAGAGCACGATTCGCCGCCGGCTGGCCGAACTGGTCAACCACGGCCGGGTCGTCCTGCGCTGCGACATCGCGCTGCCCGCCTCCGGCTGGCCGGTCATCACGTGGCTCTGGGCGCACGTCAGCCCCGACGACGCGGAAACGATCAGAACGATCCTGCACCGCATCGAGGGCATCCGCGCGTGCTTCCAGATCTCCGGAGGCCAACCGAACCTCCTGCTCGGCCTCAACACGCGCTCGCTGCGCGAAGCACCGGTCATCGAGGCGAAGCTCGCCGACGCGGCACCCCGCCTGTCGATCATCGACCGGTCCATGGTGCTGCGCTCGATCAAGCGGATGGGACGCGAACTCGACGAAGCGGGCCGCAGCGTCGCGAGCATCCCGATGAACATCTGGGCCGCCCCCACCTCTCCCCCACCCCACCGCGAAACCACGACCTAAACGCCCGACCCGTAGGTCCGGGTCATCTCGCGCATGCTGTCGTCGAGCGCTTCGGCGTGCGCTCCGACGACTCGGTCGGCCCGGTAGGGCTCGAGGGCCGGGTTCTTCCCCTCCGAAGTCACATCGGCGGCGACGAGTTCCGCCAGGGCCGGTGCGAGGTGGATTCCGCTGTGCGTGACGACGTGGTACAGCCGCGGTTCGTCCGGCACGATCCCCACGATGGGCAGTCCGTCGGCGGGGACCGGGCGCACACCGACTGCCGCGGTCAACGGGACTTCGGCTGCCCGCTCGGGCAGCAGGGGCCGGGCCTGCGTCCACAACCTGTCCAGCAGATCTCGCGGAACCCGGGTGTCCGCACCGCTCCCCCGGGGGAGTTCCGCGTCGAGCGGGTACGAGTGCAGGCACACACCACCGTTGCGGGTCGGCCGCAAGTTGATCGTCCACAAAGTCCAGATCGACCGGAGGTCGAGCCCGGGTACGGGATCGAGGTGGCCGATGACTCCGGGGATCAGGTCCAGGGGGAGGTCCGCTCCCGCCATCTCCGCGATGCGGCCAGCGGCTGGACCCGCGCAGTTGATGACGTGGTCGGCTTCCCAGATGCGATCCCCCGAACGCACGCCTGCGAGCGCGCCTCGGCGGTAGTGCAGACTGGTGACCTCCACACCCTCGTGCAGGACGGCACCAGCTCTCCTGGCCCGGGCGAGCATTCCGGAGACGTACGCGGCGGGGTCGTACCAGCTCGCCTGCGGATAGATCACTGCCGTACCACCGGCCGCGGCCGGCAGCCGCAAGCCGGGGTCCAGATGCCGGAGATCAGCGATGTCGGCCACTTCCGACTCGTACCCCCACTCCGCCAGCCGATCGCGGCGAGCGAGCATGACGTTGCTGTCGTGCTCGTTGGTCCCCCACTCGATCGATGGCGCGGGGAACCGCCACTCCAGCTCACCGCAACGCTCGTTCAGCTCTTCGTGCAAGGCTGCGCTGCGCAGCGCGAGGTCGAAGTAGTGCCGGGGTGTCTTCCGCGCCGTGATGTCCATCGCGAAGGTCGTCGCGGTCGTTCCCGCTCCTGCGCGACCGCTGTCGAGGACCTGGACGGACATTCCGCGCTGGGCCAGGTCGCAGGCCACGGTCACCCCGATGGCCCCGGCGCCGATGACAACGACGTCACTCATCACACGTGCTCCCAGTTCACAGTCCGTTGCACCCGGCTGGATTCCACGGCTCCCGCCAGCGAAATCCCAGCGCGTCAGCGCATTTCCCCGGCGCCTCGATAGGGGTTGCGGCTGACGAGCGGTCGCCCTTCGGCGAAGCGCTCGAACCGGAAATCGGCGGCGTCGACCGACGGTTCCGAGCTCGCACCGTCCAGCAGCAGGTCGGCCGCCAACTTCCCGACCGCGGGCGAGATCTTGTAGCCGTGGCCGCTGAACCCGACCGCCAGGAACAGGTTCTCGACGGGTGCGGGTCCGATGATCGGGTTGTAGTCCGGGGTCACGTCGTAGCAGCCCGCGTACGAGCTCGCGATGCGCGGATCCGGCATCGCGGGCAACCGGTGGTCGAGCTTGCCGATGTTCACCTCGACGAACCCGGGGTCGGCCCGGTTCGAGTAGCCGTCCGGGTCGGCGAACTCGGGACTGCTGTGGTCGCTGTTGCCCACCAGCAGCTCACCGGACGGCTCGCCGCGGAAGTACTGCAGGTTCACCAGGTCGGAGAACACCGGCACGTCCCGGAGCGGCTCACCGGTGCCGACCAGGAGGATCTGCTCGCGTTGGGGCCGGATCGGCAGGTCGAGACCGGCCGGGCCGGCCAGCTCCGGGGACCACACCCCGCTGGCCAGCACGACCGCGCCGGCGTCGATGCGGTCGCCGTTGCCGAGTTCGACCCCGATGACGTCGCCGCCGGGCCCGATGCGCAAGGCCTCGACCGGTGTCCCCTGCAGGATCTGCACGCCCAGCTCGCGCGCTCGTTTGGCGAAGGCCATCCCGGTCAGGTAGGCGTCGCCGTGCCCGCCCCCGGGCTCGTGGGCGAACGCCGCGAAGTCGTCGAGCCGCATGCCGGGCCACAACTGCGCGACCGCGTCGTGGTCGACGAGCTCCACCTCGATGCCGAGTTCCCGGTGCATGGCCACGTTCGCCCGCAGCGACGCCGCGTTCACCTCACCGACGCCGACGATGTAGCTCGTTCGCCGAAAACCCACGTCTGCCCCGAGGATCTGCTCCGCGCTGGAGAACACCTCGGCACCGTCCCTGGCCATCGCCGCGAGGGACGGCACGCCGTAGTGGCACCGGACGATGCCGCTCGACTTGGCCGTCATACCGGAGCACAGCGTGCCGCGTTCGAGGACTGTCACCCCGACGCCGCCCCTCTCGGCCAGCGACCACGCGATCGCGAGCCCTTCCAATCCGCCGCCGACGATGACGATGTCGGTTGTGCCTGCCACTTGCCCCGCCCTCCCTCGTACTACTGCTGTTCAGCCGCGGCGGTTCCCGCGCGTTGGTGCGCCGCCGGCCAACGCCGGACGAACGTCAGGACGAGCAACGCGACACCGAAGACGATCGTGGCCGTGATGAAAGACCCGGTGAATCCGGCGACGACGGCGATCGGCGCGACGATCGCCAGCAGGATCTCGACCGGACCGAAACCCACGTAGGCCAACCCGAACTCCTCGACCGTGCCGCTCTTCAACCGCGGGTCCACGATGCGCAGCAGAGCCAGTCCGGTGGCGATGGAAGCCGTCGACCAGCCCCAGGTGAACAGCCCGCGCTCCAACCACTGCTCGCCGAACATCCGCGGCGTCAGGTAGCGGAAGATCAGCAGGCAGTAGACCAGGCCGAACACCATGAGCAACGCCAGCGGGACGGCGTAACCCGCGACCACGCTCGGCACGATCGAAGCGATGCCCGTCGCCACCAGGAAGTCAGTCGCCGAACCGGAGATGCTCTTGATCGTGGCGCCGTCCAAGTACTCCCGGGCCGGCGTCCGGTCGATGACCGTCCGCAGCAGCAGCCCGCAGAGGAACGCCGCGGCGAACACCGGAACGGACACGTCCGGGAACAGCAGGGCGAACCCCTTGGTCGCCAGGTACCCGGCGAGCGTGACGATCACGACGAGCGACAGCTGCATGGCCAGCGGTTCCAACGAGCTCGGCGAAACCGTGGCCCGGCCGATCGGCTCCCGCTCCTCGGGCGCCGCCAGGAGACCGGTGCGCATCGACTCCGGGAGGTCCGCGACACCTGCCGCGCTCCCCAGGGAGTACTTGGCGCCCCACTTCACCAGGACCAGGCCACCGACGATGCACACCACCACTCCGACGGTCGCCGAGGTGAAACCCAGCGACGTCGCCTCCTGCCACCCGGCGTCGGACAGCGTGCCCCCGACCGCCGATGCCGTGCCGAAACCACCGGCCCACCCGGCCGCGAGCAGCAGCCCGAAACCATCGGGCAGGTCGAAGAACCAGCCGAGCACCGCAATCGCGAACAGCAGGCCGAGACCCCACTGCAGGACGTAGGACAACACCGAGTACGACCACATCACCCGCGCGCTGCGGATCTTGCCGCGCACGGCGAACGAATCGGTCAGCGGCAGCGCGCCGAACACCACCGCGGTGAGGATCGTCGCGTAGGTGCCCAGCTGGGACGAGAACGGGATCAGCCCCGCACCGTTGGGCCCGAGCGCCAGTCCGAGCACGCCCGCGATGATGCTGGCGGGAAGCAGCAATCGCTGCACCCAGCGGACCTTCGCCCGGACGAGCTTGCCGATGAGCAGCAGTCCGCAGATGGAACCGATGTCGATGAGAACGCTCCACGCGGTGAACGACATCGCACCTCCCTGGAAACGCCGGGCCTGGAATGCCCAGCAGTAGACAGCCCCGGAAGCAAGGTGTCCAATATCGGTTGGCTTCCGATTACTAGCGTCCGGAGAATGAATGGAACTTCGGCACCTGCGGTACTTCCTCGTGGCCAGCGAGGAGCTGCACTTCGCGAATGCGGCGCGGCGGCTCAACATGACGCAGCCGCCGCTGAGCGTCGCCATCCGCCAGCTCGAGCGCGAGCTCGGCGCCGAGCTGTTCGAGCGCAGCACTCGGCAGGTGTCGCTGACCGATGCCGGGAAGGCCCTCGTCGAGCAGGCCAGCCGCATCCTTAACGCGGTCGACGAGCTGCCGACGCTGGCGCAGGAGGGCGCCAGCGGCAACACCGGTGAACTGACCATCGGGTTCGTGAGCTCCGCCAGCTTGTCCGTGCTGCCGCCGGCAGTGCGCTTGTTCCGCGAGCGCCACGAGAACGTCAAGCTCCACCTCAACGAGCTCACCACGGCTCAGCAGGTGGAGGCGCTCTACGAGGACGAGATCGACATCGGGCTGGTCAGGACCGGGACATCGCCGGTGGGGCTCACCGTCACCCCCGTCCTGGAGGAACGACTCGTCGCCGTCATCCCCGAAGCGCACCCGCTCGCCGACCGCGATCCCGTTCCGCTGGACCTCCTCGCGGCCGAACCCCTCGTGCTGGTCCCCCACCGCCTCATGCCCGACTACTGCGAAGCCGTCCTCGAGATCTTCGAAACCGCGCGAGCACGGCCGCGGGTGCAGCAACGCGCCGTGCACCAGGAAACGATCCTCGGGCTCGTGGCAGCAGGCGTCGGGCTGTCCGTCCTGCCCGAATCGGTCGTGCGCATGCAGCGCCACGGCGTCGTGTACCGCCGGCTCGAGAACGACCAGTTCCGGGTGCCGCTCTCCGTCGCCACGGCCAGGCACAACAACTCGGCGATCGTCGAGAAGCTCGTCGACTGCATCCGGCGGGCGGCGCGGGACGAAGCGGTCCAGTTCCCGGAGCCCGGTTCGACACATGCGCCTTTCGACCCTGGTCCCTGACCGACCCGGGTCGCAGGCTGCGCACTGTGCGGTATCCGTGCGCAATCGAGGAGGACCGATGACGTTCGAAGTCAAGGATCTCGGCAAGCCGGACGAGACGCGCACGTTCGAGCACGGCGAGCTGGGCCTCGTCGAACTCCCGGGGGTGACTGTCGGGCGCACCGTGCTGCACCCCGGCTGGCGCTGGTCGAACGACGTCAAACCGATCGTGCAGACCGGCAGCTGCCAGCAGGCGCACACCATGTACGTCCTGTCCGGCACGCTGCACATCGCGATGGACGACGGTCAGGAAGGCGAGATCGGGGCCGGGCAAACGGGTGTCCTCTCCCCCGGGCACGACGCATGGGTCGTGGGCGACGAGGACTTCATCGCCATCGACTGGTCCGGGGCGGCCACCTACGCAACTCCGCCGGAGTGATCCACGCGCGGTGCGCCCGGACGTTCTGGAGAGGCCAGCGCGGACCGTCCACAGTGGTCGTCACGTGACGTCGCGCCAATCGCGGATCAGGGCGGCCTGCCCGCAGCGGTGCCCATCCGCGTCGAGCAGGTTCCACAGCAAGGTCTTCTCGATCCAGAAGCGCCGACCGCTCGCGGCGACCCGGACGCCGCGGTAGTCGTCGGTGAACCCCTGGCGCCGGGCGTCTTCGAGCAGGCGGTCGCGGTCGCCTGCGCATCCGGCCCCGCGGACAACCGCGACGGCATCCCGACGATCTCGTCCCAGCCGTACTCGAAACACCGCTGCGCGGTCCGGTTCGCGTAGACGAAGCGCGGGTCGGCGCCGCCGTCGTGGGCTTCGGACCCGATTCGATCATCACCAGAACAGCAGCGGGGACGAGCACTGGATCGTTCCGCCGCGCGGCTGCGGCGGGAGATTCGAGCGGCGTCCGGATCGATCCCGGGTCCCATCCGATGATTGACACCGCAACAGAGCGGGTGGCACGATCACCGCCACAGATCTTGGAAACGTTTTCAACTCCCCTCGGGTCCGCGCTGGAAACGTTTCCAATCTCCCGCCGCGAACGACCTGGAGGGACGATGACGTCGACACGGGCCACGCTCTTGCAGGTGGCCGAGCGCGCGGGGGTTTCGCTGGCGTCGACCTCCCGCGCCCTCCACGGGACCGGCGCGAGCAAGGCGATGGTCGAGCGGGTCCACGCGGCGGCCGCCGAGCTCGGCTACAGCGTGGACGCGATCGGGCGGTCGCTGCGCATGAAGAAGACCTTCCAGATCGCCTTCGCGGTCGCGGACATCGGCAACCCGGTCTACGTGGAGATGATGCGCGGCATCCACGAAGTCCTCGCCCCGCACGGCTTCCGGGTCGTGGTCATGACCACCGGCGATACCGCGGACTCCGCCGCGGAGCTGGTGCGCAGCCTGAACAGCGGCTTCGTCGACGGCATGATCATCATTCCGCTGCGCACCGACGACCGGCTGATCGCGGAGATCCAGCAGGCGCCGGTGCCGGTCGTGGTGATCGGGCGCGCGATGAGCGACCACGGCGTCAGCTCGGTCTCCACCGACTCGGCGGCCGGGATCGGTGCGGCGGTGGAGCACGTGCGCTCGCGCGGTCGCCGCCGCATCGGCTTCCTCAACGGTCCGCTCGACACGACACCGGGCGAGTCCCGGCAGCGCGGGTTCGACGCGGCAGCCCGCACCGCCGAGCTCATCGAGACCGAGATCGCTGACGATTTCACCGTCGCGGCCGGGCTCGACGCGGCTCGACGGCTCTTCGCCCGCGCCTCCGGCCCCGCGGAGCAGCTCGACGCCGTCGTGGCGGCGAACGACCTGCTCGCCATCGGGGCGATCCGCGCGGCGCGCGAATTCGGGCTGAAGGTGCCCGAAGACGTGGTCATGACCGGGATGGACGACACCGAGCTCGGCCGCGTGTTCCTGCCGAGCCTGACGAGCGTGTCCCTCGACTCGACCGCACGCGGACGTGCGGCGGCCGAGCTCGTGCTCGGGCTGACCGACGATCCCGACCAGCCGGCGCGGCAGGTCGCCGTGGGTCCCGAACTCATCGTGCGTGAGTCCACAACAGACGGATCGGCGTTATGACCGCACCTTCCCTGGCCACGAAGCCGACTGCCCCACCGCCGCCCCGGAAGCGCGGGACGGCCGTGGCGCGCGCCCGGCGGCGCGAGGTCGTCGCGCTGGTGATGCCGTCGCTGATCCCGATCCTGGTGCTCAGCGTCGCGCCGCTGGTCGTCGGGATCGCGCTCGCCTTCACCGACGCGCGCCTGGTCCGCAAACCCGACTACGACGTGGTCGGACTGGACAACTTCGCCGGCCTCCTGGACAACTCGCTGTTCTGGGAGTCGCTGCGGATCGGCCTGATCTGGACGGTCAGCGTCACGCTGCTCCAACTGGTGGCGGCCATGGGCCTGGCGCTGCTGCTCAACTCCGGTCTGCGCCTGCAGGGTCTGACCCGGGTGCTCGCGCTCGTCCCGTGGGCGATGCCGCCGGTGGTCGTGGCGATCATGTGGCAGATGATCTACTCGGCCAACGGGGGTCCGCTCAACGCGTTCCTCGGCGGCATCGGCCTGCCCGGCGACATCAACTGGCTCGGGGACTTCTCCACCGCGCTGCCCGCGGTGATCGTCGTCGGGGTCTGGGTCGGGATGCCGCAGACCACCATCGCGCTGCTGGCCGGCCTGCAGCAGATCCCCGCCGACCTGCACGAAGCGGCCGCCGTGGACGGCGCCGGGGCCTGGCGCCGGTTCACCGCCGTGACCTGGCCGAGCCTGCGGCCGATCGTCACGTCGATCACGTCGCTGAACTTCATCTGGAACTTCAACTCGTTCGCCCTGGTCTACGTGCTCACCGAGGGCGGCCCCGGCGGTCGGACGATGGTCCCGGTGCTCTTCGTCTACCTGGAGGCGTTCAAGAACCGCAACCTCGGTTACGCCGCCGCGATGGGCGTCGTGCTCGTCGTCGTCATCGTGGCGGTCCTCGCCCTGTACCTGCGGGCGCAGTTCCGCCACGACCGCACCGAGAAAGCGCGGTGAGCCATGCGTTCCCTGATCCGCCCCGCCCAGTACGCGGCGCTCGCCGCCTACCTCCTGTTCCTCGGTTTTCCCTTGCTGTGGCTGATCTCGGCGTCGGTGAAGTCCTCCGCGGAGCTCAACTCGCTGTCGGTGAGCCTGCTGCCGCAGGAGTGGCACTGGGAGAACTACTCGCAGGCGCTCGAGCGGCAGGGACTGGTCCGATCCGCGGTGAACAGCCTCGTGGTGGCGCTGGTGTCGACCGCACTGGTGATCGTCATCGCGCTGCCGGCGTCCTACGTGCTGGCCCGGGTAAAGGGCAAGGTCCGGATGGCCGGGGTCGCCTGGATCCTGGTGAGCCAGGTTTTTCCGGTGGTCCTCGTCGTCCTCCCTCTGTTCCTCGTCCTGCGGGCGCTCGGATTGGCGGACAGCCTGGTCGGGCTGACGCTCGTGCACACGACCTACATGCTGCCGTTCGCGTTGTGGATGTTGCAGGGATACGTCGCGTCGGTGCCGGTCGAGCTCGAGGAGGCCGGGACGATGGACGGCGCGCGGCGGTTCACCGTGCTCCGCGCGATCGTGCTCCCCCTGCTGGCGCCGGGCATCGCCGCGACCGCGATGTTCAGCTTCGTCGCCTCGTGGAACGAGTTCTTCTTCGCCCTGGTCCTGCTGCAGTCACCGGAGAACTACACGCTGCCGATCACCCTGAAGATGTTCATCGGCGGTGAAGGCAAGGTCGCGCTCGGGCCGCTCGCCGCGGGAGCGGTGCTCGCGGCGATCCCCAGCATCGTCTTCTTCTCCCTCCTCCGCCGGAGGCTCACCAGTGGGCTGGTGGCGGGAGCGGTGAAGGGATGAGTTCCCCCACCCCAGCCGTGAAAGGGTCGACAATGACGTCTCGACGCACGTTCCTCGGCGCTTTATTCCTGAGCAGCAGCTTGCTGATGGCCGCTTGCAGCGGCGGCGATGAGTCGGGGCCGGCGACCCTGACCTTCCAGTCGCTGTCCGACCAGCCGGCCGCGATCGAAGCGACGAACAAGATCGTCGACGCCTGGAACCAGCAGCACCCCGAGGCGCGGGTGCAGGTGGTGCCAGCGGGCTGGGACGGGGTCTACGACAAGCTCATCACCCAGTTCAACGCCGGTACCGCGCCCGACATCATCCACTACGAGGCCGCCGGCGTCGTCCCGTTCGCCAAGGACGGCTACCTCGCGGACCTCTCGCCGTACCTGTCGGAGCAGAAGCGCGCGGACATCCCGAAGGGCGTGCTCGACTCGGTCACGGCCGACGGCAAGGTGATCGGCTACCCGACCGAGCTGCAGTCCTACGTCGTCTTCGCGAACAAGGGCCTGCTCCAGCGGGCGGGCATCGAGATCCCCACCGGGCCCACGATGACCTGGGACCAGCTGCGGGAGATCGCCAAGGCCACCACCAAGGACGGCGCCTACGGCCTCGGGTGGGGCCTGTCCAGCCCGACGGCGGCGTTCGTGGCGCTGGCACCCGGTTTCGGCGGGCAGTACTTCCACGGCAGCGGCGACGGCACGACCATCGAGGTCGGCCAGGGCGAGATGGCGCTGCCCGAACTCGTCAACCAGATGGCCTTCCAGGACCGCTCCATCCTCCCGGTCACCCTGACCCAGTCCGGTTCCAAGGCGCTCGCCCCCTTCTACGCCGGGCAGGTCGCCATGACGGTCCAGGGCTCGTACCAGGCGGCGAACATCGCCAAGGACGCCCCGAAGGACCTCGACTGGACCGTGCTGCCGCCGCTGGCGGGGCCGGCCGGACCGGCGCAGGCGGCCAACCCGCAGACCCTGTCGGTCAACGTCGACTCCAAGCACGTCGAGAAATCCGCCGAGTTCATCGAGTTCTTCACCAGCACCGAGAACCTGGCCGCGCTGAACGAGGCCGACGCGCTGATCCCGCCGACCACGTCGGCGCGGGAGGCCCTCGCCCAGAAGCTCGGCTCGCAGAACGGCTGGAACGCCATCCTGGCCACCGGGCAGCACCTGACCTCGGCCCCGTACCTGTTCGTCGACAAGTACGCGCAGTGGAAGGACACCGTGGCCACCCCGGCCTACCAGCGGTTCCTCGCGCAGCAGACCGATGCCGGTGCACTGGCCAAGGAGCTCTCCGACGGCTGGAACAGCATCGCGCACAAGTAGTCGCACCCGGACCGGCGGCAGATCCGCCGCCGGTCCACTTCGGACAGCGGAGCGCGGGCGAACCGCCTGCGCCGGACGCGGAAGGGACCGGATCCGGTGACCTGGCTTGAGGACCGCGCGGTGGCGGTGATCACCGGCGCGGCGGTGGGCGACGCCCTCGGTGGTGCCACGGAGGGGTGGACACCGGAGCAGATCGAGGAACGGCACGGCGGCCGGGTGACCGGCATCGTCGGCCCGTGGTACCCGAACTGGCGGGACGCGCGCCCCATCGCCCCGTACCACAAGGGCGACGGGCACATCACCGACGACACCCTGATGACCTGCGCGCTCGTCGAGGTGTACGCGAAGCGCCGCGCCCACCTCGACGCCTACGCGGTGGCCGAGGACCTCGTGCCGCTGATGATCGGCGAGCCCCGGTGGGTTCCCGAGCTGGAGTCCTCCGCCCTGCTCCTGCAGCGCGTCTTCCTCGCCGAGAAGTGGATCGTCGCGAGACTCCACTATGGACACGTCGACCCGCGCGAGGCCGGTGCGGGCAACGTCGTCAACTGCGGGGCCGCGATGTACATCGCGCCGGTCGGGATCGCGAACGCGGGCGACCCGCGCGGTGCGTACGCGGAGGCGATCGACCTCACCGGTGCGCACCAGTCGAGCTACGGCCGGGAGGCGGCCGGGGTGCTGGCCGCGATGGTCGCCGCCGCGGTCGCTCCCGGTGCCGGCCTCGACGACGTGGTGGAAGCGGCCCTCGCGGTCGCGCACGACGGGACGGCAGAGGCTCTGCGCGCCGTCGTCGACGCGTTCGCGGACTCGACCCCGCCGAGCACCGACGAGCAGGAGCGCGCTCTCGCGCGCCGCGTCCGCGAGACCGTCGCCCCGTTCGATTCGGTGGGGCCGCACTACCGGGAGATGTCGATGGACGCCCGGCGGCCGTCCCGGACGAAGTCGATCGAGGAGCTGCCCGCCGCGCTCGGGCTCGTGCTCGGCCACCGGGGCGACTACCGCGGTTCGGTGCTGGCCTCGGTCAACTACGGCCGCGACGCAGACTCGATCGCCTCGATGGCGGGCGCGATCTGCGCCGGCCTCGGCGGGACCGCCGTCGTGCCGGCGGAGTGGGTGGACGCGATCGGCGAGGCCAGTCGCATGGACCTGCGCGCGACCGGGCGGCTGATGGCTTCGGCCGCGGCCGACATCCTCCGCGCCGACCGGGAACGGGCCCTCGAGCGCATCGCCGGCATCGATGCGCTCGACGCCCGGGGAGCCGCGGTGATCGGAGAAGGGGCATGAGGCTCACCTGGGCGCAGCCGGAGGACCTGTTCGCCCACGAGCTGGTGCAGTCCGCGGCGGAGGGCAAGAACGTCACCGAGGTCCGTGATCGGTGGGTAGCCGCCGGTGGCGACCCGATTCCCGCGGCGAGCGGTGCCGGTCCCCGCCCGGCCACGCCGGCGATGCGTTCGCTGGCGCGCACGTTGCTGGACGAGCTCGACGCGATCCCCGCCGCACCGGCCCCGGAGGAGCCGGATGACTGGGACGCGATCGTCGCGCTGCTCCCACCCGCTCCGAGCCTTCCGCGCCCCGCGCGGGAACGGGCGCTCGGGGCGTGGACCGGACGAGCGGCCGGGTGCCTGCTCGGCAAGCCGGTCGAGAAGATCCCGCGCCAGGGCATCGAGGAGATCCTGCGCGCGACCGGGCGCTGGCCGCTGGACCGGTACTTCACCGCGGTCGGCCTTCCCCTGGAGGTCGCGGAGCGCTGGCCGTGGAACCGGCGCTCGGCGGGCACCTCGCTGGAGGAGAACATCGCCGGGATGCCGGAGGACGACGACCTCAACTACCCGATGCTGGCGCTCACCCTGCTCGAACGGCACGGCCGCGAGTTCACCACCGACGACGTCGGGCAGCTGTGGCTGGACAACCTCCCCGCCGGACGCGTGTTCACCGCCGAGCGCGCCGCGTACCGCAATCTCCTCGACGCCCGGCCCGTTCCGCGGACGGCCAAGCACCACAACCCTTTTCGCGAGTGGATCGGCGCGCTCATCCGGACCGACGTCTTCGGCTGGGTCTCGCCGGGCGACCTGCGTGCCGCCGCGCAGCTCGCCTGGACCGACGCGCGGTTGAGCCACACGCGCAACGGCATCTACGGGGCGATGTGGGCAGCGGCGCTCGCGTCGGCGGCGATGGTGTGCCGCTCCGCGGCGGAAGTCCTGGACGCGGCCGAGGCCGCCATCCCGCCGGGCAGCCGCCTCGCCCAGGCGGTCCGGTTCGGCCGTGCGCTGGCCGCCGAGTCCGACGTGCGCACCGGGCTCGACCGCCTGCACGCGGAGTACGGGCACCTGCACTGGGTGCACGTGCTCAACAACGCGGCGGTCATCGCCTACGCATTGGCCAAGGGGCAAGGGGAATTCGGACCGAGCGTGTCGATCGCGGTGCTGGCGGGCTGGGACACCGACTCCGCGGCGGCGACGGTCGGCGGAGTCGTCGGCGCCCTGCGCGGCGTGGACGGCATCGGCGAGCAGTGGACGGCACCCCTCGACGGGCGCATCGCGACGTCGCTGCCCGGTGGCGAACAGCGCATCGCGGACCTGGCCGAACGCACCGCCGCGCTCTCGGTTTCGTGAGTGGTTCGGGGTGCCATGACGCCCCGAACCGCTCACGAGACCACCAGGCAGGAGGAAAGGCACCATGACGTACGCGTTCGACCCGCTCGTTCCCCGTCCGATCGACCGGCAGACCGACGTGCCGGTGACCGGACCGCCGGATCCCGACCTGCTCGACGAGGCGAAGATCTTCGCCGGACCGCCCGATCCCGCCGACCGGCCCGCGTGGCGGCAACGCCTGCACGAGTGGCGCGATGACGCCCGGAACCGCCACGGCTACACCGGCGCCGCGTACGACCGCCCGGCGGCGGCGTGGGCGATGCGCTGCTACAGCGTCGCCCAGGTGTGGCTGTGGGACGAGCTGCTCTACTCGTTCGAGGAGCGGCGGTTCACCCCCGACCGCTTCATCGCCGACGCGCGCGAGCGCTTCGGCGGGCTGGACGCGGTCGTGCTGTGGCACGCCTACCCCATCATCGGGCTCGACGAGCGCAACCAGTGGGACTTCTACCGCGACGTGCCAGGTCTTTCCGGGCTCGTCAAGGCCCTGCACGACGCGGGGTTGCACGTGTTCGTCGACTACAACCCGTGGGACGTCGGCACCCGGCGGGGCGAGGACGACCTGACCGAGCTCGCCGCGCTCGTCGCCGACTTCGACGCCGACGGCGTCTTCCTCGACACCCTCAAGAAGGCGGAACCGGAGTTCGTCGCCCGCCTCGAACGGGCCCGCCCCGGGATCGTGCTCGAAGGCGAGTCCAAGCTGCCCGTCGAGCGCATCGAGGACCACTCGTGCTCGTGGGCGCAGTTCTTCGCGGATTCGCCCGTGCCCGGGGTGCTGCGCGCCCACTGGTACGAGCGGCGGCACATGCAGCACCACGTTCGCCGCTGGCACCGCGACCACACCGAGGAGCTGCACTCGGCGTGGCTCAACGGCGTCGGCGTCATGGTGTGGGAGGCCGTCTTCGGCGTCTGGGTCGGCTGGTCGCGCCGCGACTCCGCGACCGTGCGCCGCATGGTCACCGTCCAGCGCGCGGTCGGCGACCTGCTGCTCGACGGCGAGTGGACGCCCCTCGCGGAACTCACCGACCAGGCCGAGGCAGCCGGGGTGTACGCGTCGCGCTGGGAATCGGACGACGTGACACTGTGGACAGTCGTCAACCGGGGCGAGGAGGACTACCGCGGCTCCGTGGTCGTTCCCGGCGAAGGCGCGCTGATCGACCTCTTCGACGACGGCGTCGTGCCGGGACGGGGCATCGGCGCGCTGCTGCACATCGCCCCGGGAGCCCGGGAGCCCGAGTGGCTGCCCGGGCTGGTCGAAGCGCTGCGGGGCATGCCGCACGACCCGGACGCCCGCTTCCCGCACCGCCTCGCGATCCGCCGCTCTCCGGAGCCGACCACCGGTGCGGCCGAACCGGGCGCCGTCGTCGTGCCCGCCGGGCCGTACGTGCTGACCGTGCGTTACCGCGCGCGGGAGACGGGCATGTACCAGGGCGCGCCCTACGTCGACGAGTGGAAACCCCTTCCGCCCAGGCTGCACGATGCGCGGACGCTGCAACGCGACGGAGAGCTCACCGCACCCGTCGCGGTCGCCTCCAGCGAGGTCACGAACGCGCAGTTCGCCGAGTTCCTCGAAGCGACGGGTTACCGGCCCGCCGATCCGCACCGGTTCCTCGCGCATTGGACAGGTGATCGATCGTCCACGCAGGACTCGCCGGTGACCTTCGTCGACCTCGACGACGCGCGCGCCTACTGCGCATGGCGGGGCGGTCGGCTGCCCACGGAGGACGAGTGGCAGCTCGCCGGGGAGACCGGCCGGTTGCGGCGCGGCGAGCCGGCCGTGTGGAACTGGACCGAGAGCGAGCATTCCGACGGCCGGACGCGGTTCGCGATGCTCAAGGGCGGCTGCGACTACCGCGCCGAGGGCGCCGACTGGTACGTGGAGGGCGGTCGGCGGGACCCCGACTTCAGCGTGAAGCTGCTGCTCCCCGGGCTGGGCCTCGCGCGCAGCGCGACGGTGGGCTTCCGCTGCGCCTGGGACCTGGCCGGTTCGTCCGATGTGGAGGATGTGCGATGACCGTGTCCCGCGACCTTTCGGCAGGCGCCCTCGCCGGACTGCGCGTCGTCGACGCGTCAACGCTCTTCGCCGGTCCGATGGCCGCCATGCACCTGGGCGACATGGGCGCCGAGGTGATCAAGGTCGAGCACCCGGCCAAGCCCGATCCGTCGCGCACCCACGGTGTCGCGAAGGACGGCGTCAACCTGTGGTGGAAGACCCTGGGCCGGAACAAGCGCACCGTCACCGCCGATCTCGCCAGCGAGGGCGGGCGCGAGGTGTTCCTCGCGCTCGCCGCGACGGCGGACGTGGTGATCGAGAACTTCCGGCCCGGCACCCTCGAACGGTGGGGCCTCGGCTACGAGGAGCTCGCCGCCAGGAACCCCCGGCTCGTGCTCGCCCGCGTCACCGGGTTCGGGCAGCTCGGCCCCTACCGGACGCGGCCCGGCTTCGGCACGCTCGCCGAGGCGATGAGCGGATTCGCCGCGACGACCGGGGAGCCCGACGGGCCGCCGACGCTCCCGCCGTTCGGCCTCGCCGACGGAGTCGCCTCGCTCGCCACCGCTTTCGCGATCATGGTCGCGCTGTCCACCCGCGAGCAGCGCGGGCAGGGGCAGCTCGTCGACGTGGCGATCATCGAACCGATCCTCGCGATGCTCGGCCCGCAGATCACCCGCTGGGACCAGCTGCGCACCGTTCAGCCGCGCACCGGCAACCGGTCGACGAACAACGCACCGCGCAACACCTACCGCACCTGTGACGGGCACTGGGTCGCAGTTTCCACGTCGGCGCAATCGGTCGCCGAGCGCGTCGTGCGGCTCGTCGGCCGGCCCGATCTCGCCGAGCAGCCCTGGTTCGCCAGCGGAGCCGATCGCGCGCGGCACGCCGACGAGCTCGACGAGGCCGTGGGCGCGTGGATCGCGCAACGCACGCGCGAGGAAGTCGTGGCGGCGTTCGAGGAAGCGCAGGCCGCGATCGCGCCGATCTACGACGCCGCCGACATCGTGGCCGATCCGCAGTTCCGCGCGCTGGGCACGATCCACGAGATCACCGACCCCGAGCTGGGCCCGACCCTGGTGCAGGGTCCGCTGTTCAGGTTGTCCGGCAACGACGGCGTCATCCGGTTCACCGGCCGCCCGCACGGCGCCGACACCGACGAGGTGCTCGACGAACTCGGGTTCGCCCGGGAACGGATCGCCGAACTGCGCGCCGAGGGGGCGGTATGAGCCGCGCACCCGGTGCTCCCCCGTTGACGCTGCTGTACGTGCCGGCCGACCGGCCGGAGCGGGTGGGCAAGGCGCTCGCGTCGAACGCCGACGTCGTGCTCGTGGACCTCGAAGACGCGGTCGCCCCGGCGCGCAAGGACGAAGCTCGCGCGAACGCGGTGCAGCTGCTCGCCGATCCGCCCGCTCGCCCGGTGCAGGTGCGTATCAACCATCCGAGCACGCAATGGCATGACGACGACGTCGCCGCGCTCGCGGTCCTGCCGCTCGTCGTGGGCGCCCGGGTCCCCAAGGTCGAGGCGGCAGAAGAGGTCCGGAAGCTTGCAGCTGCGCTGCCGGGGCGCGCGCTCCACCTGCTCATCGAGTCAGCGCTGGGGGTCGAGCGCGCCCTGGACATCGCGACGGCCGCACCGCGGGTCGCATCGATCGGACTCGGCGAGGCGGACCTGCGCTCGGATCTGCGCGTGGCCGACGATGCGGGCCTCTCGTGGGCGCGCAGCCGGGTGGTCGTCGCGGCCAGAGCAGCGCACCTGCCACCGCCGGTCATGTCCGCCTACCCGAACGTGCGCGATCTGGACGGGCTGGCGGAGTCGTGCCGGGCCGGGCGAGCGCTCGGTTTCCGCGGACGCACCGCGATCCACCCGGCGCAGCTGGACACGATCCGGGCCGCGTTCCTGCCGACCGCCGAGGAGGTGGAACGAGCGCGGGAGGTCGTCGCCCGGCTCGACGGTGCGACGGCAGCAGGTGTCGGCGCGCTCGCCCTCCCGGACGGCACCTTCCTCGACGTGGCGATGCTCGAACAGGCCCGCGCCGTCCTCGCCCTCGCCGACCCGCGAAACCCCTGACCCTCCCCTGCGTCCGCGCGTTCCTCGAGCGAGGCATACTGCTGCTTCGAGGCGTTTCCCCGCCAAGCGGGGAAATCACCGTGCGATGTGCGGCCGGGTTCGAGTTCCGGGCCGCGCAGGTCGACGAGCACGAGTCGGCGTGCCGGTCGCGGGTTCACCCGGAACTCGCGGCGGATGCGGCAAATGCGGCAGTTGTCCGATGTGGCCGGTCGAATGCGCTGGAACAGGTGAGGACCATTGGTATCAGTGGTGCTGGCGGAAACCCCTGAGCTGCCACCGGAGTTGACCCCTGACCGGATCTTCACGTCCTGGACACCGGACCCGGCGGCGTTGGTGGTCGTGGCCGTGCTCGGCACGGCCTACTGGCTGGGTGTGCGGCGGCTCAGGGCCGGTGGGGAGAGTTGGTCGACGGCGCGGACGGCGGCGTTCTTCGGCGGCCTGGCCACGATCGCACTGGTCACGATGTCGTTCCTGGGGGTCTACGCCGACGCGCTGTTCTGGGCACGGGCCGTGCAGAACACCACGCTGCTGATGATCGCACCGCTGCTGCTGGCGATCGGCGCTCCGCTGTCGCTGCTCGTGCGCAGCGCCCCGCAGCAGCTCGCCGAGCGGACGACCACGTGCATCCGGTCGAAACCGGCGCAGCTGCTGACCTTCCCCGGTGTGGTCACCGCGCTGCTCGTCGGAGTTCCGTTCGCCCTGTACCTGACCCCGCTGTACGAGCTGACGCTCCGCTCGTCGGTGATCGACGCGGCAATGCGCGGAATGCTGGTGTTCGCCGGTTTCGTCTACTTCTGGACCCGGCTGCGCGTGGACCCGACGCCCCGCGACGATCCGCACGTGGTGTCGTTCGGGATCTCCCTCGCGGAGGTCATCTTCGACGGAGTGCTGGGACTGGTGCTCTGGCTGGGTCCGCTGCGCGCGCCGCACTACTACGAAGCACTGGCTCGCACGTGGGGACCGAGCCTGCGCACCGACCAGATCATCGCCGCGGGCGTGGTGTGGATCGGGGGCGACCTCGCCGGACTGCCGTTCCTCGGCACACTGATGCGGCAGTGGAAGCGCGATGACGCGGCGGAAGCAGCCGAGATCGACCGCGCGCTCGACGCGCAGCAGGAGGAGCAGCCGGACGAGCCCGCCGCGAGCAGTGGGCTGTGGTGGGAGGACGACCCGATCCTGGCCGAACGCTTCCGCCGCTGAGCCCGCACGGGTGGAGATCATTTCCGGCGAATTGCGGCGTTGAATTCGGACAATGCGCATCCCGGCCGCAGACAACGCAACAAGAGCGAAGAATTCGAAGTGGGCAATACCGCCGATTCCTCGCCGCCGAGCGCCGTTCTCGTCACATTTCCCAACATTCCCAGACCGGTAGGCTCGAGGAGTATTCCGGGCAGCCTCGCTGCGCTCAACGACAACCGGCGAGAAAGGTCCCGCCATGTCAGATCTGTCCTACTTCGAGGCCGCCGTGATCGGCTTGCTGCAGGGAGTCAGCGAGCTGTTCCCGGTTTCCAGCCTCGGGCACAGCATTCTCCTGCCCGCGCTCTTCGGGGGCAGCTGGGCCGGCGATCTCGACATGAGCGCACCGCATTCATCGTATTTGTCGGTCCTGGTGGCGATGCACGTCGCCACGGCGCTGGCACTGGTGGTCTTCTTCTGGCGCGACTGGGTGCGCATCGTCGGGGGCTTGTTCACCTCGGTGCGGGACCGCCGCATCCGGACGCCGTACCAGCGCCTGGGTTGGCTCCTGGTCGTCGGCACGATCCCGGTCGGCCTCGCGGGTCTGGTGCTGGAGAAGGTGGTCCGCGAATACCTGGGCAAACCCGTACCCGCGTCGATCTTCCTCGCCCTCAACGGCCTGGTCCTCTACGCGGTCGAGAAGTACCGGCAACGGCGCGACGAGCACGCGACCGCCCCGGAAACCGAGATCATCGAGGCGATTCCGCTGCACGAGCAGCAGACGGTCGTGATGTCGGCGGTGTCGACCGAGCAGACCGTCCCGATCCCGGCAGTCCGCGGGCTCGGCACCACCGCCGAGGACGACCGGGACGAATCCGACGACCCGGACGTGCAGTCCGACGTGCGGCTGTCCCGGCAGAGCTGGCGGCAGGCACTCCTCATCGGTGCCGCGCAGTGCCTGGCGCTGCTGCCCGGCATCAGCCGGTCCGGCATCACCATGGTCGGCGGCTTGGTCCGCGGCCTGCGCCACGACGACGCGGCGCGCTTCGCCTTCCTGCTGTCCACCCCCGCCATCGGCGGCGCGGGCCTGCTGAAGGTCCCCGAGCTCTTCGCCCCGGAAGCGCAGGGCGTGCTCGGACCCGCGCTCCTCGGCAGCGTCCTGGCCGGGATCGGCGCCTACATCTCGGTGCGCTTCCTCACCTCGTACTTCGAAACGCGCACCCTGCGCCCCTTCGCCCTGTACTGCATCATCGCCGGGCTGGCCTGCTTCGGCTGGTTCGCCATCTAGGAAGCGGACCGGGTCACTTGCCCGCGGACCTCGGAGTCCGCTCGTTGTCCGACCGGGGGAACCAGGCGTACCAGTCGCGGCTGGTGGGCGCGAAGTAGTGCGTCGGCGGGAGCTTCTGCGCCGGGTAGAGGCGGTGGCCGGCGGCCGGACCGTTCGGGCCGTGGTCGAAGTAGGCGCCGCTGATCCAGTCCGGGTTGATGTCCATCTCCATGCCCCGGACGACCCCCGCCCCCTGCAGGATGCGCCCCAGCGTGCACACCGAGAGCGCGGGCCCGGCGACGTAGACCTCGGCGCCGCTGGCGGTGATGCCGAAGGCGGAGCGGTCGATGTAGGACTTGTTCCCGACGGTGACGCCCCACTCGGCGCTGCCGCCGGTGTCGCAGGTGGGGTTCAGCTGCCCGTCGTCGACGAGCATGACGAGGTTCTGGCGCACGCTGGCGACGTCCGGGGTGAGGTGCACTTCCTGGTTCCAGGAGCCGACTTGAGCGGTGCCGTTGCGCATCATCACCAGGCTCGCGGCACCGTTGACGAGCGGGTAAACGGTCTTGCCGTCGCTGTAGTAGCCGCCGTGGCTGTCCCCGCGCGGCAAGCGGAACCCGGCGTTGAACACGGCCAGCACGTTCTGCTGGTCGGTGCGCGTGAGCGAATCGGGTTCGGGCCACTTCCCGCCCGGATCCTGGAACCCGGGGCGCAGCTGGCCGCTGACCAGCTTCGGGTCGATCCACATCGCGGCGGCCAGGTACGAGGTGTGCTCGTTGTCGGGGCGCACCATGGCGACGCGCACGGCCGGTTTCCCGCGCACGGTTTCCACGGTCTGCCACTGGCCTTCGCCCGGCAGCGGTGTGCCGCCGGCGAGGTTGGGCATCGGAGCCGGACCGCCGGTCGAGTTCGCGTCGTTTCCGACCTTGGGGATCCCGCCTTCCGGCGTGCCGCCGACCGCGGGTTTGTCGATGTCGTACTGCACCTGCTCCAGGTACGTGATGGCCGAGCCCAAGCCGTGATCGCGGCCCCATTCGGCCAGCCGCGCCGCCACGCCCGCGTTGCCGGGGGCGTCGAGCGCATGACCGATCGACCCGGCGATCACGACGGCGAACGCACCGAGCACGGCCAGCGTTCCGCGCAGCGCTTTCCAGAACGGGGATCGGCGATTCCGGGAGCCGGACACCGACGAACGCCTTCTGCGATGCTTCACGGACGGCCTTTCCAGAACTTTCCAGCAGTCGCCCACCAGAAGGCGGACCACCGGCCCCCAAGATCGGCTTCTCGATTGGTGCGCGCACCCACCCCACGAGGCGTCTGCGCTATCGGGAGATTAGCAAGACCCGGATATCGCTCCGCGACCAACGCCGATGGAATTGCTCACACCGCGCGAAAGCATCGTCCCATTTTCGACCTTGACCCGAAAACGGGTACTTTTGCCGACCAGCCAGGATTCCCCTCGGAGACCGGACAATTCTCGCGGTAATTCCAAACACCGCGAACGAGGATGGATCAGTCCATTGAGGACTCCACAGGTCGTGAGCACTTTGGGGCGCTAAAACACCCCAAAGTGCTCACGACCTCGAGGCGGACGGATCACGCGGTCGACGGTGCGGATCCGGTTTCCGCCGCAGCCTCCTCCGCGGCGAGGGTCCGCACTGCCGGCAGTGCGATGAGCGCGGCCAGTGCGATGGCGAGCACGCCACCGGCGAGCTTGCCCAGCAGCAGCGGGCCGATGAGGTTCGGCTGGAAGTTCGCCGTGAACGCCAGGTGATCCCCCACCAGGAAGGCGGAGCAGACGGCGAACGCGATGCACAGCACCTTGTCCTTCGGGGGCATGTGACGGATGAGCCGGAACAGGGCCAGCACGTTGGCCGCGGCGGCGAGCAAGCCGGCCGTGCCTTCGGAACTCATTCCCACGCGGCGGCCGAGCGCGCCCAACGGGCGGGCGAGCCCCTTGCGCAGCACGTAGACCATGGGGAACGCCCCGGCGAGCATGATGCCGATGTTGCCGGCGACCTCCAGCGCCCGGTACTGGTCCTCGGCGTCGGCGATGATCGGGTCGAAGCCGAAACCGCCGAGCACGGTGGAGAACACGCCCGTGAAGTGCTCGACGATGCTCACCGCCAGCACGAGCTTCAGCGCGGCGTCCAGGATCCGCCCGAACCAGATGAACAGGCGGATCATGATCGCAGGCACGAACCACAGCGCCGCCGCGAGCAGCACGACGAACACCACCAGCGGGAGCAGGTTGAGCAGCATCGATCCGACGTCCAAACCGGACAGCGGCGCAGTCGATGCGCTGTCGGCGGACACCTCGCCGCGCACCGTCGTCGAAGTGGCCAGCAGGATGCCCGTGGTGACCAGCACGCCGACGGGGATCGCGAGCACGCCGGACATCACGCCCAGCGCCATGTAGCGGTGGTCGCGGCGGTCCAGCATGGCCAGGCCGACCGGGATGGTGAAGATGATGGTGGCCCCGGCCATGTAGCCGACCACGGTGGCCATGATCCAGCCACCGGTGCTGCCCGCGGTTTCCTGCGCCAGCTGGTAGCCGCCCATGTCCACCGCGATCAAGCTGGTCGCGGCGATCGCCAGGTCCGCACCGATCGCGCCGAACAGCGGGCCGGCGACCGACTCGACCAGCGCCGACAGGTACGGGATGGCGGCCATGATCCCGGCGACGGGGACGAAGATGGCGCCGATCGAGTGCAGGCCTTCCTTGAACTCCCGGCCGAGCCCGCTCTCGTCGTCGCGGATCGCCGCCACGGCGCCGATCACGACGAACACCATCATGAGGTAGATGATCAGGTTCCCGAAGGACTCCACGCGCCCTCCTCCTCTCGGTGGCGGGCGGTTCAGCCCAGCAGCGGGCGCAGGTGGTCGTTGAGGAACGTGCCGTCGGGGTCGAACTCCCGGCGCACGGCGAGGAAGGTGTCGAACTCGGGGAACAGCTCGCCGAGCCGGTCCCGCGTCATGAAGTGGATCTTCCCCCAGTGCGGTCGGGCCTGGTACCGCTGCAGCCGCTGGTCCACGGTGCGCAGGAACGGCCAGTAGTCGGTACCGGGCGCACCGGACACCGAGATCACCATGGTGTCGCGCTGGTAGTTCGGCGACAGGTAGGCGTCATCGGCCGCGGTCCAGCGCACTTCGATCGGGTAGAGCTGGTCGGGGAACTCGTCGAGCATCAACCGCCGGATCTCGTTGAAGGCCTCGAGCCCGTGCTCGGCCGCGACCATGTACTCCATCTCGTGGAAGGGCTCCTCGTACCCGCCGGGGTAAACCCGGTAGGCGCGGTCGGTCCGGTTGCCGACGTCGTCGGAGACGAGCCCGTCCGGCTCGGTGACCTCGACCTCGTCGTAGATCTTGACGTAGCAGTGGTTGCTCATCGGCTGGTCGGGCGGCGCCGGGAGCTGGTAGAGGTCCACGGAGTGGTCCGCCGGGCACCAGAAGAACGAGAAGTGCCGGTGGTCGGCGATCAGCCGGTCCCAGGAGTCCTCGATCTCCTGCCACGGCCGGTAGCTGATCTCCTCCTTGATGTAGTAGGCGGGGGAAACGGCCAGTTCGACCTCGAGCATCACGCCGAGCGAGCCGATCGCGACCTGCGCCGCGCGCAGCTCCCGCACCTGGTCCTCACCGATCTCGACGACCTCGCCGTGCCCGTCGACCAGCCGCACCCGGCGCATCGCCGCGGACATGTTCGGCAGCTCGATGCCCGAGCCGTGCGTGGCCGTCGAGAGCGCGCCGGCGATGACCTGCTTGTCGATGTCGCCCTGGTTGGACAGCGACAGCCCGGCTTTCCACAGCGGTTCGCCGAGCCCGCCGACCGTGGTGCCCGCCAGCGCGGTGGCCCGCAGCCGCTGCGGATCGGTCGCGGTCACCCCGCTCAGCTGCGCCAGGTCGAGCATGAGCCCGCCGGTGGGCACGATCGGCGTGAACGAGTGCCCCGTTCCCGCGACCCGCACGTTCATCCCCTGCCGGATCGCGTAGCGGACGGCGTCGACGACTTCCGATTCGTCGCGGGGCCGGGCGTACATCGCCGGGGTGACGGTGTGGTTCCCCGCCCAGTTCTTCCAGACGTGGTCGTAGCTGGTGGGGGCGGACAGCGCGGGCTCGGTCATGCGGATGCTCCGATCTCGTGCAACGGATCTCGATCAGTCCTCGGATACGCCTCCCGCCTCGGCAGCGCAGGCCTCTCCCCGAAGCCTCGTCAGGAGGAGCGCACCAGCGCCGAAAACTTAAAACATTCAATTTTAAATGACAAGGGTCCGTGCGGGCCCCGGTCGCGCCGGTATGCTCGCCCGAGGTCGTGCCACGACGGCCGAATCGATCACGTCCGCACGCCGGATCCCGCCCGGACCAGTTGGTGAGCAGAGGAAAGACAACGGTGTCGAGTTTTGCCGCGTACCTCCGGTTGGACGGGACCGAAGGGCTCCCGCACAGCGTGGCCGGGCAGCTGGAGACCGCGATCGCCGTCGGACTGCTCAGCCACGGCGACCGGCTGCCGCCGGAATCCGAACTCGCGGCCGAGCTGGGCGTTTCCACCGGAACCCTGCGCCAGGCCTTGGAAACCCTGCGGCAGCGCGGGGCCATCGAAACCCGCCGCGGGCGCGGCGGCGGCAGCTTCGTGCGGAACGCGTCGAAACCGCCGCCCGAAACGGCGTTGAACCAGCTGCGCGAGCGCAGCGCCGACTCGCTGCGCGATCTCGGCGACGCCTGCGCCGCCGTGGTCGGCGGAGCCGCTCACCTGGCCGCGCAGCGGGCGGCTCACGACGACGTGGAGCGGCTGCGGCGGCTGGCCGAGCACTTCCGCTCCGCCGAGACCGCGGACGAGCGGCGCCGAGCGGACAGCCGGTTCCACATCGAGATCGGCGTCGTCGCCCACTCGGTCCGGCTCACGCAGGCCATCGTCCACCTGCACGACGAGCTGGCGTCGTTGTTCTGGACGGTCGGCGGCGAGGCCGAGCACCACCCGGTGACCGAGTCCGCGAACACCGCGCTCATCGAGGCGATCGACAGCGCTGACGCGGACACCGCGCGCGCTGTGGCGATGCAGGACGTGGAGACCCGGGTGCAGCACCTGATCGATCTGCACCTGGACCTGGTGGTGCGCGGTGAACCATGATGGCCGCATCGCGCAACCAGAAGGTGAAGGATCTTGAACGACCGAGAGCTCGCGTCGCTGCGCAGGTGCGCGGAACGCATCAGAGCACGGGTCGACCGGGTGCTCGATGATCTCGGTTCGGCGCAGGCCGAGGTCGTCCGCGTGCTGGCGCCGGCTCGACGGCCGCTGCGCCGAGCCGACGTCGCGCAGGTGCATCCGACCCTGGTGAAGGTGCTCGACCAGCACCGCGGCTTCGTCCAGGGAGTGGGTCTCGCGCTCGACGACGGCCACCTCGACGACGCATCGCGCTGGCTGGAGTGGTGGCGCAGCGAGGACGACGAGCCGGCCCGCTTCGTCCGCCACCAGCTCGACCCGGCGCACAACCACTTCTACGACTACGTCGGCCAGGACTGGTTCGCGCTGCCCCGGCGGACGGGACGACCGGCGGTCACCGGCCCCTTCGTGGACTTCGCCGGGACCAACGAGCACACCATCACCCTGGCCGTTCCGGTGTTCCACGACGACGAGTTCGTCGACGTGCTGGGGGCCGACGTCGCGGTCGAGGGCGTCGAGCGGTTGTTGATCGAGTCCCTGCGATCGCGGTCACCGGACGCCGTGCTGCTCAACGAGCACGACCGCGTCGTGGCGTCGACCAGCGCCCGCTGGTGGAGCGGAACCCTGCTGCGCCGCGACGCCGGCGTGAACTGGTCCCAGGACATCGACCTCGGCGGCGACCTGCGCTGGCGCCTCGTCGCGGCGCACCGCTGACGACGCCCTCAAGCGCAGTCCATAGTGGACGATTCGAGAACCCGTGCGCTACCAAGCTGATTGACGTGCTCGATCCGTCCGGGCCACCCGGTCAGGCAGTGACCCAGGCGAAGATGGCCAGCAGCAACAGGTAGCAGGCCACGATGGCCGCCGCGCCCGCCAGGTTCGTCACCGCCACGCGGGCCGGCCCCGGCACCAGCCAGAACGCGAAGATCTTGTTCACCAGCGGCATCAGCAGCCAGGTCAGGATGCTGACGCTCAACACGTTGCCGATGAACAGGGACAGGTATCCCGGTAGCCCTGCCGCGCCCAGTTCGCGACCGACCGTCAGGCTCAGGACCATGACGGTGGGATAGAGGGCCAGCAACACGGTCATGGCCTGCTTCCAGTTGGACGGGACCCCTTCCTCCCCTTCACCGTCGAACCGGAACCAGCTGCCGAATGCCGATCTGATCTTCCGCACGTCGTAGCCGGCGAAGTAGTCCTCCCCTTCCTCCAGGAGCTTCGCCCGCGTCTCGGACTCCAACCACTCGTCCAGATGCGCGCGGCTGTCGTACCGGAACACCGCGACCCATTTCTCCTGAACTCCCGGTACTGGCTCGAACAGCTCGAGTCCCATGAATCCCGGAGATTTCTCCTGCACCTTGCGGACCTTGTTCTGCCAGTGCCTGAAATCGCATTCACGCCCCGGCCTGACGTCGTGCGAGACGACCGCGGTCACGACGTCCCGGGTCGGCGGCTCTCCGGCGAGGATCTCCTGTGCGGCAGCCCCTTCGAACAGCTCATCGCCCTCGGCGAGCAGTTCCTGCCGTTCCGCCGAGTTCAACCAGGCGGTCAACTGGTCGATCGTCGAGAAGCGGAAGACGACCGACCAGGAGTTCTGCTCGTCCGACGTCGGCGGGTACTGCTCCGCCGCCTCGAACCCGCTGAAGCCACCGGCCGCCTGGTCCACCTTTTGCTGCCATCGCCGGTAGTCGTCCTCCCGGCCTTCGCGGACCGTCAACGAGATCAGGACGGTCGCGCCACGACTGCCGAACTCCTGGTTTGGCCCCCGCTCCATATCGGGTAACCATAATTAGCTCCGACTGGCCGGACAACTCGACTGAAAAGCGCTCGGCGCAATGCGATCGGAGGTTCTGGGGATGGAGCACGAAGAACTCATCGCCGAAGCCGTTCGGTTGGCGACCGAATCCGTTGAGAACGGGTGGGGCGGCCCGTTCGGCGCGGTGATCACCCGCAACGGGGACATCATCGCACGGGGGCAGAATCGCGTCCTGCTCACCGGTGATCCGACCGCGCACGCGGAGGTGGAAACCATTCGAATGGCCTCGCAAGTGCTCAATTCCGAGGCGCCGAGCATTCCGGAGAACCACCAGAACGAATCGACGCTGGAATTCGTGCCACGCCCCGAAGGTTCCGATGACGTGGTGCCCGAGCGGGCCCGCATGCTCATGGGATGCTCCATCTACATCAGCGGCGCACCGTGCCCGATGTGCATGAGCGCGATCTACTGGTCCCGGATCGACGCGGTCTACTACGCCAAGGACCTCCAGGACACCAAGGAGATCGGTTTCGACGACGCCTTCCAGTACGACGACTTCAAGAAACCGCTCGACCAGCGGAGAATATCGATTCAACAGATCTTCCCCGAGATCGGGGACCGCGCGTACCAGGCGTGGATGAACAAGCCCGACCGGCACCCGTACTAGCGCGGAGCGACTCCGTCGGGAGTCCGGGCCGAAACGTCAGCGCCTGCTCCTCCCCCACATCCCCCGCCGGATTCGCAGCGACTGCGCCCTTCGGCGTGCCGAGTTCTACTCGCAAAAAGGGCGAACCTGCCTTTGTTCGCCCCGTGGGCAGCGTCACCGAGATCGCTCAGCCGGGACGAATACGCTCGTCAAGAGCTGGTTCTGCGCCAGGGAGAACTTCGTCGCGACATCAGGGGGTTGACGGACTCCAGCCAGGAACTTAGGTTTGCCTCGCCTCACGAACGAGGCCAGCTGCTGGACCACGTCACCCACAGCGGAAACCTGGAGGAGGACGAGATGCGCCCGGATGTCGACGGCACGGGCCCGGCGCGCTCTTCGCGCAGGTAGCGCAAGCCACGACCTTCGAGCACGACTAGCCGGCCAGCGGTGACGCGGTGCGGATGACCCGCACCTGCCCGCGGCCGAAAGCCGCAACGCCCACCTCCCCGGCGTGCGGTTCTCATGGAAATCCCCTCACCACAAGGGATTCCCCATCCTGCGGCCTCAGCCACGCCAGCGACACAACAGCGCCCGGACCTTCCGGGCGCCGATGCACGACGGAACGAGAGATGAGCGAAACAGCCCAGATCAGCCATGAGGTCAAGCCCACCGGGCGGATCGCATTCACCATCGACACCGCACTGCTCCTGCTCAGGGTCGTCCCGTTCGGGCTGCTGACCGTGCACGGCGCGCAGAAGCTGTTCGGCGTCTGGGGCGGCAAGGGGTTGAGCGGAACGGCCTCCGGGTTCGCCGCGATGGGGTACGAACCCGCGTGGTTCTTCGCCCTGCTCGGCGGCGGCGCCGAGTTCGTCGGCGGAATCCTGCTGTTCCTAGGCCTTTTCACGCCCCTCGGCGCAGCCATGTCGCTCGGCGTGATGATCAACGCCGTCGCCGCTGTGGCCGCCAAGGGCCTGGAGTCGTCCGGCTACGCGATCGTGCTCGCGGTCATCGCCGCCGCACTGGCGATCAGCGGCCCAGGCCGGTTCTCGCTCGACGCGGGTCGCCCCTGGCACCGGACCGGGCCGGTCGTCGCGGCGGTCAGCATCGCGGTCGCTGTCGCCACCTCGGCCGCGACACTGCTGGTGAAGGGCTGAACGCGTGCGCGGGTCACCGCGGGGCGAACCACGTCCCCCTGCGGTCGGTGGTCGGCTGACCTAGCGTTGAAACCCATGACCGCACGGAACCGGGGGCATCGCCACAACACCGGGCGAAGCCGGGATTCCCGCCGCGAGCACCTGTCGATCAACCCGGTGTTCGTCGCCGAACCGGCGCAGGTGCCGCGCAACCGGTTGCCCACGGGGGAACTCGATCCCGACGTGGCCTACCAGGTCGTGCACGACGAGCTGATGCTGGACGGCAACGCGCGGCTCAACCTCGCCACGTTCGTCACCAGCTGGATGGAGCCGCAGGCCGACCGGTTGATGGCGGAGTGCTTCGACAAGAACATGATCGACAAGGACGAGTACCCGCGCACGGCCGAGCTGGAGCAGCGCTGCGTGCGGATGCTCGCGGAGCTGTGGCACGCCCCCGACCCCGAGTCCACCATCGGCTGCTCCACCACCGGGTCCAGCGAGGCGTGCATGCTGGCGGGGTTGGCGCTCAAACGCCGTTGGCAACACGCCCGGCGAGCGGCCGGCAGGCCGGCGGATCGGCCGAACATCGTGATGGGCGCGAACGTCCAGGTCTGCTGGGAGAAGTTCGCGAACTACTGGGACGTCGAGGCGCGGCTGGTGCCGATGGAGGGCGAGCGCTTCCACCTCGACGCGGCCGAAGCCGTCGCGCGCTGCGACGAGAACACCATCGGGGTGGTGGCGGTGCTGGGCTCCACCTTCGACGGCAGCTACGAGCCGGTCGCCGAGATCTGCGCCGCGCTGGACCGGTTGTCCGCCGAGCATGGCTGGGACGTGCCGGTGCACGTCGACGGAGCCTCCGGAGCGATGATCGCCCCGTTCTGCGATCCCGACCTGGCCTGGGACTTCCGGCTGTCCCGGGTCGCCTCGATCAACACCTCCGGGCACAAGTACGGCCTGGTCTACCCCGGCGTGGGCTGGGTGGTGTGGCGGGATTCGGCTGCGCTGCCGCAGGACCTCGTCTTCGACGTCAACTACCTCGGCGGCAGCATGCCGACGTTCGCGCTGAACTTCTCCCGCCCGGGCGGGCAGGTGGTCGCGCAGTACTACGCGTTCCTGCGCTTGGGCTTCGACGGTTTCCGCAGGGTCCAGCAGACCTGCCGCGACGTGGCGACCTCGCTGGCCGACCGGATCGCAGGGCTCGGACCGTTCAGCCTGCTCACCCAGGGCGACCAGCTACCGGCGTTCGCCTTCGCGCTGCGCGAGGAGGTCACCGGCTACTCGGTCTTCGACGTGTCGGCGCACCTGCGGGAACGCGGCTGGCTGGTCCCGGCCTACGCGTTCCCGGCGAACCGCACCGACCTGGCGGTGCTGCGGATCGTGGTCCGCAACGGCTTCACCCACGACCTCGCGGACCTCCTGCTCGAAGACCTCGAACGATCCATCGCGGAACTCCAGCACCAGCCCGAACCCCTGCGCGGCGTGGAGCACAGCTCCTTCGCCCACGGCAGCGGCATCCCGCAGCGGGACTCATCGCCCGCGCAGCTCGAGCGCGACCGCACCGAGCACTAAGGCGCCTCCGGCAAAAGCACCGGCCCAGAGCGACTCGCCGAACGCGGTCGCGCCGATCGCCGCGCCTACGAGCGGCGTGACGTAGGCGTAGGTGCTGACCAGCGGTGCCGGCGCGCTCTCCAGCAGGCGCGTGTAGAGCATGAAGCCGACGAGCGAATCGAAGACGACCAGAAACACCGCCGCACCCGCCGACGTCCAGCTGAGCGCGAGGAGCAGGAACACAGTGCGATCGGGGGAACCCGCACCCCGGCGCCGCGCAGCTCTGCCGATGTTCACCGCGGATCCCTTCATGATCTGTGCACCTGGCTGAGGCATGTGGCCTGCGCGTCACGTTCCACCGCTCACGATTGCCACATCGCGATGGACAGGAGCGCCAGGGCTGTGCAGATCAGGGTCGCGCAGTTGAACAGCACCCGATGGCGGACGAGGTGGTCAGCGGTGAGGCGGCCGAGCGGTGCTGAGATGACCGCTGGCAGCGGTCCTAGCGGGTTCAGCAGACTCTCCGGGTCCAGCAGGCTCAGCGGGCCGAGTCCGACGAGAAGTCCGAGCACGCCGAACGTGAGAGCAGTCCCCAGGCGCCCCAGGTTCAACTTTCGGCAGAGCTTCTCGACGAGGAGGCCCAGCGGCAGCCCCACGATCAGCACAACGCCAACGATGAACGGCAGTGCGAGCAGGGTCATCCCCGCGGAGCCGAGTGCTCGCGACAACGCGGGATCGCCGGGGAACCCGTCACCGACGAGGAAAAGCGCGTACACCACCGCGGACGCGATCGCGGTGACCGCCACGACGCCCGCGAGAACCAGCCTCGGGTGCGAACCCTCCACCAACTCGGGCGAACCCTGCTTCATCCCCACGTCCAGAACCTTAGACCCGTGAAGCGAATTTGGTGCGCTTTTCCCGAAATCCCGCCCCGTCCACGCAGTTTCACACGAAGAATCGGTGCACCGCCCTCCAACGTTCCGCCGGGGCAGTGCGCCGCACCACCGGCGAGAGCCAGGCGCGCACTGCTCCGGGTCGGTCCCGGAAAGCGCTCGGGCGGGCCGCTCGAATCCGCGCTGCCGTTCATTCCGGATGTGCCGCGTGAGTTATCATAGATCCAGCACGATCACTGATCGCGACAATGGGAAAACAGGTCGGGAGCCGATTGATGACCAGCGAGCCGAAAGAGAATTTTGCACGCGGGGCACGACGAAATCCGCGGCTCGCCGAACGGGTTGCCGAACTGATCGAGAAGGACATCGTCGCGAGCGGCTGGCGCATCGGTTCGGTGCTGGGTTCCGAGGGGGAGCTCATCGAGCGGTACGGGGTGAGCAGGGCGGTGTTCCGGGAAGCCGTCCGGCTGGTGGAGCACCAGCAGTTGGCCACCATGCGCCGCGGTCCCAGCGGTGGGCTGGTCGTGACCGAGCCGGACCCCGGCGTCGTCCGCAACGCCGCACGAGTGCACCTCCGACGCGCGGCGGTGACCCGGCATCAATTGCTCGAAGCGCGGATGGCGCTCGAACTCGCGGGAATCGCCAGCGCCACCGAGAATTTGACCGAATCGGGAATCGAAAAGCTGAAAGAGGCGCTCGATCTCGAGCAGGAGCAGATCGATCGAGGTGTTACTCGAGGATATGCGCGCGATCTGCACCGGGTCATCGCGGAACTGGCCGGAAATCCCGCGATAGCATTGTTCGTGGAAGTGCTGGCACAACTGGACCAGGACATCGTCCAGCAGGAATGGGACGCTGCCGACGTCGACGACGAGGGGCATCTCGACGATGCCATCGCATCCCACGAAGCGCACGAGGCCATCGTCGCGGCCATCGTCGCCGGGGACGCGCCACTGGGCCAGCACCGGATGCGCCGCCACCTGCAAGCGATCGCCGCGTTGCTCCCGGACGAATCGTGACGCAGCCGGTCAGCGTCCCACCCATCTCGGTTCGCGCTTCTCGGCGAAGGCGGCCAGTCCCTCGCGCCGGTCTTCGGAGTCGAGCGCCCGGGCAGCGATCGGTTGCTGCGCCTCCCATGCCTCCTCCTCGGTCGCCCACGACGACGACCGAAAGATGATCTCCTTCGACGCCATCACCGCCGTGGGCCCGTTGGCCTGCAGGGATTCGGCGAGTTCCACCGCGGCGTCGAGGGAAGCTCCCGCGGGCACGACCCGGTTCACCACGCCCCAGCGGTGGAAGAACTCCGCGTCGCGGAAGGCACCGGTCAAGGCGAGCTCCACGGCCAGGTGGTAGGGCAACCGCTTCGGCAGGCGGAACAGTCCACCGCCGGCCGCGACGCCGTTGTGGCGGACCTCGGGCAGCCCGAACCGGGCGTCGGCGGCCGCGACGATCAGGTCGCACGACAGGCACAGCTCGAACCCGCCGCCGACGGCGAACCCCTCCACGGCTGCGATCAGCGGCTTGCGCGGCGGCCGCCGGAAAACACCGAAGCCGCCCCGCCTCGGCGTGACCGCCTTCTCCCCTCTCGCCGCCGCTTTCAGGTCCGCCCCGGCGGAGAACGTCCCACCGGCGCCGGTGACGACGCCGGCGAACAGGTCGTCGTCATCATCGAGCAGGTCCATCGCCTGCTCGAGCTGCCCGGCGGTCGCCGCATCGACCGCATTTCGACATTCGGGGCGGTTGATCGTGACGATCAGGACGTGCTCACGCCTGTCGGTCAGGACCAGGTCCGCGGCGGAACTGCACGGCATGGTGGTGCCCTTCCCTCCTGCGCAGGACGGCGAACGTGGCTCAGCTGAGCCCGAATTCCTGCCGAGCGATGAGCCCGCGCATGACCTCGGAGGTGCCGCCGCCGATGGTTTCCAGGATCGACTGGCGCCACATGAACTCGGCGTCGGTCCCCTTGACGAACGCCTCGGACGAACCGAATTCCAGCCCGGCACGGGCGATGTCCTGCGCCAGCACCGTTCCCGCGAGCTTGTGGTAGGCGGCAGGCACCGCTGACGGCTCACCGCTGATCACCTCGCCGAGCAGCGCCAGTGCCAGCGCCTCGACCTCGGCAACGCGCACAGCCAGCTCTTCGAGCCGATGCCGGACCACGGGATCGCCGAGGACACCGGCGGTTTCCAACCCGGCCACCACGTCGTGCAGGTCGCGTCGCAGCCGTTTCGGCGGGAACTGCACGTGGCGCTCCACCGCGAGCGCCGAGCTGACCACCTGCCAGCCCTCGTCCTCGTCGCCCACCCGGTTGGCCACCGGGACCCGCACGCCGTCGAACCGGACCTCGTTCAACCGCCCGCCGTCGAGCGTCGGAATCGGCGACACCGACACCCCGGGGCTGTCCAGCGGCACGATCAGCACGCTGAGCCCGCGCGATCTGCTGTCCTTGGGTCCCGTCCGGCACAGCAGCCAGATGTAGTCCGACCAGTGCGCGTTGGACGTCCAGCACTTCGCACCGTCGACCACGTACTCGGCTTCGCTCGAGCGGGAGGTGCCCCCGTCGTCGAGCCGCGCCCGGGTGCGCACCGCCGCCAGGTCCGAACCGGCATCCGGTTCGGAGTAGCCGAGGCAGAAGTTGATCCGGCCGCGTCGCAGCCCGGTCAGGAATCGGGCGCGCTGCTCGTCGGTTCCGTGCGACATCAGCGCCTTGGCGACCAGGCCCGGCCCCATCGGCGGCCGCGCGACCCGGGCGTAAGCCATCTCGTCCCACAAGATGAACTCGTACGCGGGTGAGCGGCCGGCCCCGCCAAACTCGACCGGCCAGGACAGCGAAAGCCAGCCCCGGTCGCCGAGCGCCCGGTAGACGCGCCGGACGCTGTCGGGTGTGTTCGCACCGCGGTGGAAGTACCCGCGCACGTCGTGGAATTCGTCCAGGAACTCGAGGACCTCGCCGCGGAAGGCCTCTTCCTCGGGGGTGAAGCCGAAATCCATCTCAGTCCTCCGCGCCGGTGGTCCACTTCGGTTCCCGGCCCTCGCTAAACGCGCGCGGCCCTTCCTTGGCGTCGGGGTGGGCCCAGTGCATGCGCAGCAACGCCCAGCCGTACTCGCACGCTTGGGCGTACCCCACCTCGAGCGAACCCCAGATCGCCTGCTGCGACAGCGACACCGCGGCCGGCGAGTTCCGCACGATCGCACCGGCCATCTCCTCGGCCGCGTCCATCAGACCCTCCGTTGTGGACAGTTCGTCGACCAGGCCGAGCTGGTAGGCGCGCTCGGCGGGCATCCGGTAGCTCTTGCCCATCAACGTCATCCGCAGCGCGGACCCCAGCGGCAACCGCTTCGCCAGTCCGATGTTCTCCATCGCACCGACCAGCCCGACGTTCACGTGGGTGTCCATGAAGGACGCGTGGTCCACGGCGAGCACGATGTCGGCGTCCACCACGAAGTGCAGCCCCGCACCGGCGACGAGGCCGTTGACCGCGCTGATCACCGGCTTCCACACCCGATTCTGCTTCGGGGACCAGTGGACTTCGTCGGTCAGCGGCCCCGTGCCGGTGCTCATGCCGCCGCGGTCGGCGACCACGTTGACGTCCGCACCGGTGCAGAAGTGCCGGTCACCGGAGCCGGTGATGATCGCCGCGCGGATCCAGGGGTCGTCGCGCACCTCGCCCCAGATCTCCTTCATCCGCGGCATCATCGTCCCGGTCAGCGAGTTCCCCTTGTGCGGGCGGTTGAGCGTGATGCGGGCGACGTGGTCACGCTTCTCGAAGATCACCTCGGGAGCCTGCTCGGACATCATCCCCGCCCTTTCCGGAAGTACCTCGCCAGCACCTGTCCACCCGATCCCTGCGGGTGGCCTGGCGCGTTTGCCAACTGCCTGATCCGATTGGCCACCTGACCGATCGGCCCTTCCTCGGAATACCCGATCGCACCGAAGGTCTGGTGCGCGACGAGCGCTGCCTCGACCGCGGCCCGGGAAGCGGACAGCCGCGCGGAGACCGCCAGCACGCCACCGTCCTGGTGCTCGTCGTCGATGGCCAGCGCGGCCATCGTGGTGAGCTTCTCGGCCGAGGTCAAGGCGACGCCGGCGGTCACGATCGGATGCGCGACCGCTTGGAAGGACCCGATCGGCCGGCCGAACTGGACGCGGGTCCTGGCGTGCTCGGCGGCGGCGTCGAGCAGCCGCCGCCCCGCACCCCACAGGTAGGCGGCGAGGGCGATGTCCGCCAACGCCATTCCGGCGCTCACGCGTTCCAACGGCTGCACGCGTTCCAGGGCGACCCGACCCCACGGGTCCCCGCCCAGCACTTCGACCGGCTCGATCTCCCCGACCGGACGGGCCAGCCAGGCCTCTTCGCCGTCCGCTTCGACGAACACCTCCGCCAGCGGCGCCCAGGGCATCAGCGGCGGCTGGCCGAACGAGACCAGGCTGGTGCCGTTGCCGAGCTGTTCTGCCTGCTCAGGGGGCAGCGTGTGGGTGGCGAGCACGGTCGCTGCAACGGGGCCGGGTGCCGCAGCTCGCCCGAGCTCTGCACCGACCGCAGCGATCTCGCCCGCTCCCCCGTCCTCGCCGGGCATCGCCAGCGACAGCACTCCCAGCTCGGCCAGCCCCTGCCAGAACGACCACGGGAAGGGTCCGGGACCTCGGACTTCCTCGGTGCAGTGCGCGGCGCAATAGCTCCGGACCGACTCGGCCAGCGCTTGTTGTTCCGCGGTGCGGGTCAACGCGATGCTCATGACGCCTGCGCCCAGCGCTCCGCCACCACCGCGCGACCGTGGGCGCGCCTGCCGCCGAGCTCAGCCCGCAGCGCTTGGAGCCGCAGCGTCCACAAGTGCAGGTCGTGTTCCGTCGTCAGGCCGACCGCTCCCATGATCTGGTGGGTCTCCCGCGTCAAGCGGCTCAGCGTAGCCATCGTGTGCGCCGAGGCAACTGCGGCTGCCTCCGCCGGGGCACCGCGGAAAGCAGCCTCGTAAACCAGCCAGCGCGCACCCTCGACGAACACGCTCAGCTCCGCCAACCGGTGCTGCAGCGCCTGGAACGAACCGATCGACCGCCCGAACACCTTGCGATCCTTGGCGTAGGTGACCGCGATGTCGAGGGCCTGCCGCATCATCCCCACTGCTTCGGCCGAAACTCCGACGCGCCACCAGTTCACCGCGACCGCGGAAGTTCCGGGAGCGAGCTCGCGCCGCCGGGTCGGAGACACCCGTGCGAGCGGGTAACCGTAGGCGGAGGGCACCGGGTCGGCGGCAGCGGGATCGAGCTCGGCGACGACGCACCGGTCGCCGTCGACCAGCAGCATCAGCTCGGCCTCTCCTCCGTGGCGGATCGGGCTGGAATCGCCGGCCACCGCCATGGCGATGGGCCCCTCCGGCCGTTCGAGTCCGAGCGCAGGCAGCACCAGCAGGTGCGGTACCGGTGTGATGCCGCCGAGCTCGGCGGCGATCAGCTCGACCGCGAGCGCCGCGCCGAGCGGGCCGGCCTCCTCTGCTTCGAACAGGTCGAGGAACCCGGCCTGCCGCAGCTCGGATTCCAGGGCGTGGTCGTACTCGCCGGATGCGGCGAGCGCACGGCTGCGGGTCGTGCCTGCGTGCCGGCTCAACAGGGTGCCCAGCGAGTCGAGGAGTGCGCTCTGGGTCGACGACAGCTCGAAATCCATGGTCAGTCCTTCGGCAGGTTCAGGATGAGGCGGGTGATCAAGTTGAGCTGGACCTCGTAGCTGCCCGCGGCGATGCCCGCGCCGAGCGAGTTGCGGAACTGCGCGTCGCCCAAGGCCCCCTCCACCAGGGCTTCGCTGCCCATCACGTCCAGGGCGAGGTCACCGACGGCCCGTTCGGCCTGCACCATCGCCGCGCGGGCCTGGTACGCCAGCGGCGAGGGTTCCTTCGCCTTCGCCCGTTCGTCGATCACGCGGTAGACCAGGATCCTGGCCGCTTCGCACAGCGCTCGCGCTTGGCCGAACTGCTCCTGGACGCCCCCGTCCTCCAGGAGGCCCGCTGCCCGGCACCATTCGGCCAGCCGGTCGAGCACCAGCGCGGCGCGCGCGTACCGCGGTGCTCCGACGCGTTCGTAGGCCAGCGTCCGCCGGACGATCTCCCAGCCCTTGTTCTCCTCGCCGAGCAAGCACTCGGCTGGAATGCGGGCGTCGGTGAGGAAGAGCTCGTTGAACGAGTGCTCGCCGACGAGACCGTCGATGCGCCGGACCTCGACCCCCGGCGTCTTCAGCGGCAGCAGGAAGACCGAGATGCCGTCGCGGCCGTCGGCGACCGAACCCGTTCGCGCCAGCAGGAAGCAGTAGTCCGCCTCGTTGGCGTAGGAGGTCCAGATCTTCTGCCCGTTCAGGACGAAGCCGTCCCCGGCCCGGACGGCCCGCGTCCGGAGTGCCGCCAGGTCGGTTCCGGCCTCCGGCTCGGAGAAGCCCTGGCACCAGAAGACCTCGCCGCGCGCGATCGGCGGGAGCAGCTCGCGCTTCTGCTCCTCCGTGCCGTACTTGATGATCGCCGGGCCGACCCAGTTGACGTTCATGTACTGCGGCCCGCGCGGTTCGCCGCGCTTCCACAGCTCCTCGCCGAGCACGAAGTGCTGCCACGCGCCTTGGCCGCCACCGCCGTACTCCTCGGGCCAGTGCGGCGTGAGCCATCCCCGGTCGGCCAGCGTGCGCACGAACGCCCGTGAGAAGTCGCTGTGGACCGCGCTGCCGAGCCCGGTCGATCGGTCCCAGCCGGCCAGCTCGCGGTCGAGGAAGTCCACCAGCTCGTGGCGGAAGCCCGCGTCGGCTCCGCTCCACGCGAATTCCATCAGCCCCTCCCGGACGTGCGGATGCTCGGCCAGTAGTCCACTCGGATCACCGCGGTAGCTCCCATCGACGAAGGCTTCCAATTCAGTGCACTTTATTCCTAACACACGCGAAGCGCCGTTGGCGATCCCGGACAGCGGGACCGCTCGAACAACACGCCTGGGCACCGGACTTCAACTCTTGAATCTGCCGGACTGCCAGCCCGCTACCACCTCCGGCGACTAGGCTGCAATTCGAGCAGATCCTTGTCGATCCATCTTAAAGAGGATACTCTTTTTGCGCCCATCAGTACTGCACCTCGCCCGTTCACCGCCCCACGGAGGTCCCGATGGTCGCGCAGGAACCACCCGCACCGGAGCCGTCGACACCCGACAGCTCCGCAGCGACCCGCACCACGTCGAGTTCCCGCCGCGACCGGTCCGCGCAGCTGCGCAAGGTGACCCTGTCCGGCCTGCTGGGCACGGTGATCGAGTACTACGACTTCCTGATCTACAGCTCGATGGCGGCCCTGGTCTTCGGGGAGCTGTTCTTCCCCTCCCTCGATGCGGCCACGTCCACGATCGCGGCGTTCGGCACCCTGGCGGCCGGTTATGCGGCCCGCCCGCTGGGCGGGCTGATCTTCGGGCACTTCGGCGATCGCCTCGGCCGCAAGTCGATGCTGATGATCACCATGCTGCTGATGGGCGGTGCCAGCTTCCTCATCGGCGTGCTGCCCACCTACGACTCGATCGGCATCGCAGCGCCGCTGGCCCTGGTCGTTCTGCGCGTGGTGCAAGGACTTTCGGTCGGCGGCGAGTGGGGCGGCGCGGCGCTGATGGTCGTCGAGCACGCCGGCGCGCGCCGCCGAGGCATGTGGGCGGGGATCACGCAGCTCGGTTCACCGCTCGGCGCCTTCCTGTCCACCGTGGTGCTCGCGCTGATCACCCTGCTGCCGAAGAGCTCCCTGCTGTCCTGGGGATGGCGGCTGCCCTTCCTGCTCAGCGCCCTGCTGCTGCTGATCGGCCTGTACGTCCGGCTCCGGATCGTCGAGAGCCCCGTGTTCGAGGCGGCGGCCGCCAAGGCCAGCGCCCAGGAGCGCCGCAGGATCCCGGTGGTGCAGGTTTTGCGCCGTCCCCGCGCGCTCGTCCTCGCCTGCGCGGCCGGGATCGGACCGTTCGCGCTCAGCGCGCTGATCAGCTCGCACATCCTCGCCTACGCCAAGGGGCTCGGCTTCGAGACGTCCGACATCGCACGGGCGTTGATGCTCGTGGCGGTCGTCGGCATCATCTGCATCCCGGTGTTCTCCGCCTGGACTGACCGGCTCGGCCGCCGCGCCGTCGGCCTCATCGGTGCCATCGGCGCGGCGCTGTTCGCATTCCCCTTGTACGCCTTGATAAACACCGGTTCCGTGCTGCTGATGACGGCCGGGATGATGTTCGCGCAGGTGTTGCAGAACCTGATGTACGCGCCGCTGGCGCCCATGCTCTCGGAGATGTTCGGCACCGGCGTCCGCTACACCGGCATCTCGCTGGGCTACCAGCTGGCCAGCCTGATCGGCGCCGGTTTCACACCGCTGATCGCCAGCAGCCTGGTCGCCCGCGCGGGCGGCTCGAGCCTGCCGCTGAGCTCGATCGCGGCCGTGGCGGCGGGAATCACCATCGTCGCGATCTGGCGCATCTCCGAAACCCGCGGTCGCGACCTCACCGAGGACGACCCCGTGGCACTGTCCACACCGGAGCGGACAGCGCCATGACGTGCCCAGCAGGCTCGATGCGCTCGGATCTCGGCCGGGAGGGGCTCATGCAGCTGACGATCGCCGAAGCCGCCGCAGCACTTCGGAGCGGCGAGACGACCTCCGTCGAGCTCGTCCGGTCGGCCTTCGCCGTCGCGGACGCGCACGACACCGAGCTCGGCGTCTACCTCTCCCGGTTCGACGACACCGCTCTGGCCGCCGCTGCACAAGCGGATGCCGAGCTGGCCGAGGGATTGGACCGCGGACCGCTGCACGGCATCCCCTTGGGGATCAAGGACTCCATCGCCACCGAAGAAGGCGAGACCACAGCGCAGAGCGTCGTCCTGGACAGGACCTGGGGAAGCACCGGAGATGCTCCGGTCGTGGCCCGATTGCGCGCGGCGGGAGCCGTGGTCACCGGCAAGACCGCGATGATGGAGTTCGCGATCGGCGCTCCGGACGCGGACCAGCCCTTCCCGATCACGCGCAACCCGTGGAACACCGCGCACTACAGCGGCGGTTCGAGCTCCGGGGCCGGATGCGGTGTCTCGACGGGCATGTTCCTCGGCGGCCTCGGCACGGACACCGCGGGCAGCATCCGCTTCCCGGCCGCCGCGTGCGGTGTGACCGGGCTCAAACCGACCTTCGGGCTGGTCCCGAAGTCCGGGTGCGTCCCGCTCGGCTACAGCTACGACCACATCGGCCCGCTGGCCCGGACAGCCCAGGACTGCGCGACGATCCTGAATGCCGTGTCCGGCCACGACGCCAGCGACCCGACCTCGGTTGATTCCGCTCGCTTCACCGTGCCCGACTCGATCACCGGACTGCGCATCGGCGTGGATCCGCTGCTGGACGAATCCCCGCACGCGCACAGCGAACTGGGGTCGCTGTTCGAACTGGCGGTGCACGAACTGCAGGCTGCCGGAGCATCCGTGGTGCCGGTCGAGCTCCCCTGCTACGCCGAGCTGAAGTCGGTCACGAGGCTGGGCCTGGCGGCGGAAGCGTACGCCTACCACCGGAACGATCTGCAGGACCGCTGGTCCGACTACGGCGCGGGAACCCGGATGGCCGTGGTGAGGGGTGCGCTGATCTCGGCGGGCGACTTCGTGCAGCTGCAACGCGTCCGCCGCGTCGGTCAGCGCAAGCTCGCCGACCTGTTCGGCGACGTCGACCTGGTCGTGACGCCGACGATGACCGGCCCGGCCCCCGAACTCCGGTCGCTGCGAACCGACGGGATGGCGGACGCGGCGTTGACCGCTTGCTGGAACGCGGTGGGCAATCCGGCGATGTCGGTTCCGATGGGCTTCACCTCCGACGGTCTGCCGCTGGGGATGCACATCGCCGGCAAGCCGTTCGACGATGCCGCGGTGATCGCTGCCGGGCAGGCCTACCAGCGACGAACCGACTGGCACAGGCGCGTGCCGGAGTTGGTGCGCGACCACTTCACCGCGTGAGCATTGGAGAGCACGATGAGCGCAGACCCGACGGTCGTCGTCCCGGCGTTGCTCGCCGCAGCAGGCCTGTCCCCCTCACCGCAGGAGCAGGCGCAGATCATCGCCGAGTACCCAGGCCTGCAACGGGAGATCGCTGCGCTCCACGCCGTGTCCGAGGCCCGGTACGAGCAGCCCGCCCTGGTATTCCAGAGCAGGCCCTGAACCCACGAGAGCGAGGGAGACGCAGTGGCCGAGGAACTCACGCTGCCGAACTGGCTGCGAACGATCGGCGACCAACCGCACGGGGCGCACCGCCGGGCGCTCGTGGACGAGTGCGGTGAGCTGACGTTCGCCGAGCTGGTCGCCGCGATGGACGCGGTCGCGACCGGGCTCCGGAACGCCGGAGCCCGCCCCGGCGACCGGGTCGTCACGGCCATGCAGCCGTCGATCCCGCACACCATCGCGATACTCGGGACGCTGGCGGGCGGGATGGTGGCCGCACCGCTGAACATCCGGCTCACCGCGCCGGAGGCGCGCACCTACCTCGCTGCACTCGACCCCACCCTGGTGCTCGCCGACCAGACCTATGCACCGCTCGCGCACGAGACGGGCTACCAGGTCGTCGAACTCCCCGCCGCGGACCGGGAACTTCCGGTGGCACAACGCCTGGAACCGCTGCACGCCCCCACCGGAGATCGCTTCAGACCGGCCGAGGACGACCTGGCCGTGATCTTCGCGACCGGCGGTACGACCGGCACCCCGAAAGGCGCGGTGCACACCCACCGCAGCCTGTGGCTGTGGCTGAACACGTGCGCGCACGGCAACCCCCGGACCCCTGCCGACGTCGAGCTGTTCTTCTCCCCGTTCTTCCACATCACGCTCGGCACGAACCTGCTCGCGCCGCTGATGGCCGGCGGTGAGGTGTGGATCCAGCGCCGGTTCGACGCCACAGCAGCGCTGGCGGCCATCGACCGCGGCGCCAGCCGGCTCATGGGCGCACCGACCATGTTCGCCGCGCTGCGCGCCCGGCCCGAGTTCGCCGGCACCCGCCGCAGCAACGTCACCGCGATCCGCTTCGGCTCCGCCCCCTCCACCGACGACTTCGTGCAAGGCCTGCTGCGCGACTTCCCCAACGCCCGGATCCGGGCCGGGTTCGGGGCGACCGAGTTCGGCTCCGTCATGGGCTTCGACCACGAAGACCTCCTGGCAGGCCGGTTCAGCGGGGTGGGCAGGCCGCTGCCCGGTGCCACCGTGCGGATCCTCGGCGAGGACGGCCGCGAGGTGCCGACCGGTGCCGTCGGCGACCTGGTGGTCTCCTGCCCGTGGCAGACCCGCGGGTACTACGGACTCGCCGAGGACACGGCAGCGACCTTCCGACCGGACGGGGTGCACATCGGCGATCTCGCGTCCCGGACCGAGGACGGCTGGGTGTTCATCGCCGGGCGCCGGAAGGAGATGATCATCAGCGGCGGCGAGAACGTCTACCCGCGCGAGGTGGAGGAAGTGGTGCTCCGCCACCCGCACGTCGCCGACGCGATCGTGTACGGCATGCCCGACGAGCACTGGGGCGAGCGGGTCGAGGTGGGCGTGGTCGCCGCACCGGACGCTCGGATCGACCTGGAAGAGCTGCGCGCCCACTGCCGGAGTGCGCTGGCCGGCTACAAGATCCCCAAGACGCTCCGCCTGCTCACCGCGATCCCGCTCACCCCGAACAACAAACCGGACCGCCGCCGGGTCCGAGCCGAGGCCCTCGCCGAGGACGCGTGATCGGCGGAGTCCGGCTGCGCTCGCCGATCACGTAGCGGACGCGTGCGCATCGCGACCACCTTCGGGCCGCGATCGCGCCGCCTCCCGCAACACCGCCTTGCGCACCTTCCCGGTCGAGGTCTTCGGCAGGGAGCCGAAGCGGACCTCGCGCGGCACCTTGAAATGCGCCAGCCGGGCCCGCAACCACTCGACGAGCTCGGTCTCGGTCACGTCGTGCCCGTCGTGCGAACGGACGAAGGCGACCGGCACCTCGCCCCATTTTCCGTGGGGCCGGGCCACCACGGCCGCCTCGGCCACCGCGGCGTGCTCGAGCAGGACGTTCTCCACCTCGATCGAGGAGATGTTCTCGCCGCCGCTGATGATGACGTCCTTGAGCCGGTCGCGGATCTCGACGTACCCGTCGGCGTGGCGGACCGCGACGTCACCGGTGTGCAACCAGCCGCCGGTGAACGCCGCCGCCGTCGCGTCCGGATCGTCGAGGTAGTGCGACATCACGGTGTTCGACCGGATGACCAGCTCACCGAGCGTGGTGCCGTCGGCGGGGACGTCGTCGAAGTCCGCGGTCACCACGCGCACCGACTCGACGTTCAGGGTGCGGACGCCCTGGCGCGCCATCGTCTTCGCCAGGCGGGGGAGCTCGTACTGGCGCCATTCGGGCCGCGGCACGCACATCATCGCCGGGCCGTAGGTCTCGGTCATCCCGTACAGGTGCACGATTTCGACGCCCATGCGTGACATCTCCGCGATCGCAGTCGGTGACGGGGCTGCGCCGCCGACCGCGTAGAGCACGCTCTGCGCGAATTCGGTTCCTCCGCGCGAACGGCTCTCCTCGCTCAGCGAGTCGAGCACGACCGGCGCGCCGCACATGTGCGTGATCGCGTGGTCCCGGACGAGGTCGAGCACGCGCGGCGGGTCCACCTTGCGCAGCGCGACGTGCTGCCCGCCGACGGCGGTCACCGCCCAGGTGTAGCACCAGCCGTTGCAGTGGAACATCGGCAGCGTCCACAGGTAGCGCGAGTCGGCGTTCAGCCCGACGGACGCGACCTGTCCGAGCGCGTTCAGGTAGCCGCCGCGGTGCGTGTACACCACGCCTTTCGGCTTGCCCGTGGTACCCGAGGTGAAGTTGACCGCCAGCGGCTGGCGTTCGTCGCCGGGAAGCCGCAAGGGCATCGGTCGTGCGGTGTCCAGCCAGTCGGTGTAGCCGTCGGGGTCCGGCTCGTCGTCGGGACCGATCGCGACAACTGCGCGAAGGGTCGGCACCCGGGTCGCGATGTCGGCCACCTGAGCTGCGAGCGAGTGGTCGACGATGAGCGCCTTGGCCCCGGCGAGGCGCAACACCAGTTCGTACTCCTGGGGCGACAGCCGCGTGTTCAGCGCCACCAGGGCGCAGCCCGCGCCCGGAACACCGTAATGCGCTTCCAGCAGCGGAAGGTCGTTGGGCGCCAGGACCGCCACCCGGTCACCGGGCTCCAGCCCGAGTTCCGACAGGCGGCCGGCCAACCGCTGCGCCCGATCCAGCAGCCGCGACCACGACACCCGGTCCCCGCCGTCGGTGATCACCCCGATGTCATCACCGCTGATGTCCGCCGTGCGGTGCAAGAAGCTCAGCGGGCTGAGCGGCACGTCGTTGGCAACATCGTTCAACGCCATCGTCGTCGTTCCTCCCGCACTGCAGTCGTGATCAACCGGGATCGGCGAGCAGCTCACCGGCGTTGGGCCAGTGCGAGCGGAGTCGTGTTGCCCGCGGTGGCACCTTCGGAGAACTGGGGCGTCACCGCGAAGACGAACTCGTGCACGCCGTCCTCGGCGAGATCGTCGAGGACGTAGGACTCCCCGATCCGGATGCCGTGCCGCATCATCAGTTCCTGGTGGACCGGGAAGATCGCGCCGTCCTCGTTCACCGGACTGCCGAGCACTTCGAGCGCCCAGGTGTCGCTGCCGATGATCGCCGGGCGGAACTGGGACAGCCACCGGGCTTCCCGCACGTAGATCCCCGGCATGCCGTGCGGCGCCTGCCAGCGCGCGACGTCGCCCGGGTCGCGGCGGACGAGCAGTTGGTGCCACCCGGTGCGCAGCAGGACCGCATCACCGGGCTCGATCGCCTTGATGCGGCCGAAGTCCATCGCTTCGACCAGGTCCGCCACGGTGATCCGGTAGTTCTCCCGCAACAGCGGCTCGCCGTTCGACGCCGGCTCGGCGAGATCCCCCACCTGGCCCTTGGCCAGCTTCACCCCGAGCACGTCCAGCAGCACTCCCCTGGTCACCACCGGACCCACGTTCTCGCTGCCCAGCTTGGCCGTCCCGTGGCCGCGAGCGACGTCAGGCCCCCGAAGCCCGTTGTAGAAGAAGTCGCCCGACCCGATGTGGTTGAGGTTGTCGAGCTGCGACCCGATCTGGAACGTCGTCGACAGCGGCTCCGAGTGGTTCGGGAACACCTCCCCGGCGAAGCGCTCCTCGTGGTAGCTCAACTTGTTGGTCCCGAGCGGATCGGTGGTGAACAGCACGCCGCCTTCGTCCTGGAAGCCTTGGGGCGGCTGGTAGCCGCTGACGGTCAGCCGCTGCTCGTAGCTGCGGCGGATGCCCGATCCAGCCGCCGGAAAACCGTTGTACATCAACTCGCCGAGGTTGTAGGTCCGCACCGCACCGGAACGGACCAGACCCAGTGCTGCCGCAGTCTTCTCCGGCGTCACCTCGTTGAGCGCGCCCCGCTGGTCGTCCGCACCGTAGCGGCTCGGTGCCCAGTCGGCCAGGTTCGCCGGATCCGAGTAGTCGAACAGCGCGTCGTCGAAACGATCGCCCGGCTTCCCGGGACCGGCCGGCGCGGGAGCCCCAGCCGCACTCGCCGTGGGAACCCCGGCCACGGCGCTGGCCCCGAGCACTCCTGCAGCACCGGCGATCCGCAGAGCAGCACGGCGACTGGTCCGGCGTCCGGCGAGGTACTGGCGCATCAGATCTGGATTCATCCAACAACCCTTTCGGCGCTTTCGTGCAGTGGGGATGAGCGGCCGTCAGACCACGGCGATGGGCCGCAGCGGCGACCCGGTGCCGCCGCGAATGGTCAACGGCAGTCCGATGAACAGGAACTCCGCGACTCCGTCCGCGGCCAGCTCCTCGCAGTCGACCCATTCCATGATGTGCACCCCGTGCTGCTGCAGCAGCAGCAGGTGCACGGGCAGCGGATTTCCCTCCACTTCGGACGGTCGAACCTCGAACGACATCGTGTCCGCACCGACGTAGCGCACACCGTGCGAGAGGAGCCATCGCGCACCGTCCAACGCGACGCCGCTGCCTCCGCCGCTCTCGGTGATCTTCGCGATGTCCGGCCAGAACTTCATCTGCCCGGTGCGCACCAGCACGATGTCGGAGGCCGCGATGGTGATGCCCGCGGCTTCCGCCGCACGCCGGAGATGTTCCTCGCCGATGGCGAAATGCGGCGGGAGCACCTCCAGGCCCAGTACGCCCGGCACGTCCAGCAACACCCCGCGGCCGATGATGGGAGCGAGTTCCGACGCATCGCCGCGGGTGGCACCGTAGTTGCCCAGTTCGGCGGTGGCCGATGCGGAGCCGTGCCACTCGTCCTCGCTGCCGCACGTGACGTGGCAGAGCGCGTCGATGTGCGTCCCGGTGTGCAGGCTGCCCGACACGAGCTCCGAGACGTACCCGAATCCCACGTCGTTCGCGGCGTCTTCGGAGAACGGGAAGCGGCGCTCGACCCGTTGCCCCTGCGGCGAGTTGTAGGTGACGACCTCGAACCGCGGGTAGCCGTCGAACGTGGGCATGTGCCGCCACCAGCCCGAGGACAGGTCGTAGACGGTCCCGTTCGTGGGCACGCCGAGGCTGCGCACCAGATCGGCGTCGTCAGCGGGCAGGGGTTTCGCGGAACTCATGGGCGAACGTCCTTGTCGGAGGGGAAGCGGGGAGGTCAGGTCGTGACCGACAGACCGGCGTCCACGGTGACGACTGTGCCGGTGATGGCCGAGGCCGACGGGGACAGCAGGAACAGCACAGGCGCGGCGACCTCCTCGGGGTGCACCGGCGCACCGCGCGGGATCCGGGCCACCACGCGCCGCCCTGCCTCCGATGGGAGGAACTCCTTCATCCGCGGGGTGTCCACCAGGCCAGGCGCGATCGCGTTGACCCTCACCCCGAACGGTGCGGCGGCCGCCAGGTGCCGGGTGTACCCGATGACCCCGGCCTTCGCCGCCGAGTACCAGCTCACTTCGCCGCCGATCGCGGTGCCGGCGATCGAGGCCACGTTCACCACCGCCGCGGCCTGCTCCCGCACCCGGTCGAGCCAGGAATTCGTGACCAGGTCGACGATTCCGAGCACGCCGACGATCCCATCGGCGAACGGCTGCGGCACCCCGCTGGGCGGGCCGGCGTTGTTGACCAGCAGCCCCGGCGTCCGCCACGCCAGCACGCGATCCAGCGCCGCCGCGACCGACGGCGGGTCGGACGCGTCCACCTCGACCGGCAGCGCCGCTCCTCCCCGCTCCGCGATCTCCGCGGCCAGGCCGGTCACCGCACGACCGTCGACGTCCCACGCGGCGACTGCGACCCCGAGTTCGGCCGCACCCAGCGCGACGGCCCTGCCGATGCCACTGCCCGCCCCGGTCACCACGACGCAGCTGCCAGCGGCGAACCCCATGTCGCTCAACATGGAGATCAGTATACTCTTTAGGCCTCTTCAATCCAGGGTTTCACACAAAGAGCAGTTCAGATTCCCCATCCGGGCTTCTTTCGTCCCCAGCAAGAGCTAAAGAGTATTCTTTTTGTCTTGACGGGTCAGCAGGTCGAGGGCGTTGAGGAGCCGGGCAAAGGCCGGTGCGAGCGGGTCGATCAGCTCGTAGTGCCCGGTGGCGGGCAGCTCGTCGAGGCTCGCGGCGGGGTGCGCTCGCAGGTAGGACCTGCTCGTGTCGAGCGGTACCTCGTGGTCGTCAGCACCGTGGACGAGGATGACCGGGGTGGCGGGGCTGGACCCCCGAACCGGATCGAGGTCACGGCGGGTGTTCGCAGCGGCGCCTAGGAATGCGGTGACCGCTCCGCGCCCCAAGTCGGCCTGCTCGGCGAGGGCGAGGTCGGCGACCGGGGCCAGTGCGACGGTCCCGAGCAGACCTTCGGGCGGGCACGTCGCCGCGGCCCAGAGCACGAGGTGACCGCCAGCGGAATGTCCAACTAGGACAGTTCCGGCGGAACCGGCCTGCCCGGGCAGGACTTCGACGGCCCGGCGCACGTCGCCGGTGGTGACGTCGGGATGTCCGGGCACGCGGCGGTACTCCAGCGATGCCACGGGCCATCCGGCGTCCCGCAGGGCCGCGGCCATCGGCCGGGTGTGCGCCCGGTCGTAGGCCGGGCGCCAGAAACCGCCGTGCACGAGCAGCACCAGCGGCCTGCCGGACTGCGCTGCGGGCAGCCACACGTCGGCCAGGTGCTCCGAGGCCGGGCCGTAGGCGACGGTCCGGTCGGGCTCCGGGGCCGGCCGGACGAGGACGTCGGGTTCGGTCATCGCCTCACCGGCCTTCGGCGGCGATCCGACGCATCGCGTCCATCGCCTGCCAGGTCTCGGCGAAGGAGGTGGTCAGCGGCGAGAGCCCGATGCGGATCCCGTCCGGCGGCCGGAAGTCGATGATCACGCCCTCGTCGATGAGCCTGCGGGAGAGCTCCTCCCCATCCGCGCGCGCCACGGTGACGTGCCCGCCGCGGAGCTCGGCGTCGCGCGGCGAGGCGACCCGCATTCCCAACGGCACCAGCCACTCGTCGGCCAGCTCGATCACCATCTCCCCCAGCTCGACCGCCTTGGCCCGGATCCGGTCGATGCCGGCTTCCGCGACGAGCGCCACGCCCTCGTCGACGCCCACCATGCCCGTGATCGGCGGCGTCCCGGACAAGGCCCTGCGGACTCCGGCCGCGGGCTGGTAGCCGTGCTCCATCGCGAACGGCAGATCGCTGCCCATCCAGCCCCAGATCGGCTGCCGGAACGCTTCCTGGTGCTCGGCGCGGACGTAGACGAACGCCGGTGCTCCAGGGCCCGCGTTGAGGACCTTGTAGGTGCAGCCGACCGCGAAGTCCACGCCGAGCGCGTCCAGCTCGACGGGAACCGAGCCGACGCTGTGGCACAGGTCCCACACCACGAGCGCGCCGCACGAGTGGCCGAGCTCGGTGATCGCCGCCATGTCGGCGATGAAGGCCGACCGGTAGGCCACGTGCGACAGGATGACGACCGCGGTCCGCTCCGACAGCGCCGCGGCGAGCTCCTCGCCGGTGACGCCGCCCTCCGGGTCGCTGTCGATCCACCGGACCGCCAGCCCCAGCTCGTCGGCGACACCCTGCACCACGTAGTTGTCGGTCGGGAAGTTGTGCCGGTCGGTCACGATCTCAGTGCGTCCCGGGCGCAGCGCGACGGCCGCGCGCAGCACCTTGTAGAGGCACACGCTGGTGGAATCGGCGACCACGACCTGGCCGGGCGCAGCACCCAGCGCAGCCGCACCGAGCCGATCCCCCACCTGCACCGGCAATTCCATCCACCCTTCCGACCACGAGCGGATCAGCCCGGTGCCCCACTCACCGCGCACCAGCGAATCCAGCCTCGCCAAGGTGGCTTTCGGAGGTCGGCCGAGGGAATTGCCGTCGAGGTAGGCGACGATCCCTTCGTCGTCGGGCGCGACGAACCGGTCGCGGAAGCCGGACAGCGGGTCCTCGGCGTCGAACCGGCGGGCGTCCTCGAGGGTGGGGGTCATCGGTGCGGGGTCCTCTCTGCTTCGGTGGGGTGCGGGCGCGGGTCAACCGATCTCGGTGCGCACCGCCATGAGCTCCGGGAAGAACGTCAGGTCCAGCGCGGCTTTCAGGAACGGCACACCGCTGGACCCGCCGGTGCCGGTTTTGAACCCGATGATCCTGCTGACCGTCTTGAGGTGGCGGAACCGCCACAGCTGGAAGCTCTCCTCGACGTCCACGAGCTCCTCGCAGGTCTCGTAGGCCTCCCAGTGCTGGTCGGCGTTCTCGTAGATCGCCTTGAGCACCGGCACCAGCGCGCTCTGGAACTCGTGCGGTGCACTGACGTCCCTTTCTAACAACTCCGCCGGAACCGGGTGCCCGGCCCGGGCCAGGAACCGCAGGAACTCGTCGTAGAGGCTGGGCGCCCGCAGCGCGTCCTCGAGCTCGGCCCGCGCCGCCGGGTCGTGGGCGAAGACGTCGATCATCTCGGCGTTCTTGTTCCCCAGCAGGAACTCCACGGTCCGGTACTGCGCCGACTGGAACCCCGACGAACGGCCGAGCGCACCGCGGAACTCGGCGTACTCGCTCGGCGTCAGGGTTTCGAGCACCGCCCACTGCTCGAACAGCTGGCGCTGGATGTGCTTGACGCGGGCCAACGACTTCAGCGCCGGGCGCAGCTGGTCGTCGGCGATGCGGGCCATCGCCCGGCGCAGCTCGTGGATCACGAGCTTGAACCACAGCTCCGAGGTCTGGTGCTGGATGATGAACAGCAGCTCGTCGTGGTGCGGCGGCTCGCTCAGCGGCTGCTGCGCATCCAACAGCCGGTCCAGCTGCAGATATCCGCCGTAGGTGGTCTCCGCGCGCAGATCCCGGTGCACGCCTTGCTCGATGTTGCGCAGGTTCTGGGTCATGGGGTTCACCTCGTGGGTCGTGCGGTTCGGCCGGGGTTCCGGGTCTCGGGCATCCGGATCAGCTGGTCAGGCCTCGGTGCGGGCGAGCCGGCGAACGGCCAGTTCCGCGAGCAGTGCGGCGCCGTCGGAGAGGCAGCCGTCGTCGAAGACCGCGTACGGCGAGTGGTTCTCCGGTGCTTTCGCCGGGTCGACCCCGGTCGGGCACGCGCCGAGCATCAGGAAAGCGCCCGGGATCTGCTCGAGGACGCGGGAGAAGTCCTCGCCTGCGGTCAACGGGTGCTCCAAGGCGTGGAAGCGGTTGGTGCCGTGCAGATCGCCGACGACTTCTGCGGCGAAGTCGGCCTCCGCGTCGTCGTTGACCGTGGCCGCGACGTACTCGATGACCTCCGGATCCGCCTCCACGCCGTGCGCGAGGGCCGTCGACAAGCACACCTGGCGGAAGCGGTCGCGCAGCGCGTCGCGTGCTTCCGGGGAGAAGTAGCGCAGGGAGCCCTCGATCACGGCTTGGTCGGGGATGATGTTCCCGGCGGTACCGGAGTGGATCGCGCCGATGGTCAGCACCGCCGGGTCGAACGGGTCGACGGAGTCGGCGACCAGCGCTTGCAATCCGCCCACCATCGCGCAAGCGGCGGGGATCGGGTTGCGCGCCAGGTGGGGAGCGGACCCGTGGCCGCCCTTGCCGCGCACGCCGACCTTCAGCACGTCACCGCCGGCGAGCATCGGCCCGCGCCTGCTGGCGAACACCCCGTTGGGCAGCCGCGAGGACAGCACGTGGAGCGCGTACGCCGCGACCGGGCGCCGGCCGGCGGCTTCGAGAACGCCCTCGTCGATCATCTTCCCCGCGCCGTCGCAGCCCTCCTCCCCCGGCTGGAACATGAAGATGACGTCGCCGGCCAGCTCCTCCCGACGCGGCGAGAGCAGGTGGGCAGCACCTACCAGCATCGCGGTGTGCAGGTCGTGGCCGCAGGAGTGCATGGCGCCGTCGATGCGGGAGGCGTGGGCCGAGCCGGTGCGTTCGGTCATCGGCAGCGCGTCCATGTCCCCGCGCAGCAGCACCGGCGGGCCGGGGCGACCGCCGCGGAGCACGGCGGTGACCGAGCTGAGCCGCTCGCCCAGGGTGATCTCCAGCGGCAGCCCGGCCAGCGCGTCGAGGACCCTGCGCTGGGTGCGCGGCAGCTGGAGCCCCACCTCGGGCTCGGCGTGCAGCGCGCGCCGCAGTTCGACGAGATCTACCTGCAGCGACTCCGCTGCCGACGAAGTGCTCGTGCTCATTTCCCCGCAACCTTCATGATCGTCGAGTCCCAGCTGCCTGCGCGCGGTTTGATCTCGCCCGGCGATGTGCCAGGCTGCCGCTAGGCACCGGCTCATCGATCGAAATCGAAGGATTCTTTCGTCATGGTCGTCAACGCGCAGGAATCCACCGTTCTGAGCGAGTTCGACATGGCCCTGATCAACTGCCTCCAGGTCGATCCGCGGGCCACCTGGCGCCGGGTCGGCGATGCCCTCGGCATGGACCCGGTGACCGCGGCCAGGCGCTGGCAGCGGCTCAGCGATTCCGGCGCGGCATGGGTGACCGGCCGCCCGACGGGGCACCAGTCACCGGAGGCGTGCCTGGCGGTGGTGGAGGTCAACTGCGCCACGGCGAGGACGAGCGAGACCGCGCAGCTGCTCGCGCGCTGGCCGCACGTGCTCAGCATCGAGCACACCAGCGGCGACCACGACCTCCAGATCCTGGTGGCGGTGGCCGACCTGGCCTCGCTGTCCCGGTTCCTGCTCGACGAGCTCGGCGCCGTCCCCGGCATCCGGTCCACGCGGACGCACGTGGTGACCAAGGCCCACACCCAGGGCGATCAGTGGCAGTTGAAGATGCTGGACGCCACCCAGATCGCACGGCTGACCGCCGAGAACCGCCCCCGGCCGGCCCGCACCACGCGGCGCCTGCTGGACTCCGCCGACCGGAACCTCGTCCTCTGCCTGGGCGAGAACGGCCGGATGTCGCTGGCCGACCTCGGCCGCCGAACGGGCCTGAGCCTGACGACGGTGCGCCGGCGGCTGGACGACCTGATCGCACGCGAGATCGTGACGCTGCGCTGCGACGCGTCGCAGTCGATGTCCGGGTGGCCGATCGCGCTGTGGCTCTGGTGCCGCATCGACCCCGACGACACCGAGACGACCACGGCGCTGGTGCGCGGGATGGCGGGCCTGCGGGTGTGCATGAGCACCTCCGGTGGCGACGCCAACCTCCTGCTGGGAATCGCGGCCCGCTCGATGCACGAGGCGCCCTCCGTGGACTCCCGGCTGGCCGGTGTGGCCCCCAGGCTGCGGGTGCTGAACCAGGTGATGGTGCTCCGGTTCATCAAGCGGATGGGCCGCATCCTCGACCCGGCCGGGCGAAGCGCCCACATCGTCCCGATGGACATCTGGTCGGACCCGATCCGGGCCTGATCAGGCGGATTGCAGCTGCCGCACGAGCAAAGCGGCGAGACTTCGTGCCGTCGAGCGATCCACCGGGGCGTGCCCGAGGAGCAACCGGTACCAGAGAACTCCGAACGCTTGGTCCACGGCGAGATCGAGCTCAGCGGCGGGCACCCAAGGTGCCAGGACCGCGCTCAGCTCCTCCCGGCGACCGGCGGTGAACTCGCGCAGCAGTTCCGCGGCGTGCTCGTCGCGCAGCGCCTCGGCCATCGCGGTGCGCAGCACAGCGGTGTTCGGCTCCGTCCCCGCAGCCCGGAAGGTCGCCGTCAGGAACGCGGTCAGGTCCCCTTCCAGCGATCCGGTGTCGGGTCGCGGGGCGGCCTGGCGCGCGAGCTCGCTCATCGCTTCGAGCAGGACGGCGCCCTTGGACGGCCACCACCGGTAGATCGTCTGCCGTCCCACTCCGGCTTCGGCGGCGATCGCATCGATGGTCACCGGATCTGCGCAGGCGAGGAGCTTCGCGGCGGCTTCGAGAATCGCCCGCCGCGCCGCGTCGTTCCGCCGCCTGCCGGTATGTGCGCGCACAGCGGTTGACGGTACCAGTAGTCTCGACAACACTTGTCGAGACCTGGACTCTCGACAACCTCGGAAGGGGATGCCGTGTCGGAACGAAAACGCCGCCTCGTGAACGTCCTCCACCGGCACCTGGCGAACCCCGTGATGCGACGGGTCGTCGGGCGGATGCCGGGCCAGGCGCTGCTGGAGACGACCGGCCGGAAGTCCGGGCTCGCGCGCACCACCCCGATCGGCGGCGCGCTGACCGGTGACACGTTCTGGCTGGTGTCCGACCACGGCAAGTCGTCGAACTACGTGCGCAACATCGAGGCCGACCCGAGGGTTCGCCTGCAGCACAACGGAATCTGGCGGAGCGGCACCGCCGTGCTGCTCCCCGAGGACGACGCCCGCCGACGCCTGCGCGAGCTGCCACGGCTGAACAGCACGATGGTCCGGCTCCTCGGCACGAACCTGATGACAGTGCGGATCGACCTGGATCCGCCGCCTTAGAAACCGCCCTCTGGCCCGCTGCCGACCTGGGGGCGGCAGCGGGCCGGAGGGCTCAGCTCACCAGGGCCAGTTGGTCGGCGACGATCACGCCGTCGTGCAGGACGGTGCGGTCGGTGCCGCGGTCCATCACGGCGCTGGTCGGCGTCTCGCCGTCGACCAGCAGCAGGTCGGCGCGGTCGCCGACCGCGAGACCGGGCCGGTCGGCGATCCCGGCGAGCCGGGGGACGTCGTGGCTCATGATCGAGGCCCCGCCCATCGTCGCGACCGCGAGCGACATCTCGATCAGGTCATCGCGGCGGAAGTTGTTGGTGAAGGCCAGCTGCCAGGTGCGGTCGAGCATGTCGCAGTTGCCGTAGGGGCTCCAGTAATCGCGCTGGCCGTCCTCGCCCAGACCCACCCGGACGCCCGCCTCCGTCAGCGCCTCCAAGGACAGCGGGTTGCGGCCCGCCGGTGCCACGGTGGCCATCGCGATGTCCAGCTCGGCGAAGTCGTCGATGATGCGCCGGCTCACCGACTCGGACACCGAGCCCAGCTCGTAGGCGTGGGACATGGTGACCTTGCCCTGCATGCCCAGCGCCCGGGTGCGTTCGAGGATGAGATCGGTGGAGAACACCCCGAGGTGCCCCGGCTCGTGCAGGTGGATGTCCACCTCCACCTGGTACTTCTCGGCCAGCCCGAACACGACGTCCAGGTGCCCCTTCGGGTCCCGGTCCACGGTGCAGGGGTCGATGCCGCCGATCACCTCGGCTCCGGCCTTCAGCGAGGCCTCCAGGTAGTCGGCGGTGCCCTCCTCGCGGAGGATGCCGGCCTGCGCGAACGCCATGATCTGGACCTCGGCCTGAGCTGCGAACTTCTCCTTCGCGGCCACCACGGCGTCGAGCTTCTCCAGCTTGCAGTCCACGTCCACCTGGGCGTACGACCGCACCCGCGTGGTGCCGCGGGCGATCATCCGCTCCAGCGTGCCGGCCACCCGCTCCGGCAGCGGAACCTCCGCGTCGCGCCAGTTCCGCCGGTCGTTGAGCATCATCGTCCACACCCCGGGGCCGCCGGTGTGCGGCCGGAACGGGAGGCCGATCCGGGTCGAATCCAGGTGCACGTGCACATCGCTGAACGACGGCAGCAGCAGCCGACCGCGGCCCTCGACCACCTCGCCGTCCGGCTGCGCGGCCGGGTCGTGCGGGCGGATCCCCGCAATGCGATCGCCGTCCAGCTCGACATCGCTGCGCTCGCCACCCCACGGGCGGACGTCGCGGATCAACACGGTCGTCACCTTTCTGTTGCGCTACAAGGATGTTCGGCAGGAACGGTCCACCCTGGCACGGCTGCCTCGGTGTGGTGGCAGGCGATGTCGCCGCTCGGCACGCTGTCGGTGCACGACCGCTGGCGCTGCTGGTCGAGCAACGGGTACACCGGGCACCGGGACTGGAACACGCAGCCGCGCGGCGGGTCGGCCGGGCTGGGCAGGTCGCCGGACAGCCGGATCCGCCCGCTGCGGTCCGCCGCCGGGTCCGGCTGCGGGACGGCGGACAGCAGCGCCCGGGTGTAGGGGTGCTTCGGATCGCCGAAAACGCTTGCGCTGTCGCCGTGTTCCATGATCTTCCCCAGGTACATCACCGCGACGCGGTCGGCGAAGTGCTTGACCACCGACAGGTCGTGCGCGATGAACAGGTACGCCACCCCGGTGTCCCGCTGGATGTCCTCCAGCAGGTTGATCACCTGCGCCTGCACCGAGACGTCCAGCGCGGACACCGGTTCGTCGCAGATGATCAGCTGCGGGTCCAGGGCGAGCGCCCGGGCGATGCCCACGCGCTGCTTCTGACCGCCCGAGAACTCGTGCGGGAAGCGGTTGTAGTGGTCGGGGCGCAGCCCCACCCGGTCCATCAGGTCCCGCACCTTGGCCTTGACGCCGCCGGGCGGCGTGATCCGCTGGGCCAGCAGCGGTGCCGCGATCGCACTGCCCACGGACTGCCGCGGGTTGAGCGACGAGGACGGGTTCTGGAACACCATCTGCACCCGGCGCCGGTACTCCTGCAGGTCCGAGCGGCGGAGCTCGGCGATCTCCCGGCCGTCGAGCCGGATGCTGCCGGAGGTGGCGGTCAGCAACCGCATGAGCAGTCGGCCGGTGGTCGACTTGCCGCACCCGGACTCCCCCACCAGCCCGAGGGTTTGCCCGGCGTCGATCGAGAAGCTGACCCCGTCGACGGCCTTGATCGCACCACCGGTGGCGGAGAAGACGCCGGAGCGGATCGGGAAGTGCTTGGTCAGGTCGGTGACCTGCAGCAGCGGCGTCATCGGACCACCTCTCCGGCCGGGGGCAGCGTCTCCAGGTGGCACCGCGACGGGTGCTCGTCGGGGCCGACCAGCGTCGGCGGGCGGGTGCCGCAGGCGTTGTCCGGCACCCGGTGCGCCTCCGGGCAGCGGTCGGCGAACAGGCATCCGCCGGGCAGCGCCAGCAGCGACGGCGGGACGCCCGGAATCGGTTCGAGCCGTTCGGACTCCCCCACCAGCGTCGGCATCGAAGCCAGCAGTCCCCGGGTGTAGGGGTGGCGCGGGGAGTGGAACAGCTCGGCGACGGTGGCCTGCTCGACGTGCATCCCGCCGTACATCACCACGACCTGGTGGCAGACCTCGGCGACCACGCCGAGGTCGTGGGTCACCATGATCACCGAGGTCCCCGTTTCGGCCTGCAGCTCGTTGAGCAGGTCGAGGATCTGGGCCTGCACTGTGACGTCCAGCGCGGTGGTGGGCTCGTCGGCGATCAGCAGCTCGGGCTCGCAGACCAGCGCCATGGCGATCATCGCGCGCTGCCGCATGCCGCCGGAGAACTCGTGCGGGTAGGCCGCGTACCGGCGCCGCGGATCGGGGATCCCGACCCGGCCGAGCATGTCGACCGCGATCGCCGCCGCGGCCTTCTTGGACACCGCGTTGTGCACCCGGTAGGCCTCGGCGATCTGCACCCCGACCGGGTAGAACGGGTGCATCGCCGACAGCGGGTCCTGGAAGATCATCGCGATCTTCTTGCCCCGGTAGGCGCGCATCTGGGCCTCGGTGAGCGCGTTGAGGTCCTGCCCGTCCAACAAGATCTGACCGGTGACGCTGGCCGAGGTGTCCTTGAGCAGCCCCATCAGCGCCTGGGTCGTGACGGTCTTGCCGGAACCGGATTCGCCGACGATGCCGACGGTTTCCCCGCGCGCCAGGGTCAGGTCCATCCCGTTGACCGCGTGCACCACGCCGTCGTCGGTCGGGAAGCTGACCCGCAGGTCGCGGATGGCCAGCACGGGCGCTGCTTCGGGCGTGGTCATCAGGCGACCCTCACTCGCGGGTCGATCACCGCGTAGGCGACGTCGACCAGGACGTTGGCGACGATGATGAAGAACGCGGCCATCATGGTGATGGCCATGGTGACGGGCAGGTCACCGGACTGCGCGGCGTGCACCGCGGTGAACCCGATGCCCGGCACCGAGAAGATCTGCTCGGTGAGCACGGCACCGCCCAGCAGGACGCCGATGTCCATCCCGAGCATGGTGACCACCGGCGTGATCCCGGCCCGCACGCCGTGCTTGAACACGACGCGCCGCCGGGTCATGCCCTTCGAGCGGGCGGTGCGCATGAAGTCCTCGCCGAAGGTCTCCAGCATGTTGCTGCGGGTGATCCGGATGTACTGCGCGCTGAACAGCACCGCCAGCGCCACCCACGGCAGCAGGTAGTTCAGGAACCAACCGCCTGGACCCGCGGCGCCGAACGGCGAGACGATCTCGTTGGTGGTGAACGGCAGCAGCTCCAGCGTGCTGACGAACACCAGGAGCAGCAGCAGACCGGTCACCGGAATGGGCAGGGACACCCCGACCGAGGCGGCGCCGACGATCAGCTTGTCGGTGAGCCGGCCCTTGCGCAGCGCCGCCAGCAGGCCCAACCCGACACCGGCGATGGTCCACAGCACGATCGCGCCGCTGGCCACCGACACCGTGTACGGCAGGGCTCGCCCGATGATCGTGGTGACGTCCTCGTTGGTCTGGAACGACTTCCCGAGGCACGGCCAGGAGCACAGGGTCTCGGTGCCCGGTGCTCCGACCGCGCGGTCGCCCAGCAGCCCGGACATGTAGGCGAAGTACTGGCTGAAGAACGGTTTGTCCATCCCGAGCGCGACGCGGGCCTCGGCGATGCGCTCGGGAGTGCACTCCTGCCCGCACGCCGCCGCGGCCGGGTCCGCCGGTCCGAGCTGGAACAGGCTGAACGTCACGAAGCTGATGACGAGCAGCAGCGCGATCATCGCGACGAACCGCCGCAGCACGAACCTGGTCATGGGCGCGACCTGCCAGTTCGGGATGGACTCACCGCTCTACCTCCCTCGTACCGCGACCGTCACCGCTCGACGCCGACGATCGACAGGTCGATGCTGCCGAAGAAGTACCCCACCTGCGCGTTGCGGACCTTCGAGCCGACCACGCTGTTGGTGAAGGTGCGCACCAGCGGGACCAGCGGGTAGGACTGCATGGACCGGTCGAACAGGGTCGCCCACTTCTCGCCCAGCTCCTGGCTCGACCCGTTCTCGCCGCGGAGCCGGTACATCTCGCCGGAGATCTCCGGGTCGTAGTACCGCGGGATGTTGGAGAAGCCGTAGGTCTTGCCGTCCAGGCTCGGCCCCACGTTCGGGTCGACGGTGGTGCGCACCGAACCGCTGTCCGCGCCACCGCACCAGCCGCTGCGGGCGATGTCCGGCATCTGGTCACCGGCCAGCGTCGTGTAGTAGTTGGCGGCCGGGATCGGGCGCAGCTGCACGTCGATCCCGAGCGCCTTGAGGTCCTGCTGCAGCACGGTGCCGACGTTCTTGTACCGGGTGCTGGAGTCGGCGTAGCCGTACACCAGGGTCTTGGGGACTTCCTTGCCCGCCACCAGTTTCTTGGCCTCGTCCAGCTTCGGCGCGCCCGCCGGGTCCAGGTCGGTGTGCTGCTCGACGTACCCGCGCTGGGCCGGGTTGATGTAGGACTGGGCCAGCTTGCCGAACCGGGCTCCGCCGTACTGCAGCTGGATCGCGTTCCGGTCGATGGCCAGCGCGATCGCCTTGCGCACCTGCGGATCCGAGATCGTCTCGGTGTTGAAGTCCAGCACGTCCGTGCAGCCCAGCAGACCTGCCGCGGTGCGGGCCTTGATCTCGGGTTCGTTGAGCTTGGCCGCGTCGGAGGCCTGCAGGCCACCGTTGCTGTCCAGGGTGATCGCCGTCGGATCCGAGTCGGCGATCAGCTGCTGGCTGATGGTGGCCTGCGCGGTGGACAGGGTGAAGGTGAACGTGTCCGGCAGGGCGGGCCGGTTCGGATCGGTGGCCGGGTCCCACTGCTCGTTGCGGACCAGCTTCATCGAGCGGCCGCGGTCGTAGGACTCGATCTTGTACGGGCCCGAGGAGACCGGGTGGGCGGTGTAGTCGAGCTTGTCGTCCTTCGCCTGCGGCACCGGCGCCGTGTTCGACCGCGAGACCAGGGCCGGGAACTCGGCGAACGGCTGCTTGAGGTGGAAGACGACGGTGCTGTCGTCCGGGGTGTCGATCGCCTTGAAGTCCCCGCCGGTGTACGGACCCTTGTACCCGTCGTCGGCGAGGGCGGAGTTGAGCTCCTGCGGCGCCTGCGTGTAGACGTCGCGGGCGTAGGTGCGCTCGACGCCGTACTTGATGTCCTTGCTGGTGATCGGGGTGCCGTCCTCGAACTTCAGCCCCTTCTTCAGGGTGTAGGTCCAGGTGAGGCCGTCGGCGGAGGGCGTGCCCAGGTCGGTCGCCAGGTCCGGCACGATGGTCGGCGGCTGGCCGGCCGTCTCCTTGGCCATGGTCAGCGTGCGGTAGTACAGCTGACCCACGTTGGCGGTCTGCACGTAGTTGCTGTTGCCGGGGTCCAGGGTCTGGAAGTCCGAGGACATCAGGACGTTGATGTTGCCGCCCCGGGTGGTGTAGCCCTCCGCGATCTTCACCGGGGCGAAGGCGTCGTCCGCCGGTCCCGAACCTGCGCCGGGGGCGGGCTTTTCACCGCTGCACGCGGTCAGGGCCAGTCCGGTGGTCACCGTCAGGGCGAGCGCCACCGTGGTGCTTCGTCTCACTGCGTCTCCTCGCGGATGGGAAGGGGTGGATCAGCTTCGGGAGGACTTGGGGTCCAACGCATCCCGGACCGCGTCGCCGAGGAGGTTGAACGCCAGCACGGTGATCACCAGCGCACCGGCCGGGACGGCCAGGAACCACGGGTCGGACAGGTACCAGTTCCCCTCCTGGGCGGCGTTGAGCATCTGGCCCCACGACGGGGTGGGGTCCTTGACGCCGACTCCGAGGAACGAGAGCGCCGCTTCCGCGGTGATGTTGATGGGGATCATCATCGTCGCGTAGACCAGCACGACCCCCATCACGTTCGGGATGATCTGCCGGAAGATGATGCTCCGGTGGGAGGCCCCGTAGGCCTTAGCGGCCTCGACGAACTCCTGCTCCCGGATCGAGAGCACCTGGCCGCGCACGACCCTGGCCAGGTACGCCCAGCCGAAGAAGCCGAGGATGATCACCAGCGAGGCGATCGGCACCAGGCTTCCCGTGTCGAGGGCGGTGCCGTGCAGCCGGGACTGCATGATCGGGGTCAGCGACAGCACCAGCAGCAGGTGCGGGAACGCCAGGAACAGGTCCATCACGCGGCTGATCGCCATGTCGACCTTGCCGCCGAAGTACCCGGCGGCAGCGCCGAGCACGGTGCCCAGCACCACGGACACCACTGTGGACAGCAGCGCGATGGTCAGCGAAACCCTTGCGCCGTAGGCCATTCGAGCGAAGATGTCGCGCCCCAGCCCCGGCTCCAGCCCGAGCCAGTGCTCAGCGGACGGGTAGCGGTAGTACTGCAGGGGCAAACCCGGCTCGTAGAAGTTGTCCAGGAAGTCCGGCCCGATCCGGGTGGTGAACGGGTCCGAGCCCTCGATGGCCACCAGCACCGGGGCCAGGGCCGCGAACAGCACCATCAGGACCACCACGGCCAGCGAGCCGATGGCGATCCGGCTGCGCCGGATCCGGAGCCACGCCGTGCTCAGCAGCGACCGCGCACTGGCGATCTCGCCCGCCGCCTCCGCAGCCGCGGATTCCGGTGGAGGCAGGGTGGAGACCTGTCCGCCAGCGCTGGCGCGACGCTGTCGACTCGGCGACTCGTGCGGATCCGGCATGTCGATCCTCGGGAGCTCAGAGGTGCGAGGTGAAGCGACGGTACATCAAGAAAAGCACCCTGTATACCAAAATTTTGCGGACACCCGGGGGCGCCGACGCCGACCAGCCGGACAACCAAAAGTACCGTCATTACGGCAAATAAACCGATTCAAGACCACCACAGGAAGGGGTTGCCCAGACCTGGACGACTACCCGACCAGGAGCCTGGACCACCCACTCTCGCGCGATGGTATACCCAAAAGTCGCGTCGATGAAGACGGCGATGCGGCGAACCGACGTCACGCCGCGAGGTGGTTCTTCACCACCTCGCCGTTGCGCACGATCAGCGGCAGCCGGTGTTCGGGATCGGTGAGCACACCGATGTCCTCGAGCGGGTTGCCGTCGACGACCAGGAGGTCGGCCGCAGCGCCGGGCACGATCTCGCCGATCTCGCCCACCATCCCGGCGATCTCCGCGCCGGTGGTCGTGGCCGCGCGGATGATGTCCACCGGCTTCTGCACCCGGGCCCGCAGGCTGAACTCCGACAGCTGGTGGTCGTGCAGCTCGCCGTGCAGGTCCGTGCCGTAACCGATCTTGAGCCCGGCCCGGTCCGCCAGTTCCAGCGCGTGCAGGCCCGCGTCGATCACCTCATCGACCTTCCGCCGCTTCTCCTCGGACAGCGCGTGCGGCGCGTCGTCCCGCGTCAACGCGTGGTAGGTGGCCAGCGTCGGCACGTAGAAGGCCTGGTGCTGCTGGAAGAGCTCGATGCTCGACTCGTCGATCAGGTTGCCGTGCTCGATGGTGCGAACCCCGCAGCGCAGTGCGCGGTTCACCGCCTCGGCCGTGTAGGCGTGCCCGGCCACATAGCGGTGCGCGAGGTTCGCCTCATCGACCGCCGCGCGGATCTCCGGCTCCGAGTACCCGAGCGAATCGATGCGCATCGAGGACACCACGCTGCCGCTCACCGTCAGCTTGATGTGGTGCGCGCCGAGCGCCATCTGCTCGCGGATCGCCCGCCGCAGTTCGATTTCGCCGTCGCAGATGCGGGTCAGGCCGTGCCCGCCGGTCGGCGCGATGATCGGGCCGCCGAACAGCACGCGCGGCCCGCGGAACAGGCCCTCCGCCACCGCGCGCGCCACGCCGTGATCGGCACCGCCCATGTCCCGGACCGTGGTGAAGCCGCGCATCAGCATCTGGTCCAGCAGCTTCCCGACCCGGGCCGCGGCGTAGTACGGCGACCACGACTTCAACTCCGCGAAGTCCGCGCTCACCTGCGTCACGTGGGTGTGCGAATCGATCAGGCCGGGCATCAGAACCCGCCCGCGCACGTCGATCTCCGGTGCACCGCCGGTCCGGACCGGCTCGGTGGTGACCTCCGCGATCCGACCGCCGGCCACCACCACCGAGCGATCCGGCAACAGCTCGCCGGAGCGGGGCTCCAGCACCGCCGCGTTGCGGAACAAGATTCGCGAGGTCACTCCTGCATCTCCTTCTGCTGGGCGCCGCGCGGGGCCGCGGCGGTTCCGGTCAGTTCTTCCAACGTGCGGCCGCTGGTGCTGACGCCGAACACCAGCACGGCCAGCGCACCTGCCACGAGCGCGCCGGTCACCATCGCGAAAACCCCGCCGAAGCCGATCGACGCGTAGAGCGCGCCGATGATGATCGGTGCCGCGATGCCGCCGATCCGGCCGAACGCCGAGGCCGCTCCGGTGCCAGTCGCCCGCACGCTCGTCGGGTAGACCTCGGGGCTGTAGGCGTAGAGCGCCGCGTAGGTGCCGTTCATGAAGAACGACAGCAGCGCACCGAAGATCAGCACCTGGGAGTCGCCGCCGCCCTGCGACAGCAGGAAGGCCGCGACCGCACCGCCGATCAGGTAACCGGCGATGGTCCGCTTGCGGTCCAGCCGCTCGCTCAGGTACGCCGCCGAGTAGTACCCCGGCACCTGGGCGGTGGTGATCAGCAGCGAGTAGCCGAAGCTCTTCGACATCGTCATGCCCTGCTGCACCAGCAGCGACGGGATCCAGGTGAAGAACCCGTAGAAGGCGAAGGTGAGGCTGATCCACAGCAACCACAGCACGGCGGTGCGCCCGGCCATCCCACCCCGCCACAACCCGGCGATGCGACGTGCCACGCCCGTCGGCTCCGGGGCCTTCGCCACCTCCGGCGCGGGCGGCGCGGAGACCGGCGGCAGCGGCCTTCCGGTGGCCCGCTCGACCCGGGATTCCATTTGCGCCACAACGGTTTCGGCGTCGTCCAGCCGGCCCTGCTCGATGAGCCAGCGCGGGGATTCGGGCAGCGCGCGGCGCCACCACAGCAGCATCAGCAGCGGCGCTGCGGTGACCAGCTGCGCCACCCGCCAGCCGTCCGGGAACGCCGGGACGAACAGGCTGCCCAGCAGCGCCGCCGCGATGTAGCCGAGCGAGAAGAACCCGGCGATGGAGCCGACGAACAGGCCGCGGGCCCGCCCCGGGACGAACTCGGACATGAACGCCGGGATGATCGCGGCCTCGGCGCCCACCCCGATCCCCGCGATCAGCCGGGCCCCGAAGAAGAAGAGCCAGTTCGGCGCGAAGGCGGCCACGATCGTGGCCACGCAGTACACGACCAGCGCGTACATCATGATCCGCCGCCGCCCGAGCGCATCGCCGGCCAGTCCGGCCGACAGCGCGCCGATCATGATCCCGATCAGCAGCGCACTGCCCAGCAGTCCGGTCTGCCAGGACGCGAGCCCCCACAGCGGAGTCACCGCCGGGAGCAGGTAGGACACCAGCGAACCGTCCATGCCGTCGAAGGCGATCCCGAGACCGCCCATGAACATCAGCCTGAAGTGCGGGCGGGAAACCGGGAGTCGTTCGAGGCGGGCCAGCAGGGCGGGTCCGCTCGTCGAGGTTCTGGCCGACATGGCACCTCCCCTCGAAGCCCCTGCCGGGCTTCGACGAGAACGAACGATAACTGCACGCATATGTGCAAACAAGGGTCGATGCATGTCCTTATGCATAACGTCGAGGCGCGGTGCGCAACCGGACCCGGAATCCGGTGCGACTAGAGGGCCGCGGTGGCGACCATCGAGAACGCGCCATCCCAGCAGCCCCGGTCGGCGAAAAACGGCAGGCCAGGCGCTGTCCGCACCCGGGTTCTCGGCCTGTGTCAGGCTACGGGCATGGCTCTGCCTCATGATGATGTTGATCCCGGTGGCCTGCTCGAGTACTCGGTGGTGTTCACCGACTACTCGCTGAACCACATGTCCCAGCGCTTCGTGGGGGTGATGCAGGGCATCGTCGATGTCCTGCGCACCACCTACCGAGCGCACAGCGTCGCGGTGGTACCCGGAGGTGGCACCTACGGCATGGAGGCCGTCGCCCGCCAGCTGGCGACCGGCCGCCGCTGCCTCGTGGTGCGCAACGGGCTCTTCTCCTACCGCTGGTCGCAGATCCTCGAAATGGGCGCGATCGCCCAGGAACACGCGGTGTGCCGGGCACGACCGGCCGATTCGTCGCACCAGGCCCCGTGGCACCCGGCGCCGATCGACGAGGTCGTCGCGACCATCCGCGAGCAGCGGCCCGAGGTGGTCTTCGCGCCGCACGTCGAGACCGCCGCGGGCATGGTGCTGCCGGACGACTACGTCCGCCGCCTCGCCGAGGCCACCCACGAGGCCGGTGGCCTGCTGGTCCTGGACTGCATCGCCTCCGGGGCGCTCTGGGTCGACATGACCGACCTCGGCGTCGACGTCCTGCTGAGCGCGCCGCAGAAGGGCTGGAGCGGCTCCCCCTGCGCCAGCTACGTCATGCTCAGCGAGGCCGGCCGGGCCGCGGTCGAGGCCAGCACGTCGACGAGCTTCGCCGCCGACCTGAAGAAGTGGCTGTCGATCGCCGACGCCTACACGCAGGGCCAGACCCCGTACCACGCGACCATGCCGACCGACACCCTCGCGCACAACCTGGAGCTCATGCTCGCGACCCGCGACCGCGGACTCGAGGATCTCCGCGCGGCACAAGTCGACCTCGGCAGCCGAGTGCGGGCGCTCCTCGCCGAGCACGGGCTCCCCTCGGTCGCCGCCGACGAGTTCGCCGCCGCCAGCGTGGTCGTCGTCCACACCGACGACCCGGAGCTGCGCAGCGGTGCCGCCTTCAAGAAGGCCGGTATCCAGATCGCAGCCGGGGTGCCGCTGCACTGCGACGAGCCGGCCGATTTCTCCACCTTCCGGATCGGCCTGTTCGGACTCGACAAGCTCGGCGACGTCGAGGGCACCCTGGCCCGGCTCCAGACCGGGTTGGACAAGGCCAGCCGCTGACGGCGATACCGCGGAGCGGTGCGGTGGGGTCACCTGGCTCCCCCGCACCCTCCCGGTCCACCGCCCGCGGATGCACCACAAGAGCCTGAGAACATCGGCGGGTTCTACGATTCCCCAGCGTCCACTGTGGTCGGTTCTAGGACACCGACGGTGTGCTCCGGGGCAGCGGCCCTCTGTTCACCGCCGGAACGACATCCGCACGCACAGCTGCAAGCAAATGTCGATGCATGCCTTCATGCATCAGGGCAGAATGTCGGCATGACCGGTGAGAGCGCCACCGTCGCGCAGTGGCTCGACGACCTGATCTCGGGGACGCGGCTGGGCCCCAAAGCGGCGCGGGTCCGCGACGTCCTGGCCACCCAACCGACGTACTGCTCGTACGCCACCGCGGCCGAGGTCGCCGAACGCGCCGAGGTGAACGGGGCGACCGTGGTCCGCTTCGCCCAGACGCTCGACTACCCCGGATGGCCGCAGCTGCAAGCAGATCTGCGCGGCGTCTACCTGGCGCACCGCTACGAGCAGCCCGCCTCACCGGGCGACGGCAGCATGCTGGCATCGGCGTTCGCCCGCGACGCGGAGAACCTCCGGTCCCTGGAGCACTCCTTCGACTTCCCCACCGCCCGGTCCGTGGTGGCGGCGATCCGGGCTGCGCGGCGAACGCTCGTCGTCGCCTCCGGAACCCACGCGGTCGCCGCCTCTGCGTTCGCGCTGCTGGCCGAGAGCCGCGGCCTGCCCGTGTCCCACGAAGACCGCGGCGGCCCGCAGCTGGCCAATGCCCTCGCTTCGCTGACCGACCAGGACTGCCTGGTGGCGTGGAGCTTCTGGCAGCACTACCGGGAAACCGTCGCCGCCGTCCGGCTGGCGCGGGCGGCCGGCGCCGCGACCTGCGTCATCACCGACACCCACAAATCCCCCGCCGCACGAGCTGCCGACCACGTGCTCGTCATCCCGACCGAAGGGGTCGCGAACCTGCAGTCCATGACCGCGGCGACCAGCGTCGCCTACGGGCTGGCGGCGGAACTGGCCGCCGGAAACCCGGAGCGGAGCCAGGAAGCAGCACAGCGGGCGGACTCCGTGTGGCGCGGACTGCAGCTGTTCTCCGAAGAATCCGGGTGAGCGGTGGTTCCCGGAGCTGTCAGCCGCCGGTCCCCTGCGCGTCGCGGGAGATGTGGACCTCGGCGATGAGGGCTTCTCCGGCCACTCCGGACAGTGCTGCTCCTTCGGCGACCGCAAGTCCCAGCCTCGGCAGTTCGACATCACCGATCTCCAGCCGGCCGGCTGCCAGGAGCACCGATCGGACACCCGCGGGCCAGGTGACCTCGCCATGGCACCGCCGCACGTGGACCTCGCCGCGGCAACGCCCGCGTGCCGTCATCAGGTTGAGCACCCGAGCCGGTTCGACCAGGCCCCGCAGGGCCACCTCCGCCTCGCCCGGGAACCGGATCTGCTGATACCGGTCCGCGTGGTGCGGACGACCGTCGACGACGAGCTCGAAACCTCCGCCGACGACCGGGGTGAAGACGCGCTCGACCGCGTCGAAGCGGGAGAAAGGTCCGTCCTCGCCGAGGTCGGCCAGGCTCAGCCGCCACTCGAAGTCCGCCCCGGGCGGCTCCGCCCACAACTCCCGCGTGATTCCCCGGCCGTTGCGCCAAGGCTTCGGTTCCACCCGCTCCGGATCTACGACGATCACGCCGTCAGCCCAGGGCGGCGGTGACCCGGCGGCCCAGGTCGGCGATCGCGTCCAGGTCGCCCGGGACGTCCGGTTTCCACGGCAGCACGAGGCGATCCTTGGCCTTGTCGGTGTACCGGGGGATCACGTGCAGGTGGAAGTGGAACACCGACTGCCACGCATCGGCTCCGCAGCAGTTGAGCAGGTTCACGCCATCGGCGCCGAACACACCGGCCGCTGCCTTGGCGACGCGTTGCGCGGCCAAGGTGACGGCGGTCAGGTCATCGGCCGGGATCTCGAACAGGTCCTTGCTGTGCCGCTTGGGAACGACCAGCAGGTGGCCGTCCGAGGCCGGGTTGATGTCCATGAACGCGAACGTCGCCTCGTCCTCGGCCACCTTCACGCCCGGGACGTCGCCCGACACGATGCCGCAGAACACGCACTGATCACTCACGCAGCGGAGCTTAACCGGCCGACCACGCCGTCGTCGCGATCGCTCGGCATCTGAGCGGCGCATGAACATTTCCGAAATTCCCGACGCGAAATCCGGCGTTCGAATACTCGGCCGCGCAACGGGAAGTCATGGCACGACGGCACTCATCCGAATAGGACTCGTTCCCCGTCCAGGACCAACGATGCGGGAACGCGGAGATCACACCGAGATAACTCTTTCGATCGCGGCTTTGTCGGGTGCACGAAAAACACCGCTGGTAGACGTTATTTATGACCAGGTTTCATATTTTTCGCAGGTCAAGCGAGGCAGTCATCCCATCGCCTGACCACGGCGGTTGGGGTTGTTCCCCCCGACGGCCGTAGTCACAATCGACCGCCATGAGCTACCCTCCGCCGCACGATCACGGTCGCTACCCGCAGGACGGCTATTACGACGACCGCTCTTACCGCGGACGCGACCGTCGCGACGATGGGGCCGCAACCGTTGCGAATATCATTCGGGTTGTTGTCAGCACGGTCATCGCCATTTTCGCGCTGCACGTCCTTTTCGTCGTTCTCGACGCGAACCAGGGAAATGGATTCGTCACCTTCATCTACACGCTCGCCAAGGCGCTCGTGCTGGGACTGGGAGACGTCTTCACCCCCGACGACGCGCTCCTGGGCGTCATCCTGAACTACGGCCTGGCCGCACTGGTCTACCTCGTGGTGGGACAGCTCATCATCAAGGCGATCCGCCGCCGTTGATCGACAGCTCGAGGCCTGCGCCGTCACCCGCCACGGCGCAGGCCTCCACCCCGGCAGGCGTACCGCCCGCCGTCGTGCCGAGCAGCGGGCCCGTCCGCCAACCAGTCGGCGATTCGAATTCGCACCGCCCCCGGGTGGTTACCCTCGGTGTCCAGTTCGCCTTCTCGCGCTGCCTCGACTCCCGCTTCTGCGCCGACACCCCGCGGTCAGCGACCTGGAGACACATGCCGCAGGGCCAATGCCCGAACCGGCTGGTTCGACCACTCCGCCCCAAAGCCACTACCTGCGCAGATCCGGCACCACGTGGCGCTGCCGCCAACCCGGCGCAGACCGGACACCGGCATCGCATTCGCGCCAACCGGCCAAAGCTCACTTATCCGGGCGTAGCACTCTGAACCCTTGACAGCAGAGCGTGTTCGTATTCACCCTTTCGTGCCATGAACCTGTCCGACAGCCGGGCAGCTGGACACGGCGTCCGGCGAGTCGGCGCGATGGAAGCCGTGCTCGCCCACCTCCGCGATGCGATCGAGCGGGGCGAGTACGCGGTCGGTGACAAGCTGCCCGCCGAGGCCAGCCTCGGCAAGGAGTTCGAAGTCAGCCGGTCCGTGGTGCGGGAGGCCCTGCGGGGCCTGCAGGCCCTGGGCCTGACGGCGTCGAAGACCGGCAAGGGCACCTTCGTCGTCTCGAAGAGGCCGGTCGAGAACCCGGTGTTCGGCCCCTACTCGGCGCGGGACATCCTCGAGGTGCGCCGGCACGTCGAGGTCCCGGCGGCGGCGTACGCTGCTCGCCGGCACACCTCGGACCACCTGGACGCTCTCACCGAGCTGGTGGAGCGGATGGAGCACGAGACCGACAACACCGCCTGGGTGGCGCTGGACTCGCTGTTCCACATCACCATCGCGCAGACGTCGGGCAACCCGGTCTTCGGGAAGGTCATCGAGGAGATCAGGGACGCCCTGGCCAGGCAGTCGACACTGCTGAACCAGCTCGGCGACCGGCGCGCGGCGTCCAACGTCGAGCACCGGATCCTCCTGGAAGCGATCGGCAGCGGCGATGAACTCGCGGCCACCGAGGCGATGACCCAGCACCTGACGCGTGTCGAAAGCACGCTCAGCACCATCGTCGGGCCCCAGACCGCTACCGCGGTGCCCGAAGCGCACGAGAACGGGGATAGCTGAATCCAATGACCGACCAGATCCTGCAGTCGTCGCAGCGCGACGACGGGCCCGCCGACGCGGGTGACGCCGGTTACAAGAAGTCGCTGAAGGCGCGGCACGTCAACATGATCGCCATCGGCGGTGCGATCGGCACCGGGCTGTTCCTCGGCGCCGGTGGCCGGCTCGCGCAGGCCGGCCCGTCGCTCGCGATCGCCTACGCCGTGTGCGGATTGTTCGCGTTCTTCGTCGTGCGCTCGCTCGGCGAACTGATCCTGCACCGCCCCTCCTCCGGCTCCTTCGTCTCCTACGCCCGCGAGTTCATGGGCGAGAAGGGCGCTTACACCGCGGGCTGGATGCACTTCCTGAACTGGTCCACCACCGGCATCGCCGACATCACGGCGATCGCGCTGTACGCGCACTACTGGTCCGCGTTCACCCCGATCCCGCAGTGGGTGCTCGCGCTCGTCGCGCTGGCGATCGTGCTCACCCTGAACCTGGTCTCGGTGAAGCTGTTCGGCGAGATGGAGTTCTGGTTCGCGATCATCAAGGTCGCCGCGCTGGTGCTGTTCATGGTGATCGGGATCTTCCTGCTGGTCACCCAGCACCCGATCGACGGCAACTCGCCCGGCCCGCAGCTGATCACCGACCACGGCGGCATCTTCCCGGCCGGGGTGATCCCGCTGGTCCTGCTCATGCAGGGCGTGGTCTTCGCCTACGCCTCCATCGAGCTCGTCGGGGTCGCCGCCGGTGAGACCGAGAACCCCGAGAAGGTCATGCCGAAGGCGATCAACTCGATCATGTGGCGGATCGGGGTGTTCTACGTCGGCTCGGTCGTGCTGCTGGCGATGCTCATGCCGTGGAGCGGCTACAGCAAGGACGAGAGCCCGTTCGTCACCGTGCTCTCCCACATCGGCGTCCCCTACGCCGGCGACGTGATGAACCTGGTGGTGCTCACCGCGGCGATGTCGAGCCTGAACTCGGGCCTGTACTCGACCGGCCGCATCCTGCGGTCGATGTCGATGGCCGGTTCGGCGCCGAAGTTCACCGCCGTGATGAACAAGAACAGCGTCCCCTACGGCGGCATCCTGCTGACCGCGGCGGTCTGCGTGGTCGGCGTGGGGCTGAACTACCTGGTGCCCAAGGAAGCGTTCGAGATCGTGCTGAACTTCGCCTCGATCGGCATCCTCGCCACCTGGGGCATCATCGTCCTCAGCCACCTGCTGTTCGTCCGCAAGGCGAAGCGCGGCGAGGTGGCCCGGCCGAGCTACCGGCTGCCGTTCTCGCCCTACACCGAGATCGTCACGCTCGCGTTCCTCGCGGCGGTGGTGGTCCTGATGGGCTTCGACGAGACCGGCCGGATCACCTTGATGGCGCTGCCGCTGATCGTCATCGCGCTGGTGATCGGCTGGTTCCGGGTCCGCAAGCAGATCGACACCTCGGTGCTCGACCAGGCCGACGCATGACCCGCACTCCCCCGACGGGCGTTCCCGCGCACGTGCCGCTGGTGCACGTGCTGCGGGACCGCCTCGTCGAGAGCGTCCACCACGGCTCGGTCGTGGTGGTCGCTCCCGGCGGTTCGGTCCTGTTCCAGGCCGGCGATGCCGAGACGGCGTGCTACCCGCGCTCGGCGGCGAAGCCGATGCAGGCCGTCGCCATGGTCCGGCTCGGCCTGCGGCTGCCGCCGGACCTGCTCGCGCTCACCGCGTCCAGCCACTCCGGCGAGGACCGCCACCTGGCCGGCTCGCGGCGCGTGCTGGAACTGGGCGGATCCGCCGAGGCCGAGCTCGGCAACCCGGCCGACCTGCCGTACGACCCGGTCGAGCGGGACGCCTGGATCGCGGCGGGCCGTCCGGCGCGCAAGCTGGCGCACAACTGCTCGGCGAAGCACGCGGCGATGCTGCACACCGCCCGGCGGCACGGTTGGTCCACATCGGACTACCTGGACCCCGACCACCCGCTGCAGCGCGAGATCGCCGCCACGGTCGAGGAATTGACCGGCCAGCGGATCGCAGGCACGGCCGTCGACGGTTGCGGCGCCCCGCTGTTCGCGGTCTCGCTGCGCGGCCTGGCCACCGCGGCGGGACGGATCGCGAGCGCACCGGCGGGGAGCCCGGAGGGCCTCGTCGCGGAAGCGATCCGATCGCACCCGGAGATGGTGGCCGGTTCCCGCCGGGACACCACCGCGCTGATGTCAGCGGTGCCGGGCCTGATCGCCAAGGACGGCTTCGAAGCCGTCCAGATCGCCGCGCTGCCCGACGGCACGGCGGTCGCGCTCAAGATCGCCGACGGCTCCGACCGGGCCCGCATCCCCGCGACCATCGCCGCCCTCGAGCTGGCGGGTGTCGACCCGGACCTGCTCACCCGGTTCACCAGCGACGACCTGACTGTCACCGATGCTCTGAAGAAGCACCGCCGCACGGCGTGAAGTCGCGCAGCCACCCGTCAGCGGTTGTGCGCGGGGAACCGGATGGGCAGAGTGCGTAGCTGACCAACCATCGGCCAGGAGGTGCGATGACCGGCGAGGAGATCGTGCTCGGTCCGCTGCCGAAGGGCATCACGCCCGCCGGGCAGGGCATGCGGAACAAGGTGTGGAACGTGCTCGGCCACACCTACTCCATGAAGGCCGCCAGCGAGTCGAGCTTCGCGTTCGAGACCCTCGACCCGCCCGGCACCGGGGTACCGCCGCACGTGCACCCGACCCAGGACGAGCACATCTACGTCCTGGACGGCGTGTTCACGCTCTACCTCGACGGCCAGTGGGAGACCGCGGGCCCCGGCGACACCGTCCGGATGCCGAAGGGCCTCCCGCACGCCTACTACAACCGCAGCGAGGACCTCGCCCGAGCACTGTTCTGGGTGAGCCCGGCGGGACGGCTGGCGCAGCTTTTCGACAAGCTGCACGACCTGGAGGACCCGGCCGAGGTGGTCCGGGTGTCGGCGCTGTACGACGTCAACTTCCTGCCGCCCGGTTCCGTGGAGGGCGCCTGAACGCCCGGGGTCACCGGCCCGGGTCGTTCACCTGCTGCTGCGAGGCCCCGGACGCTTGGGCGTAGCCGGCGACGACTGCCTCGAGCGCCGCCACGTCGATCACGTCCTCGATGCGGGAGAAGCCGTTCGGAGCGCGACGTTCGACCTCGTCGATGACGTTCTCCGGCCCGCCCCGGCGGTTGCGGAGCACGACCTCGCCGGTGGCCGGCAGGCGATCGTCCTGGTACGCCCGCAGCGCCTCGGTGGGATCGGAGCACTGCGCCAGGTGCCCGCCGAGGCTGGTGGCGTCGAGGATCGCCTGACCTGCGCCGTTGGAGCCCATCGGGTACATGGGGTGGGCGGCGTCGCCCAGCAGCGTCACCCGCCCGTGCGACCAGGCGGGCAGCGGGTCCCTGTCGCACATCGGGAACTCGAAGATCTCCTCGGTGGCCTCGACCAGCCCGGCGTGGTCGACGTCGGGCGACCGGAACCGCCCGACGTGCCGGGCCAGCTCTGCCCGGTCGCCGGCTCTGGCCCAGTCCTGGCGCTTCGGCGGCGGAGCACCCGGCTGCCCGGTCTGAACGCAGATCGCCCAGTTGGTGAGCTTGGTGCCCGCGCTCCGGCCTTCCGCGATCGGGTAGACCACCAGCTTGGCCGCGGTGCCACCGGCGACGATCATCGACCGGCCACCGCCGAACTCGGGCCAGTCGGTGGCACCGCGCCACATCATGACGCCGTTCCAGCGGGGCGGTCCCTCCGCCGGGAACAGGACGGACCGCGCGGTCGAGTGGATCCCGTCGGCGGCCACCAGGACGTCGCCGCGAACGGTGACCTGCGTGCCGCCGCGCCGGTCGGCGAAGTGCGCCCGGACTCCACCCTCGTCCTGGGCGAACCCGGTCAGCCGGTGCCCGGTCCGCACCGCGTCGGCACCGAGCCGCTCCCGGACCGCCCGCAGCAGCACGCCCTGCAACCTGCCCCGGTGCAGGCAGAACTGGGGGAACGCGAACCCGGCGTCCACCCCGCACGGCCTGCGCAGGATCACCGGCCCCAACCGGTGCGCGTAGCGCAGGTCGCGGGTGCGGATCCCGATCTCGTCCAGCGAGTCGAGCAGGCCGAGCGCGGCGAGCTCCTTGACCGCGTGCGGCAACGCGTTGATCCCGACGCCCAGCTCGGTTATCTGCTCGCTCTGCTCGTGGACGACACAACCGATGCCTTCGCGGTGCAGCCGCAGAGCTGCGGTCAACCCGCCGATCCCCGCCCCGACGATGACGACCTCCACCGCCACCTCCTGACCTCGATCCCAGCATCGCCAAGACCCGCGCCCCACGCCACCGCCAACCGGCAGCACCGCAGGCGAGGGGCCGAAAGCTACTGCTGGCGGGGAGATCCGGGCAGGTCGTGCGAGGACGGCGGCGGCAGCGTGTCGCGGGAGGCGCGCAGACCGTCGAGGAGCAACGCCAAGTAGCGCTTGCGGTCCGCGCCGTGCGGATCCCCGGGGTGCACCGTGGCCAGGGTCATCACGATGACCGCCGCCAGATCGCGCACCTCCAGCTCCGGTCGCACCACACCTGCCTCGATGGCGCGGCGCAGCAGGAGCTGCATGGAGTGCACGCAGCGGTGCATGCTCTCCAGGTCGAACTTCGGGGACTCCCTGGCGACGGCCAGCAGCACCCGGTGCCCGGCCAGCGCCTCGATGGCGGTTTCGAGCAGGCCGGCCAGGTCCCGCCACGGATCGTCGGTGTGCGCGGCGGCCATCGGCTCGATCTCGGTAGTGAGCACGTGGTCCAGGACCGCCCGGACGACCTGCTCGCGGGTGCGGAAACGCCGGTAGACCGTCGCCACGCTCACGGCAGCGCGCCCGGCGATCTCCTCGAGGGTCACCTCCGGCCCGACTTCTTCGAAGGCCACGATCGCGGCACCGACGATCCGCTCGTAGTTGCGGGCGGCGTCGGCCCTCAGCGCCCGTTCCTGGCTTGCCATAGCCCGTGCACAATAACAGCGGCGCACCCGGCCGGTCGGCGATCCCGGCGGGGCGGTCACCAGGTGACGTGCAGCGACCTCAGCCCGTACACCGCGTTGAAGACCCGGAAATCGGCCTGCTCGCCCGGATTCGCGAGCGCTAGACCCGGGAACCTGCGCAGCAACGCCGGAAAGGCGACCTGCATCTCCATCCGCGCCAGCGGCGCCCCGAGGCAGTGGTGCACGCCGTGCCCGAAGGCGAGGTGGCCGCCCGCTCCCCGCGTGATGTCCAGCTCGTCGGGGTCGTCGATGAAGGCCCCGTCCCGGTTGGCGACCGGGATGGACAGCATCACCAGCGAATCCGCCGGGATGGAGTGCCCGGCGATCTCCACCTCGGTCGTCGTCGAGCGCGGCGCCACCGAGTGCACGATGGACAGCCAGCGCAGCAGCTCCTCCACCGCGGGACCGACCCGCTGCGGATCGTCCCTGACCATCGCCAGCTGGTCCGGGTTCTGCAGCAGGGCCAGCGTGCCGAGGCCGAGCATGTTCGACGTCGTTTCGTGCCCGGCGATCAGCAGCAGCGCCGCGATCCCGACGAGCTCGTCGGTGCTGAGGTCGTCACCGTGCTCGCGGATCAGCATCCCGAGGATGTCCTCACCCGGTTCCGCCCGCGCGCGAGCGACCAGCGTTGCCATGTACTCGCGGTTCTCCCGCTGCGCCGCCATCCGCTGCTCCATCGGCAGCGAGATGTCCAGCAGCCGGGCGGAGCGCTCCTGGAACTCGTCGCGGTCCGCGTACGGCACGCCCAACAGCTCGCAGATCACCAACGACGGGACCGGCAACGCGAAGTTCGACACCAGGTCCGCCGGCCGGCCCGCCCGCTCCAGGTCGTCCAGCGCCGCATCGACGATCTCCACGATCCGCGGCTGGAGCCGGCGCATCCGCCGCACCGTGAACTCCGGGGTGAGCATCCGCCGCAACCGCGAGTGCTCCGGCGGGTCGTACCCGAGCAGGCCCCCGGCCCGCATCCGGGCCGCTTCCTCCTCGCTCAGCCCCGACGTCAACGGCGACTTCGTCCGGGCGCGCGCATTGCTGAACCGGGCCGGGTCCCCCAGCACCTGGCGGACGTCCTCGAATCGGCAGACCAGGTAGCCGGTCTGGCCGAACGGCGTCGTCACCTGCACCACACCCTGGTCGTCCCGCGCCCGCGCCAGCTCCTCCACCGGGCTGAAACCGTTCCGCCGCATGTGAAGAGGCAGCTCCACCGCTTCCGCCATCGTCCGCCCGCCCTTCGCGCGATGCACCCAGAACCGAGGTAAGTGAAAGCCTACTAGCAGTTATCCCGGCTCTGCCACCACCGATTCCCGGGCAGCCCGTTCCCGCAGCGCATCCGACTGGGACGGGCCGGTCGGCCCTACCTCCCGCTGGCTGGTGGACGGATGCTTGGTTCACCCGCCAACGCTGCGGCGTAGGGCGACCGATCACCGGCCGGAGGGAGGAACCGTGCGAGTCGAGGAAGTCTTCCACCCCGGGACGTTGACCTGCGAGGCATCCGATCCGCTCGCCGAAGTGGCCCGGAAGATGGCGGCCGAACACGTCGGCGCGCTGGCCGTGCTGGACAACGACCGGATCATCGGCATCATCTCCGAACGCGACCTGGTCCGGGCGATCGCGGAACGCGCTGATCCGCAGGAGCAGACAGCCCTCTCGTTCGCCTCCCGCCAGCTCGAAACGGCGACCGTCAGCGATGACACCAAGGACGCCGCACGCCGGATGCTCGACGCCGGAATCCGCCACCTGCCGGTGAAGCAAGGGCACATGGTCATCGGCGTCATCTCCATGCGCGACCTGCTCGCGGTCGAAACCTGGCTCTGACGAGCACCGCCCGTCCCGCGATCACCTCGTTCCCAGCTCACCGGCCCGGTCGAGCAGGCCGGCGACCGCAGCGTCGGAGACCTGGCTGAAGTCCGCGTACCGCTCACCGATCGAGCCGAAGTGCTCCGGGGATTCCAAGCACACCAACTCGTCCACCGACTCCCGCAGTCGTTCCAGCACATCGCGCGGGGCCACCGGCACCGCCAGCACGACCCGCGTGGCACCTTGCACGCGGGCAACGCGGCAGGCCACCGCCGCGGTCGACCCGGTACCGATCCCGTCGTCGACGATGACCGCGGTTCGCCCGGAAAGCTCCACCCTCGCGTGACAGCGCCGGAACAGCCCGGTCAGCCGGTTCAACTCGACGCGCTCGCGCCGCTCCACCTCGGCCAGTTCTTCGGGCCGCACCTCGGTTCGCCACATCACCTCGTCGTTGATGATCCGGACATCGCCCTCCCCGATCGCGCCCATCCCCAGTTCCGGGTGGGCGGGGACGTCGAGCTTGCGGACCACGATCACGTCGAGCGGAGCCCCCAGCGCTCTAGCCACCTCGAACGCGACCGGAACGCCGCCCCGGGGCAACCCCAGCACGACCGGATTCTCATCGCGCAGGTGCTGCAACCGCTCGGCCAGCCGCACCCCCGCATCCCTGCGATCACCGAACGGCATGGCCTCCACCTCCAAGAACGCCCGGGCGGGATGTCGGGCCCTTCCGAGAAGTTCCCCCTCGCGGTCCGGCCGAACCAGGATCGGTGGACCGTCACCTGCAGGAATGCCGTTCACCGCGCTGGAAAGCGGGCAGGTGCTTGCGGGCGGCTCGCGCCAGGACGAGGCCGATCAGCACGACCCCGCCGAGCGCCAGAGCGAGCCACAGGCCGGTTCCGGCGTCGGCCACCAGTGCGCCGCCGAACATCACGTACGACAAGTTCGCCGGGACGGTTCCCACCGCCGTGCCCGCCAGGAACGGCAGGGTTCGCACGCCGGTGATCCCGGCTGCGTAGTTCACCGCCGCGAACGGCACGACCGGGACGAGGCGGCACACGACGGTCGCGACGAAGCCTCGACGCACCAGGAACGAGTCGAGCTGCTGGATCCTGCTCCTGCGCAGGAGGGGCGCGAGCGGTTCGCGGCCGAGCGCTCGCGCCAGTCCGAACGCCGCCGCAGCCCCGAGGACAGTTCCCGCGACGACCACCGGAAGGGCGACCGGCAAGCTGAACAGCGCTCCCGCCGCAGCCGCCAGCGCGGGCCTCGGCACGAAGAACAAGGTCAGCAGGCCGAAGACGAACGTGAAGAGCAGTGGCACCCACGGCCCCGAAGCCCTGCGCCATTCGTCGAGGGCGAGCACCGAGCCGTTCTGGCGCAGCCAGAAAGCAGCAACGAGGAAGAGGAGCACCAGCACGCCGGCCAAGGCGAAGCGGACCTTCGGCGACCGCACCCGGCTCAACGCGCGGCCGAGCAGGCTCGAGCTCGATCCTGACGGCGCATGCGACTCACTGCTGCCTCCGCCAACCGAGCGCCACCGTCGACATCGCACCCTTCCTCGACCGCCTTGATACTACGCGGGGTAGTAATTTATCGGAGGACCGCGGAGCCGCCGCAGCAGGCATCCCCGCGATGTTCGATATCCACAGTAGACAGATCAGCGCTTCCCACCCGGGCGCTGGTTCCCTGCGGTGTCAGCAGGTACCTCGTCCGACGGCGGGCGGGTGCTGAGGTCGAGGATCAGCAGCACCGCCAGCCATACCCCGCCGAGCGCGAGCCCGCCGAGCACGTCGGTCAGCCAATGGGCACCCAGGTAGATCCGCGACGCACCGACGACCAGAGCCAGCAGAGCCGCACCGGGCACGAGCCATCGGGCGCGGCGCGGGCGGTCGCGTAGGAGCACGAATGCCAGCACACCCCAAGCGACCACTGCTTGGGTCATGTGCCCGGACGGGAAGGACGGCCCGGTGGCGTGCACGAGATCGTCCACCGCCGGCGGACGCGGCCGTCCCACGAGCACCTTGACCAGCTCGTACAGCCCCACCGCCCCGAGGAACGCGACCCACATCTCGACGGTGGCGCGCACCTCGCGCCTGGCCACGAGGAAGAACGCGCTCGCGGCCAACAGCACCGGCACCAGCACGACGCTGGAGCCCAACCAGGTCAGCCCCTGCATGGCGGTCGTGAGCCAGCCGACGCGGTGCTCCAACGCCCAGGCTTGGACCTGGGTGTCCAGCTCGACGGGCTCCTCGCCCGCCAGCGCGCCCTGGGTCATCCCGGCGAAGGCCCACGCGCTCGCCGCGGCGACCAGCACCGCAGCGGTCAGCGCCAGCCCGGTGCGTGCCCCAGGATCGACCCGTCGGGCCAACCAGCCGTACATCCCCGACAGGAAGCGGACCAAATCGTCGATCACGGTGAAATCCGATGCTCGCGTGCTGTGACCTAGCCGAAGGTATCGCCCGCTACGACACTTCTCCGCGATCGCGCGCAGCCGAGAGCGCTGCTCCGGCCGTCGGCGACGCGGCGACCAGTGGGCGCAGCGCACTTCGCTGCATCAGACCGACGGCCGCGGTCAGCAGGGAGCGCGCCAAGAGCCAACCCAGAAGCACGACGACCGCACCGAAGACCAGTCCGGCGAGCACGTCCTGCGGGTAGTGCGCCGCGATGTAAACCCGGGAGAACGCCATCAGCGCCGCCGCGAGCGCGGCCACCGATCCGAGGCGAGGACCGACGAGGAACAGCCCCGCGGCCACCGCTCCGACCATGGTCGCGTGATCGCTGGGGAACGAGAAGTCGGTGCTGCGATCGGCCAGCACGAGGATGCCGCTCAGGGCGTTGTAGGGCCGCGCCTCGTGCACGGCGGAGACGATCGGCTGGTTGAGCCCCACCGCCACCAGCGTGCCGATCCCCGCCCACAAGGCGGCAGCCATCCCGGACGGTTCTCCGCTTCGGCGCGCTGTCCACCAGCCCGCGAGCAGCAGCACCGCGAACAGCACGACGCCGTAGGTGGCGTAGCCGTAGACGATGCCGTGCAACCACGGCGTGGCGCGGGCGAAGTCGTTGATGACGTGGAACAGGTCGTCATCGACCCCGCTGACGGCCTCCCCCGCGATGTCCGACGAGATCGAGCCGGTCACCTCGACACCTCCTGCTCCGCCCGGGAACGCCAGATCTCCAGTCCCACCGGGATGAGCGAGACGAGCACGACCACGGCGATGACCGGCAGCAGGTACTGGTCGATGCCGGGAATGCTCGCGCCCAAGCCGTAACCGGCGAGCGTGACGCCCACCGACCAGACGAGGCCTCCGACGACCTGCCAGACGGCGAAGGTGCGCGCCTGCACGTCCAACATCCCCGCGAGCGGGTTGAGCACGGTGCGCACCACGGGGATGAACCGGGCGAGCACGATGGCCTTGCGATGCCCATAGCGCGCCAGCAGGTCCTCGGCCCGCTCCATCCCCCGGTGCAGGTGCCGGTTGCGGGAGCGCGCCAGCAGCCGACGCCCGCCGCGCCGCCCCAGGGCGAACCCGACCTGCGCACCGACCAGCGCTCCCGCCAGTGCCGCGACCAGCACCGCCGACAGGTCCAGGTGCATCGCGCTCGTGGCGCTGGTCGCGCACAGCACACCGGCGGTGAACAGCAGCGAATCGCCCGGCAGGAAGAACCCGATCAGCAGTCCGGTCTCCGCGAAGAGCACGAGGAAGACCCCGAAAGCGCCCAAGCTCGACAACCAGAACTCGGGTCCGAGCGGATTCCCGCCCGCAAGCACAGCCTGCACACCGTGGTGCATCACGATCTCCTCACGCCGAGCACAGCCGGTCCGGCCGCCTACCCGCGGAGCCACGGCCTCGCCCGTGGCACACTGAACGGAAGTACTACTACGTACTTCGTAGAAGTTCTACATCGAGTGTAGATGATGCGTGGAGCAAGGGGAGGCGCACCAGTGGGACGCGACGACGCAGCGGGCGCGGACGGCGAGCCGCAGGGTGCGCAACGTCGCAGGTCGGGTGAGCTGTCCGCGCTCGTGCTGGACGTGCTCCGGCAGGCCGAGGCCGCGTTGCCGCCCGGCGAGGTGCGCGACCGCCTGAACTCGGCCGGCGCCGGGGAGCTGGCGTACACGACGGTCGTGACGATCCTGTCCCGGCTGCACGCCCAGGGGCTGGTCGAGCGCTACCGCACCGGCCGCGCCTACGCGTACGTGGCGGTGACCGACACCGCGAAGCTGGCCGCCCGGAAGATGCGCAAGGTGCTGGACTCCGAGACCGACCGGGACGCCGTGCTGACCCGGTTCGTCGGCGACCTCTCACCCGATGACGAACGCGTGCTGCGCGAGCTGCTGGCCGGCGACGCGGGCAGCGTCGACGACCGGTAGCGGAGGTCCGAACCCATGCACGTGGCCGTGTACCTGCTGTTGCTCCTGCCGCTGCTCGCGGCGGTCTCGGCGCGCTGGATCACCGACCGGCTCCCGCCGCGCGCGGCGACGTGGCTGCTCACCACCTCAGCGCTGGCGCTCGCCGCGGCCAGCGGCATCGCCCTGACCGCGCTGGCCGCGACCGCCATCGGCCAGATCCCGCTGGTCGCCGAGCTCGGGCACTGGTCGGTGCGGGCGTTGCGCCGCGACGACCCGGCTTCGCTGTCGATCGCCCTGATCGCCTGCGTCGCGCTCGCAGCCGCGCTCATCGCCGCCGGTCGCGGCGCGGTCAGCCGGGTTCGAGCGCTGATCACCGCAGCGCGCACCGCCCGTTGCCTGCCCGCCTCGGAAGCGGTCACCGTCCTCGACGACCCCGAACCCGATGCCTACGCGCTGCCCGGGCGACCGGGCCGGATCGTGGTGTCGACCGGAATGCTGAAGGCGCTCGACGACCGGGAACAGGACGTCCTCCTGGCGCACGAACGCGCCCACGTCCGGTGCGGGCACCACTTCTTCGTCGCCGCGACCCACATCGCCGCCGCCACCAACCCGCTGCTGCGTCCGCTGGACCGCGCCGTCCGCTACGCGGTGGAACGCTGGGCCGACGAACACGCCGCCGCCGAAGTCGGCAACCGCCGCCTGGTGGCCACCACCATCGGCAAGGCCGCCCTGCTGGCCCCGAGCCGCCAGCCGATCCCCGGAGCGCTCGCCATCTCCGGCGCTGCGCTGCGGCGGTCGGGCCCGATCCCGCGCCGGGTCGCCGCCCTGTTCGCCGCTCCGCCGCGCCGCGGCCGCGTCCTGCTGGCGGTCACCTTCGCGGTGCTGGCCGTGGCCGCCGCCGCCAGCGTCGAAACCGCCCGCGACCTGCACATCCTGTTCGAACTCGCACAAGCCGGCCGACCCTGACCGCTCGGCGGACGCGTTTTCAGGGCGCTTCTCGATCGCGTGCCCAGTCGAACATCCTGCCTCCCGAGCCGTTGGACAGGAACGGGCGGCCGCCGTGGTCGATGGTGACGGTGCCGTGCTGCCCCAGGCAGGACCAGTCCAGCTCCAGCCGCCACTCCACGAGAGCACGCGTGCCGCGCAGGTCGGGCCGGATGACGAAGTACTCGGGAGCGCTCGCGGTCACGTAGAAGGGGAAATCGGCGCAGCCTTCGGCGAAGGCGCGGTCCAGCCGCAAGGACTGGCCGGGGACGTCGGCGTCGTAGCGGTGCGCGGGGCGGTCCAGGCCGACGCGGAACTCCCTCGGTCCCAGCATCATCGCCCGGGAGACGCGCGTCGGTCCGACCTCGCGGACGAAGACCGGGCGCAGTCGCCGCAGCAGCACCGCCTGCGAGGTGAAGGCCTCCACGAGGACGTGGACCTCGGAATCCGGGTGGGCGCTGACGCCCTCGTACTCGTAGGTCGTGCTGCCGACCTCTGAGGTGGTGACCGACACGTTCAACGCGGTCTCGGAACGGCGGACCGGTCCGGCGTTGATGTGCAGGCCGCCGTGCACGACGCCCACGGGTTCTCGGCGGACCGCTCACAGGATTCGATGACCTCGCCAATGCGGAATCAGGGGTTTCTCGCGCTCGAACACGTGCACCGGGCCCGCCCGCGGGATTCTCCGAACCTGGGATATCGTTGCGCGCATCGCGCCCCGCGGGGTGTCGATGGTGTGCCGGGAAGCCTGGTCGGCGTGACGGAAGAACCTCGTCTGGAAGGGTCTGTCATGGTGACGGGTAATGCGGCTGCTCGGACCGCGGTGGGGCCGACGGCGATCGTGGCGATCGACCAGCACGAGGAGGTCCCGCTGGTCCGCGACAAGCTCGCGTGTCGGCTGCTTCCGGCCAGCGGCAGGGTCATCGCCGCTCTCACCTCGCTCTACCCGCTGCGCAAGTGGATGATCGACGTCGCTGAGCGGAAGATGCCCGGTCTGTGGGCCAGCATGCTGTGCCGCAAGCGCTACATCGACGACCAGCTCCGCGCCGCTGCGGGTGACGGGCTCGATGCCGTGGTCGTCCTCGGCGCCGGGTTCGACACGCGCGCGCACCGACTGCCGTTCCTGGACGGGACACCGTTCTACGAGGTCGACCTGCCCGAGAACATCGCGCGGAAGCGAGCGGCCCTGCAGAAGCTGTACGGGAAGGTGCCGGACCAGGTCACCTTGGTACCGCTCGACTTCGAATCGCAGGACCTGGCCGGCGCCCTCGCCGAGCGCGGTTGGGACGCCGGGCAGCGGACCTTCTTCGTCTGGGAAGCCGTCACCCAGTACTTGACGGAAGTGGCCGTGCGCCGGACCTTCGACTTCCTGGAGACCGCGCGCACCGGAAGCCGGCTCGTGTTCACCTACGTGCGCAAGGACTTCCTCGACGGGCGCGAGATGTACGGGGCGGAGGCGGCTCACCGCGAGTACGTCGCGGACAGCGAGCTGTGGCGCTTCGGCTGGGAACCGGAGGAAGTCGCCGGATTCCTGGCCGAGTACGGCTGGCGGCAGGTCGAACAGGTCGGGCCGCCGCAGTTCGCCGAGCGATACCTGGTGCCGAACGGGCGAAAGCTCGGAGCGTCCGAGGTGGAACGCTCGGTGCTGGCGGAGAAGGCCTGAGCGCGGCGTTCCCAACGCCCCGGGTCCGGGCTAGCCTGTTCTCCTCGGTTCCGCGGGGAACCGGTGGTGTGCCGGGAAGTCTGGTCGGCGTGACGGGAAGGAGCTGCCATGTCGACCGGCCGGGATGGTGACGTGGTCGACCTCGCCGAGGTCGACGCCGGGATGGTCGAGCTGGTCGGCGGCAAGGCCGCCGGGCTCGGCGAGATGGTGCGCGCCGGGTTCCCGGTGCCGGGCGGGTTCTGCGTGACCACCCGGGCGCACCGGTCCGGGGTGGTTCCGGTCGCGGAGGTCCTCGCCGCCTACCGGGATTTGGGCTCCGGCCGGGTCGCCGTGCGCTCCAGCTCCACCGCCGAAGACCTCCCGGACGCCAGCTTCGCCGGGCAGCACGACACGTTCCTCGACGTCGAAGGACCGGACGCGCTGGTCGACGCCGTCGAGCAGTGCTGGGCCTCGCTGAACGGCGAGCGCGCCGTCGCCTACCGCGAGGCGAACGGGATCGACCACGAGTCCGCGCACATGGCCGTCGTCGTGCAGCGGATGGTCGACGCCGAGGTCGCCGGTGTGCTGTTCACCGCCAACCCGCTCACCGGTTCCAGGTCGGAGATGGTCGTCGACGCCGCACCGGGGCCGGGCACCGCAGTCGTGGACGGCAGCGTCGACGCGGATCACTACGTCATCGGCGGCGAGATCGCCGAAGACCGCGGCTGCCTCGGCCGAGCTGAGCTGGAATCGTTGCGGGAGTTCGGTTTTCGCGTGCAGGAGCACTTCGGGTCTCCGCAGGACGTCGAGTGGGCCATCGATCGCAGCGGGGCGTTGTGGGCGGTGCAGTCCCGGGCGATCACCACGCTCTTCCCCCTGCCGCCGTCCTCGGGTGGTTCGCAGCCGCGCGTCTACTTCGAGATGGGGCACATGCAGGGGATGCTCCGGCCGTTCACGCCGGCCGGGATGTCCGCGATGCGGTTGGCGGCCGAGATGTGGCTCGGCCCGTCCCGCGCCAGGTCGATGATGAGCGTCTGGGTCGTCGACGTGAGCGGGCACCTCTACAGCGACCTGACGGATTTCCTGCGCAGCAAGTGGACCCGCGAGCAGGTGCCGCAGATGATGCGCACCTACGGGCCGCGGTGCGAGGCGATCGCGCAACGGTTGCTCGAAGATCCCCGGTTCGCCCCGCAGCGCGGGATGCCGATTCGCCTGCCCTGGCTGAAGATCCTGCTGCGGCTGGTTCCCGCGACGGTGGTCGGCATCGGGCGCTCGCTGGCTCGACCGGACGCGGCTCGGGCGCGAGCGTTCCAGCGCGTGGCGGAGATCCGGCGCAAGTCCGCACCGGCGTCGCGACCGGCCACCACCGCCGAGCGGTTCCGGCTCGCGGAAAAGGCGCAGGAGCTGTACTCCGGCAAGGAGGTCATGGACGTCATCTGGCCGATGATGACCGGACTGCTGGTCAGCCAGCTCTCGCGCGGCCTGCTCCGGGGCATCGCCGAGGACGCCGAACTCGACACCGTGCTGCGCGGATTGCCGCACAACATCACCACGATGATGGACCTGGCCCTGTGGCGGGTGGTGCGCGATCTGGACGACGAGCAGCGCGAGCTGCTGCGCAGCGCGCCACCCGCCGAACTGGCCGCCCGCTACCGCAACGAGGAACTGCCGAACATCGGGCTGGCGGCGTTCCTCGACGAGTTCGGCAACCGCTGCGCCGCGGAGGTGGACATCGGCGTGCCGCGCTGGTCGGAGGATCCGGCACCGGTTTTCGCCGCCATCGCCAACTACCTGCAGATCGCCGACCAGGAGCAGGCACCCGACCGACGGTTCGCGCGCGCCGCGGCGCAGGCCGAGAAGACCGTCGCGGAGCTGACCGCCCGGGCCCGGCGGATGCGGTCGGTCCGCGGTCGGCTCGCCGGCTTCCTCCTGCGGCGCACCCGCCAGCTGACCGGGCTGCGGGAGCTCGCCAAGTTCGCCTGGGTGCACCCGCTGGCCGAGATGCGCAGGCAACTGCTGCTGGTCGGCGAGGACCTGGCCGCGCGCGGGCTGCTCGACCGGCCCGGTGACGTCATGTTCCTGGAGCTGGAGGAGATCCGCGCCGCGGTCGCGGGCCGCGACCAGCGGGCGCGCGCGGCGTCCCGCAAGGCCGTGCACCAGCGGGAACTCGCCCGCCGCCAGGTCCCCGTCGCGCTGCTCTCCGACGGCACCGACCTGGAGGCGATCGCCCCACCGGAGGTGGCGGACGGGGCGTGGACCGGGCTCGGGGCATCGCCGGGAACCGCCACCGGCCGGGCCCGCGTGATCCACGACCCCACCGACGCGCGCGTCGAACCCGGGGAGATCCTGGTCGCCCCGACCACCGACCCCGGCTGGACACCGCTGTTCATGACCGCGGCCGGGCTCGTCACCGAAACCGGATCCCCGATGGCGCACGGACCCACCGTCGCCCGCGAGTACGGCATCCCAGCGGTCATCTGCGTCCGCGACGCCACGCACCGCATCGAAACCGGCCAGCTCATCACCATCGACGGAACCGCGGGCACCATCACCCCCGGAACCCACCCGCTGAACCACCCCTGACCGGCAGCACCGGCGTCCAGCGCGGCTTCGCCGGGGTATCAACTCGCCACCACGACCCGGATGTACCTATCGTCGTCCAGTCAGCATCGTCCGTTCCCCCAGGTCGTGAGCATCATGAACTCGCGGTCGCAAGCTTCCCCACTCCGCGTTCTGGGCGCGGCGGCACTGATCGCCGGCCTCGCGGCAGGGTGCGGTACCACCCCACCGGCGCACTCACCGCCCGCACCTGCACCCGGCCCATCGGCACCACCAGGCTCGCCGACGCTGGACTGGGCTGCGGTCGAGCGGTCGTTGGGAACACCCCTCGACACCGGCGAAGGCGCCGAGCGGAGCACGGACTTCCCGCGCACCGACCTGCACGTGAACACCCGGGGCGTGCAGCTGCAGCCGGGCATGGAAATCGGCGCAGAAGTACATTTCCTTCCCACCGGCGGCAACAACGCGTTGCTGATCGGCGAGATGACCGTCACCGACAGAGAACAACCCCGCGTCATCGACGCACTGCAGCGCGGTGGCCTGGAAATCACCGCCGTCCACAAGCACATGTACGCCCAAACACCAGATCTGTGGTGGGTGCACTTCGACGGCTACAACGACGCCGCAGCCGAAGCCGCTGCGGTGCACAACGCACTGGCCGCCACCGCCATGCCGCCCAAGCCGCCTCCGGGCGCTGAAGAACCCCTGCGAGGCCTCGACACCGCCGCGCTGGACCACATCATCGGCGCGAGTGGACGAGCAGAGGACGGCGCGTACCAGTACCACGTCCCGGTGACCATGCCCATCACCGACACACGCGCCCAAGTGCAGCTCCCCTATCCGATGGAAGCTTCCACCCTGCTGCTGTTCCAGCCCCTGGGCAACAACCAAGCCGCGATCAACGGGGACTTCGCGCTCACCGCCGACCAGCTCAACCCCGTCATGTCCGCGCTGCGGGAACACGGCATCCACATCGTCACCGTGCACAACCACATGATCCACGAGCAGCCGCGCCTGTTCTACGTGCACTACTGGGCCACCGGCGACGCCCCCACCCTCGCCAGAGCTCTCCGCGCCGCACTGGACCGAACCCGCTGAGCGCAAGTACCCGGGGAATGATCGGCTAAGGCCGAGCGCGGGGTTCTGGAGGCCGTTGAACCCCTTCCCACCCGCTTGCGAGTGGGGCACGGTGCAGGACAACCGCAGCCTCAACGCCGGAGAAGACCGATGAAGCTTCGTTTCCGCGACTCAGAAACCCAGGCCGAGGTGATCATCGGCCCGCGCCGCGGCCTGTTCCGGATCTGCCTGCGCCGACCCGCTCCCGGCTCGGCGAGCGGCGCGGGCGAATTGCGCCTGCTGCTCGTCGCCGACCTCCTCCGGCGGGTCGCGGAGGACATCCACGGCATGCAGGTGCAGACCGCGGTGGTCGCCGACGATGTGCCGGAGGACTGGGACGGCGTCCTCGACGCCCTGTGGATCCCGGCCCCGGCCGGCTATGCCCGGTCGCTCGACGACTCGGCAGGGGTGCTCGGTGGGCCCGCCGATGTGGTGCTGGAGCACACCCCTCATGACGGTTCGCCCGCCTCTGCACCATCTCCTCCGCAGCACCGCCCGCCTGCGCTCCGAGTAGGTCCCGTCTTCACCGAAACGAGCCAGACCGGCTCAGCTGCTGAAATCGTGGCGGCGCTGACCACCGGCGGGTCAGATCCGTTGGCATTGCGCATCGCACTGCTGCAAGACCGCCACGACCAGCCGCTGTCGTTGACACCGGCCCGGCTCGACCAGGCCGCTGACGTGCTGGATCGGTGGCGACGTCTCGTCGCCGGTTGGGCGGACCACCGGTCGGCACCGATGCCCGCTCGCATCGTCGAGCAGGCGTACGGCGCGCTCGACGACCACTTCGACGTCGGCGCAGTCATCGAGATCCTGCACGGCCTCACCGACGATCCGACCGTCCAGCCGGGGGCCAAGTTCGAAACGTTCGTCCACTTCGATCGGATCTTGGCGCTCGAGCTCGTTCGCTACCTGGCGCGTCCTCCCGCCTGAACAGCGGCTCGCACACCGAGCGATGACAACGTCCCTGAAGTGCTGCGGGCACCTCGACCAGGAAACGACCGAAGACGTCGTTGTCCTATGTGGACCAGAGCAGGGGAAATGACCTTCCCGGCTCAGCCGAGCACCGGGTCGGTGGCGGCGGCACCAGGTGACGTCTGCTCGTCGAAGCCCACCGGCATCCGCGCGGGGACGATCAGCACCGGGCACCTCGCCTCGTGGATGCACTTGAGCGCCGTACCGCCCAGCAGCGCTTCGGAAACACGGCTCCGGCCGCTGTCGCCCAACACGAGCAGCCCGGCCTGCGCCGAGCGTTCGGTGAGCACCTCCGCCGCATCGCCCTCGACGAGTTCGACGTGCAGCTCCGGTGTCGTGGCCCCGGCCAAACTCACCCGCGCAACGCGGTTCAGCGACTGCCAGTGCCGTTCCCGCACGTCATGCGGTGTCTGGTCCGGCCGCATCAGCAGCGGCCCCGGCCCGGCGAGAACCGCCCTGGACTCCCAGGCCATGATCGCGTGCACCGGAAGGCACCGCCGCCGCGCCTCGACCAAGGCCCAGCGCAACGCCCGCGCGCTGGCCTCAGATCCGTCCACTCCCACCACGACTGCCTCGCGGTGGCCCTCGGCTCCCACTTCACACCTCCGCCGGAACCGTCACCCGCTCCCGGCATCCGGTCGCACTGCTCGCTTCGCCGCGGTGCGGAGGGTGGCGCGCATGATGGCCCTGACGAAGGGCCGCACCGTGCGCCAGTACAAGGTGAAGATCCGGCGGGTGATCGGGTCGTCAAGCATGGTGCGGACATCGTAGGTCGCGATGCTGCCGCCGCGACCGTACGGACGCACGGAGAACGCCGCGGCGATCTTGCCGCGCCCCGGCTTCCCGTACCCCGGAAACTCCACCGCCGAGATCTCCTCCATCCGCACGATCGGCGTCCAGAACCGCCCCACCGCACCGAAAACCACCTCGCGGCCCGGTTGTTCACCCAGCAGCACCCACTCACCGCTGGTGCACAGGTCGTCGAACGTGAGCCGCGTCGGTTCCCGAGGCGGAACACGGCGTTCGATCCGCTCCGGCAGCCCCCGCATCCACCACGCGAAATCCGCGATCCGCGAGTGGATGTCGAGCAGGTCCAGATACCGCAGCGCCCGGTACATCTCCTCCGGCGGAGCATCGGTCACCACGTGTTCAGCCACACCGACGTCGCAGCGCGGCGCGAAGTCGTCGATCGTCACCGAGCGCTCGGTGACCTCCCAAGTCGGCGATTCGACTCCGGGAGGACGCATCCGCGTCTCATCAGTCCTGTCACCCATGTCCTCACCTCCGTTCCGGGAGGGCACCCCCGACCGTGGAGCACCCGCCGCAGCCCGGCTAGAGGCGATGGTCACGAGCTCACCCGCCCAGTTCGCGGAGGAGGGGATCGCCCAGCACGCGCGGTTCCAGGCGGATGCGCGCGTCCGGGATCCGCACCCCGCTGCCGGTGGCGATGACGGGATTGAGGTCGGCTTCGACGACCTCGGGCAGCAGCTCGGCCAACCGCGCGGTTCGCAGCAGCACGTCGACCACCGCACCGGTGTCCAACGCCCGGTCGGCGTCGGGGCCGAACAGTCCTGGAGCGGCCCGCAGCTCGTCGAGCATCTCGCGGGCATCGCGGGTGGTGAGCGGGACCAGCCGACGGCTGCGGTCGGCGATCAGGTCGGTGTCGGTGCCGCCCATGCCGAACACGATCATCGGCCCGAACGAGGGTTCGCTGAGCACGCCGACGAGGAATTCCCGCCCCGGTTCCACCATCGGCTGCAGCGCGGCCCCGCGGAACCCGGACCCGAAGCGCTCGCGCAAGCGCGCCCACCCAGCACGCAGGTCGGCGACGGTGGACGCGTCGAGCACGACCCCTCCAGCACGGGCTTTGTGCAGGATCCCGTCCGCGCTGACCTTGAGCGCGACGCTGCCGCCCATGTCGCGGAACGCGGTGAGGGCTTCGGATTCGGTGCGGCACAACGTCGTGGGTACGACCGGCAGGCCGAACGAGGCGAGCAAGTCCTGCACCGCCTCGGGTTCCAGCCAGCCGCCGCCGGGTGACCGGTCCAGCGCCGCGACCACCGAGGCCCGAGCGGCCGCGAGGTCGATGCCCGCGAGATCCGGCACCGCACCGCGCGGTCGGGCCAGCCAGGTCGCGTACCCGACGACGTCGGCCAGCGCCTTCGCGGCGAGCTCGGGATCCGCGAACACCGGAACCCGGAACGCCCCCGAGCCGAGCGGGCGGAACGATTCCGGCTGGCCGGGCCGCACCACCAGCACGGGCTTGTCGCACCCGCCGGCGCGAGCGCGGGCCACCGCGCCCGCCAGCGCTTCGCCCGGGTCGCCGATCGCGGTGCGCAGGACCGGCACGACGAGTGCCTGCACCGCCGGATCCCGCAGGACGGTCTCCAGGCTCGTGCCGAAGGTCGCCGCGTCGATGGTCGCCGTGGTGTCCACCG
>NZ_JAQGLA010000020.1 GCF_027853915.1 Saccharopolyspora oryzae
TCCTGACAGGACGAACCGCGGTCCGACCCGCCGGAACCCGATCTTCAGCCGCGCGACGGCGTCTCGTCAACGGCTTCCCGCTGCCACTCGGCCTCGACCGCGTCGGCGTCGTAGCCGACCGGTTCCCAGCGCTTGGCCAGCAGGGCCACCAGGCCCATCAGCGGGGCGAGGGCGATCACCCAGAACACCCCGCTGCCGAGGGCCGCGCTGAGCACCGGGAAGAAGAACAGCGCCATCGTGGAACCGACCCGCAGCGTGCCCTGGTTGAAGCCGATGCCGGTACCGCGCATCTCCGTCGGGTAGCTCAGCGAGGCGAAGCTCATGAAGTGCGCACCCGGGCCGGACGCCTGGGCGAACATGAACGCGCCCAGCGCGAAGATCGCGAACAGCACGTACGCGGTGGCCGAGGGCTTGCCGATCAGCGCGAGCACCACCAGCGAAGTCAGCTGCACCGCGAAGCCCAGGAACGTCAGCTTCCAGGCCCCGGTCTTGTTGGCCAGCCGGATGCCGAGCAGCCCGCCGGTGACCGCGAAGACCAGGTTGAGCACCAGCGATGCGGTGATCGTGTTGAGCGCGCCCTGGGCGAGGATGCTGGTGATGATGATCGGCAGGCCGTAGGCGACGGCGTTGTAGCCGAAGGTCTGGGCCAGGCCGATGGCCAGCGCCTGGAACGTCCGGCCGCGGTAGCGGCGCTCGAAGAGCCGCGCGAAGTCGCGCAGGCCGCTGCGCTCCGCCTTCGGAGCAGCCACCTCCGCGTCGGGGGCGACCGCGGCGTTGACGCCGTAGGACTTGCGCAGGATCTCCGCCGCCCGCTCGAGGTCGCCCTGGTTGGCCGCCCAGGACGGCGATTCGTTCATGTACTTGTTGCGCACCAGCAGGATGACCAGCGCAGGCACTGCGCCGAAGCCGACGGTGAACCGCCACAGCAGGTCGTGGTGCTGGTCGGGCAGCGCGAAGTACAGGCCCATGATCACCAGGTAGCAGGCGCTGGTGGCCACGTACCAGGCCGGTGACCAGGCGGCGGTGCGCGAGCCCTTGCTGCCCTTGCCCCGCAGCTGGGAGAACTCGGCCAGGAACGCCATGGCCACCGGGATGTCCATGCCGACGCCGAAGCCCATCAGGAACCGGAAGACGATCAGGACCTCCATGTTCGGCGCGAGCGCGCAGCCGAGCGCGGAGACCACGAAGAACAGCATGTCGGCCATGAACACGCGGTAGCGGCCGAGCCGGTCCACCAGGACGCCGCCGAGCCAGGCGCCGAGGATCGCGCCGACGCTGATCGAGGCGGTGACCGCGCCCGCCCCGACCGGGGACAGCCCGAACTGCTGCTTGATGTCGGTGATGCCGTAGGCCAGCGAGGTCAGGTCGTAGGCGTCGAGGAAGATGCCGCCGAGCGCCAGCAGCACGATCATCTTCGCGTGGCTGCCCCGCGCGGCGCCCGAGTTGACCAGATCGGTGACGTCCCGAGCCGAGCGGATGAGCACCTGCTCCCCGCTGGCGACCGGTTGCGTGGACACAGCATCCCCTTCGCGTTGGACGATCTTGCGCGGGCGCGGAGGGAGCACAGCGCACGGGCGTGGCCCGCGTGCGGCCCCAACGCCCAGTCGCGAGGGATCAGCCTAACTGGTGGAACAGATGCGTCCACATGCTGGAACCGGGCACCGCCGTGCGGCCGAGTCCGGTGCCGGGGTGCGCAAATTCAATGGAAATCGGACGTCCGATTTCCATTGAATTTGCGGGGAGTTGTCCACAGGTGTCGGCGTGTCGGGATCTGACACGCCGGTTGGGTCGCAGTTTCAATTGAAACTGCGGCCCAACCGGGGCGAGGTGAGGGTCGGACGGGCTCAGCCGAAGAGGACTTCGGCTTCGGCGTAGCGCTCGGGCGGGACCGTCTTGAGCTGGGCCGTCGCTTCGCGCAGCGGGACCCGGACGATGTCCGTGCCGCGGAGGGCGACCATCTTCCCGAAGTCGCCCTCGGTGATCGCGTCGATGGCGTGCAGGCCGAAGCGGGTGGCCAGGACCCTGTCGTAGGCCGTCGGGGTGCCGCCGCGCTGGACGTGGCCGAGCACCACCGCGCGGGACTCCTTGCCGGTCCGCTTGGCGATCTCGTCGGCCAGCCAGGTCCCGACCCCGCCCAACCGGACGTGCCCGAAGGCGTCGCGCTCGCCGGTGACCAGCAGTTCCTTGCCGCCCTCCGGGACCGCGCCCTCGGCGACCACGATGATCGGCGCGTACTGGCGCTCGAAGCGCTGCTCCACCCACTCGCAGACCTGATCGACGCTGAACGGCTGCTCCGGCACCAGGATCACGTTGGCCCCACCGGCCAGACCGGAGTGCAGGGCGATCCAGCCGGCGTGCCGACCCATCACCTCCACCACCAGCGCGCGGTGGTGCGACTCCGCCGTGGTGCGCAGCCGGTCGATGGCCTCGGTGGCGATGTGCACCGCCGTGTCGAAGCCGAAGGTGTAGTCGGTGGCGTCCAGGTCGTTGTCGATCGTCTTGGGCACCCCGACCACCGGAACCCCGTCGTGGGTGAGCTGCTCGGCGACGCCCAGGGTGTCCTCGCCGCCGATCGCGATCAGCGCGTCCACCCGGTGCTCGGCCAGGGTGGCCTTGAGCCTGGCGATGCCGTCGTCGACCTTGTACGGGTTGGTCCGCGAGGAGCCGAGGATGGTGCCGCCGCGGTTGAGGATGTCCTCCACGCGGTCCAGGGTGAGCGGCGCGACCAGGCCCTCCACCGGGCCCAGCCACCCGCTGCGGAATCCCAGGACCTCGTGCTGGTGCACGGAAATCCCCTTGCGGGTCACCGCCCGGAGCACCGCGTTGAGACCGGGGCAGTCGCCGCCACCGGTGAGCACTCCGACACGCATTCCTGCGGGCATGGTTCTCGCCGCCTCCTCAGTGAGCCAGGTGTGATCGAGGTCTCCCCTCGACCACCAGCCTGGCACGGACTGGATCGTTGCAGCAAGTAACCGCGTATTTACCGGGCAACGGACCAGCGGTGGGAACAGGCGAGCGACGTGGTCGCTTCCGGCAGGTGCACGAACCAAGATCAGATGCCCGCTCCTCCACCGTTCGGAAATCACTCCTCGGAGAAGGTGTGGGTGGCGTGGCGGTAGCGCTGGGATACCGCCGCCAAGCGGTGCGGTGGCCACAGGTCGGCCTGCTCGCTCAGGCTCAGGTCGTCACCGCGGCGCAGCAACCAGATCTCGTCGAAGTCCGAGTGCAGCACCGCGTCACCCGGGATCCGGTCGAGCAGGCCGGAGACCAGCCGGATCATGTCGTCCTGCTGATCGGAGACCTCGCCGTCCTTGTCGAGGCGGAACACCACCGTCACCGCAGGGGTGAATCCAAGATCGCTGCTCACCGCGTTCTGCGGCCTCGGCCTGGCCTCGACGACCCTGATCCACGTTCCAAGCCTGCTCACCGCTCCCTCAATAAGCAGCTGTTCGGGAGTGACCGGCGCATCGAACAGCCCGATGGCCCGAGCGAAGTCGTGCAATTCTCCGGCGACCGTCGCCACGGGGGTCGGCGTCGCCATATCGAGATTGTAGGAAACAGCCATGTGCGCCGTCCTTACTCCATGGGGCTAAGGAAAGAAGCGGAGCACGTTGCCCTGCTTGTCGATCAAGAGGATTTCCTTGAGCAGTTTGATCGGCGAGGCGCGCAGCTGGGCGCTCAACGCATTCAAGTCGAGGCTGCTATCGGTCAAGTTGAGCACTATTCGATCCGCTTGGCCGGAGTTGACCTTGTGCTGGATGGCGTCGACGACGTTGCGGGCGTTGCCGGTTTTGGGCGCGTAGCAGTCGAAAAGCTTACCTTCGATTCGGTAGTCGGGATTCTTGCCACCGGGAACGGTCGGGTTCTGCTCGACCTCATAGCCCGATTTGGCCAGTGTTCTGGCCGACTCGTTCTCGCGCTGCAGCGAGCGCTTGGTCGCATCGTCCATACCCTCGCGGATGCGGGACGGGCGACCGCTTGGCTCAGCGTTCGGGTCCGGGGCACGCGAGGGTTCGCTAGGTTCGGCTGGTTCTGCGGGTTCGGCGGGTTCGACTGGTTCACCGGGCTCGGCTGGTTCGAGGGGCTCAGCCGTTTCGAGGGGCTCAGCCGTCTCGAGAGACTCAGCCGTCTCCAGGGACTCGGCTGTCTCGAGAGACTCAGCCGTCTCGAGAGACTGGGCTGTCTCCAGCGACTGGGCTGTCTCCAGAGACTCAGCAGTTTCGAGGGACTCGGCTGTCTCTAAGACCTCGCCGATCTCGAGCCCCGCGGCGATTCTTTCGGCGATGAGGTCGCCGATGAGCGCGGCGCCGATCAGGACGAGGGCGATGGCGGCCAAGGCGAGCGCGATCTTTACGCCGGCCGAGCAATCGCTGAGCGTGGAGCAGTTGTCGGCGGCTGCCGACTGGACGTTCGTGGCCAGTGCGACGCCGGTGATGGTCACGGCGGTCACGGATCGGTACACCCAGCGGCGGACCGCCCTAGGAGGGTCGCTGCTCGTGTCCGTCCGTGCCGGCCCGGGCGGGTCGGCTGGTGTTTCCGGTCCGTAGCGCGGGGGCGTGACCGGTGGGGAGGTGCGCGGAGCTGTCGGGCTAGGTCCGGCCGGGGGTGCCGCCTTGGTGGTGGGCGCTGGTGGCGGTGCCGGCATCAGCAGGCTTGCCGCGGCGAGCGAGAGCAGCAGGACCACGATGGTGGAGACGAACGAGGTCGCTCCGCGCTCGGCGGCAGGCTCGACGAACAGGGCCGCGAGCAGATAGCTGATCGCCACGGTGGCTGCCAGGCGTGCCAGCAAGGGGACGCGCCGGATCAGGGCGGGGTAGACCGGGATTCGGGGGATCAGCAGCACGCGGGCGTAGAGGATGGCGCACAGCGCCAGCCAGACCAGCATGCCCTGGGCAGCGCTTGCTATGAGCCCTGCCATCAAGAGCGTCAGAAACGCCGCCTGGATCGGCACCGCAGCGATGCGCCGCATCGTGCGGGTGCCGCTCTGCCCGTGGTCTTGGCGGGGGGCCGTCGGCGTGATGGGCGCCCGGCCGACCGCGAGCATGGTCAGCACACCGCGGCAGAGACCGGCGCAGAAGGACGCGACGGCCAGCGCGGCCGCGTGTTGTTGCAGTGGTTCGATGGCGGCGGTGGCCGGGGTACCTCCGCTGAAGGTCCACAACGGACGGATCAGGAAGGCCGTTGCCTGCGCCCAGCCGTAGGTGAACACGGCCAACAGCACCGCGCTGAGCGCCAGTTCCGTCGTTCGCGCCACACCACGGCGCGCGCGCAAGGGAGCGGGGGTGCGCAGCGCCAATGCTCTGGCGAGCACAGGCACCATGATCAGGAGCAGCGCGAGCACGAGGTAGGACACGGCCAGCGGCAGGTAGCCCTGCACCAGGTGCTGCGCACCGGAGCCGGCGAACCCCGGCAGTGTCGAGCGATCTACCAGGGCGAAGTCCGCGAGCACGAATCCCAGCCATGCCCAGCAGCCCAGGCCGGAGCCGAGCCCGGCGACCACGGCGAGGACTCCGATCGCGATGGCCGAGTAGGTGTAGGTGGGTCCGGGGTGCACCGCGCCCAGCAAGGCGCCCACGAGAAGCGCCGCGGGGGGCATGACAACCGCCGCAGGCGGCCACGCACGCAGGTAATCACCGTCGCGCAGGGCGAAACCCAGCGTCATCGACATCCGGCTCACCGCGGCGGGCAGTCGGACCCACTCGAAGTCGGCGATTCTGGCGATCCCGGATCGAGGTTCACCCATGGTGGCCTCCCGACGGCGCCGAATCGAGCTGCGCCCGGCGGTCGAGCAGGCGTCGGGCGAGAACGCCGAGGACGGCGCCGTAGATCACGTGCCCCGCTGCGGACACGGCGAGGAACTCCTGGAGCACGGCGATCCGCAGCCACGCCGGGTACAGCAACGCCATGCACAGTTCGAGCGCGATGCCCCAGGCGATACCGGTGAGCGCACCTGGGCGCCAGAACACCAGCGCGTACACGATGCCGAAGCACACGCCGTTGGACAGGTGGTAGAGGAAACCGACGGCGACCGCGGCGCCGACGGGTGCGCCGCTGCCCAGGAACAGCTCGCCGAACAGGCGAATGACGTGGAACGGCTGGAATGACAGCGAGAAGATCGAGGCCGCCCCGTAACGGGCGAGGTCGTAGGCGACGGTGGCCACCGCACCGGACAGCGCGCCGACACCCACTCGCACTCCCACCTGCCGGCGAACCCGCGGTCGCAACCGGGGCAGGAGCAGCAGCCACACGCCAACGCCGAACAGCACGATCACCCCTGCGGCGAGGGGCAGCGAGATCCCGGCGAGGATGTGGACGGCCAGGCCTGCGCCACCGGCCAGCGGAAGCGAGGCCAGCAAGAACGCCCACCAGGACGTCGGCCGTTGTCGCAGGACCGGGCGAGGCACCAAAAGCCCACCTCCCACCGAGGCTTCACCCGTGATCGGCCAGAGCCGGTACCGCGCCCAGGACAAGACCAGGGTCAAGCGTCGTGCTGGGACGATCACAGATTGAAACGAGCCACGTTTCCTAACCCTTCGGCGTGGAACGGTGCTGTGCCTGCTTGGCCTTCATCTCCTCGCTCGTCGACGGCAACCACCACAGCACCAGAAGCGCGACTCCGACGAGCACGCCGAGCACGCCGGTCCCCACGCCGCTGACGGCGTTGAAAAGGCCACCGAGCACGCTCAGCGCTGCGAGTACGGTCAAGACCATGCGTCCCGCCGGCAGCCCTTGGGTGCCAGCCATCCAGGCGCAAACGGCAACTCCCGCCTCCAGCAGGATGATGAACAGGCCGCCGGCCGCGCCGAGCGCGAAGAACGAGAACAGCGAGATGATCACGGTGATCAGGCCGAGGACGATCCCGAGGCCAGCGGTGATGAGACTGACCCACATCGCCACTTCGAGCGTCGCCGGGTTCCCCGGCGGCCGCGGCGCAGCGGGCTGTGCGCCGTACTGACCAGGTGGGCCGTACTGACCAGGTGGGCCGTACTGACCAGGTGGGCCGTACTGCTGCCCACCGGCGTCGAACTCACTGCCAGGTCGTCCCTCCACGGGTTCGGACGGGGCTGGTCCTTCCAGGGGCTCGGACGGAGGCTGCGTCGCTGCGCCCGCTTCTGGCGGAAGGCCTGGTAACTGGTGCTCGACGTGCTGCAGCCGACGCCCGTCGACCCAACCCGGCCAGCCGTTCGAACACACGATGTGAGCCCACCCGTTGTCCTGCTGCTCCGAGACTTGAACCGGCAGCCCGGCATCGAGGCGGGCGACGGGACCTTTCGCGGGATCGGGTTCATCCCAGGCCGGCATGCCCCCGTCGGGGACGGTGTGGGTGGGGTTGAATGGTTCAGCCATCATGGCCTCGTTCGGTGTCCGGCCGGTGGCCTCGGGTGTGCTGAGGCAACCCGGCTCGAGCAGATGTCTTGACCATGCCTCAGCCCTCCTTTCCGGGCTCCTAAGCGCACTTTCCGTCCGGCACCCACCAGTTCCGCAAGGGTCGGAAGCCCTTTTCGCAGCCGTGTCCAACACACCGGCGCTTCAGATCGGATGCGCGCGAAATCAGACCCTCCGACGGTCCGCGGTACACCGAGACGGCGACGCTCTTCGCGTTCCCCGGGGAGTGACGTTCGGCCCTTCCTCCTCGCCTGGTCACGGCTTCACATGGAATCAGCCTGGTGAGAGCCGCTTCCGGTGGAGAAGACGTTTGCTCGGGGCGGCTCGTGAAGATCTTCGGTGGCGCGCTCCTACCAGGAATTCCGGGCCATGGACGAGGTGGCCGCCATGCAACTACCCGCAGAATTCCGACGCGCCGAAGCCGAATACGCCTCCCTGAAGCAACAGGTCGCCGCCGGACAGATGAGCACGGCGAAGTTCGAAGCCGCTCTGCTGGAAACGATGGTCAAGCACGAACACCGCTTCTGGATGCTGGGCGCGAACAGCGGCCGCTGGTACGTCCACGGCGACGCCGGATGGGCGGAGGCGGAGCCGCCGACGATTCCCTCCGCCCGCACCGCGGAACCACCGGCACAGCCGCCCGCGATGCCCGCCACTCGCACCGCGGAACCGGCGGCGACGCCGACTGCGGGCACCGCCATCGGCCCGCCACACCGCACTCCGAGCCCACCGCCCACCGGACCCCCGCCCGGCCCGGGTGCCCCGCCTTCGGAGCCCGCCGTCCACGCATTCGCCGAACCGAGCCCACCGTCCGTCCAGCCGCCGTTCTGGCCCCCTCCGGCGCAGGCGGGAGCGGGGGACGTGTGCGTCTCGTGCGGGATCCGGGCGGGTGCCGGGCCGACGTGCCCGGCCTGCCATCAGGTGCACGGACTGCCCGCCGGTGTCCGGCTTTCCAGCCGCGGCAAGCGGTTGGTGGCCTCGTTGCTGGAGCCGGTGTTGTTCGTCGTCACGCTCGGCATCGGTTGGTTCGTGTGGATGCTGATCGCGTGGGCGCGGGGAACCACTCCCGCGAAGCAGTTGCTGCGGATGAGGGTGATCTGGGTCGCCAACCGGCGCGCGGCCACGTGGGGGCGGATGTTCCTGCGCGACTTCTTCGCCCGCGGCGCCGTGCTGACGGTCATCGGCATCCTGACCCTCGGCATCGGCTGGCTGGTCGCCATCCTCATGATCTTCGGTCGCACCCGTCGGCCGCTGTGGGACCGGATGGCGTCGACGCTCGTCGTGGACGGTTACGTCGACAATCCGCCGCAAGCACCCCCCGCGCTGGCGGATGGGGAAGCCGCGTCGTACGCGCGCAAGGACCGCATCCTCGCCGTGGCCGGGGTCGCCTCGGTCGTCCTGCTGATCGCCGGGGACGCCCTGTTCCAGCAGATGCTGGCGAACCACTTCCTGCGCCCGTTCGGCCCGGCCTCGGGCTACGCCGGCCTCCAGGCCAACCCGGAGTTCACCCCGCCTGGCCCGGCCGCCCCGGTGCCCAATCCGCAACCGCCGCCCCCGAGCCCGACCGCGGTCGTCCCACCCGGGCCACCCCCGACCGGGCCTGCGGCAGTGCCACCGGTGCAGGCACCCGCGGATATGTCGGTGAGCGTCGCCCCCGAGGTCGCGGCGCAACCCGGGGCGATGGCGGCGGCGACCGGACTGGGCACCTACTTCGCCGGTATCGACACGGGGAACTTCGACCTGTCGTGGGCCACGTTGACCCCCGGCGAGCAGCACCGGCTCGGCGACAAGACCGCTTGGGTGAACGAGCTCCAGCAGACCCGGGACACCGATGTGACGGTCTACCGCCTGCAGCGAGCCCCGGACGGCACCCAGCAGGCTTCGGTGCGGTTCACCAGCCACCAACCGGCCCGGTACGGACCGGACGGCGACACCTGCGACCACTGGGACCTCACCTACACGCTGGTCCCGAGGGGGAACATCTCCCTGATCGACGAGGTCGCACCGACGCACGGAGGAAGCGGGCACACCACCTGCTGACCACGAACGCGCCCGGGGAGGTGCCGATCACGCAGCCGACTCGACCCGATGCGCTCTCGGGCACGCCCTGCCGCGACCGCGCATCGCGGGGAAGGAGGGGAGCACCATGGGAGCATTCGACGTTCGCTCGCGGCAGGTGGCCCCGAGTTCAGTGGCCTACCTCTACGGCGACCTGTTCATGGTCGACAGGTCGCGGAAGGGCCCCGGTACGGCGTACGAGGTCGAGGCTTCGGGCGTCAAGGTGCCGGAAGGCCCGTTCTCCACTGAGTTGATCACGATCGCCCTGTGGGCGCTGCAGGACGCGGGTGCTGTCCGCATCGAGGGCCACGAGCACCGAATGCTCGGGCTCGCCCTCAGCCGCCGGGTGCGCATCATCCGCACGACCCCGCCCGGCGAACAACCGGTGCACAACGGCCTCGAAGCGATCTTCATGCGTCGGTTGGCCTCCGCGAAGGCCGCCGAGAAGGGCGAAGAGCTCTCGGCGTTGATCCGGGATCTGATCCCCACCAAGCATCAGCGCCCCCACAGCGTCGTGTTCAGGATCATCAAGAAAGACCTGGCGGCACTGGGCCTCGAGACGCCCGTCGAATTCGAGTTCCAGCGGATGTGGGGCCTGCGCAGCAGCGAGAAGGCTGTCGCCTACCAGCCCGTCATGGAGCGGATCCACGAGCTCGAACCCGATGCGCGCGCCCTCGCCCAAGCGTGGCTCACCTTCCGGCGCAAGGAGCCCGCCCTGGTCGACCTGATCATCAACCGGCTCGAGGAGACCCTCGGCAGCCGGATGGTGGACGATCCCAGCTCGCTCACCAACAAGACCTGGGACGGCCTCACCTAACTAACGGGGCCGAGGAGACAAACCCAGCCCCGTGGCACTCGTCTACCAGATGAAACCGCGCTTGCGGCGGACGTCCTCGATGACCTTCCAGCGCTCCAGGTTGTGCTTGGCGTCGGCGAGGGCGTCGTGGGCGTTGTCCGGCGCTGCGGGCAGCTTCGGCTTGCCGACGTCCTCCCAGCGCTGCCGGAGGTCGCGGGTGAACTTGGGGATCCGGGAGGGCAGCATCGGCATCGCGCCCCACAGCTGGGCCAGCGCCACGTGGTCGTAGGCGGCGTACCAGGCCCACAGCTCGGGGTTCGAGCCGCGCGCGGTCATGAAGGCGTAGAGGTCTTCGCGGATCCGGGCGCGGGAGCGCCAGCTCTTGTCCGAGGGCGGCGGGAGCTGCGGCAGCACGTGCTGCCGGACCCAGGCGCCCGCGCGGGACGCGTCGAACTCGGTGGACACCGCGTAGAACTCGCGACCGTCCTCGCCGACCATGCCGATCGACACCAGCTCGATGGTCTGCCCGTCCTCGATGAACTCGCAGTCGTAGAAGAACCTCACCTGGTCAGCGTAGGTGGGCTCGCCCAGGGCGGATGTTGCGGGGCAGCGCAGTCGGCCGCGGTCGGGCGGATCTCGTTCGACAGCCCGGAAAAGCGGGTCAGCCCGCCTTCGACTCGGGCACCCGGCCGCTGGAGCCCGTCGGCTTCCAGCCCGCGACGTGCTTGCCCTGCGCGGTCAGCTCGTCCTTGACCTTGGCCGCGTAGACGTCGACGTACTCCTGGCCGGACAGCTCCATCAGCGCGTACATGATCTCGTCGGTGATCGAGCGCTCCACGAACCGGTCGCCGGCCATCCCCTCGTAGCGGGAGAAGTCCAGCGGCGGCCCGACCTTCACGACGACCTTGTGCGGGTACCACATCTTCGAGCCGATGGGGTTGACCTTGTCGGTGCCGAACATCGCGATCGGGATCACCGGCGCACCCGACTCCAGCGCCATCCGCGCCACGCCGGTCTTGCCCTTGTACAACCGGCCGTCCGGCGAGCGGGTGCCCTCCGGGTAGACGCCGAGCAGCTTGCCCTCGCGGAGCAGTCGAACACCGGTGTCCAGCGCGGCCTGCGCCGCGGCACCGCTGGAGCGGTCGATGGGCACCTGGCCGACACCGGAGAAGAAGTACTTCTTGAACTTGCCCTTCACGCCCTTGCCGGTGAAGTACTCGCGCTTGGCCAGGAAGGTGACCCGCCGGGGCATCATCAGCGGCATGAAGAACGAGTCGGCGACCGCGACGTGGTTGCTGACCAGGATCGCGCTGCCCTCGGCGGGAACGTGCTCGACGCCTTCGACCTTCGGACGGCAGAACAGCTTCATCAAGGGCCCGAGCAGAATGTGCTTCATCACCCAGTACATCACCGCGCGGCCGCCTCCCCTGCCAGCAAGATATCGCTGCTCAGCGTACGGAGCGCGCGCGAGCAGCACAATGCGATCTCGCTGATGGTGATCTACCGGACTCCGAGATCGGCGAGGCCGTCCCGTTCGTCGGTCTCGCATGCGACCATGAACCGTACTGGCACGCCGATGCTTTGGGAGGCTGCAGTGCCCGTGCTCTCCGGCGCCGAGCCGTTCTCGCACGACGGATCGGACGACATCGGCGTCCTGCTCTGCCACGGTTTCACCAGCACCCCGCAGAGCATGCGGGCCTGGGGCGAGCACTTGGCCGCGGAGGGCTTGACCGTCCGATGCCCGCTGTTACCCGGGCACGGAACCCGCTGGCAGGACCTGAACCGGACCACCTGGCAGGACTGGTACCGGGCCGTCGAGGACGAGTTGGCCGAGCTGCGCGGGCGCTGCTCGTCGGTGTTCGTGTTCGGCCAGTCGATGGGCGGCACGCTCACCCTGCGGCTGGCCCAGGAGCACCCGGACATCGCCGGGATCGTGCTGGTCAACCCCTCGGTTCTGACGGAGCGCAAAGCCGCTCGGATGCTGCCGCTGCTCAGCCGGGTGCTGCCGTCGCTCGGCGGCATCCCCGGCGACATCGCCAAGCCCGGCGGGTTCGAACTGGCCTACCAGCGGCTGCCGCTGCGGGCGATGGCGAGCCTGCAGCAGCTGTGGGGAGTCGTGCGCCCCGACCTCGGGCGGATCCGGCAACCGGTGCTGCTCTACCGCTCCGAGGTCGACCACATCGTCGAACCGGTCAACTCCTCGGTCGTGCTGGACGGGGTGCGCAGCGAGGACCTCACCGAGGTCGTGCTGACCGACAGCTTCCACGTAGTGACGTTGGACCACGACGCACCGCGGGTGTTCAGCGGTAGCGTCGAGTTCCTGCAACGGATCCACCGCGATCGGGTCGAGGAAGTCGTATGAGCACGCGCCGCGACAACGCCGACGGGCCGGAGGACATCGACGCCGCCTTCGCCGAGATCATCGCCGACCTGGAGCGCGACGAGAACTTCGCGCGCTGGCCCGAAGACCGCGAGCCGGCCGGGGAGGACGAGCGGCCGGACACCGCCACCGAGCCGAAGCCCGTCGAGCCGACCTCGATCGAGCCCGCGGACAGCGGTCCGCGCGACTGGACGCCGACCACCGCCGAAGAGGACGAGCACTACGTCCCGCCGGAGCCCCCGCCGCTGCCGACCCCGCGGGTGACGACCCTGGCCGGGATCGCGGTGATCGTGGTGGGCGTGCTGTTCGCCCTGGTACCCGGTCTCGCCGGGCTGTCCGGCACGGTCACCCTCCCGCTGGGCCTGGTCCTGATCAGCGGTGGCATCGGCTGGCTCCTCCTCCGCCTCCGCCAGCCTCCGCGGAGCTCCGACGACGACGGCGCCCAGGTCTGACCGGTCACCCCTTCAGCCTCCGGACGGAGCTTTCGGCGTGGCCAGGGCGTGTTCTCGGGCCAGTGTTGCGGCGCCGATCATGGCCGCCGGGTCACCGTGATGGGCGACGACCACCTCGGCCAGGGGCCGGTGGCCCGCTCCGGTCATCGTCGCCGCGTAGTGCTCGCGCGCCGCGTCGAGGTAGAGGTGCGCGGAGCTCGAGACGCCACCGGAGATGACCACGACTTCCGGGTCGTAGACGTCGGCGACCAGCGCCAAGCCCTCCCCCAGCCAGCACGCCAGGTCGTCCACCGCGCGCCGGGCCAGCGGGTCCCCGGCTTCCGCCGCGCGTGCGACGTCCACACCGGTCAGCTCGGCCAGCTCCCGCAATGCGCTCGGCTCGCTGCTGTCGCGCAGCATCTCGCCCGCCGTGGCCGCCAGCGCGGTGCCGCTGCAGTAGCGCTCCAGGCAGCCGCGCTTGCCGCACGAGCACTGCCGACCGCCCGGGACCACCCGCAGGTGCCCCAGCTCGGGCGCCACGCCGTGGGCGCCGCGGAAGACCTGGCCGTCGATCACCAGCGCCGCACCGATGCCCGTGCCGATGGCCACCAGCGCGGCCACCCGCGCACCGGTGGCCGCCCCGAAGCGCTGCTCGGCGATGGCCGCCGCGTTGGCGTCGTGCTCGAGCACGACCGGGAGCCCGAGTTGTTCGGCGAGCTCGTCGGCAACGGCGACCTGCCGCCACGCCAGGTGCGGCGCGAAGCGAACGACACGGCGGTCCTCGCTGACGAACCCCGCCACGGCGAGCCCGACCCCGGCCACCGGGTACCGGTCGGACAGGGCGCGCACGGTCGCCGCGATCGCCGCGTTCAGCTCCGGGCCGCTCTTCGGCGTGGGAACCCGGCGGGTTTCCAGGATCTCGCCGTGCGGGTCGACGACGCTGGCGCGCACGCTGGTGCCGCCGACGTCCACTCCGATGGTCAGCACCGCGCCTCAGCTTCGTCCAGCACCGTTCCCCCGACCCGCTGCACGCGGATGCGCTGCACCTTGGCGGGCGCATCCGGTTCGGGTTCTGCTTCCGCGGGCTGCGGCGCCGGTTCGGCCACCGCCTGCCGCAGCAGCTGCACGATCCCGAGCAGCTGGTCGTTGAGCTCCGGGCGGTGTCCGCGCACCAGCGCCACCGCCGCGCACAGCGGGCACCAGCCGCAGCCGCGCTCGCCTGCTTCCGAAGGCGGTTCCGAGGCCTGGTCGCAGCCGCGCAGGTACTCCTCGGCCTTGCCGGCCACGGCGTCGAGCAGCAGCCGCAGCTCCTCGACCAGTTGCTCGTGCTTGCGCGTTTCGTCCACAGCTCTCACCGCATCCACTGTTCCGGATCGGGCCGGAACCGCACGGTCAGCCCGTCGTCGCCGGCGATCGCCGAGGTCACGACGCAGCGCCGGAGGACCGCCGGCAGCGCGACCAACCGGCGGCGACCGTCCACTGTGATCGCCAGTTCATCACCGATGCGGGCCAGGTCCAGCTCCGCCGCGGGGTGCAGCGGCAGCGCGATCTGCAGGGCGTACTCCGCGTCCAGCGACCGCCCACCACCGGTGACCCGCATGGCCGGCGCTGCCGCACCGCCCTCCAGCGGGTCCTCGTCGCCGTAGAGCTCGGCACCGAGTTCCGCCAGCGCGTCGGTGCCCACCGGCTCGGCGGCGCGGTGCTCCACGACGCGCAGGGGCAGGTCGGTCGCGGCGCGCACGGAGTCGAGGACGTCGTCCTGCTCGCGGCGCCGGGTGCGCAACCACTGCGCCGCCGCGCCGCGCGCCGATCCCGGGTGCGGCACCACGCGATTGGCGATCAGGCCGTCCACCCGGATCTGCTGCAGCGCCAGCGCGGTCACGGTCCGGCGGGTTTCCGCGGCGACCACCGATTCCGGGGTCAGCACCAGCCGCACGCCGGTGCCCGGATCGGTGAGCATTTTCTTGAGCGCGGCGAGGCGTTCGGCCAGCCGACCCAGTCCGTCGGCGACCGCGTCCCAGCGCTGCACCTGGTCGCTGCCCGCGATGCCGGCCAGCAGTCCGCGCACCGCGCGCCGGTGCGCCGGGAACAGCCGCTCCAGGTAACCGGCCAGCGATTCCGGCAGGGCGAGCAGCCGCAGGGTCTCCGCCGTCGGACCGCAGTCGACGAGCACGGTGTCCCAGATCCCGCTGGCGGCCAGCCGGTGCACTTCGGTGAGCGCGAGGAGGTCCTCCACCCCGGGCAGCACGGTCAGCTCTTCGGCGTCGACCTCGTCCACCCCGGCGCCCTGCAGCATCGTCCGCAGGTGCTCGCGCAGCTCCCGCCAGGTGCCGTCGACGAGCGCGCGGGTCTGCACCTCGGCCGCGTGCAGCACGGCGCGGGAACCGTCCACCCGCACCTCCGCGGGCTCCGCGCCGAGCTCGACGCCGAGGGCGTCGCCCAGCGAGTGCGCCGGGTCGGTGGAGACCACGAGCACCTTCCCACCGGCCCCGGCCACGCGGGCGGCGGTGGCGGCGGCGAGGGTGGTCTTGCCCACCCCGCCCTTTCCGGTGAACAGCAGGATCCGCAACGGCTTACTCGGCGTGCTCCACCCGGCGCTTGAGCTCCTTGAGCGCCGTGTCCATGATCATCTTCTCCGCCTTGCGCTTGAACAGCCCGATCATCGGGATGGCCAGGTCCACCGCGAGGCTGTAGGTGACCTCGGTGCGGTCTTCGGCCAGCGGGTTGAGCCGGTAGCTGCCGCGCTGCGCCTTCTGCACCTGTCCTTCGGTGAGCTCCCAGCTGACCGACAACCCGTCGGCCGCCCAGTCGTAGACGTTGACGTAGGTGTCCTTGACCACTCCCGCGTCCAGGACGAAGCGCACCTGCCCGGCCTTGCCGTCCGAGGTCTGGGAGAGCACCTCGGTCTCCTTCACCGCCGCCGCCCACTCCGGGTAGGCGGCGAAATCCCCGATGACGTCCATGATCCGCGCAGCGGGGGCCTCGATCACGATGGACTGGGTGGACTGATCGACCATGCGCTGCAGGTTACCGGTCGAGGCAGACCTCAGTGCCCCCGAGGAGGCAGGTTGTCCCGGAGAAGTGTTCTCCGCACTCCTTTTGCGTGGCGGTGCGGGTAGCGGAACCTCAGACGCCGTCTGAGCTGCGGGATCCCCGACTCATGTATGACCAATGCACAGCGCTGGGGCTGTCCTCGTCAGACGACGCCTGAGAACCCGCGGCGGCGCAAGCGCCGAGGGCGGGCTAAACGCCTCCGGCGTTTCAAAAAATTTCTTCACCACTGGATGACGTACGGGCGGCCGGTGCGCTTGAAGTGCCCGACGTTGACGCATTCGGTGCGGCCGATGCGGACCCGCTGCGCCAGCGGCTGGTGGACGTGCCCGAACAGCGACCAGCGCGGCTGGTCGGTGGCGATCCGCTCGGCCAACGCCGCCGAGCCCAGCTCCGGCCGGCGGGCCATCACGTCGTAGGTCAGTTCCGGTACCGCGGGCGGCAGGTGGGTGCAGAGGACGTCCACTTCGGGCAGCTTCGCCAACGCGGCGTCGTAGTCCTCGGCGGTCCGCAGGTACGGCGTCCAGGCCGCGTTCTTGCGCAGGACCGCGCCCGGCGGGAGCACGGTGCCGCCGACGAAACCGAAGGTCAGGCCGTCGATCTGCACGCTGTCGCCGTCGAGCACCTGCACCCCGGCCCCGGCGAACTCCGGCCACAGGTGCGGCGCGTCGACGTTGCCGGGCGTGGCGTAGGTGGGGGCGGGCAGCGCGCCGAACAGCTCGGCGTACTGCTCGCGCACGGCCTCCTCGACCACCTTCGCCGGGTCGTCCAGACTCCCCCAGAGGGAGCGCACGTAGGCGCCGAACTCCGCGAGCTGCGGGCCGCGCCGCAGCTCGGCGAACCGGGCCACCTTCTCCGCGCCGAACACGCGGCCCAGGATCCCCCGGCCGTGGTCGTGGTAGTCCACGAAGTCGATCAGGTCGCCGAGCACCACGAGCGCATCGGCTCCATCACCCGCTCGCTTGAGCGCCTCGACGTTGCCGTGGACATCCGAAACGACGTGGACGCGCATCCAACTCCCATTCCCCGGCGGCTGCTGACCGAATCTAGACCGTTCTGAAACCTCCGCCCACCACCCGTGGCCCGAACAGCGCAATGCGGATCACCGACCGGAGTCGCTGGACCGATTCGGGTGGGTTCTAGTCTGTGCTGGCTGCTGCGGCGGGGACAAAGGGGACTACCGCTCAGTAACTATCAGCGTTAGGTTGTGCCCCACGGACTGGCGTGTTTTCGGAGGTTTCGACGTGCGAGAGTTCAGCGCACCAGCCACCACGGCGGTGGCCGATGACGAGAACCTCACCGACATGGTGTGGGCCAACGCGGAGCGCTTCGGGAGCACGGTGAGCTTCCGGCGCCGAGTGGACGGCACCTGGGTCGACGTCACCGCCGCTGACTTCGCCGCGCAGGTCCTGGCCGTGGCGAAGGGCCTGATGGCCAGCGGCTTGCAGCCGGGCGACCGGGTCGGGCTGATGTCCCGGACCCGATACGAGTGGAGCCTCCTGGACTTCGCGATCTGGACCGCGGGCTGCGTCACGGTCCCGATCTACGAGACCTCCTCGGCCGACCAGGCCGAGTGGATCCTCACCGACTCCGGCGCCAAGGCCGTCTTCGTGGAGACCGAAGCGCACCGCACCGAGGTGGACAGCGTCGTGGACCGGCTGCCCGAGGTCTCCCACGTGTGGCAGATCGAGGGGCCGAGCAGCGGCGGCGCGGCGGCCGCGGTGGACGAGCTCACCGCGCTCGGCGCCGAGGTGGAGGACCGCGACGTGCACCTGCGCCGTCGCGCCGTGGCGGCCGACGACCTGGCCACCCTGATCTACACCTCGGGCACCACCGGCCGCCCCAAGGGCTGCGTGCTGACCCACCGCAACGTGCTCGCCGAGGTGCGGGCCGACATCGAGGCGTTCCCGCAGCTGACCAAGCCGGGCAACTCGATGCTGATGTTCCTGCCGATGGCGCACGTGCTCGCCCGCGCGATCACCGTGATGTGCGTCTACGGCCGCGTCACCCTCGGGCACACCGGCGACGTCAAGGACCTGGTCAACGACCTCGGTTCGTTCCGGCCGACGTTCGTGCTCGCGGTGCCGCGGGTGTTCGAGAAGGTCTACAACACCGCCAAGCAGAAGGCGCACGGCAGCGGCAAGGGCAAGATCTTCGACGCCGCCGAGGACACCGCGGTCGCCTACAGCCGCGCCATGGACGCCGGCAACGCCGGGCTGGCGCTGAAGCTCAAGCACCTGGTGTTCGACAAGCTGGTCTACGGCAAGCTGCGGGCCGCGCTCGGCGGCCGGTGCATCGCGGCGGTCTCCGGCGGGGCTCCGCTCGGCGAGCGGCTGGCGCACTTCTTCCGCGGCATCGGCGTACCGGTGCTGGAGGGCTACGGGCTCACCGAGACCACCGCGGCGGCCGCGGTCAACGTGGAGACCGCGTTCAAGGTCGGCACCGTCGGCAAGCCGATCGCCGGGACCACGGTCCGCATCGCCGACGACGGCGAGGTGCTGGTCAAGGGCGACGTGGTGTTCCGCGAGTACTGGAACAACCCGCAGGCCACCAAGGAATCCCTCGAGGACGGCTGGTTCCACACCGGTGACCTGGGCTCGCTCGACGAGGACGGGTTCCTGCGGATCACCGGCCGCAAGAAGGAGATCATCGTCACCGCGGGCGGCAAGAACGTCGCCCCGGCGGTGCTCGAGGACGCGCTGCGGTCGCACCCGCTGATCAGCCAGTGCATGGTGGTCGGCGACAAGAAGCCGTTCATCGGCGCGCTGATCACCCTCGACCAGGAGTTCCTGCCGTCCTGGCTGGCCAACAACTCCCGCCCGGAGAACACCTCCCCGGCCGACCTGGTGGACGACCCGGACGTGCGCGCGGAAGTGCAGAAGGCGGTGGACGAGGCGAACAAGTCGGTGTCCCGGGCCGAGCAGATCAAGCAGTTCCGCATCCTGCCGACCGACTTCACCGAGGCCAGCGGCGAGATGACCCCGAGCCTCAAGCTCAAGCGCAACAAGGTGGCCCAGAACCACGCGGCCACCATCGAGGCCATCTACTCCTGATCCCTGCGCCTGTCTGAAGCACTCATTTTGCTTATCGGTGCGGGTGGCGGAACCTCAGCGCCCGCCCGGACTCCGGGTGCCCGACTTGGCTCCAAGACCCGTGAGCGTTTTGGGTTGCTATGGCGACCCGAAGTGCTCACGGGTCTTTTGCGTCAGCCGAAGGTTCCGGGGAGGGACTCGGCCCAGTCGGCTTGGAGCTGAGCCGTCGTCTGGCCGGTTTCCTCGCGGAGGGCGGCGTCCACTTCGGCCGGTGAGCTGAGGGCCGCTATCCGGTGGTACAGGCGCACCACGTGCTGTTCGCCGAAGCGCTCGACCAGGTGGCGGACGAACGACCAGGACTGCTGGTAGGCCAGGTCCCGGCCGCGGTCGGCGTGGTGGAACTCGTCGTCGTCCGGCAGCTGCTCGGGCAGTCCACCGGCGCGCACCTGGCGGACCAGCTCCGGCGCCACCTCGCGCGGCGGCACCCCGCTGCTCCGGTAGCCGACGTAGTCGGCGAAGCCCTCCCGCATCCACATCGGCGAACCGTCCACTGTGTACGCCCGCGCGGCGATGTGGGTGATCTCGTGGCGCAGCAGCGCCTTCAGCGCGGCGTCGGACAACTCGTCGGCGGCGCGCGGGTCCAGCACCACGCGCGGCCCCTCCACCCGGCGCGCCGCGGTGTCCACCCGATCCGCCACGGCGACCGCCGCGATGCCGTTCAGCGCGAACCCGGGCCCCACCACCGCCCTCAGCTCCTCGCGCGAGTCCGCGATCAGCACCCCCACCCGCTGGGACCAGCCTGTCCCCCACACCTCGGTCACATCGCGGATCACGGCGTCGAGCTGCCGCGCCACCCGCTCGACCGGTTCCCGGCGGTGCCCGATCACCAGCCCGCCAGGGGTCCGCACGGCGTGGCACGGGCCGAAGTCCCAAGGACCGCGCCACCGGTGCGCACCCGCGTCATCGGCCACGTACCAGGAACCGCCCCGGCGCACGAAGGACTGCTCGACCGGCTGCTCGGTCGGCACGCTGTCCACCCCGGCCAGCGCGTAGCGCAGCGAAACGCCCGGCGCCCAGGTCTCGCCGGTTCCGGTGGCCGGCGGCTCGGTCTCCGCCTCCAGCCGGTACGACCACTCGGTGAACGGGATCGCCGCCAGGTTCCGGAACCACTGCAGCTGCCGCTGCCGGAAGTCCGCCGGGGCCTGCGGGTCCACTGTGGCCGCGAACGCCGACTCGTCCCGGGCCCGGATCGCGGCCGCGCGCTGCGCCAGCAGCTGCCGCACCGCGGATTCGTGCGAAGGCACGGGATTCGCCAGCCGGACCTGCCCCAGGACGTGGGTCGTCCCCGGTGTCGCGGGCAGTCCGATCGCCATCACCCCGGCCAGCACCGCACCGGAGGCGGTGGCCGCCAGCCACCCGCGGAAGCTCCCCGAGCCCAGCACGGAGCGCATGTTAGAACCGAGGACATTTCGGACATCGCCCGGGTCCGCGGAAAAGCAGTCGGGGCCGACGCGCAGTGCGCGCCGGCCCCGATCAGGTCAGCGAATCTCAGCCCGCGACACGGCGGATCGAGTTCACCGGACCGATGCTCTGGTAGCTCGACACCTTGACGACGTCGCCCTCGGTCGGGGCGTGCACCGCCTTGCCGTTGCCGATGTAGATCGCCACGTGGCTGACCGGGCTGTAGTAGAAGATCAGGTCGCCCGGCTTCAGGTCGCCGGCGGACACCGCCCGACCCTGGTTCACCTGGGTCTTGGTCGAGCCGCCGAGGCTGACGCCGGCCTGCTTGTACGCCCAGTAGGTCAGCCCGGAGCAGTCGAAGCTCGACGGCCCCTTGGCACCCCACACGTACGGCGAGCCCTGCTTGCCCAGCGCCGCGTTGACGGCCTGGATCGCGGCACCAGCACCCGCGATCGAGCCGACGCCGGTCTCGCCGTCGGACTTCAGCGAGTCCTGCTCCGCGCCGGAGAGCTCCTTGTAGCGCGCCTGGACCTTCTTGATCTGCGCGTCCATCTCCTTGGACTTGTTCTGGAAGTCCTGGAAGATGCGAGCGGAGTCGATCTCGGCCTGCGCAGCCCGGTTGCGGGCGTCCTGCGCGGCGCGCTCAGCGGCCTCGGCCTGGCTGCGGGCCGAGGAGAGGGCCTTGACCGCGTCGTTGTTGTCCTTCGCCAGCGCGTCCAGAGCGGAAGCGCGGTTGAGGAAGTCCTCCGGCGTCTCGCTCACCAGCAGCGCGGACAGCTTGTTCAGCCGGGCGCCCTGGTAGGAGGCGTGGGTCAGCTGGTCGACCTGGCCGCGGAACTTCTCCTCGTCGAGCCGGGCCTGGTTGGCGACCTGCTCGGCCTGCGCCGCCTCGTCGTTGGCGCGCTTGAGCTCGTCTTCCTTGGCCTGGTGGTCGTCCTCGGCCTTCTTCGTGTCCTCGGTGAGCTGCTCCGCTTGGTGCTGCAGCTCGCGGACCTGCTTGGCCGCGTCCGAGGCGTTGTCGGGAAGTGGTGGGTCTGCGAGAGCCGGTCCGGAGGACATACCAACGACGGCGACGACCGCGGTCGCGGTCAGTGCTCCTCGCAGAGATCGCTTAAGTCGGTGCGACGCCACGTCGCGCACTGCTCCTTCTGCTTCTCCACCCGCTTACCTTCCGGATGCCCCCGTATCCGGCTTGGCCGACTCCCCGACAAGTCGTTCAGCGGTGCCCCGCGGGCCGCCCGTTCTGGGCAACTGATCGCCGCGAGGTCCCGAGTAGGTTACGAAAGGTGAGGCCGGAGGTCCAGAAGCGGGGTCCAAATTTTGTGCATGTCGGCACAAGACCTCTAACGGAGGAGAGTCGCTTGCTCACTGTGACGAACATTCCAGTCGCATAAGCTGGAATTGTGAAGATCACCGTCACCCGATCGAGAGATCCACTTCACCGACGTGATCGATTATGAGATCGGCCACTCCCGCCCGATCGCCGAGCGGTCGATCCGGTCGCCGAAGGGTCAAACCCTGTTCAACCGCGCCAACAACATCGCCGAGGGGACCGCGTAGGCACCGCGCCGCTGCACCGAGGTGACCACTGCCCGGTCCGAGGTCGCCACCACCACCTGGCGCCCCTTCGGCTCGGCCGAGACCAGGTCCCGGATCACGTCGTCGGCCTGCACGCCGGGTTCGCTGAACAGCACCCGCACCCCGCGCGGCCCAGCGGTCGGCACGGCCAGCACGTCAGCGCCGTCGAAGACGACCGTGACCTCCGCACCGGTCCGCGCGGACAGCGCCGCGAGCTGGTGCGCCAGCCGGTCGCGCTGATCGGACAGCGGCAGCTCCGGATACCCGGTCTTGGTCACGTTGTAGCCGTCCACGATGAGGTGCACGGCGGGCAACCCCAGCAACCGGTCCAGCGCGGCCACGTCCGGAACATCACCGGTCGCCCCCGAATGCGCCCGCACCCGCTGCACGACGTCCGCGGGCCGCGGCCCGCTCCCGCTCGCGCCGAGCTCCCGCCGCAGGCCGCCCACGGCGCCCTCCAGCGTCTCCAGCAGCAGCGCCAAGCGCACCTCGTCGCCCTGACGGGCTTCTCGGGCGCTCTGCCGCGCCACCTCGACCTCGGCGCTCGCGCGCTCCGCGCGCCGCCGCTCCTCCTGCGCTCGCGCCCGCTCCCGATCGCGCTCCGCGGCGATCTCCGCGATCGCCGCCTCGCGCTCCGCGCGCATCGCGGTCAGCTCGCCGTCCGCCCGCTCCGCGGCGTCCTTGGCCTCCTTGAGCCGCACGCCCTGCTCGCGGAGCCGCTTGCGCAGCCGGTCGGCTTCGGAGCTGGTCTCCTCCCCCACCCGGTCCGCTGCTCGGCGGGCTTCGGCGAGCTCGCCGCGCAGCCGGTCCGCTTCGGCCGTCAGGCGTTCGACCCGCGCCACCGCGGAGTCGCGCTCGCTGCGCAGCTGTCCCTGCTCGGTGCGGAACGAGATCAGCTCCGCGTAGTGCGGCGCGATCGGCGAGCCCTGCAGCGCCGCCGCAGCGGCCACCACGATCGGGTCCGGGTCGTCGAGGGCGAGCGCTCCCGGGCGGTGGTTGTGGCACCAGTCCACCACCGCGGTGCGGAACACCCCGGAGTCCCGCAGTGCGGCGAGCAGGGCTGGTTGCCCGAGCTTGGCGCGCTTGGCCGGGGCGAACTTGACCACCGGGCGCAGCTGCGCGGGGACGTCGGTGTGCCGCATCTCCCCCAGCGCTCCCGCGGCCAGTTCGGCGAGCCGGGCGCGCAGCGGCGCGGCCAGCTCGTCCCACTCCACGGGCGACCCGACACCGGTCTGCTGTGCACTGTCCACAGCAGACTCCTCAGGTTCTGGGGTCTCTCCCGACCCCGGCATCGGTGGCGCCACCCCCACAGGCTAATGGCCGGGTGCCCAGGTGCCCGCATCCACCGCGCTGTCGGTAGCGGGACGTAACGTGACCGCCGATGTCCGCGCACCCGCAGTTGTCCTTCGACGAGATCTTGACCAGCGAGGAAGTCCCGCTGCACGAGGTGACCTTCGTCGTCGTCGACCTGGAGACCACCGGTGGTGATCGCGGGCAGGACGCGGTGACCGAGATCGGTGCGGTCAAGATCCGCGGCGGCGAGGTGCTCGGCGAGTTCGCCACCCTGGTCAACCCGGAGCGCGGCATCCCGCCCGCGGTCGTGACGATCACCGGCATCACCGAGGCGATGGTCGTCGACGCGCCCCGCATGGATTCGGTGCTGCCCGCGTTCCTGGAGTTCAGCCGCGGCTGCGTGCTGGTGGCGCACAACGCGCCGTTCGACGTGGGGTTCCTGCGGGCCAACTGCGAACGGCTCGGCCTGCGCTGGCCGAAACCGCAGGTCGTGGACACCGTCCGGCTGGCCCGCCGGGTGCTGACCAGGGACGAGACGCCCAACTACAAGCTCGGCACGCTCGCCCGCGTCCTCAACGCCCGGACCGAACCGGTGCACCGGGCGCTGGACGACGCCCGCGCCACCGTCGACGTGCTGCACTCCCTGCTTGAACGCGTCGGCGCGCTCGGCCTGCGGACGCTGGACGACCTGCTCAGCCACCTGCCCGACGTCACCCCGCAGCAGCGCGGCAAGCGCGGGCTCGCCGACGGGCTGCCGAACTCGCCCGGGGTGTACCTGTTCCGCGGTCCCAAGGACGAGGTGCTCTACGTGGGCACCGCGACCGATCTGCGGCGCCGGGTCCGCCAGTACTTCACCGCGGGTGAGCGGCGCAGCCGCGTCAAGGAGATGGTGGCGATCGCCGAGCGCGTCGACCACGTCGAATGCGCGCACCCGCTGGAGGCCGAAGTCCGCGAGCTCCGGCTGCTCGCCGCGCACCAACCGCGCTACAACCGCCGTTCGAAGAACCCTCAGCGCGCCTGGTGGGTGGTGCTGACCGACGAGCCGTTCCCGCGCCTGTCGATCGTGCGCACCCCGAAACCGGACGCCCTGGGCCCGTTCAACTCCCGCAACGCCGCCAGCGACGCCGTCGAAGCGCTCCAGGAGGCGACTGCGGTGCGCCGGTGCACGGAACGCATCTCCGCGCGCGACCCGCGAGGACGGCCGTGCGCCTTGTACGAACTGGGACGCTGCGGTGCGCCCTGCGCGGGCCGGCAGAGCGCTGAGGAGTACGAGCCCGAGGTGATCTCCATCCGGGAGGTCATCGGCGGCCGCAGCTCCGTTCTGCTCGAACGCCTGCGGGACGAGCTCGACCGCCTCTCGACCGCCCAGCGCTTCGAGGACGCCGCCGCCCACCGCGACCAGCTAGCCGCACTGGTGCGCTCGCTGGACCGCGGACAGCGGCTGTCCGCGCTGACGGCCGTCGAGGAGCTGATCGCGGCCCGGCCGGACGGTCGCGGCGGCTGGCACCTGTCGGTGATCCGCCACGGCAAGCTGGCGGCAGCGGGCAACGCCCGGCGCGGCGTGCGCCCGATGCCCGTCGTCGACCTGCTGCGGGCATCGGCGGAAACCGTCATCCCGGGTGCAGGACCACTGCGCGGCACCACCGCCGACGAAGCACGGATCGTCTACCGCTGGCTGACCACCGGCGGCACCCGCATGGTCCGATGCTCCACCCCGTGGCACGAACCCGCGGGTGCGGCAGGCTCCTGGCAGACCTGGCTGGACAAGGCCATCAACGGCCGAACCGCCTACGCCGCCATCGACTGATCCGCCGACCGGCACGACGCAATTTCAATGGAAATCAGACGTCCGATTTCCATTGAAATTGCGGAAGAACTCCACAGACCGGGCGAGTTGTCCACATCCATCGGCGTGTCCGGCGCCCGACACGCCGTGGGAGCACAGTTTCAATTGAAACTGCGGAACTCCGGGACGGGTCAGGCGGTCATGTCGAGGCTGGCGATGACCTTGGTCGGGCGGATGCGGACCACCAGCTCGCCCGGCACGCCGTTGCGGCGGCCGAACTCCTCGGCCCGGTCCTCACCCATGTAGCGGCCGCCGAGGCGGGTCGCGGTCCGCAGCAGCTCCGCCGGGTCCTCGGAGGTCTCCGCGATGCCCTGGACCTGGACGAAGCCGAACGGCGGCTCGGGCAGGTCCGCGCACAGCACCACCCGCGGATCCCGGGCGATCGCCCGCCCCTTTGCGGTGTCCTTGCCGGTGTTGAAGACGATCTCGTCGCCCTCCAGGAAGAACCACACCGGCGCCACCAGCGGACGTCCGTCGCTCGCGGTGAAACCGAGCATGCCGGTGCGGGTGCCTGCCTCGAGGAAGGCGCGGATCTCGGGATCGCTGATCGAAGTCACCCGGCCAAGGTAAGCGCCCGCTCCGACATCCGCGCAACGAAGAGACCCGGCACCCCATCGGGGCACCGGGTCTCGTTCGGTGACTCAGCAGCTACCGGCTCACTCGGTGGGCTGCTGCGGCTTGCCCGCCGTGAGCTCGCGCTCCTCGGCAGCCTCGGCCTCGGCCGCGGCCTGGCTCTCGACGGCTTCGTGCCGCGCGCGCTCCAGGGCCGTGGTCTCGTCGACCGGGTCCGGGCGGAGCAGGCTGCCCTCGACCGGGCTGCCGGCCGCGCCGAGCTTGTTCATCTTCTTCGGCACCGGAGCACCCTGGTAGGGCAGCGCCTCCGGGTGGCCGTGGTCGTCCACCGGGCCGAGCGGCTGGTGGACCTCGATGAACTCACCGTGCGGCAGACGCTTGATGATGCCGGTCTCGACGCCGTGGTCCAGCACCTCGCGGTCGCTGTGCTGCAAGCCCAGGCAGACCCGGTAGGTGATGTAGTAGGCGATCGGCGGCAGCACCAGCAGACCGATGCGGCCGGCCCAGGTCATCAGGTTCAGCGAGATGTTGAACTGGAACGCCACGATGTCGTTGGCACCCGAGATGAACAGCACGCCGAAGAAGGTCAGCGCCATCACGCCCAGGCTGGTGCGGACCGGCACGTCGCGCGGCCGCTGCAGCAGGTTGTGGTGCGCGTCGTCCTTGGTCAGCTTGCGCTCGATCGCCGGGTAGGCGAACAGCGTGGTGAACATGACGCCCATGCCGATGACACCGGCGAAGAACACCGGCGGCACGGTGTACGGACCCAGGTACAGCTCCCAGGCCGGCCAGACGCGCAGGATGCCGTCCGCCCACATCAGGTACCAGTCGGGCTGCGAAGCCGCCGAGACCTGCGAGGCGTTGTACGGCCCGATGTGCCAGATCGCGTTGATCTGGAAGACACCCGCCATGATCGCGCAGACGCCGGTGACCAGCGCGAAGAACGCGCCGCCCTTGAGGGCGAAGGTCGGCATGATGCGGACGCCGACGACGTTGCTCTCAGTGCGCCGCACGCCCGGGAACTGGGTGTGCTTCTGGTACCAGACCAGCGCCAGGTGCGCCGCGACCAGGCCGAGCATGACGCCCGGGATGATCAGCACGTGCAGCACGTACAGGCGCGGGATGATCTCGGTGCCGGGGAACTCCCCGCCGAACAGCGCCCAGTGCAGCCAGGTGCCGAGCACCGGGATCGACAGCACGATGCCCGACATGGTGGCGCGGATACCGGTACCGGACAGCACGTCGTCCGGCAGCGAGTAGCCGAAGAAGCCCTCGAACATGCCCAGCATCAGCAGCAGCGCGCCGATGGTCCAGTTGGCCTCACGCGGGCGCCGGAACGCACCGGTGAAGAACACCCGGAACATGTGCAGCATCATCGCGGCGACGAAGATCAGCGCCGCCCAGTGGTGCAGCTGCCGGACGAACAGACCGCCGCGCACCTCGAACGAGATGTCCAGGGTGCTCTCGAACGCGCGGGACATCGGGATGCCCTGCATGTTCTGGTACACGCCGTTGTAGACGACCTCCTCCATGGAGGGGTCGAAGAACAAGGTCAGGTAGACGCCCGTGACGATCAGGAGGATGAACGTGTAGAGGCAGATCTCCCCGAGCAGGAACGACCAGTGCGTGGGGAAGACCTTGTTCAGCTGCCGCCGCATGCCCTTGGCCATCCGGTAGCGCGAGTCGAGCTCGTCAGCCGCCGTGGCGATCTTGCGGTACGCGGCGCTCTCCGATTTCGTCGGTTGGGTGATCGAGCTCATGCGTTACGCTCCCAGTAAGCCGGACCCACCGGTTCGATGAAGTCGCCCTTGGCCACGAAGTAGCCGTTCTCGTCCACCGTGATCGGCAGCTGCGGCAGCGCCCGCGTCGCCGGACCGAAGACCGGCTTGGCGTAGGTGTTGACCACGTCGAACTGCGACTGGTGGCACGGGCAGAGCAGGCGCCCGGTCTGCTGCTCGAACAGCGAGGTCGGGCAACCGACGTGGGTGCAGATCTTCGAGTAGGCGTAGTAGTCGCCGTAGTTGAAGTCCTCTTGCCCCTTGCGCTTGATCGGCTTGCTGCCCGGGCGGAGCCGGATCAGCATGACCGGCGCGTCGCCCTTGCGCAGCGAGGTCTCCAGCTCCTCGGTGTCCCGCATGGACTCCCGGAACGGGTAGACCGTCTCGAAACCGCCCGCGTCGATGTCCTCGGGGCGCAGCAGCGAGACCTCGTGCTTGTTGCCGGTGTCGCGGCGCAGGTAGGTCTTCTCGCCGGTCTCCGACAGCCAGCCGGTGTGCTGCAGCGACTCCGGACCGGTGGTCGCCCACGGGTTGCGGACCAGGCCGCCGACCGCGAACACACCGGCGCCGAGGCCGAACGCGCCGACGCCGAAACCGGCGGTGCGCTTGATCATCGACCGGCGGGCGATGCCGCTCTTGTCGCCGGCGTCGGCCAGCAGGGCGGCGGTCGTCTGGCGGTCGACCTCGTCCGAGCCGTGCCCGTCGTGGCGCTGCTGGACGGCGACCTCGTGCGGGATGAACTTCTTCTGGTACTGCACGACGCCGATGCCGACGGCCAGGATCGCCAGGCCGAAGAAGAAACCGATCAGCGGGTTGTACAGCGAGTAGATGAAGTACCCGCGCTCGTCCGACGGAGCCACGTAGCTCCACGGCCAGAAGACGAAGACCGCGATGAACGCGAGCGCCGACAGGCCGGACAGGACGAACCAGCCCGCCACGTTGCGCTCCGCGCGGCGCTCCGCGCGGGTCCCCTTGACGGGGAACTGCTCCGTGTACTCGACGAGCTCGACGTCATCGAGCTTCAGGCCGAGCCGCATCTTCTCGTCGCGGCTCATCTCGGCCAGTTCGGCCTCTGTGTATTCGTTGTTCTGCTCACTCATGCCCTGGCTCCGATCCACAGGGTGAGGCCGATCAGCGCGCCGATGCCCACCACCCAGGCGATGACGCCTTCTGGTCCCGGACCATAACCACCCAGGTCGTTGCCGCCGGGATTGTTGTTCCCGTTGGTCACGGACTTGACGTAGGCGATGATGTCCTTCTTCTCCTCCGGGGTGAGCTGCCGGTCCGAGAACTTCGGCATGTTCTGCGGCCCGGTGAGCATCGCCTCGTAGATGTCCTGCTCGGTCGAGTCGTGCAGGTTCGGCGCGAACTTGCCGGACGACATCGCGATTCCGCGTCCGGTGAAGTTGTGGCACGAGGCGCAGTTGAGGCGGAACAGCTCCGCACCGCGGGCGGGGTTCTGGCCCCGCAGCGCCTCACCGGCCTGCTTCGGCGACTCGGGTCCGCCGCCGTAGGTCTGCACGAACGCGCCCAGCGCGTCGATCTCCTCCGGGCTGAACTTCGGCGGCTTGCGCATCGCCTGCGCTTCCTGGCGCACCATCGGCATCCGGCCGGTGGAGACCTGGAAGTGCACGGCGGCTTCGCCGACGCCGACCAGGCTCGGCCCGCGGTCCTTGACGCCCTGCAGGTTCGCGCCGTGGCAGGTGATGCAGGCGTTGTTGTAGAGCTGCTCGCCCTGCCTCACCAGAGCCGGCTCCGCAGCGGCGTGCGCGGTCTGCGGCTCGGGAGTCACGACGGTGTACAGCCCACCGGCACCCACCAGCGCGATGCCCAGCGCCAGCACACCGGAGATCCGCCGCTTGAGCTTCGAGCCCGCGCGGTTCCGTTTCTTGTTGGTGGTCATGAGAGCGGCAACCCTTGCTGTCCGGTTCGGGGTGTTCGGTTTCGTCCTCGTTCGGAGAAGCCGATCGTGGAGACTCGGCCCCTGGTCATCATGGGACGAGGTAGATCACGGCGAACAGGCCGATCCACACGATGTCCACGAAGTGCCAGTAGTACGACACGACGATGGCTGCGATGGCCTGCGCGGGCGTGAACTTGCTCAGCTTCGTCCGGATGATCAGGAAGACGAAGGCGATCAGCCCGCCGATGACGTGCAGGCCGTGGAAGCCGGTCGTCATGAAGAAGACCGTGCCGTAGGCCGACGACGCGATCGTGGTCGCGTGTTCGGTGACGAGCGTGTAGTACTCACCGGCCTGACCGAGCACGAAGATCGCACCCATGATCAGAGTGAGGACGTACCACCGTCGGAGACCGAACACGTCGCCCCGCTCTGCCGCGAACACGCCCCACTGGCAGGTGAACGAGGACAAGACCAGGATGACCGTGAACGGAAGGGCGTAAGCGAGGTTCAGCTCGGTGGGCGGTGGTGGCCACGGGCCCTCGTGCTGCGCCTTCACCGTGAAGAACATGGCGAAGAGCCCAGCGAAGAACATCAGCTCGCTGGCCAACCAAACGATGGTGCCTACGCTGACCATGTTCGGTCGGTTCAGCGAGTGCACGCGTTGACTGATTGAGGGCGCTGCCGTTGTCACGCGACGCATTATGTCTTGCAGCTTTTCCGCTCGCGCCTTCGGGTCCACCAGGTCTGCCGAGGGGTGATCGGATCGCAATCCGGAGGTGACGCACCGTGAAAGGCATCGGCGCCCGGCTGTCGGCTTTCCTGACCGCCCGACGCGACCGCCACAAGCCCGTGATCAGCGCCGATGACCCCGCCCTCCGGGTCGTGGTGGTCGCCTACGACGAGGCCGAGGCGGCCTCGGCGGCACTAGCCCGAGCGGATGAATGGCAACCCGGACTACCTGCGGTGCTGCGTCACCACCTGACCCTCCCCGATCGCACGATCGAGGAAGCCCGGGCGCTGCTGGCGGCTGACGGCTGGGAACTGCGCCCCGGCGGGCGCGGCGCCGAGGACGGCGGCACCGAGCTGACCGCGGTGGTCGCGCTGCGTGTTCAAGAACTCGACGCGTTGCATTGCTCACAGGAGAGCTCGCGGATGGCCGGGCTGGCCCAGCGGCACGGCGGGCAGGTCCACGGCTGGGACGCGCTGCAGCCCGGGCCGGGCGCGGCGAGCTGATCGATTTCGCCGGGCGACTACTGCTCGTCCCGGTCCGGCCGATAGCATCCGGGGAAGTTCGCGACCTCGCCAGGCCCACCGCCCGGGCGTCCCGCAGACACCGAGGAGTCGTCGATGAGCGCACCGACCACCAACGTTCTCGTGTTCAGCCACCGCCCCGAGGTCCGGGAGGCGATCATCACAGCGATCGGTCGGCGCCCGGCACCGGACCTGGGCCGGCTGAACTACGTGGAGGCGGGCACCGTCGCCGACGTGCTCAGCGAGGTCGACGCAGGCAACGCGGACCTGGTGATCCTGGACGGCGAAGCGCAGCCGACCGGCGGGATGGGCGTGTCCCGGCAGCTGAAGAACGAGATCGACAACTGCCCGCCGGTGGTCGTCGCGGTGCGCCGCAAGGACGACCGATGGCTCGCCACCTGGTCGCAGGCGGACGCGGTGCTGGTGCACCCCCTCGACCCGCTGGCCGCGGCCGAGACCGTCGCCGAGGTGCTGCGCACCCGCGGCAAGCCGGTCCCGGCCTGACCTCCCTCCCCCCGCGCGGCCGAGGCCCCGGAGGAGGACCGGACCGCTGGAAGCGCCGCCCGGATTACCGGCGGCCAGGTCCGGGTATCGAAACTCCAGACGACGACGTACCGGCGAGCCCCGGGCCCCGGCGCCGTTGGCGGTCGTCGCTGATCTAGCACGGAGAAGAAGCGTGGGAACCATGGCGGGAAACTGGGCGGGACTGCTGGGCCACCTGGTCGCGGGTGAGGACCTCTCCGCGGAGGACACCGCCTGGGCGATGGACCTGATCATGGCCGGGGAGGCGACCCCGGCCCGGGTCGCGGCGTTCGTCGTCGCGCTGCGCGCCAAGGGCGAGACGCCGACCGAGGTCCGCGGCATGGCCGACGCCATGCTCGCGCACGCCCGCCGGCTCGACATCGCCCAGCGGGCGGTGGACATCGTCGGCACCGGTGGCGACCGCTCCGGCAGCGTGAACATCTCCACCATGGCGTCGATCGTGCTCGCCGCCTCCGGCATCACCGTCGTCAAGCACGGCAACCGGGCGGCGTCCTCGAAGTGCGGCACGGCCGACGTGCTGGAGGAGCTGGGCGTGGCGATCGACCTGCCGCCGGAGGGCGTGCGGCGCTGCGTCGACGAGGTCGGCATCGGGTTCTGCTTCGCGCCGGTGTTCCACCCCGGCTTCAAGCACGCGGGCAGCGCGCGGCGCGAGATCGGCATCCCGACGGCGTTCAACCTGCTGGGTCCGCTGACCAACCCGGCCCGCCCGGTCGCCGGCCTGATCGGCTGCGCCGATCGGCGGATGGCCCCGGTGGTGGCCGAGGTGTTCGCCGCCCGCGGCAAGTCCGCCCTGGTGGTCCGCGGCGACGACGGCATGGACGAGATCACCACCACGGCGCCCAGCACGGTCTGGGTGGTCCACGACGGCACGGTCCGCGAGGAGCGGATCGATCCGCAGACCTTCGGCATCCCCTACGCCCGCCCGGAAGACCTCCAGGGCGGCGATGCGGCGGTGAACGCCAAGGCGGTCCACGACCTCCTGGCGGGCACCAAGGGCCCTGTGCGCGACGCTGTGCTGCTCAACGCCGCCGGGGCCATGGTTGCCTACGAAGGCCCCGGAGAGCGCCTGGACGAGCAGCTCAGCGCCGCGTTGAAGCGCGTCGGGGAATCGATCGACTCGGGCGCCGCAGCGGACCTCCTGGTCCGCTGGGCCGCCAGTTCGACGGCGCTGCGCGCCGAGCTCCGCTGACCGGAGCGGTCACTCCTCCTCGAGGCCGATGGAGAAGGCGGCCTCCGTGTCCCTGCGCGAGTAGGAGCGGAAGGCGATGTGGGTGTCGGTGTCCAGGACGCCCCGCACCTTGTTGATCCGGCCCGGGACGATGTCGGCCAGGTCCTCGTGGCGGCGGACGCGCAGCATGGCGATCAGGTCCACGTCACCGGCGCAGGAGTAGACCTCGTCAACCCCGTCCAGGTCGGCGATCTCCTGGGCCGCTTCGGCGAGGCGGTCGGCGGCGGTCTGGATCAGCACGATCGCGGTGATCACGGGAAGAACCTCCTGCTGCTGGGTGCGGGAACGATGCTAGACCGACGCAGGCCCCCGAGTCCGGGGACTCGGGGGCCTGCGTCGCAGTTGTCCGTCAGTGGTTGCTCTGGCCGGTGTGGTACTCGAACACCAGCCCGGCGACCATGATCAGGATGAAGCCGACGGCCAAGACGATCATCCACACGTGGAAGAACGCCAGCGCCACGGCGGCGAACCCGGCGGCAGCCGCCAAGCCGACCGGCCAGTAGCTGCCCGGGCTGAAGAAGCCCAGCTCACCGGCACCGTCGCTGATCTCCGCGTCCGGGTTGTCCTCCGGGCGGTCCTCGATCCGGCGCGCCACGAAGGAGAAGTAGCTGCCGATGATCAGCGAGAGACCGCCGACCAGGACCAGCGCCACGGTGCCCACCGGCTCCTTGGACCAGAGCCCGTACACGATCGCGGACAGGAAGAAGAAAACGGTGATGATGTTGAAGATCCGGGATTCGATCTTCATGGAGTCCTCGCTCTCACGCCGTACGCCCTGTCGAGGGCACCGCTACTTGGTCCCGACCTGCTGACCGGAGGGTGCTCCGCCGGTGCGTTCGGTGTTGAACGGAACGCCGGTCACCGCGTACGGCTCGCACAGCTCGCCGCAGTCCTGCCGCTCCTGGCCGAGCTTGGTCAGGGCCTCCGACGCGGTGTAGGGCTGGCCGGTCTGCGGGTTCACCTGCGTGCGCAGCTGCATGTACCGGTCGAACTTGTCCGGCGACAGCGCCCGGACCTCGAAGTTCATCATCGAGTGGTAGGTGCCGCACAGCTCGGCGCAGCGGCCGACGAACGAACCTTCCCGCTCGATGGTGTTCTGGAAGACGTCGTCCTGGTTGTTCTTGTCCGGGCGCGGGAAGGTGTCCCGCTTGAAGTGGAACTCCGGAACGAAGAACGAGTGGATGACGTCGGTGGCGCTCAGGTGGTACTCGACGCGCTGGTCGGTCGGCAGGACGAGCAACGGGATCTCGCTGCTGCTGCCGACGGTGCGCACCGGCTGGCCGTCCGGCGTCTTGTAACCGGGGTAGTTGAACTCCCAGTTCCACTGGAACGCGACCACGTTGACCGTCTGGTCCGGCTTCGCCGGCTTGGCCAACACGTAGTTCTGCGTGACCGCCGTGAAGTAGAACAGCACGACGACCAGCACGAACGGGATGGCCGTGTAGATCATCTCCAGCGGAAGGTTGTACTGGAACTGCCGGGGCAGCTCCTCGTCGCCCTTCTTCTTGCGGTGGAAGGCGACCGACCAGAAGATCAGCCCCCACACCAACACACCCACCACGAGTGCCGCGATGACCGACCAAGTCCACAGGGTCCGCATCGATTCGGCCTGCGGGGTGACACCCTCCGGCCAACCGAACCGCAAGACCTCGTCGGTCGTGCAACCCGTGGCCGCGACACCAACCAGGCCGATCAGCCCAGCGACTTTGACCAGCCGTGGCACTCGGGTCCCCTCCTTCAGGCCCACTGCGCGACGCCTCCTCGTGCAAAACTCACCGGTGCGGCCAGATGAAATGTGCCCAGCTCGGGAGCTGGACACCCGGATCGGCCGCCGGAATCCTGCGCAGAGCCTAGCCCAGGTGTAGCCGCGATACTGCTCCGGGGGCGTCGATCGCCGGACTCGTTCGCGCGAGCGGTCACGCAGCGGAACCCCGGCCACCGCCTCCGCTACGACCTCCGGCGCCCGCGCACGGCTCGTCCCTGCGGAAACCCGCCGGTGGTCGCGAGGCGGGCCCCACCGGTTCGTGCGCCCGTGCCCCGCGCGTGCAGCGCGCGGGCGAGCGGACGGCATACTGGGGCGAGCCTTCGGGGGGAGGCTTGGAGAAGACGACACCGCCGACTCGAAGAGGTGCACCAGACGCGTGTGCGGCCTGCTTGGACTGATCTGTCCCACAGAAGAGAACGCCGGATTCGCGGAGACCGCGGTGGCCAACGCGCTGCCGTGCCAGCGACACCGGGGACCGGACGAGAGCGACACCTGGCACGGCGGTGAGGTCGTCTTCGGCTTCAACCGGCTGTCGATCATCGACCTGGAGCACTCCCACCAGCCGCTGACCTGGGGCCCGCCGGAAACCCCGCAGCGCTACACCATCAACTTCAACGGTGAGATCTACAACTACCTGGAGTTGCGGGCCGAGCTGATCGAGCGGTTCGGGGCGCGGTTCGCCACCGACGGCGACACCGAGGTGATCGTCGCCGCCTACCACTACCTCGGCACGTCCGTGGTCGGCCGGCTGCGCGGCATGTTCGCGTTCCTGATCTGGGACAACGAGCGCAAGGTGGTCTTCGGCGCGCGCGACCCGTTCGGCATCAAGCCGCTGTTCTACGCCGCCGGCCCGGGCGGCACGGCCTTCGCCAGCGAGAAGAAGAGCCTGCTGAGCCTGGCCAGCACGCTGGGCATCGCCGAAGAGCTGGACCACAAGGCGATGCAGCACTACCTGCAGCTGCAGTACGTGCCGGAGCCGGAGACGCTGCACCGGCAGATCCGCCGCATCGAGTCGGGCACCTCGTTCACCGTGTCCCCCGGCGGCCACCTGGTCACCGAGCGGTACTTCCAGCCGAACTTCAGCTCCCGGCCGGTCAACACCGACGCCGACGCGCGGCGGCTGCACAACGAGATCGTCGACGTGATGCGCGACTCGGTGGCCAAGCACATGCGCGCGGACGTCACGGTCGGCGCGTTCCTGTCCGGCGGCATCGACTCCACCGCGATCGCGGCGCTGGCCAAGGAGCACAACCCGAACCTGATCACCTTCACCACCGGTTTCGAGCGGCAGGGCTACTCGGAGGTCGACGTGGCCGCCGAGTCGGCCGCGGCGATCGGGGTCAAGCACGTGGTCCGCACCGTCTCCGCCGAGGAGATGATGGAGGCGCTGCCGCTGATCGTCTGGTACCTGGACGACCCGGTGGCCGACCCGGCGCTGGTGCCGCTGTGGTTCATCGCCCGCGAGGCGCGCCAGCACGTCAAGGTGGTGCTCTCCGGTGAGGGCGCCGACGAGCTGTTCGGCGGCTACACCATCTACCGCGAGCCGCTGTCGCTGGCGCCGTTCGAGAAGGTGCCGGGCGCGCTGCGCAAGGCGATGGGCAAGGTCTCCAGCGCGATCCCGGAGGGCGTGCGGGGCAAGGACCTGCTGCGCCGCGGCGCGCTGAGCCTGGAGGACCGCTACTACGGCAACGCGCGGATCTTCCGCGACGACCAGCTGCGCAACGTGATGCGCAGCTTCGACCCGGGTGTGTCGCACCGCGACGTCACCGCGGGCCCGTACCGCCAGTCGGCGGGCTGGGACCCGGTGACCCGCATGCAGCACGTGGACCTGTTCACCTGGCTTCGCGGCGACATCCTGGTCAAGGCCGACAAGATGACCATGGCCAACTCGCTGGAGCTGCGGGTGCCGTTCCTGGACCCGGAGGTCTTCCGGGTCGCCAGCACGGTCCCGCTGGAGCAGAAGATCACCAGCGAGACCACGAAGTACGCGCTGCGGCAGGCGATGTACCAGGTCGTCCCGGCGCACGTGCTCAACCGCCGCAAGCTGGGCTTCCCGGTGCCGATCAAGCACTGGCTGCGCGACGAGATGCACGACTGGGCGCGCAACATCATCCAGCAGTCGCAGACCGACCACCTGCTCGACCGCACGGCGATCCTGCAGCTGCTCGAGGAGCACCGCTCCGGCGTGCTCGACCACAGCCGCCGCCTGTGGGCCCTGCTGGTGTTCATGCTCTGGCACGCCATCTTCATCGAAGGCCGCCTGTCCCCCGAGGTCCCGGAACCCCACTACCCGGTCCGCCTCTGACGACGTTTCGAAGCGAACGGCCCGTTCACCCCTACCCGAGGTGGACGGGCCGTTCGCTTTCCCCGGTCGTGAGTGCTGAGCCGTGCTCGAGCCCTGCTTCGCACTCACGACCGTTGGTCAGCCGCAGTGTTCGAAGGGGCTTTCGTAGGCGTTGGAGCCGACCGAGCCGCCCCACTTCACGCAGGTCGCTCCGGCCGCTTGGCGGACCGGGCCCGCGTAGTAGGTGAAGTTGCCGGAGTCCGTCGTCCTCGTCTTGCCCTGGACTTCCAGGAAGGCCGCCGTCGGGGACGCCGTGCCCAGCGAGGTCGACTTCAGCGTCACCACGCAGTTGTTCTGGTTCGAGGCGTTGTAGAGCAGGTAGACCGTGCCCGCTCCGGACAGGCCCTTCGAGTTGATCACGCTGTACCCCGAGCCGCACACCTCGGTCGGCGTGTACGGGTTGCCGCCGCAGTTGTTCTTGCTGGTGAACGACGTCTTGTCGTAGTAGGGCACCGCGACGCCGTTGAGCACCGCCTTGACCGCGACCCCGTCCTGGCGCTGCTCGTAGTGCAGGTGGGGGCCGGTCACGCCGCCGGTGGCGCCCGCCGTGCCGATCTTCGCGCCGAGGGGCACCTGCTGCCCCACCGAGACGTTCTGCGTGGACAGGTGGGCGTAGCGGGTGCGCCAGCCGCTGCCGTGGTCCAGCTCGATCCAGCGGCCGTAGCTGGTGCTGCCCTCGTCGGCGACCCGGGTGACCGTGCCCGCCGCCGAGGCGAGGACCGGCATGCCGGTGATGCCGGACTTCTGGAAGTCCACCGAGTTCGCCGGGTTGTGGCCGCTGAACGTCGCGGCCGTCACGGTGACGCCGCATTCGAAGGGGACCTGGAAGTTCGGCGCGGCGGACGCGGGCGCCTGCCCGAGTCCGACCACGCCCAGCGCTGCGAGCGCGAGTGCCGCCACGCCCGTGCCTAATCGTCGGAACATGAACCACCTCCAGCTGCAAGGGGATTCATGCGACCACGCCAGAACCGGGAAGAACAGACCTATTGGGCGGATTCTTCGTGAATCTTCCCCAACCACACCGCGGTCGCGCCCGGGAGCACGCCGTCCCAGGTCGTTTCGGCATCGCTGCGGCACAGGATGCGGCCGGGCAGGTCCAGGGCGACCGGTGCGGTGCCGAAGTTGGTGGCGCACAGGAAATCCGAGCCGCGGCGGAAGATCAGCACGTCCTCCGGGGCGTCGACCCACTCCAGCTCACCGTCGCCGAGCGCTGGGTCCTCGCGCCGCAGCGCCAAAGCATCGCGGTACGTGCGCAACACCGAGCCTTCGCTGCGAGCCTGCACTTCTGCGGTCAGCGCCGCCCAGCCCGCCGGCGCGGGCAACCAGCTCTCCCCCGCGCTGAAGCCGAAGGGCGGCTGATCGCCGGACCACGGGATCGGCACCCGGCACCCGTCGCGGCCCAGTTCCTCGCCACCGGAGCGCTTCCAGATCGGGTCCTGGCGCGCCTCCTCGGGCAGGTCCACCACCTCGGGCAGGCCGAGCTCCTCGCCCTGGTAGACGTAGACCGAGCCGGGCAGCGCGAAGCTGAGCAGCGCCGCCGCGCGGGCCCGCCGCGAGCCGAGTTCGCCGCCGCCGTAGCGGGTCACCGGGCGTTGGACGTCGTGGTTGCCCAGCACCCAGGTGGTGGTCGCGCCGACTTCCGCCGTGGTGGCCAGGGATTCCGCCACCACCTTCCGGAACTCCGCCGCCGACCAGGGCGCTTCCAGCAGCGCGAAGTTGAACGCCTGGTGCAGTTCGTCGGCGCGCACGTAGCGGGCCAGCCGCTCGCTGGTCGACGCCCAGGCCTCGGCCACCCCGATGCGCGCGCCCTGGTAGGAGTCGAAGAGCTGCCGCCAGTCGCGGTAGATCTCGTGCACCTCGTCCTGGTCGAAGTACGGCAGCTCCCCGCGTCCCAGCAGGGAGATCTGCCCGTCGCGGCCGGTGTCGGGCAGGTCCGGGTGTTTGATCATGCCGTGCGCCACGTCGATCCGGAACCCGTCCACGCCCCGGTCCAGCCAGAACGCCAGCACCTTGCGGAAGTCCGCGCGCACCTGCGAGTTCCGCCAGTTCAGGTCGGGCTGCTGCGGGTCGAACAGGTGCAGGTACCACTGGCCGTCGTCGATCCTGCTCCAGGCCGGGCCGCCGAAGATCGACTCCCAGTCGTTGGGCGGCAGTTCGCCGTGCTCGCCCCGGCCGTCGCGGAACAGGTAGCGGTCGCGCGCCGGGCTACCGGGCCCGGCGTCCAGCGCCTCGGCGAACCACGGGTGCTCGTCGGAGGTGTGGTTGGGCACCACGTCGACCAGGACCCGCAGGCCGAGCTCGTGCGCGCGGGCGAGCAGCGCGTCGAAGTCGGTGAGCGTGCCGAACATGGGGTCCACACCGCAGTAGTCGGCGACGTCGTAGCCGCCGTCGGCCATCGGCGAGGGGAAGAACGGGGTCAGCCAGACGGCGTCGACGCCGAGGTCCACCAAGTGCGGCAGCCGTTCCCGGATTCCGGTCAGATCACCGATGCCGTCGCCGTTGCTGTCGGCGAAGCTGCGCACGTAGACCTGGTAAACGACGGCGTCACGCCACCAACTCGACATTCGCTGCGCCTCCTGCGTGGGTGTTCGGGCCCGGCGCCGTTCAGAGCGACCGGGTGGACTCTCGGACGATCAGGTGGGGCCGGAACATCCGGCTGAAGTCGGTCGAGGCCCGCACCGGCTCGTCCGGGTCGAGCTGCCGGGTCAGCTCGTCGACCGCCGCGGCGGCCATGTCGTGGATCGGCTGGGCCAGCGTGGTCAGGGCGGGCTGGCAGTAGGCGGCCAGCGGGATGTCGTCGAAGCCGACCACCGAAAGGTCCTCCGGCGTGGCCGATCCGCGCCGCTTCGCCTCCCGCATCGCGCCGAGCGCCATGACGTCCGACGAGCACAGCACCGCCGTCGGCCGCGGTCCGTCGAGCAGTTCGCCCATCGCCTGCGCGCCGCCTTCAGCGCCGAACGGCGCGTGCGCGACCAGGTCCGCGCGCGGCTCCACACCGGCTTCTTCCAGCGCCGCCGCCCATCCGGCCCGCTTCATCCGGGACGGCAGCGCGCGGGCCGGACCGCTGACGAAACCGATGCGGCGGTGGCCGAGCTCCAGCAGGTGCCGCGCTGCGGCGTAGCCGGCCAGGTGCTCGTCGACGGTGATGTCCGGGACGTCGAGGCTCGGCGCGCTGCCGTTGACGAACACCATCCGGACGCCCTCGGCGCGCAACTCCTCGTAGTAGCCCCGGGTTCGGCGCTCGTCGTTGTCCGGGTTGGCGATCTCCGGCGACACGAAGATCATGCCCTCGACACCGCGGGCGACCAGCATCCGGACGTATTCCTTCTCGGTCATCGCCGCCCGCGTGTTGCACAGCAGCGACGAGTAACCCGCCAGCGAGGCACGGCTTTCCAGCGCTTCGGCGAACGCCGGGAAGATCGGGTTGGACAGCTCCGGCACCAGCAGGCCGATGACGCCGGTGCGGCGCAGCGCGCCGGTGCCGCGGGCGGTGTGCGGCATCTGGTTGAGCACTTCCAGGACGCGCTGGCGGGTCTCCTCCTTGATCCCCGCCTTGCGGTTGAGCACCCGGCTCACGGTGGAGACGCTCACCCCCGCCGCCTGGGCGATATCGGCCAGACCCGCCACTGCTCGACTCCCGTCGCGCCGGAACCACTGCTCCCGCAATCCTGCACACGATCGAAAGATTTTGCAAACACTTCGCGACATCGGCTCGCGTCCAGATCTCGCCAGATTACTGAACATCTTGACTTGCATCACATCTCGGGTATGCAATTTGACGCCGGATGTTCGCAAATTTTTGCAAACAGGAGGTGTGGGCATGAGATCGAGGGCCACGGTCGGCGTCGCTCTGGGCCTGATCGGTGCGATCGCAGCCGGGTGCGGCGGCAGCAGCGGCAACCCCGACGAGGTCGTCTTCTGGGACACCAGCGGATCGTCGGAGAGCGGCGTGTTCCGCGAGATCGCGGCCGACTGCGCCCGCACCGGCGGCTACCAGGTGCGCGTCGAGGCGGTCTCGTTCGACCAGACCCTGAACAACTACAAGACCGCAGCGCAGGGCGGGCAGGGCCCGGACGTGCTGCGCGCCGACGTCGGCTGGGTCGCCCAGCTCGCCAAGGCCGGGCTGATCAAGGACCTGTCGGACACCCCGCTGGCCGCCGATACCGCCGACTTCCTGCCCACACCGCTGGAATCGACCAAGCACGAGGGCAAGACCTACGCCGTCCCGCAGGTCACCGACGTGCTCGCGCTCTTCTACAACAAGGCGCAGCTGGCGCAGGCCGGCGTCCAGCCGCCGAAGGCATGGGACGAGCTCGAGGCGATCGCGCCGAAGCTCGGCGGCGATCGGGCTCTGTTCATCAACAACGACGAGTACTACGCACTGCCGTTCCTCTACAGCCACGGCGGCGACCTGGTCGACACCAGGACCCGGACCATCACGGTGAACTCCCCCGATGCGGTGCGCGGCCTGCAGACGGCCAAGGACCTGCTCGACGCCGGGGCGGCCCGCACCGCGCTCGACCAGCCGAACTCCTACACCACAATGAAGGCCGCCTTCACCTCCGGCGACGTCGCGATGGTCGTCGACGGGCCGTGGGCGGTCGCGGAATACACCCAGTCCGAGCAGTTCGCCGACCCGGGCAACCTCGGCATCGCGCCGGTCCCCGGCTCCGGCACCTCACCGGTCGGCGGCCACGACTACGTGATCCGGCAGGGCAGCGACGCCACCGAGAACTCGGTCAAGTTCATCCAGTGCATGAGCAGCACCGAGAACCAGGCGAAGATCGCCGCGCGGCTCGGCCTGCTGCCTACCCGCCAGTCCGCCTACGACGACCCCGCGGTGAAGCAGAACCCGGTGGTTTCGGCGTTCCGGCCGCTGGTGGCCGACACGCACGACCGGCCGTGGATCCCGGAGAACGCCGAACTGCTGGAACCGCTGCAGACCGCCTACGGCGACATCCTGTCCGGGCGCAAGGAGACCGGTGCCGCGCTCGACGAGCTCGCAGGCACCTACAAGACCTCAGTCCTCCCCGACTACACGCAGCGCTGAGGTCGCCATGCGGTTCACGAAAGTGCTCGCACGGCACTGGTTCGCCTACGCGATGGTCCTCCCGGTGGTCGCGGTCCTCGCGCTGCTGGTGGTGCTCCCCCTGGTCCAGGGGCTGTTCTTCGGGTTCACCGACATCAACGACACCAACATCGCCAACCCGGTGCTGGACCGGGATGCCAGTTACGAGTTCGTCGGGCTGGCCAACTTCCTCCACGTGCTGTCCGGGGATCCGGCCTACGGCTCGTTCTGGACGACGCTGGCGCGGACCGTCGTCTGGACCGCGACGTGCGTGTTCTGCCACTACGCGATCGGCCTGGGGCTGGCGATGCTGCTCAACCGGCAGCTGCGGTTCCGCGGGCTGTACCGGGTGCTGCTGATCCTGCCGTGGGCGGTTCCGGTGTTCATCAGCGCGTTCGCCTGGCGGTACCTGTTCAACTCCGAGTACGGGCTGATCAACTGGGCCCTGGAGTCGCTCGGGCTGCCGCCGCAGGTGTGGCTGGGGCAGTCCGACCTGGCGCTGGTGTCGGTGATCGTGGTGAACGTCTGGCTGGGCGTGCCGTTCATGATGGTGGCGCTGCTGGGCGGTCTGCAGTCCATCCCGTCCGACCTGCACGAAGCGGCCGAGATCGACGGGGCGACGCCGTGGCAGCGGTTCGTGCACGTGACGCTGCCCGGGCTGCGGCCGGTGTCGAGCTCGGTGGTGCTGCTCGGGGTGATCTGGACGTTCAACATGTTCCCGGTGATCTACCTGATCACCGAGAACAACCCGCACACCCGGATCCTGGTCACCTACGCCTTCGAGCGGTTCTTCTCCGGTGCGACCAGGGATTACGCGCTCGCCTCGACCTACGGCGTGCTGATCCTGTCGCTCCTGCTGGTGTTCGCCGCCATCTACCGCCGCGCCATGCGCCGGCAGGGGGAGGTGCTCTGAGATGTCCATCGACGCGGCCTCGCTGCGCGCCACGACCGCGACGACCCGGACCGCGGTGCGGCGCAAGCGATCCACAGCGGCCAGCATCGGGCTGCACGCGGCGCTCGTGGTGGCGTCGCTGATCGCGGTGTTCCCGGTGTTCTGGGTGCTGGTGGTGTCGTTCAAACCGGACGACAAGGCGATCGAGCCGACGCCGACGCTGTTCGCGGACTCCACAGTGGACAACTACTGGGACGTGCTCTCCGGCGCGAAGGGATCGTTCCTGAGCTGGTTCGGCAACTCGGTGCTGATCGCGGCGCTGACCACCGTGCTCGGGGTGCTGCTGGCAGCGACCACCGCCTACGCGGCCAGCCGCTTCCGCTTCCCCGGTCGCGGCTGGCTGCTGCTGTCGTTCCTGGTCGTGCAGATGTTCCCGTTCGCGGTGCTGATCGTGCCGCTGTACAACATCCTGCTGGCGCTGGGGCTGCAGGGCAGCGCGCTCGGGCTGGTGCTGGTGTACTGCAGCACCGCGATCCCGTTCTGCACCTACATGCTCAAGGGCTACTTCGACGGGATCCCCGGCGAGATCGACGAGGCGGGACGGGTGGACGGGCTCTCGCCGTTCGGCGTGTTCTGGCGCCTGGTGCTGCCGCTGGCCAGGCCGGGGCTGGCGGTGACGGCGTTCTACTCGTTCATCGTCGCGTGGAGCGAAGTCGCCTTCGCCTCGGCGTTCCTGTCCGCCGAGGACCGCTCGAAGACCCTGGCGGTCGGACTGCAGGTCTTCGTCCAGCAGAACCGGGCGGAGTGGGGCCACCTCGCCGCGGCATCGGTCCTGGTGGCGATCCCCGCGGTGGTCGTGTTCTACCTGGTCCAGCGCTTCCTCGTAGGAGGCCTCACCGCAGGCAGTGTCAAGTCCTGACCCGGAGTTCCGCAATTTCAATGGAAATCGGACCTCCGATTTCCATTGAAATTGCGGACGTTGTCCACAGGACCCGGAACCTGTCCACAGGTGTCGGCATGTCGGGACCCGACACACCGACGCACGTCGGTCGACCGCTCGAGCCCGTCCCCTCGCCCTGCCCGAGCACACCCGGCACACCGTTGTCCAGTGAATTTCACAGTTTCAATTGAAACTGCGATCCGCCGTGGGTGGGGTGCGCAGTTTCAATTGAAACTGCGGTTCGGGCGGCGGAACGCGAGGAACCTTCCGGTGGAGTCGGGCGGTGCGAGGTGGATCGCGTGGTCGTGCGGGGTGGGGAGTCGCACTACGCTGGGTGGCATGAACGCGTTCACGCTGGGTGGGGCGACCACGATCCTGGACGGCGGTCTGGCCACCGAGCTGGAGGCGCTCGGGCACGACCTGTCCGATTCGCTGTGGTCGGCCCGGCTGCTGGCCGACTCGCCGGAGGAGATCGTGGCCGCCCACGCCGCGTTCTTCCGCGCCGGGGCCGAGATCGCGACGACGGCCAGCTACCAGGCCAGCTTCGAGGGTTTCGCCGCGCGCGGCATCGAGCGCGAGGAGGCGGCGAAGCTGATGCGCCGCAGCGTGGAGCTGGCCCGGCTGGCCGGTGACGTCGAGCCGGGTCGGCACCGCTGGGTCGCGGCGTCGATCGGCCCGTACGGCGCGATGCTCGCCGACGGCTCGGAGTACCGCGGCCGCTACGGCCGCACCAAGCGCGAGCTGCGCGACTTCCACCGCCCGCGGATGGAGGTGCTGGCCGAGTCCGTCCCGGACGTCTTCGCCCTGGAGACGGTCCCGGACGTCGAGGAGGCCGAAGCGCTCGTCGACGCCCTCGACGGGCTCGACGTCCCGGCCTGGCTGTCGTTCACCACCAGCGGCGACCGCACGCGCGCCGGACAGCCGCTCGCGGAGGCCTTCGCGGTGGCCGAGCACGCGGGGATCATCGCGGTCGGCGTCAACTGCTCGGCCCCCGAGGACGTCCTGACCGCGATCGAAATCGCTTGCGGGACAACGACGAAACCCGTCGTGGTCTACCCGAACAGCGGCGAGGACTGGGACGCGCAGAAGCGGAGCTGGACCGGACGCCCCCAGCTGTCGCCCGCCCTGGCGCGCACCTGGCGCGATGCCGGCGCCAGCGTGATCGGCGGCTGCTGCCGGGTCCGCCCGGAGGACATCTCCGCGATCGCCGAAGCCCTGATCGACCCGGAGCGCTGAAAACCGGTTGCCGTCGAACGGCAGCGCGCTCCAAGCTGGGATCGGCGAAGGAGCGCGCATGGAACCGGAATTCGATGCTGAAGGCCTGTTCGACGACGACTACCTGTACTTCTACCAGGACCTGATCGATCCGCGCAGCGATGCCGAAGCGGACCAGATCTGGGACCTGCTCGGCCTCGAACCGGGGGCGGAGCTGCTGGACCTGGCCTGCGGGCACGGCCGGCTGGCCAACCCGCTGGCCGCGCTCGGCTGCCGGGTGACCGGCCTGGACAGCGCCGGAACGTTCCTGGAGCACGCCCGCGCCGACGCCGCTGCCCGCGGTGTCGAGGTCGACTACCGGCTGGGCGACATGCGCGAACTGCCCTGGACCGACCGGTTCGACGCGGTCATCAACTGGTTCACCGCGTTCGGCTACTTCTCCGACGAGGGCAACCGCGAGGTCCTGGCCCAGGTCCACCGGGCGCTGCGCCCAGGCGGGAGGTTCGCGATGGAGCTCAACAACCTCGCGAACCTCCTCCCCCGCTACCAACGCGACGTCGTCCGCACCCGGGGCGAGGACATGGCGATCGACGAGCACCACCTGGACCCGGTCACCCTCCGCTCCCACGTGCGGCGAACGCTGATCCGGGGCAGCGAGCGGCGAACGGTCCGCTACTCGGTCCGCCTGCTCACCGCCCCGGAACTGCGAACCTGGCTGGCAGAAGCCGGTTTCCGCGAAATCGAGATCCTCGGCGAGGACGGCGAAAGGCTGACCACCGATCATCGCCGGATGATCGTCACCGCCCGCGCCTAGCCGGCCAGGACGTCGGTGGGGACGGCGTAGCCGCGGACCCGTTGCGGGTGGTCGCCGACCGGGATGCGGGCCACTTCGGTGGATCTGTCGAAGTCGACCACGGTGATGTCGTCGCTGTCGCTGTTGGACAGCACGCAGTACTGGCCGTTCGGGGTGGCCGCCGCCCAGTAGGGCTTCTTGCCGGTGGGGATCAGGGCGTCGGTGGTCAGGCTCGGCACCGAGACTATGGCTGCGTAGTCCGACACCGTGCCCGCGTCGCACAGCTTCGTGCCGTCGCCGTTGAGCGCCAGCCCGTGGTGCGCGGAGTCCAGCGGGTACTCGTCGCGGCGGAGCTTCTTCGCGTCCTCGGACAGCGGCAGGTGCACGGTGCGGGTGATCCGCTTCTCGACCAGGTCGTACTCGACGAACCCGTGGTGGAAGGACAGCTGCGCGTACATGGTGCGCCCGTCGGGCATCACCAGGAACGGGCGGATCCCGACCCCGAAGTCGATCGTGTCGGTGACCTGGTTGGTCGCGGTGTCCACAATGGTCAGCCAGCGGTTGCCCTTGAGCGGGTCCAGCGCGGGATCGTCGGGCATGATCACCCGGCCGATGGTGGCGTTGTAGAGCGTCCGGCCGTCGGCGGAGTACCTGTTCTCGTGCGGGAAGTCGCCGGTCGGGAAGTTGCCGACGACGGTGCCGGTGGCGGGGTCGAGCAGCTCCACCTGGTTCGCGGTGGTGGCCGACACCGCCAGCTGGGAGCCGTCCGGCGACAGCGCCATGTGGTCGGAGCGGTAGCCGCTGACGTCGGTGCGCCACACCTGCCTGCCGGAGTCGATCTCGTAGGCCGCGACGTCGCCGAGGCTGGGCCGCGAGACGTACATGGTGCGGCCGTCCGGGGACACCGCGATGTCGTCGACCAGCTGGTCGTGGCCTTCGCCCGCGGTGTTGCGGATGACGGCCATCGCGGCGTGCTCGTCGGGCGTCATCTCGGCGAGCCGCTGCTGGAGGTCGGGGACGACGTCGATGCGCTGGTACTTGCCGAAGTGCTCGGCGTCGACCAGGTCGACCGTGCCGTCCCAGTTGTTGCCGACGAACATGACGTCCCGCTGCGGCTCGGCGGCCGCCGGTGGAACGGGAGCGAGCGCGATCAGCGCCGCGACGCCGATCGCGCTCAGCCTGGAAATCCTGACACCACGCGGAGTCCGCATCCGAACCGCCCTTCTGCCGCCAAGTGGACAACCCACCCAACGAATATGAGACCGATTCAGATATGGTCCGGCGCCAATTCGGCCGGTCAAAGCCGTGAGCACTTTCCGGGGCTATCACCCCACAAAGTGCTCACAGCCCCGCTGACCTGGCCGAACAGTCCTCAGAGCTTCGCGCCGACGTGCAGCGCGATGCCGGAGTTCGGCGCGACCGCGGCGTCGAACCGGCCGTCCTCCCCGACCTCGACGGTCGCGCCGGTGCACGACCCGTTCACCAGCTCCCCGCTCATCACGTCGCAGTAGGTCCCGGCCGGCAGCGAGCTCTGGAAGGTCTGCGACAACTCGCCGCCCTCCCGGTTGAGCGCCACGAATCCCTTGTCCCCGCGCCCGAAAGCGACCTGCCCGCCGCCGTTGTCCCACCAGTTCACCAGGTCGGTGCCCTGCACCGCGCCGTGGAACCCGGCCATCCCGGCGATGATCGGCCGCCGGTGCTCGCACACCCACGCGGAATCCTCGCAACTGGCAGCCTTCGTCGTCCCGTCCGCCTCGGCGGGCGGCCCGGCATCGGCGTCGTCGAAGGCGAAGCTGGAGATCAGCTGCGGAGTCCCGTACGGGTAGGCGAGCTCGAACGCGACCGACAGCTCGTAGGTGACGCCGTCCTTGTAGGTCAGGATCGGCGAGCTGCGCTGCGTGTCGTGGTTGTCGATGAACACCACGGCCTGATCGCTGGGCAGCGACATCCGCTCCGGCAGGTTCGCCAGCTGCGCCAGCGACCCGTCCCGGAAGGCGTTGGCGACCACGCCGTAGTAGCCGAACTCGGTGACATCACCGTTGCCGGTGTACTCCCCCGCCGTCGTCGTGCTGTCCCCGATCACCTCCTGGAAGACGTACGGCCGCGCGCCGGTGCCCGGAACGTTCTGCAGCGCACCGAAAACCGCGCCGACGTCCTCCGGCGGCATGTGCTTGACCCCGTCCACCCGGAACCCGGAAACCCCCATGCCCACCAGGTCGTTCAGGTAGGCGATCTGGGTGTTGCGCACGTGCTCGGACTCGGTGGCCAGGTCCGCCAGGCCGACCAGCTCGCAGTTGCGCACCTCCCACTTGTCCTCGTAGTTGCCGATGTCGCGGCGGCAACCGTGGAAGTCGGCGTCGGAGTACACGCCGGGGTAGTCGTACTTGTCGTAGGTCGAGCCACCGCTGCCCGGCCCGCTGGCGTCCGAACTGCCGGCGCTCATGTGGTTGACCACCGCGTCGACGTAGACCTCCACGCCCGCGTCGTTGCAGGTCCGCACCATCGAGGCGAACTGCTCGCGGTCGCCGCGGCGGCTCTTCAGCTGGTAGCTCACCGGCTGGTAGTCCTGGTACCAGGGATAACCCTTGTCGCCGAGCACCACGTGCTCCTGCGGCGGTGACACCTGGACGGCACCGAATCCCTTGGGGCCCAAGAAGTCCGCGCACTCCCGCGCGATGGATTCCCACGGCCACTGGAACATCTGGACGATCGGTCCGCGCACCGGAGCGGACTCGGCGGTCGCGGCGGGCACCATCGACGCTCCGCCGACCGCCGCGGCGAGCGCGAGCAACACCAATCGCATGACAACCTCCTCAGCGTGGAGCGGTCGTCATCGATCACATTTTCTTGCGCGAGTTAAGTCAACATTCCAGCAGAACCTGTCATGAACTGGTCAAATCCCTGCAAAATTTTGCAGACTAGGCCAGCAGCGATGCCACTTCCACCGCCGCCGCGGCCCCGTAGGCGTCGGTGAAGCGCCGCAGCGCGCGCCCGTGGTCGAGGCTCCACTCCTGCGTCCCGGTCACCTCCAGGACGTGCACCGCGATCAACGACCCCAGCTGCGCGGAACGCTCCCACGACAGTCCTGTTTGGACACCGGCGAGGAAGCCCGCCCGGAACCCGTCGCCCACCCCGGTCGGATCGACCCGGCCGCGGTCCGGAACCGCAGGCACCAGCAGCCGTTCGCCGTCGCGACCCACGACCTCCGCACCCGACGCGCCGAGCGTGGTGATCCGGACGCCGACCCGGTCCTGCACATCGGACTCTGTCCACCCGGTCTTCTGCAGCAGCAGACCCCACTCGTACTCGTTGGTGAACAGGTACTCCGCGCCGTCGACGACCCGCCGCACCTGCTCGCCGTCGAGCCGCGCCAGCTGCTGCGACGGGTCGCTGGCGAACGGGTAGCCGCGCTGGCGGCACTCGTCGGCGTGCCGCAGCATCGCCAGCGGATCGTTCGGGCTGATCAGCACCAGGTCGACGGCGGCGCGCGCGAGCACCGGCTCCAGCTCGACGTTGCGGGCCTCGGCCATCGCCCCGGCGTAGAAGGACGCGATCTGGTTGAACTCCTCGTCGGTGGTGCACACGAACCGCGCGGTGTGCGCGACCTCCGAGACGTGCACGCCCGAGCAGTCCACGCCGTTGCGCTCCAACCAGGAGCGGTAGTCGGCGAAGTCGTCGCCGACCGCGCCGATCAGCACCGGGCGTTGCCCCAGCAGGCCCAGCGCGAAGGCGATGTTGGCCGCCGCTCCACCCCGCCGCACCACGAGGTCGTCGACCAGGAAGCTCAGCGAGACCTGCGCCAGGTTGTCGGCGACGAGCTGGTCGGTGAACCGGCCGGGGAAGTGCATCAGGTGATCGGTGGCGATGCTGCCGGTGACGGCGACGGGCACGACGACCTCCCAGGTGTCGCAGCAGGTGAGCGCACGCCGAGGGTAACGCCGCCGGGGGCGCCCGGCCGCCGCGCGCGACGGCGGACAATGGGCGCATGCGCGATGTGGAGATCCGGGACGACATGATCCGGCTCGGTCAGCTGCTGAAGCTGGCGGGCCTGGTCGAGGACGGCGCGGAGGCGAAGGAGGTCCTCGAAGAGGGGCTGGTCGAGGTCAACGGCGCGGTGGAGACCCGCCGCGGCAAGCAGATCGTCGACGGCGACGAGGTCGTCCTCTGCCCCGAGATCATCCGGGTCGTCACCGCAGGCTGAATGCCCCTCGTGAGCGGCGATGGTCGTAAGCGCGACCATCGCCGCTCACGCCTCAGAGCGCTTCGTGCACGATCCGGCCGTCGACGATCGTGCAGGCCACCGGCAGTTCCGGCAGGTCCTCCGGGGCGCAGGTCAGCGGGTCGCCGTCGAACACCGCCAGGTCCGCCCGCATGCCGACCCGGATCCGCCCGGACACCTGCTCCTCACCCGCGCCGTAGGCGGCTTCGGTGGTGTACCCGGCGAGCACCTGCTGCGCGCTGAGCGCCTGTTCCGGCAGCACCGGCGCCCGGTCCGGCTCGGCGACCGGGCGGCGCAGCCGGGCCCCGGCCATGATCTCCCGCGGGTCGTAGCCGGCGATCGGCCAGTCCGAACCCAGCGCGACGTGCCCGCCCGCGGCGAGGACGTCCCGGTACCGCCAGGCCCGTCCGCAGCGTTCCTCGCCGATGCGCTCCGACCAGTTGTCGCTGTGGTCGGGCAACGTCCAGTCCATGTGCGTCGGCTGCATGGACGCCACCACGTCGAGCTCGGCGAACCTGGTGACGTCGGCGTCCTGGAGCAGTTCGACGTGCTCGATGCGGTGCCGACCGCCGGCAGCGCGCCCGGCCGCGGCGTAGGTGTCGAGCGCGTAGGACACCGCCTTGTCGCCGATGGCGTGGGTCCAGCACGGCAGCCCCAGGTCCACCGCCCGCTGCACGGCTTCGGCGTAGGCCCGCGCCTCGCGCCACACCGGGGCAGTGCCCTGGCCGTGCGAGTCCGGGTGGCACAGCCACGCGCTGCCGCCGTCGATGACGCCGTCGAGGAAGAACTTGATCGCGCCGGTGCGCCACATCCGACCGGGCCGGTTCCGCAGGTCCTGGACGATCTCCAGGGTGTCGTCGACCGTGCCCGGCAGGCACCACGGCGCCACCACGGTCCGCACGGTCAGGTCACCGCGGTCGTCGAGCAGCTCGAAGAGCTCGTCGGTGCCCGGCCAGATCGCCAGGTCCAGCATGTGCGCGCCGGTGATGCCGACCGCGTTCTGCGCGCGGTGCAGGTCGGTCACCCGCCGCGCGAGCTCGTCCATCTCCAGCGGGGGGACGGCGGAATCGCCGAGCCGCACCGCCAACGTCTCGTGCAGCTCGCCGGTGGGCGTGCCGTCCGGGTCGAGCACCACCTCAGAGCGGTCCGCGAACTCCACCGGGCCGGTGATGCCTGCCTGCTGCAGACCCCGGGTGTTCATCAGCGCGGTGTGCGCGTCGATCAGCGTCAGCAGTGCCGGATGATCGCCGATGGCGTCGTCGATGTGCTTGCGGTGCAACCAGTCCGGGCGGAAGGCGTTGTACTCCAGTCCGTAGGCGATCAGCCATTCGTCGCGCGCCAGGCGGGCGCTCTCCGCACGCAGCTTCGCCTGGAGCTCACCGAGGTCCACCACGCCGGTCAGGTCGAGACCGCGCATGTCGGCGACGCCGTGCACCGGGTGCTGGTGGGAGTCGACCAGACCCGGCGTGACCGTGCGCCCCGATCCGTCGATCACCTGGGTGCGCCGTCCGATGTGGTCGCCGACGTCGTCGCCGACCGCGCAGATCCGGCCGTCCCGCACCGCCACCGCACTGGCCGGCCGTCCGTCCATCGTGATCACCCGAGCACCGGTGATGACGAGGTCCGCAATGGTCACGATGCACTCCGATCTGCGAAGGAACTGCTGCTGACGACCCGGTCCCGCGGCTTGGCCGTCACGAAGTAGACGAGTCCGATGAGGAGGATCAGCGCGGTGCCCAGCGGTGCCGCCCAGACCTGGTACCAGGGGGCGCCCACCGGTGCGAGCAGCTCGCGGGGCCAGGTGATGTTGACGAATTCGAACCCCAGCCACAGCACGGCGCCGAAGTTCAGGACGGTGCCCATCCGCCCCAGCTGGACGTGCCCGCCCGGCACCCACGCCCCGCGCAGCCGCGCCACCAGAGCGGCGACGGCGACCAGCAGGAAGGTCAGGTAGAAGGCGGAGGTGCCGAAGGTGATGACGCTGCCGATGGCGGCGCTGTTCAGCACCAGCAGCAGTCCGACGCAGGCCACCGCGGTCACCGCGATCGCACCGCCGATGGGTGCCTGGTTCTTCCGGCTCACCACCCGCAGGAACTTCGACAACGGCAGCACGTCGTCCCGCGCGACCGAGTACAGCGCCCGCGCCGTCGACCCCTGCGCCGCCATCCCGCAGGCCAGGAACGCGATGATCACCACGACGACGAAGGGCTTGGCCGACCAGTCGCCGAAGGACGCCACGACCGCGGTGGTCACCGGGTCGGCATCGGCCCCGGCCACCACGCTCGCCGGATCCGGGTGGGTGAGCACCACCGCGAAGGCGTTGAGGATCACCAGCAGACCGACGCTGAGCAGCGCGATCCAGACCGCGCGCGGCACGTGCCGGGTGGCGTTGCGGGTCTCCTCCGAGGTCGACACGCAGGCGTCGAAACCGATGAACGCCCAGCCGCCGACGGCCACCGCCGCGACGAACGCGGCGAGCCCGGAGCCGTCGAAGAGGGCCTCGGTGCCGAAGCTCTCGGTCAGGATCGACCACGGCTGCGTCCGGAACACCAGCAGCAGCGCGACCCCGACCAGCACCGAGGCGATGGCCTCGGCCACCACGCCCATCGCCAGCGCGCGGCGCAGCACGTCCACGCCGAGCACGTTGGTCAGCGAGCACACCACGACGAACACCGCCGCCGCCACGACCAGCTGGTTCGGCGTCGGGGCGACGCCGACGAGGGTGAAGACCCACGGCGCGGCCAGGTAGGCGATCGTGGTGTTGGCCAGCAGGCTGGAGCACATCGAGATCCAGCCGGTGAACCAGGCGTAGGACGGGCCGAGCAGCCGCCGGGTCCACTGGTAGGCGCCGCCGGAGATCGGGAACTCCGAGGAGAGCTCGGCGTAGAGCGCCAGCAGCAGGCACTGCCCGACCAGGCAGACCGGCAGCGCCCACACCCACCGGGGTCCGGCGATCGTCGCGCCGACCAGCACCACCGCGTAGAGCCCGACGACCGGGGAGATCGTCGCGAAGCCCATCGTGACGTTGCCGAGCACGCCCAGACCGCGCTTCAGCTGGGGTTCGTATCCGAGCTCGCGCAACCGCGCGGAATCGTCGTCGGTGTCCGAATCGTTCCTGGTAGCTGGGGTTTTCACGCCTTCGCCCTCCCTTGGACGGGGCCAACCTAACTAAGTTAGGCAGGGACTGTAGGCGGCCGCGAGGAGTTTGGGAAGACCTCGGTCGCGGCGGGATCCCGGCACCCGCCCCGGCTCGGGAAGAATGGGCGCGTCCGACGATCGCGGAGGAGGACCGGTGACCCAGACCAGGCGCGGCTCGCTGACGAGGCACGACATCGGCCTGGCCGCGCTCGCGGTCGTCGACGAGGAGGGCGCCGAAGCGCTGACCGTCCGGCGCATCGCGGCCAAGCTCGGCGTCCAGGCGCCGTCGCTGTACTCGCACGTCGACGGCAAGGACGACATCCTCGAGCTGATCACCGAGATCATCACCGCGGACATCCCGGCCCTGGAGCTGAACGCCGCGAACTGGCGCGACGGCCTGCTGAGGTGGGCCCGCACGTACCACGCGGCGTTCGCCAAGCACCCCAACGCGGTGGGGATCATCGCCCGCCGCGCGGTGACCATCACCGAATCGCGACAGGCCTACGAAGACGTCGTCGCTATGCTCGTCGAGGCGGGCTTCGCCCCGGCGGCAGCGCTGCGGGTGGTGCTCGGCATCGACTACGTGATGCTGGGCTCGATCCTCGCGCCGTTCTCCCCCGCCTTCGACCAGCCCCTCGGCGAGGACTACCCGGCCCTGCGCAACGCGATCCGCGCCACCGAGCCGTCCGAGGTCGACGGCACCGCCTTCGGCGAATCGGTCCAGGCCTACGTCTCAGGCCTCCCGAACCCCGCCTGACGACCAGCCCACCGGCCCCCGCCAGACCGCAGTTTCAATTGAAACTGCAAATCCCACCCACGGCAGATCGCAGTTTCAATTGAAACTGCGGGCATCCGCCCTCCCCCGAACAGCAGGAAGGCCGGCACCCGCGCTGGGGTGCCGGCCTCGTGCCAGATCGGCTCGTTCGGTCAGTGGAACGAGTCGCCGCAGGCGCACGACCCGCCCGCGTTCGGGTTGTCGATCGTGAAGCCCTGCTTCTCGATGGAGTCGACGAAGTCGATCGTCGCGCCCTGCAGGTACGGGGCGCTCATCCGGTCGACGACGACGCCCAGGCCCTCGAAGTCCCGGCGCGCGTCACCGTCGAGGGTGCGCTCGTCGAAGAAGAGCTGGTAGCGCAACCCCGCGCAGCCACCGGGCTGGACGGCGATGCGCAGGTGCATGTCGTCGCGGCCCTCCTGGTCCAGCAGGGCCTTGGCCTTCTGGGCCGCCGCGTCGGTCAGCGTGACACCGTGGGCGGGCGCCTCGCTCTCGGTCGTGCTGTTCGGGGCGGTCATGGACTCTCCCTTGAGGTCTCGCTCTGTCCGATTCCGGCGTGTGGTGCAACCACCGGCCGGACCGGCCTATTCCCGCGGGCTGCCCCGGGGACGTGTCACCTCCATGGTGGCACAGCCGAGAGGCGAGCTGGTGTGACGTGGCTTCGGACCGGCAGGTGGCGGTGTTCACTCCGGACGCCCCCGGGAGGACGACCTTTCGCCCGGTCTGCTGCAACAACGCTGAGTGGCGTCGAATACCCTGTTGGAGTGAGGTTCCTTCGTCGCAACAACGCTGAGCAGGCCGCCAACCCGGAGTCCGAGAACGAGACTGCCCAGTCCGCGGCGGAGCATGCCCCCAACCACACGCCCAAGAAGGGCCGTCCCACGCCGAAGCGCCGGGAGGCCGAGGGCAAGCGGCGCGGCCCGGTCCCGCCGCCGCCGAAGACGCAGCGCGAGGCGGTCAAGCGCGCCCGCGGCAACAAGGAAGAGCGCCGCAACGCGGCCCGCGAGCGCCGCGAGCGGATGATGCAGGGCGACGACCGCTACCTGATGCCCCGCGACAAGGGCCCGGTGCGCGCCTACGTCCGCGACCTGGTGGACACCCGCCGCCACCTGATGGGCATGTTCATGCCGCTGGTGCTGATCGTGTTCGCCAGCACCCTGTCGCAGAACCTGGTGATCCAGCAGTACGCGACCCTGTTCTGCATGGCCCTGCTGGTGATGATGGTCATCGAGGGCACCCTGCTGGGCCGCTACATCAACAAGCGGGTCCGCGCGAAGTTCCCGGACTCCCAGGACAAGGCCTTCTCCCTGGGCTGGTACGCCTTCACCCGCGCGATGCAGATCCGCAAGCTCCGCGTCCCGCGCCCCCGCTACACCCCCAAGGACATCGCCAAGGTCAGCTGACCGATGCCCGCAGTGCGCGCCGACCAGCAAGTTCGCCGACCGGCGATGGCAAATTGAATCATTCGCAGACCAGCGAACTGCAGAAATCAGTTCCGACGGCCGATCAGAGCTACAGCTGATCGGCCGTCGTCCACTTTGCGGGCAGGTCACGCTATGAAATTCGCAACGGCCGAGTAGATACTCACCCAGCTCGGAACAACCGCTGCAGCCGCAACTGCCGCCAACCGGGTGTAACGCCTCACGTCCACGCAACCCCTTTCGGGTTAACCGTTTAAATGTGAAGCGCAGCCTAAACCACTCTATTCAGCGACCCTCACTGGGGGATGCGCACACGACCGCAGGATAACTCGAGTACTATCTGTACTGATCGATGACACGAAAAAAGTACGCGCGTTCTGCTATGGGTCGATCGCAGTCAACCCGAGATTCCTTCGGATTTCTTTTGCCCGCGCGCGCCCTTCCGCCGCGCCTTGGGCCTCACCTGTCGATTCGAGCGCAGCGGCAACCACATCCCAGGCATCCGCCTCTCCATGCGCGTCGCGAAGCCACTGGTACCGGGCAACAGCCTGCTTCCCGTACCGCAGAGCATCGGTGTACCGCCCGGAATCGAGCGCGACACCCGCGATCAAGCCCGCTGCTATCGCCGCTGAATCGACATCGTGCGCAGCCTCGGTCACCGACAAGGATTGACATGCGTAGGCATAGGCCGATTCGGAATCCCCGATCTTGCGGTAGATCATCGCCAGCTCCGCAAGCGCGTCGCCGAACCCCCGCGGGTCGTCGATGGTCTGGTAAATCCAGATCGCGTCTCGACAGTTCACCATCGCTTCGTCGTGGCGCCCTTGCCGGCGCAACACCTCGGCAATCCGACGCAGCGTACCCGCCTTGCGAAAGGGCTCTCCCCCGTTCGACACCAGCTGCAGGGCAGAGTTGTATATGTCTAGAGCGGCCGCGAGATTTCCGCCTTTCATCTCGCAGGATGCGAGGTTGTGCAGGCAACTGTGAACGCCGAACGACTTACCTATCGAATCGAACATGTGCGACGCTTCGTTCACATGGCGTCGAGCTCCCGCAAGGTCGCCCAACAGCATTCGGCAAACCCCGAGGTTGTTGAGGGAACCCGCCAAGCCGAGCAAATCTTCCTCCGCCCTCGCAGCATCCACCGCGGCCGCGAGCATGTCCTCCGCCTCGGCGTAGAAGCCCTGCAAGCGAAAGATCTCCCACGCGCAGTTCCCGATCCGCCAACAGTGTCCGTCCAACCCGTGCACGCGGGTGGCCGCGCTCACCGCGACCAGGTCGTGGCGTCGCTGCTCGCACCACTGCATGGCAGCTTCGTAGTCCCCGAACGAGCGCGGAAGAACTCGCGTTTCGAAGCCCTCCATCGGGACCGGGTCCCGGCTGGGGAAGATCACGGACGCGGCGTTGTGGACAGTCCAGACCGCCCAATCCGCCATTCGCCGCAGGGCCGCATCCGAAACGTCGGCAGGCTCCGGAAGCTGCGCCGCGTACTCGCGCACCAGGTCGTGAAGCTGGTAGCGCTCGCCATCCACTCGATCGATCAGATGCAGCGCAACCAGCACATCCAGCGCCCGGCTCACCACCTCGGCGGGTCGGTCGGACAGTGCCGCCGCACAACCGATCTCCAGATCACGACCGGGGTACCGTCCGAGCAGTCTCAGCAGTTCCTGCTGATCGGTTTCCAGGGCCCGATACGAGGAGTTGAGCACCGCCTCGATCGTCGCTTCCTCATCATCCGCCCCTCCGAGCTTCAGCAGCACGCGTCTGTCCTGCAGCTCCAACGCCAGACTCGTCAGGGATTGAGAAGCCCTGGTCGCGGCGTGTTGGGCGAGGATGCGCACCGCCAAGGGGATCCCCGAGCACACCGCAGCCAGCTGCTGCACAGCCTCTGGTTCAGCAAGGGCCCGAGCCCCGAGTTCGGTGTGCAGCCACTGGAAGACCTCCGGCTCGGTGAGTGCCGGGACTTCGAAGTGGTACGCCCCATTCCGGACCACCAGCCCGTCAAGATGCTTGCGGCTCGTGACCAGCACGAGGCTCCCGGAAACAGCCTTCAGCACCTCGCGGACTTGTGCTGAATCGCGGGCATCGTCGAGCACCACTAGCGTTCGTTGCTGTTCGAGCAGCTGCCGCAACCGGATCATGCGTTGTTCCGCACTCGGGATGCGATCGGCCGCGACGTTCAACTGGGCCAGGAGCACCCCGACCACTTCACCCAACCCGAGCGGCGGACCACCGGTGTATCCCTGCAGCTCGACGAAGAGCACGCGGTCAGCCACTCGGCCGACGGCTTGGTGCGCCCACTGCACGACCAGTGTGGTCTTGCCGATCCCCGCCGGGCCGTCGACCGCGACCAAACCGGTCGACCGCTCATCGACCAACCTGGTGAGGTCGGCGAGCAGATCCTGCCGACCGTGGAATTCCCACGGCTGAGGCGGAAGGTACTGGGCGACCGGACTCGCCGGCTGCACCTCGACCTCCGCGGACGGCAGCCAGGACGAGCCGCCCCGACGCAGCTCTGCTTCCCACCGACGCACCGAATCCGGGGGCTCGCTGCCCGTCATCTCCTGGAAGTTCTTCCAGTAAGCCAGGTAGAAGGGCGTGATGTCCTCGACACGTCCCAACCCGTGCAGCGCACGCATCCGCAGGATGGCCAGACGTGGATCCATGATGTCTTGGGCCAGCGAACCTTCCAACTCGTCCAAGACGTCCTCGTAGTGCTCGAGCGCCAACAGGCAGTCCATGCGCGTGCACCGCGCAGCCAACATCACCTGCGTCGACTGCAAACGCCAGTGATCAGCACGCGCACTGGACAGATCGCTCAGCGGAGGCCCTTGCCACAGCCCGATGGCATCGTCCAGCAGGTTGAGGGCGTCCTGGTGGCGCCCCTCCTTGCTCGCCGCCTTCGCAGTCCGCAACGAGCTGCGAAAGTAGTGGTAGTCAACTGCTTCGGGGTCCACCTCGATCCAGTACATGCCCTGCCTGCTCCGGACTTCTGCCGGAGACCGCCGATTCTGCAGACCTGTCTTGACCTTGCTGATCAATGACCGCAGATTCGGCAACCGACCAGCAGCGCTGTCGGTGTCCCACAGCCAGGACGCCAACTCGTCAGCGGAGAGCCGCTGGCCGGGGGAGTTGACCAACAAGACGCCCAACAACCCGCGTTCTTGCCGCTTCCCCCAGTGGTCGTCGAACTCGTCATCAACCCGCAAGCTGGTGGCGCCCAAGATCTTGAACAGGATGTTCACCAGCACCCCCTCGCTGGTCCCCCGAACCCGTCGAGCTTCCGAGTATTGCCCGGATGAATTCCCGTTCATACGACCAACGGGTCGAATTGTCGTGGTTCGGCGAGCCACCCCTCGGAAACCGAATGACAACGGAACGCCAATGAGTCGCCGACACCGGCGCGAACCCGATCGAAAGCAAGTGCGACAAGATCGAAAATGTGTCTTTTACCAGCACCGACAACGCCCCGTCGAACTTCTCGGCGACGGAATGCCAATGTCCACGTCGCAACCTCGTCACCGAATCCGGCCGGCCGAACCGGCAGCGGGGGCTGCGCAGGAGCTCCTCGCCGGCTGGTCCGAGGAGATGAGATGAACCGAGCAGATGTCGTAGTCGTTGGTCTGGGCTTCGTCGGCGTGCCGCTGGCGACCGCCGCAGCACGCGCGGGTTTCCGGGTGTGCGGTGTCGACGCAACGGCCGAGAAGCTGGCGCAGATCGAGAAGTCCGTCGAGCGGCGGACCGCGGCCCCGGAGCTGCAGGCGGTGCTCGACGCTGGGCGGCTAGAACTCCGCAGACGCGGTGAACTCCCGGACGCCGACGTGTACTGCCTGAGCGTGCCCACGCCGATGCGGGCCGATGGGTCGGTCGACACCTCTCAGCTGCGGGACGCCGCGGAATCAGTGGGAAAGTCCATGCGCAAAGGAGCGTTGGTGCTCGTTCACAGCACCTGCGCGCCGGGCAGCTTGGAAGAACAGATCATCCCGCACATCGCCCGGAAGTCACGACTGCTTCCGGGGATCGACTTCCACATCGCACACGCTCCTGAGCGAATCGATCCGGCGCGTGACGTAGCGGCAACCGGATTGCCACGCGTGGTCGCTGGACTCACGCCGCAGTGCACGAAAGCAGCCGCGGCATTCCTGCGCAGCATCTTCGACCAGGTAATCCCGGTCAGCAGCATCCGCACGGCCGAGTTCGTGAAGACATTCGAGAACACGTTCCGCTTGGTCAACATCTCGTTGGCGAACGAACTCGCCGAGGTGTGCCGAGGTCACGACGTCGACCCGGTCGAGATCATCGAGGCAGCAGCCACGAAACCGTACGGGTTCCTGCCCCATCGGCCGGGAATCGGCGCTGGTGGCGGTTGCATCCCAGTGGTAACCGAGTTCTTCCGCACCTCAGCTCGACAGCGCGGGATCATCCCTCCGATGGTCGAAGCGGCGCTTGCGGTGAACGCGGCGATGCCCGGACGCACGGTGGAGCTGATCCGCGATCGACTGGCTCAGTCGTGGAAGCTGCCCCTCAACCGCTGCAGGGTTCTCGTCGTGGGAATCACCTACAAGCCGGACGTGATCGACATCCGGAACTCGTGCGCGATCCGGGTGATCGACCGTCTCAGCGCGGAAGCCGCGGGTGTCGACTACTACGATCCCGGCATCCCGCTCCTGAGGTTGGGGCGCGGAAGGATGCTGCGTTCGACAGCTCGGCTCGACGCGACCGGATTCGACGTCGCGGTGATCCTCACCAAGCACACCTCGCTGGACTACAGCGCATTGCGGACTGGGAAGTTGCCGGTGCTCGACTGCTCGTCGGGGACGCCGGTTCCGTGGGAAGACCACGCGTAGCTGCGCGGAGGAGACGCTGCGATGTCCTATCGAACCACCACAGCAACGCGACTCGAGAGCAACGACACCGGCCTTGGCGTTGAAAAGCGGGCATGTCACTCGACCACCACGACCGATGACCCATACCTGCTGGTCCATTCCGAAGTAGCACCGCCGGAATGGCTCGAAATCGCCGACGTTCTCGTGCTGGCCGAGCAGACCGACGAGGAGGTCGCGCACCGGGCAGCTGTGATCGCGCTCGGCCGTTTCCCCGGCTGCGCAGCCACGGTGACGAGAGTGGGAACCAGGTTTCTGGCGCACACGAGAACGTCGGCGGTGGTGGTCTTCCGCGCTCCTGCCACTCCAGAAGGCTGCGCGGACCTCGTTCATGCTCGACTGTTGTCCGAATGCGCATCGGAGGAAGGTGGCGGGAGCTCGGCCAGACGGTTGCGCAGCGATTCGACATGCGGGCCGCCGATCTCCTCGTAGAGCTCGCACGCCTGCCACAGGCAGCTTCGCGCAGCCTCCAGATCGTCCGCACGTTCATGAGCTGCACCCAACGCAGCGAGCAGTTCCGCGACGTAGAAGTTGGAGCCGATCTCGCGCATTACCGTCAACGCCTTGCGGAGAGCGGTAACCGCAGCGTCCGGATGCCCGGCCGCCACATGGGTCTCGCCGAGGAACGTCGACACACGTGCTGCCCCACCGGGGTCGGGGAGCTCGAGCATCAGGTCCACCGAGCGCGAGAGTTCCCCGATGGCCTCTTCGTACCGCCCCGAAGCTGCCAAAGTCTCACCGATGCGACGTGTGCGCAGTGCAGCTCCACGACGGTCGCCCAGTCGATGGTCCAGCTCGAGAGCTCGGCGGAACATTGCGAGTGCTTCGTCCAGCTTTCCCCGTTGCTTGGCCAGGATTCCCAATCTGGACGTCGCCGTGGCCTGGCTCGGCAGGTCCCCCACCTGCTCGGCCAACACCATCGCCCTGGTCAGCTCGCGTTGTCCTTCGTCGAGGCGGTGCAGGTTCAGGAGCGCATGGCCGAACTGACCGCGGAGGCGGGACTCCGCACGAGGGTTTCCTTCCCGTTCCGCCGCCCGCACGGCGAGTTCTGAGGTGTCCAACCAATCCCGGTAGTGCTTGCGATAGACGAACAAGCTCCACATCGCCTCACCGAACTGCCATGTCAGGCCTGACCAGTCCCGCTCCGCAGCTTCCCGTTGCGCCTGCACCAGGTTGGCCCGCTCCTGCTCCAACCACTCGAGCGCTGTTGCCACGGAGGAGAACGGCAAGTCGGCCACGGCGTCCCGTTCCGAGATGTACCAACGACCGGGAGTGATCAGCCGGTCGGCGCCGAACGCGCAGTCCAGGTACCAGGAGACCATTCGACGCACTGACGCTGTGCGCTCATCCTGGGGCATTTCAGCCGCCGCCTGCTCACGGGCGTGGAGTCGGAGGAGGTCGTGGAACCTGAACCTGTTCTCCGCTGGCTCGTCGAGCAGGTTCGCTTCGACCAGTGCCTCGATCCCGTCCAACACTTCCGGCAGTGCACGCCCCACAGCGGCAGCAGCGACCTCCGGACCGAACGTGGTGCCCGGATGATCCGCAAGCACCCGGTACAGCTCAGCTTGTTCAGAGGTCAGCTTCCGGTACGAGATGTCGAAGACGGCTTTCACCGAAACATCACCACGCAGTGCCAAGGACGGCAACCGCCGTCGTTCATCCTGGAGATCCGTCGCGATCCGCTGCAACGACCACTTCCGATGCGCCATCAGCCGAGCCGCCGCCACCATCAGCGCAACTGGAAGTCCACCGCACAGATCGGCCACCTCTCGTGCAGCGGGCAGTTCGCGCTGAACCCGTTCGGGCCCCAGCACATTGGACAGCAGGGCCAGGGACTCTGCCTGCTGCAACGGGCCGACATCCAGGAAATGGGCACCCTGCAGGCCGAGTCCGGAAAGTCGGTACCGACTGGTCACGACCACCAGGCAAGACTCCCCGTGCGGCAGCAGCGGGCGCACCTGAGCTGCAGAAACGGCATCATCCAGAAACAGGACCAGCCGTTTGCCGGAAGTGACCTCGCAATACAGCGAACGCAGCTGGTCGAGGTCGGCCGGAATCAACTCCGGAGCCGTCCCAAGAGCCCGGACGAAGGTTTCCAGAACCTGTGAGGGCGACGTGGGTTCCCGCGCTGAGAAAGCGCCCAGGTCTGCGTACAGCGCACCGTCGGGAAAATCACCTTCGAAGGAACGCAGCCAGTGCGAGACGAGTGCGGACTTTCCGGCACCACCGACTCCGCTGACCACCACTATTGCTGATCGTCCAACACTGTCCGCAAGAATTTCCCGCAATATTTCGGCGATCCGGTCCCGTTCGACGAAGAAGCGCGGAGCCCCGGGCAACATGTCGGGAGCAGGTTCAGGACCAGCTCGCTCCACGCCGGCGAAATGCACGTGCACGCCACCGTGCACGACACCTGCCTGCACGGAATTTCCGGCCACCGTGCCTTCCACGGCATTCACGACAGCCGGATCTGGATGCATCGGGAACTTCTGGCGACTCATGCCCCCGCCCACGAGCTCTGCACCATGGTCCGAGATCGACCAAGTGTCGCACGAAAGCGGACAGCGCAGGCCTAACACGCACTAATCGGCGCAGCGCACCGCATTCTCGACACGCTTTTTCGACCGTATTGACCAAATCCAGTCCGGTAATCGGAGTACTCGAATGTGGGGAAGAGCTCCCCGCCCCTGCGCCCAATGCCGGTCGCGGCTGGGTAACGTTTGTACCACTCAGGGGTGCGGAGGTACTTGCAGTGCGCGCGTTGGTGCTCGGTGGGGCTCGTTCTGGGAAGTCCGCTCATGCCGAGGGTTTGGTCCGCGCCGACGAGGTGGTCACCTACGTGGCCACCGCTCGGCGGGTTGCCGGTGATCGCGAGTGGGACGAGCGGATCGCCGCGCACGTCGCTCGGCGGCCCGCGAGTTGGCGGACCGTCGAAGCTCCGGACACCGGCTCGCTGTGCCGGGTTCTGACCGGTGCTCCCGTTGGTGCGTCCGTGCTCGTCGACGACATCGCCACCTGGTTGACCGGTGTGCTCGACGACGCCGGGGCTTGGGAGCGGGATCCCGCTGCGCTGGAGGTCGTGGCCGCGAAGTGCGATGAGCTCGTCGAGGCCGTCACCGGTTGTGCCGGGCGGTTGGTGCTCGTCTCCGCCGAGGTCGGGCTGGGCATCGTTCCGGCGACCCGGTCTGGGAGGCTGTTCCGCGACGAGCTCGGCGCGCTCAACGCCCGGCTGGCCGAGGTGTGCGACGAGGTCGTCCTGCTCGTCGCCGGTCTTCCGCTCCGGCTGCGCTGAAATCGACACGGAGGTTCGCTTGTCCACCGACCAGAACGAGATCAGCTTCCCGACGGTGCCGGCCCCCGACGAGCAGGCCCAGCGGCAGGCCGTCGCCCGGCACGAGCAGCTGACCAAGCCCGTCGGCTCGCTGGGTCGGCTGGAGGAGCTCGGGGTCTGGGTCGCCGCTCGGCAGGGGCTCTGCCCGCCGCGGCCGTTCACCCGGCCGCGAGTGGTGGTCTTCGCCGGTGACCACGGCATCGCCTCCCACGGCGTGTCCGCCTACCCCGCCGAGGTGACCGGCCAGATGGTCGCGAACTTCCTGGCCGGTGGTGCCGCGGTGAACGTGCTCGCCAACAGCGCCGGGGCGACCGTGCGGGTCGTGGACATGGCCGTCAACACCGACACCCCGCCGGTGGTCAGCGCGCGCAAGGTGCGCCGCGGGTCCGGGGCGATCGACCGCGAGGACGCCCTGACCGACGCCGAGGTGCGCTCCGCGCTCGAGGCCGGACGCGCCATCGCCGACGAGGAGATCGACTCCGGGGCCGACCTGCTCATCGCCGGGGACATGGGGATCGGCAACACCACGCCGGCCGCGGTGCTGATCTCGGTGCTCACCGGGACCGAGCCGGTGGCGGTCGTCGGCCGCGGCACCGGCATCGACGACAACGCCTGGATGCGCAAGACCGCGGCGATCCGCGACGCGCTGCGCCGGGCCCGCAAGGTGCTCAACGACCCGGTCGCGTTGCTGCGCACCTCGGCTGGCGCCGACATCGCCGCGCTGACCGGATTCCTCGCCCAGGCCGCGGTCCGCCGCACTCCCGTGCTGCTGGACGGGGTCGTGGTCGGGGCGGCGGCGCTGGTCGCCGAGGAACTCGCGCCGGGCGCGCGGCAGTGGTGGCTGGCCGGGCACCGCTCCGCCGAACCGGGCGGGCCGCTGGTGCTCGACCACCTCGACCTGACCCCGGTGATCGACATGCAGATGCGGCTCGGCGAGGGCTCCGGGGCGCTGACCGCGCTGCCGATCCTGATCGCCGCGACGCGGGTGCTCGGCGAGATGGCGACCTTCGCCGAAGCCGGTGTCGGCGGCCCGACCGAATCCGAGGCCACCGGCCCGAAGTCGTGACCCTGGACGGTCTCCGCCTGGCGGTCTCGTGGCTGAGCGTGCTGCCGCTCCCGGCGCGCCGCGTCGACGACGCCACGTGCCGCCAGGCGATCGCGTTCGCACCGCTGGTCGGCGCGCTGGTGGGAGGCTTCGGCGCCCTCGTGCTCTGGGGCCTGACCGAGCTCGGCGCTCCCCCGCTGCTGTCCGGGCTGCTGGCCGTGGCGGTGTTGGTGCTGGTCACCAGGGGCATGCACGTGGACGGTCTGGCCGACACGGTAGACGGTCTCGGCTGCTACGGACCGCCGGAGCGCGCGTTGACCGTGATGCGCGACGGCGGCGCCGGACCGTTCGCGGTGGTGGCGCTGATCCTGGTCCTGGGCATCCAGGCGACCAGCCTGGCCGAGCTGACGTCCAACCCGCTGGTGCTCGTCCTGGCCTGTGCCGTCGGCCGAGCCGGCTTCGTCCTGTGCTGCCGCCGCGGTGTTCCCTCGGCCCGCCCGGAGGGCATGGGCGCCCTGGTCGCGGGCAGCCAACCGACCTGGCTCGTCGCCACCTGGTGGCTGCTCCTCGTCGCCGTCGCCGCTGTCGCCTTCGACTGGCGCACGGCGATCGCGGTCGTGGCGGCGGCTGCCCTGCTCGTCGCCTTCACCCACCACGCCCAACGCCGCTTCGGCGGGATCACCGGAGACGTCCTCGGCGCGTCCTCCGAACTGGCCACCACGATCGTCCTCATCGGCGCCACCCTCACCTGACCCAGACGTCGGTTCTCCACTGAATCCATCAGTGGTGACGACTGCAATTTCGATTGAAATTGCACCACGCGGGGCGACCACCTACCGCTTTGAACCCGACGCAACCCCGGACGCCACGGCACCACACCCCTGCCAGGTCCGCCGGATATCACCACCGGGGCGATCGGTAGTGGTACACAGCGCGCCAACCGAGGAGAGGTGCCGTCGGGGGCGGGTCGCGTCGGGTTCAGAGCGGCAGGTGGCCGCTTTGAGCGTGTAGCAATTTCAATCGAAATTGTCGTCGTTCTCGACGGAAGGTTCCGTGGCGAGGTTTGACAATTTCAATCGAAATTGCGGAGGTTCACCGCCGCTCGTGTGGTGGCGATACGCGGCTCGCCGCCGGATCTGCGGTGGTGGGGCGAGGTCGGCGTGTCGGGCGCCGGACACGCCGAGGGGGCGCAGTTTCAATTGAAACTGCGCCCCCTCGCAGACGGGACCAGGACTGGATCAGTCCAGCTTGGTCATCCAGCCGTGGGTGTCCTCGACGGTGCCGTGCTGGATGCCGGTGAGGCGCTCGCGGAGGCGCATCGTGAACTCGCCCGGCTGGCCGTCGGCGATGGTGAACTCGCCGTCGCGGTGCTTGACGTGGCCGACCGGGGTGATCACCGCCGCGGTGCCGCAGGCGAAGACCTCGGTGAGCTCACCGGTCGCGGCCTTCTTCTCCCACTCCTCGACCGTCACCTTGCGCTCCTCGACCTGCATGCCGAGCTCGCGGCCCAGCTCCAGCAGCGACGAGCGGGTCACGCCGGGCAGCAGGCTGCCGCTGAGCTCGGGGGTCACCAGGCGGGCGTCGGCGCCGGAGCCGAGCACGAAGAACAGGTTCATGCCGCCCATCTCCTCGACCACGTGCCGCTCGCACGCGTCGAGCCACACGACCTGGTCGCAGCCCTGCTTCACGGCTTCGGCCTGCGCGGCGAAGGACGCGGCGTAGTTGCCCGCGAACTTGGCCGCACCGGTGCCGCCGGGAGCCGCGCGCACGTACTCGTGGCTCAGCCACACGGTGACCGGCTTGATGCCGCCGGAGAAGTACGAGCCGGACGGCGAGGCGATCACGGCGTAGAGGTAGGCGTTGGCCGGGTTGTTGACGCCCAGGCCGACCTCGGTGGAGATCATGAACGGCCGCAGGTAGAGGGAGCTCTCCTCGGCGCTGGGCACCCACGCCCCGTCGACCGCGATCAGCTCGCGCAGCGACTCGAGGAACAACTCCTCGGGCAGCTGGGCCATCGCGATCCGCTTCGCGGAGTCCTGGAACCGCCGCGCGTTGGCCTGCGGCCGGAACGCGGCGATCGAGCCGTCGGGCTGGCGGTAGGCCTTGAGGCCTTCGAAGATCGCCTGCGCGTAGTGCAGCACCGAGGTCGCCGGGTCGAGTTCGAGCGAGTGGTACGGCTCGACGCGGGCGTCGTGCCAACCGCGGTCATCGGTCCAGCGGATGGTCACCATGTGGTCGGTGAAGTGCCGTCCGAAACCCGGGTTCGCCAGTACCTCTGCGCGGCGCTCGTCGCTGACCGGTTGCGGGTTGTTGGTCCGGGAGAAAGACAGCGCTTCAGTCATGCGCGTACCGTATCGCGCCGCCTCGAGCAGTGAAAACCCGATTCCCTAAAGTTGGTCGTCCAAGTATTCGAGGCCCGGTCACGCACCGCTGAGCGGATGCCACCGAGCGTCATCCGGAAGCTTCTGGAAACCGGCGTTCCGGGCTCTATGATGTGCTCATGAACCAGCAGGCCCCCACTCCGGTCCCCACCACCGCGCAGCAGGACGCGCTCGCCGCCACCCTGGCGGCTCTGATGCCCCTGGGTGGCGGCGTGCTCGTGGCGCTCTTCTACGCCTGGATGGGCGCTTTCGGGGTCATCCTGGGGCTGGGCCTCGCCGCCGGTTGGGCGTTCTGGTGGCGCAACAAGCACAAGAGCTTCTTCCCGAAGGACCTGCGCGGCGGCTCGGTCATCGGGGTCGGCGCCCTGGTCGCCCTCGTCACCATCCTGCTGTTCATCGCGGCGGCCTCCCCGTCCTGACGGTCAGTCCTCGAGGAGTCCATCCGGCAGGGACGGCACCGACCACTTCGGATCGGGCCGGCTGTCGCAGTAGGTGCCGTCGAACGGGAACAGCTGTGCCTCGGCGAGCTCGATCATGCGCTCCCCCTCGGTCCGCAGCTGCTTGAGGTGCCAGCGGTCGAACCGGCCTGCCGACATCGCGGCGGCGAGTTCGTCCTCGTCCTTCCAGGACCACTTCCCGCCGGGGAACACCTCGACGTCCAGCACGCCGTCCACCCGCCGCACGCCGAACTCGTCGCGCCCCAGGGGCACCTCGAGGTTGACGTACCAGTTCCGGAAGGTCCCGTCGGGTTCGAAGAACCACCACACCGACACCCAGCGGTGGTCGTAGACCAGGCGCAGGGTGTCGGTGCCGTGCCAGGTGGACGGAGCCGGAACCCGCGGCCCGTTGAAGCGTTCGAACAGCGGCATCTCGCGCGGCGAACGACCGTCCGGCGAGGTCGTGGTCCGGATCGGGGTGCCGTCCACGACCCAGCACAGCAGCTGGTCACCGTCGTCCTCGACCACCCGTGCCGGGTGGACGGTGCCGAGGGAGCCGTCCAGGCGCCAGAAGCTGTAGAGCGCTTCCTCACCGGGCAGCCAGATCGGGGGTTCGATGGGTTTCAGGGAAAGGTTGCCTGCACTCGCGTTGAGCATGACCCGCCTCATCTCCAGCGACGGGACACGCCTCCCGTCACCAAAGGACCGATTAAAACGACAACAAGCGTCGCAAGCATCGCAGAAATCGGCATGCTCATCGCCAGGACGACGGACAACCCCATGCCGAGGCAGGCCCCGCGCATCGGCCAGCCACCCACGTCGGCCAGCAGCAATCGCGCCCCGGCGTTGGCGAAGGCGTAGTGCACGAGCAGGCTGCACGCGGCGAAGGCCATTGCCGTCACCGGCTCGACCAGCAGTGCTACCGCGACTGCGGCAACCCCCGCGCCGACGTCCAGCAGGTACGGCGTGCCGAAGCCGCTCCGACGTCCCAGCCCGCGGGGCAGGTCCCCGTCCTGCACCAGGGCCAACGCGGTCGACCGGGCGGACTCCAGCGCGGCCAGCAGCACCGGCAGCAGCGCCACCGCGGCGCCGACGCTGACCAGCGGCGCGATCTCGGACGCGGCCGCCGCGGTCAGGACATCGCGGATCGGGGTCGGCGACAGCGCCAGCCGCGACCAGCCGAGCTGGTGCACCAGCGCCGCCGTCACCACCGCGAGCACCGCGGTCAGCGCGACGAACGAGATCACGACACCGCGCTTCAGCGCCGCCCGCGAAACCCGGTCGCGCTCTTCGGACGGAGCGGTCAACCGCTCGAAACCGAGGAAGGCGAAGAACAGCACACCCGCGGCACCGGTGATGCCCACCGCGCTGTCCGCGGGTCCGACCCCGGTCGGCAGCGGTGGAACGGGCTCGATCGCGAAGCACGTGACGACCACCAGGGCCAGCACCGCGGCGGTCAGCGCGAGCCAGATCCAGGCCGCAGCACCGCGGATCCGCAACCCGGCCGTCGCCGAGAGCACCACGAGCAGGATCGCCACCGATGCCACCAGCGGCGCCGAGGCGGGCAGGAAGAAGTCGCCCAGCACTCGCGCGATCGCGGCCATCGCAGCGATGTGCCCGGCCACGTACGCACTGGCGCCGACCCGCGCGGCCAGCAGGCCCATCCGCCCGCGAACGCAGGCGTAAGCCGCCCCCGGACCGCGGTACGCGGTCGACTGGTGCGCGGTCGCCGATGCCGAACAGGTCGCGGCCAGCAGCGCGATCAGCAGACCGAGCGGGAACCACATACCCGCAGCGGCCGCTGCGGGAGCCGGGCCCACGAACGCACCGATGCCGAGCATCCCGCCGAGCGCCAGCGGAACCGCCCCGGAACCGGACGCGAGCCGGCTCGATTCAACCTGTTGGGCCACCCGACCACCCTTGCAGACGAACGACGACGGTGCAGCCGCCTGTCGGTTGACACCACAGCCACCCCGTGTTCCAGCGTAGGCGAGCGCCGGATCGATCTTCACCGCCGAACCGGGACCGCTCGGTGTTCGCCCGGCGAGAACAGACCCGAAGACCGCACTCGGAGGGGTTTTCCGGTGCCAGGCTCGGGTGACGGACGCATGCCTGGCCGGATTCACCCTCGCGTTGCGTTCTAGAGTGCGAATGGACCCAATGCTGACACGGCAGCTTCAACGGAGGATTGACACGTGACGACCCCGAAACTCTCCCTCACCGACACCGCGGTGACCAAGCTGGCCGTGGACGCACTCATCGTCGGCACCGCTCAGGGCACCGACGGCCTGCAGCTCGCGTCCGGCTCCGACCAGGTCGCGGCGGCTTTCGACGGCGACCTGCGCCAGGTGCTGACCACGCTGGGAGCGACCGGGAAGGCCGACGAGGTCGTCAAGCTGCCCGCCAGCGGCAAGCTGCGCGCCCCGGTCCTGATCGCGACCGGCCTGGGCAAGGTCGCCGACGGCGGACCGACCGGCGAGCAGGTGCGCCGCGCTTCCGGCGCCGCCGCCCGCGCGCTGACCGGCGTCGAGCGCGCCGCCACCACGCTGTCCGATGTGGACCTCTCCGCCGCGGTGCAGGGCACCGTGCTCGGCGCGTACGCCTTCACCGGCTACAAGTCCAACTCCGGCGACGCCCCGGTGTCCGAAGTGGAGTTCGTGGTCGCCGACGCGAAGGCGGACGGTCACGCGCACGCGCTGAAGGGCGCCACCGCGATCGGCGAAGCGGTCAACACCGCCCGCGACCTGATCAACACCCCGCCCAACGACCTGTTCCCGGCTTCCTTCGCCGAGCGCGCCACCGAGCTCGGCCGCGCCGTCGGCCTGGAGGTCGAGGTGCTCGACGACCACGCGCTGCGCAAGCAGGGCTTCGGCGGCATCCTCGGCGTCGGCTCGGGCTCGTCGCGGCCGCCGCGCCTGGTGCGGCTGCGGCACAAGGGCCCGAAGGACGCCAAGAAGGTCGCGCTGGTCGGCAAGGGCATCACCTTCGACACCGGCGGCATCTCCATCAAGCCGGCCGCCGGCATGGAAGAGATGACCTCGGACATGTCCGGTGCGGCGTCGGTGGTGGCCACCATGGTGCTGGCAGCCCGGCTGAACTACCCGCTGGACATCACCGCGACCGTGCCGATGGCCGAGAACATGCCGTCGGGCACCGCCTACCGCCCCGGTGACGTGCTGACCATGTACGGCGGCAAGACCGTCGAGGTGCTCAACACCGACGCCGAGGGCCGGCTGATCCTGGTCGACGCGATCACCCGCGCCTGCGAGGACGAGCCCGACTACCTGATCGAGACCTCCACCCTGACCGGCGCGCAGGTAGTGGCGCTGGGCAAGCGCACGCCGGGCGTGATGGGCAGCGAGCAGTTCCGCGACCGGGTCGCGCGGCTGTCGCAGGCCGTCGGCGAGGGCGGCTGGCCGATGCCGCTGCCCGAGGAGCTGCGCGGCGACCTGGACTCCAAGCTCGCCGACCTGGCCAACATCACCGGCCACCGCTGGGGCGGGATGCTGGCGGCGGGCATCTTCATCGAGGAGTTCGTGGCCGACGGCGTGGAGTGGGCGCACATCGACATCGCGGGCCCGTCCTACAACTCCTCCGGCCCGTGGGGCTACACCCCCAAGGGCGGCACCGGAGTCCCGGTCCGCACCCTGGCCGCAGTCCTCGCGGACATCGCCGACCAGGGCTGAGCTCGCGCGGGCGGTCCGCTGCTCCGACTGGAGCCGTGGGCCGCCCGTTCGGCGTTACTCCGGTCGGTGGCGTATTTGTGACGTGGGCCGCAAAAGGATCACCACTGCACCCCGCGGCGGTGCAACGATGGGGCGATGACCGAATCGAAACCGGCCCCGCCGACGACGGCCCGGCACGGCTACCAGGTCGAAGTGGTCTGGACCGGCAACACCGGCCAGGGCACCAGCTCCTACCGCAGCTACGAGCGCACCCACGAGGTGCGCGCGGACGGCAAGGACGCCATCGGCGCTTCCGCGGACCCGGTGTTCCTGGGCGACGCCGACCGCTACAACCCCGAGGAACTGCTGGTCGCCTCGCTGTCGCAGTGCCACATGCTGTGGTTCCTGCACCTGGCGGCCGACAGCGGCGTGGTGGTCACCGGCTACCACGACCAGGCCCGCGGCATCCTCACCGAGAACCCGGACGGCACCGGCCAGTTCGAGTCCGTCGAGCTGACCCCGCTGGTGACCGTCTCCGACCGGGCCAGCGTCGACGTCGCCGAAGCGCTCCACGAGCGGGCCCACGAGCTCTGCTACATCGCCAAGGCCGTGAACTTCCCGGTCAACTGCACACCGACCACCCGCATCGCGAACTGAGAGGTCTCGCTGATCGGCTGCGCGATGTGGTGGACATACATGAAAACGGGATCCCGCAGCCAGGCGGCGTCTGAGGTTCCGCCACCCGCACCGCCACCCGAAAAGAGCCCGGAAAACCGTATTAGCCGCCGTCGGCGGCGCGGCGGTTCCGGTCGCGGATGATCCGCTGCCTGGCCTGGTAGTCGCGCATCCGCTGCGGGTAGCCGATCTTGGCCACTTCGTACAGCGGGATGCCGAGCTTGCGGGTCAGCCGGTGCGCCGCGGCCGGGCCGTCCACCCGGCGCCTGGTCCACTCGCCGTCGTGGGCGATGAGCATCAGAGTCGTCTCGGTGACCGTGGTGCGGGGCTCGAGGTAGCCCTCCACTCCCCGGTGCTGCTCGGTCCAGCGGATCAGGTGCTCCGCATCGGCCGAGTTCGCCCCGCGCACCTTCCCGGCGCGCCGCCTGCGGAACCGGTCGAAGAGACCCACCGCAACTCTCCTCCAGCCAAGGATGGGACTACAGCCTGCGACCGATGGTGCCACCAGCGAAGTGGGGCAGGTGTGAAAATCCTTCACCCTCCACTGTGATCTCCGACGATGCAGCGCAGATCACCCGGCCCACGTCGCGTAGGCCTTCCGTGTGGTGACAAGATGGTTTGCAGGTGCTCGTGACCATCCGGTCCGGTGAAGTGCTGTCAGCGAGTCAACGAAGCCTGTCGAGGAGAGCGAAGTGACCGACACGTCCGCCGATCTAGTCATTCTCGGTGGCGGTTCGGGCGGCTACGCCTGCGCCTTCCGCGCAGCCGAGCTAGGCCTGTCCGTCATCCTGGTCGAAAAGGACAAGCTCGGTGGGACCTGCCTGCACCGAGGCTGCATCCCGACCAAGGCGCTGCTCCACGCGGCGGAGGTCGCCGACTCGGCCCGCGAGGCCGACCAGTTCGGGGTGAAGACCGCCTTCGAGGGCATCGACATCGACGGCGTCAACAAGTACAAGGACGGCATCATCGCCGGCCTGTACAAGGGCCTGCAGGGCCTGGCCAAGGCGCACAAGGTGACGATGGTCGAGGGCGCGGGCACGCTGGTCGACGCCAAGACCGTCGAGGTGAACGGCACCCGCTACACCGGCAAGAACCTGGTGCTGGCCACCGGTTCCTACTCCAAGACGCTGCCCGGCCTTGAGCTCGGCGGGCGGGTCATCGCCAGCGAGCAGGCGCTGAACCTGGACCACATCCCGAACAAGGTCGTGGTGCTGGGCGGCGGCGTGATCGGCGTGGAGTTCGCCAGCGTCTGGCGTTCGTTCGGCGCCGAGGTGACCGTCGTCGAGGCCCTGCCGCACCTGGTGCCCAACGAGGACGAGTTCATCTCCAAGCGCCTGGAGCGCGCCTTCCGCAAGCGCGGCATCAAGTTCAAGACCGGCGTGAAGTTCACCGGCGCCACCCAGACCGACTCCGGTGTCTCGGTCAGCCTGGAGAACGGCGAGACCCACGACGCCGACCTGCTGCTGGTCGCCGTCGGCCGCGGCCCGAACACCGCTGGTCACGGCTTCGAGGCCGCCGGCGTGCAGATGGAGCGCGGCTTCGTCCCCACCGACGAGCGCCTGCGCACCAACCTGCCGGGCGTCTACGCGGTCGGCGACATCGTGCCCGGCCTGCAGCTGGCGCACCGCGGTTTCCAGCAGGGCATCTTCATCGCCGAGGACATCGCGGGCCTCAACCCGCAGCCGATCGACGAGTCCGGCATCCCGCGCGTGACCTACTGCCACCCCGAGGTCGCCTCGGTGGGCTTGAGCGAGGCCGCCGCCAAGGAGCAGTACGGCTCGGTGGAGACCTTCACCTACGACCTGGCCGGCAACGGCAAGAGCCAGATCCTCAAGACGCAAGGCGCGGTCAAGCTGGTCCGCGCGACCGACGGCCCCGTCGTCGGCCTGCACCTGGTCGGCGACCGAGTCGGTGAGCTCATCGGCGAGGCGCAGCTGATCTACAACTGGGAAGCGCTGCCGGAGGACGTCGCTCCGCTGGTGCACGCCCACCCGTCCCAGACCGAAGCCCTGGGCGAGGCGCACCTCGCCCTGGCCGGCAAGCCGCTGCACGTGCACGGCTGACGTCGGTCCCCAGTCAGCCAAGCACCCCGCCACACAACGAGGAGTCAGCAACCGATGGCCTTCTCCGTTCAGATGCCGGCACTCGGCGAGAGCGTCAGCGAAGGAACGATCACCCGGTGGCTCAAGCAGGAGGGCGAGACCGTCGAGGTCGACGAACCCCTGCTCGAGGTCTCCACCGACAAGGTCGACACCGAGATCCCGTCCCCCGCCGCCGGCGTGCTGCAGCGCATCGTCGCCCAGGAGGACGACACCGTTGAGATCGGCGCCGAGCTCGCCGTCATCGGTGACGCCGGCGAGGCCCCGGCCGCCGCTCCGGCGCCTGCCGCCCCGGCCGCCGAGCAGCCCGCTCCGGCCGCCCCGGCCGAGCCGGCCCCGGCCCCGGCCCCCGCCGCTCCGGCCGCTCCGGCCGCCCCGGCCGCTCCGGCCGGTGGCGCGCAGGGCACCGACGTGACCATGCCCGCGCTCGGCGAGAGCGTCGCCGAGGGCACCGTGACCCGGTGGCTCAAGCAGGTCGGCGAGACCGTCGAGGTCGACGAGCCGCTGCTCGAGGTCTCCACCGACAAGGTCGACACCGAGATCCCGTCCCCGGTGGCCGGCACCCTGCTGGAGATCACCGCGAACGAGGACGACACCATCGAGGTCGGCGCCAAGCTCGCCGTCATCGGCTCCGCCGCCGCGGCTCCCGCCGCTGCCCCGGCTCCGCCGGCCCCCGAGCCCCAGGCCGCCGCTCCCGCGGCTCCGGCCCCCGCTCCGGCCGCCCCGCCCGCGCCTCCGGCCCCCGCTGCCCCGGCCCCGGCCGCTCCGGCTCCCGCCGAGGCTGCGCCGTCCGGCGCCGCGCCGTACGTGACGCCGCTGGTGCGCAAGCTGGCCAACGAGCACGGCATCGACCTGTCCGCGATCAAGGGCAGCGGTGTCGGCGGACGGATCCGCAAGCAGGACGTCCAGGCCGCCATCGACGCCAAGAAGTCCGCCCCGGCCCACGCCGCCGCCCCGGCCGCTGCTGCGCCGAGCGCTTCGCTGGTGGAGCCGTCGGAGGAGGCCCAGGCGCTGCGCGGCACCACGCAGAAGATGTCGCGCCTGCGGCAGCTGCTGGCCCGCCGCATGGTGGAGTCGCTGCAGACCGCTGCGCAGCTGACCACGGTGATCGAGGTCGACGTGACCCGCATCGCCCGGCTGCGCGACCGCGCCAAGGCCAACTTCGAGGCGGCCGAGGGCGTCAAGCTGTCGTTCCTGCCGTTCTTCGCGAAGGCGGCGGCCGAGGCGCTGAAGCTGCACCCGAAGCTGAACGCCTCGATCAACGACGACACCAAGGAAGTCACCTACCACGGCGCCGAGCACCTCTCGGTCGCGGTGGACACCGAGCGCGGCCTGGTCTCGCCGGTGATCCACGACGCCGGTGACCTCAACCTCGGTGGGCTGGCCCGCAAGATCGCCGACCTGGCGGCGCGGACCCGCAACAACAAGATCAAGCCCGACGAGCTGTCCGGCGGCACCTTCACCATCACCAACACCGGCAGCCGCGGTGCGCTGTTCGACACGCCGATCCTGAACCCGCCGCAGGTGGGCATGCTCGGCACCGGCTCGGTCGTCAAGCGCCCGGTCGTGGTCGCCGACGAGAACGGCGGCGACACCATCGCGATCCGCTCGATGGTCTACCTGGCGCTGTCCTACGACCACCGCCTGGTGGACGGTGCGGACGCCGCCCGCTTCCTGACCACGCTGAAGCAGCGTCTGGAAGAGGGCGCCTTCGAGGCCGACCTCGGTCTCTGAACCGCGCAAGGCGAACGGCCGCTCACCTCTTGGTGGGCGGCCGTTCGCCGTTCTGCCCGAACCGCTCGCTTCGGGCTTGGGAGTGCGGGACGATTCGCGGTATGCGGGTGGTTGTTGCCGGTTCGTCCGGCCTGATCGGCACTTCCCTGGTCGCCGGGTTGCGGGCAGCTGATCACGAGGTCGTCCGGTTGGTGCGGCGCCTGCCGACCGCCCCGGACGAGCGGGGCTGGGACCCCGAGACCGGGAAGCTGGACGCCGATGCGCTGGACGGCGCGGACGCGGTGGTGAACCTGTGCGGCGCGGGCGTCGGCGACAAGCGGTGGACGCCGGAGCGCAAGCGGCTGCTGGTCCGCTCCCGCCTCCGCCCGACCGCGGTGCTCGCCGAGGCGGTGGCCGAGGCCGGGGTTCCGGTGCTGGCCAACGGCTCGGCGGTGGGCTACTACGGCGACGCGGGTCCGAAGCCGGTGACCGAGGCGGCCCCGCCGGGCGACGACTTCCTCGCCGAGATGTGCAAGCGCTGGGAGGCGGCGACCGAGCCTGCCGCGAACGCCGGGGTCCGGGTGGTGCTGCTGCGCACCGGCCTGGTGCTCTCCCCGTCCGGCGGGCTGCTCGGACCGCTGCGGTCGGTGTTCTCGCTGATGCTCGGGGGCCGGTTGGGCGACGGCACGCAGTACATGCCGTGGATCTCGCTGGACGACGAGGTGGCCGCGATCAAGTTCGTGCTGGAGAACCCCGCCATCTCCGGTCCGGTCAACCTCACCGGGCCGGCACCGGTGACCAACGCGGAGTTCACCAAGGCGTTCGCCGAAGCCCTCGGCCGTCCCGCGCCGTGGGTCGTGCCGTCCTTCGCGTTGCGCATCGTGCTCGGCGAGTTCGCGGGCGAGGCGCTGAAGGGGCAGCGCGCCGTGCCGACCGTGCTGGAGTCGCACGGTTTCAGCTTCCAGCACCCGTCGATCAACGCGGCGCTGGCCGCTGTTGTCGGGTAGCACCGGGCGGTTTCGGCGCACCGACACCTTCGGGTGACGCCCGGTTCCGGCAGGCGTAGCCTGGCGCGCGTGAGTCGTGCGAATTCTTCGTGCCGCGCCTCTTCGGACCCCGTTGAAGTGCGCCACCTGGGAACCATCGATTACCTCGAAGCCTGGGACGTGCAGCGCGAGCTGGCGAGCGGCCGGGACGAGGGGCGCAACCCGGACACCCTGCTGCTGCTGGAGCACCCGTCGGTCTACACCGCGGGCAAGCGGACCTCGCCGGAGGACCGCCCCACCGACGGCACCCCGGTGATCGACGTCGACCGCGGCGGCAAGATCACCTGGCACGGTCCGGGGCAGATCGTCGGCTACCCGATCCTGAAGCTGACCGACCCGATCGACGTCGTCGACTACGTGCGGCGGATCGAGCAGGGCCTGATCTGGGTGTGCGACCAGTTCGGTCTGCAGGCGGGCCGGGTCGAGGGCCGCAGCGGGGTGTGGCTGCCCGCTGGGGACGGCCGGCCGGAGCGCAAGATCGCGGCGATCGGCATCCGGGTGCAGCGCGGCATCACGATGCACGGCTTGGAGCTGAACTGCAACGCCGATCTGAGCTCGTTCGACCGGATCGTGCCGTGCGGGATCAGCGACGCCGGCACCACCTCGCTGTCCGCCGAGCTCGGCCGGGACGTGCCGACCTCCGAGGCGTTCGACCTGGTCCAGCAGGGTGTGCTGGACGCGCTGGACGGCCGCCTGCCGATCACCGAGCGGGACATCCCGCGCCCGGAGGCCGCCGCGGCCGGCGTGACGCTCTCGCTGGATCCGAGCCTGCGCTGACCGACTGAAACTCCACTCCTCTAGTATTCCGGAATTACGGACTACTAGAGGAGTGGACCATGCTGCTGTCCCGCCGTCGCCTGCTCGCCGCCACCGCAGCGGCGACACCGCTGCTGTTCGTCGCGCCCAGCGCACTGGCCGAACCCGCGCCCGACCTGGCGACCCCGGAGGGCTGGCTGACCTGGATCAGCGCGCACCGCGACCAGCTCGGCCTGGTCCTCGACGACGGCCGCGGAAACCGGCTGCTGCACCGCCCGCACGCCGCGCAACCGCTCGCCTCGGCGATCAAGGTCGTCCACCTCGCCGCCTACGCCACGGCCGTCACCGAAGGCCGCCTGGATCCCGCGGAGCAGATCCGCGTCGGCGACTGGGAGAGCTTCTACCTGCCGACCGACGGCCTCGCGCACGCGAACGCCCTCAAGCACCTGAACATCCCCACCGACTCGACGGGCTTGTACGCGGCGGACCCCGAACACCGGGTAGCGCTCGACGACCTGGTCTCGGCGATGATCACCTTCAGCGACTCCGCGGCCCCGGACTTCATCCGCTCCCGCCTCGGCGAGGCCGCACTGCACGAGGCGGCGGCTGCGGGCGGCTGGCCGCGACCCGACATCCGCTCGATGTGCGCGGAGTACCTGTTCCTGCTGCCGGAGTTCGCCCCGCCCGCCCAGCTGCCCGTCCCGGCCCGCCGAGCCTGGGGCTATCAGCTGGAGCGCCGCTTCAGCACCGACCCCGACCTGCGGAAGCACGTGCTGGACGAGCTCATGCAGGACGGCCTTCCCCCGTACCAGCAGCAGACCACCTGGGCCGACCGGACGATGTCGGCGACGGCAGCGCAACTCGCTTCGCTGCACCGCGCCATCGCCGGCTCCCCGAGCGAAGCCGCGGCGGTAGCGCGCACTCACCTCGAAGCACCGCTCAGCGCTCACCTGCCGCCGGGAGTCGTCGGGATCGGCATGAAGGGCGGCAGCCTGCCCGGCGTCCTGACCTGCGGGCTCACCGTCCGCCGCGCGGACGGGACCATCGCGTCCGGCGCGCTGCTCGCGCACGGCGACATCTCGCCGGACCAGGTCGGCAGCGGCGATCCCGGCCTGCCGCTGCTGCTGGCGATGCAGCAGCCGGAATGGCGGGACCGGCTTGCGCGAGCGCTGGAGGGCTGAGGGAAGCTCATCCGGTGGCGGAGGACTTGCAGCAGCGGCTCGAGGCGCTCGAACAGCGCGTCGCAGCCCTGGAAGGCGCGCAGCGCACCGAACCCGTCGAGCCCAGCGGTTCGATCGTGCAGTACCAGGGCAGCCTGGTCGAACCGGTCGAGCTGGAGTGGCGCATCAACGCCGATCCGGCCTGGGTCCTCGACATGGCCGACGGCCCGCGCACCGAGGTGCTCGCCGCTCTCGGCCACCCGGCCCGCGCCGCGATCGTGCGGCTACTCGCGCAGTCAGGCGCCCAGCACACCGCTGCCCTGCAAGAAGCGGCAGGCCTGAGCTCGACCGGCCAGCTCTACCACCACCTCAAGAGCCTGACCGGCTGCGGCCTGGTCGAGCAGGACAAGCGGGGCACCTACCGCCTCCGCCCCCAGGCGACGATCCCCGCCCTGATCCTGCTCACCGCTGCCTCCGACATCGCAGGCCAGCTCCGCACCTGACCGACGGAGAACGGCCTGCCGCGAGGGCAGGCCGTTCCCGCTCGCCGCTCAGAGCTGCGGCGCGATCTCGCTGGCGACCAGGTCGAGGTGGTCCAGGTCGGAGAGGTCCAGCACCTGCAGGTACAGGCGGGTGATGCCGGTGCGCTCGCGCCAGGCACCGATCTTGTCGACCGCCTCCGCCGGGGTGCCGGCCAGGCCGTTGAGCCGCAGCTCCTCGACCTCGCGGCCGATGGCCTCGGCCCGGCGGGCGATCTGCGCCTCGTCCTTGCCCACGCACAGCACCAGCGCGGCCGAGCGCACGATCTCGCCGGCGTCGCGGCCAATCTCCTCGCACGCCTCGCCGACCCGCTCGAACTGCGCGGCAGCTGTGTCGACGTCGGCGAACGGCAGGTTGAACTCGTCGGCGAAGCGCGCGGCCAGCGCCGGAGTGCGCTTCTTGCCCATGCCGCCGATCAGCACCGGCGGCCGCGGCTGCTGCACCGGCTTGGGCAGCGCGGGAGATTCGGCCAGCTGGTAGTGCTTGCCGTCGAAGTGGAAGTGCTCACCGGCAGGGGTGCTCCACAGCCCGGTGATGATCTCCAGCTGCTCGGCGTAGCGGTCGAAGCGCTCCTTGAGCGGCGGGAACGGGATTCCGTAGGCGGTGTGCTCCTCCTCGTACCAACCGCTGCCGAGGCCGAGCTCGATGCGCCCGCCGGACATCTGGTCGACCTGCGCCACGGCGATCGCCAGCGGGCCGGGCAGCCGGAAGGTGCCGGCGGTCATCAGCGTGCCCAGCCGCAGCCGGCTGGTCTCGCGGGCAAGTCCGGCCAGCGTCACCCAGGCGTCGGTCGGGCCGGGTTCGCCGGTCACCGGCCCCATCTTGAGGTAGTGGTCGGAGCGGAAGAACGCGTCGTAGCCGGTCGCTTCCGCGTGCTTGGCGACCCGCAGCAGGTCGTCGTACGTCGCGCCCTGCTGGGGCTCGGTGAAGATCCGCAGCTTGAAGTTCTCAGTCACGATCTCGAGGCTAGTGGCGCCGACCTGGCGCCACCTCGTCAACGGGTGCGCAGGCCCTGCAGGACTCGCTCGATGCAGGCCCCGATGTCCGCGCGGGCCTCCTTCGGCGTGCTGGAGGCCGCTATGGCGGTGGCGCCCGCCGACAGCGAGCCGAACACCACGCGGGCCAGCGCATCGATCGGCAGCGGATCGATCTCCCCCGACTCGATCAGCCCGGCGACAGCCGCGCGCACCACCCCGAAGGTGTAGGACTCCTCGGCGGCGCGCCAGCGCTCCCAGCCCATCACGGCGGGCCCGTCCTGCACGACGATGCGCTGGTAGGACGGTTCCAGGCAGACCTCCAGGAAGGCGCTGAGCCCGGAGCGGGTGGCCTCCCACTGGTCCCCGGCATCGGACAGCACTCCGCCCAGGCGCGAGACGACGCTGGTCTCGACCGCGTCGAAAGCCGCCTCGAACAACGCCTGCTTGCCGCCGAAGTGGTGGTAGAGCGCGCCCTTGGTGACCCGGGCCAGCCTGGCTATCTCCTCCAGCGAAGTGCCCGCGTAGCCGTGCTCGGTGAACAGCTCGACGGCGGAGTCCACCAGCGCCTGTCGGGTGGACTCCGAGTACTCCAAACGTCGAGGTCGAGCTGTCGCCATGCTCACAACCCTATGTCATACCGACGGTACGCAGCCGTGCTACCCTCGGTGTACCAACATACTCTCGGTATGCCGCACACCCGGGGTATCCACCCGGGTCCGATCCCGGAGAGCGACCATGAGTTGGAACGACTTCCACCAGCGGCAGAGCGCGATCGCGACGGTTCTCGGCAACGCTCGCCAGAACCCGGACCAGGCACTCGACCTAGTGCCCGCGCCCTTCACCGACACCACCGAGCTGCTGCGCGCCCTGCAGTACAAGTGGACCCAGCAGCTGACCGGCCGGATCGACGTCGCGCTCGCCGAAACCGACGACGCCGCGGACGGCGACCGCATCCAGGCGGTCACCGAGGCCTGGCGCCGCACCGCCGAGGCGAACCCGGCGCTCCGCGACCTGCTCGACCGGCACCAGGCGAACCCGGTCCTGCGCCACGACGCGGCCCGCGAGCACCGCATGCTCGCCCTGGCCACCGGCCTGGCCGAACCCGCCGAGCCGGACGCGGAGATCGCCCGCGTCGGCAAGGCCTTCCTCCAGCTGATCCGAGCCACCCCGACCGAATCCCGCAAGTCCTGCCTGCTGTCCCTGCGCTGACCCGCAGTCACGAACGCTGGAACGCCGGGGCGGTCGGCTCCTGCCGGAGGGTCGGCACCGGCATGCGGAGCGCGTGGGCGGCGGTCAGGGCTCGCCGCTCGCGCACCGACGCGGCCATGCCGCGGATCAGCGCCGAGGGCTCGACCGCCGCGTTCGGCCGGACCAGCTCCACCGGCCACGGCAGCACGTGGCACAGCCGGAGCACGACTACGAACGGCATCAGCGCGATCTGCACCGCGAGCTCCGCCGCCGCAGCGCAGAACAGGACCGCGAACAGGAGCAGGAACGGGATCGCGATGATCGCCGAGATCGGATCGTCACCGAGCCCGCTGGGCAGGCTGTCCAGCGCGTACTCGAACGACGTCTTGCGCCGCCACAAGAACCAGCGCCGCCGCCCGTAGGGGCTCAGCTTCTTCTCCACCAGCCGCCAGCGCTGCGCCTTGATCTCGACCGGCGTGAACTTCGCGTGCTCCCCCGCCAGCAGCGCCTCCGCTCCGTCGAGCCCGCTGTTGCTGCCGAGGTGCTCGCGCAACGCACTACGCATCCGCCGCGCCGTGGCGAGGGTCCCCACGCGGACCACCCCGGCGCGGCACCCGCGGGCGCTGATCTCCAACCGCCATCCCCGGTTGGCGGCTCGCACGACCAGGACCAGCGGCATCAACGCGAAGATGACCAGCAGTTCCAGCCAGCAGCCGAGCAGCACCAGGGTGAACGGCACGAGCCAGGCCAACCGCAGCGCTACCGAGATCGGGCCTTCGCTCAGCCTCGGCCAACGATCACCCATCACGCGCAGGCGCATCACGCGGGACCACGGCGCCCATCGGATGCGCACCGTCCAAGATGTTGCAGACACGACCGGTCAGTATTCCCGCATCGATCACCGGCGACCCCTGGTACACCGAACCTACCGAGAGTAGGTTTCGGGCATGACGAGGTGGACCGCAGCCGACATCCCCGACCAGACCGGCCGAACCGCGCTGATCACCGGCGCGAACTCCGGCCTGGGCCGCCGCAGCGCGCAAGCCCTGGCCGAACGCGGCGCCCGCGTCCTCATCGCCTGCCGCAACGCCGAGAAGGGACGCGCAGCCCAGCAGGAGATCGCCCGGACCGCCACCACGGCACCAGAACTCGTCGAGCTGAACCTCGCCGACCTCTCGTCGGTCCGCGACGCCGCCGCCGAGATCCGCGAGCGCACCGACGGCCTGGACGTCCTCATGAACAACGCCGGGGTGATGGCCACCCCGCGCCGCACCACCGAGGACGGCTTCGAGCTGCAGATCGGCACCAACCACCTCGGCCACGCCGCGCTGACCTGGCTGCTCCTCCCGGCAATGCGCCCGGGCGCGCGCGTGGTGACGGTCTCCAGCCTGGCCCACCACGGCGGCGGGCTGGACGTCGACGACCTGAACTTCACCCGCCGCCGCTACCACCCGGTGCGCGCCTACAGCCAGTCCAAGCTCGCCAACCTGCTGTTCGCGCTGGAACTCGACCGCGCGGCCAAGCGCGCGCAGCACGACCTGATCAGCGTCGCCGCCCACCCGGGCATGGCGATGACCGAGCTGACCCGCAACACGTCCCGCCTGCACTCGCTGCCCGCACCGGTGCACAACGTCGTCCACCTGGGCACCCGCCTGGTCACCCAGCCCGCCGAGCACGGCGCGCTGCCGCAGCTCTTCGCCGCGACCGCGCCGGGCGTCCGCGGCGGCGACTACTTCGGCCCCGGCGGCATCGGCGAGGTCCGCGGCCACCCGTCCCGGGCACGGGTGAGCAAGGCCGCGCGGGACGTCCGCACCGCCCAGCGGCTGTGGGAGGCCACCGCCGAGCACACCGGCGTCGCGCCGAGTTGGTGACCCAGCTCACCAGCGGTTTCTTTCGCCTGGTGGAACGAGATGCGAGATGACCACGGCGCGCCCCGAGGGCGTAGCCTGGGGCGCGTGACTGTGGCGCCGGAGGGTCGCAAGCTGCTGCGGTTGGAGGCCCGCAACAGCCAGACCCCGATCGAGAAGAAGCCGTCGTGGATCAAGACCCGCGCGCGGATGGGACCCGAGTACCAGGAGCTCAAGGGTCTGGTCCGCCGCGAAGGACTGCACACCGTCTGCGAGGAGGCGGGCTGCCCCAACATCTTCGAGTGCTGGGAGGACCGCGAGGCGACGTTCCTCATCGGTGGGGACCAGTGCACCCGCCGCTGCGACTTCTGCCAGATCGACACCGGGAAGCCGGCCGCGCTGGACGTCGAGGAGCCCCGCAAGGTCGCCGAATCGGTGCAGGCGATGGGCCTGCGCTACTCGACGGTCACCGGCGTCGCCCGCGATGACCTGCCCGACGGCGGTGCCTGGCTGTACGCGGAGACGGTCCGCCAGATCCACGCGCTCAACCCGGGCACCGGCGTGGAGCTGCTGATCCCGGACTTCAACGCCGACCCCGACCAGCTGGCCGAGGTCTTCGGCTCCCGGCCGGAGGTGCTGGCGCACAACCTGGAGACCGTGCCCAGCGTGTTCCGCCGGATCCGCCCCGGATTCCGCTACGAGCGGTCGCTGAAGGTGATCTCCGAGGCGCGCGACGCGGGCCTGGTCACCAAGTCCAACCTGATCCTGGGCATGGGCGAAACCCCGGACGAGGTGCGCCCGGCGCTGCAGGACCTGCACGACGCGGGCTGCGACATCATCACCATCACCCAGTACCTGCGGCCCAGCCCGCGCCACCACCCGGTGGACCGGTGGGTCAAGCCGGAGGAGTTCGTCGAGCACACCAAGGCGGCCGAGGAGATCGGCTTCCCCGGTGTGATGGCCGGGCCGCTGGTGCGCTCCAGCTACCGCGCCGGCCGGCTGTTCGCCAAGGCGACCGTGCACCGCGGCATGCCGCTCCCGGAGAACCTGGCGCACCTGGCCAAGGAGGGGACGGCCGCGCAGGAGGCCACCAGCCTGCTGTCCCGCTGAGCAGTTCCCACAACCGCACATCCATCGGCCCGGGGATCGTTTCCGCTGGTCATGACACGTGAGCACTTCGGGGCGCCAGAGCACCCCGAAGTGCTCACGTGCGTCTAGCAGGCAAAACGATCGGGGCCTGGACCTCACGGCTCGGTCACGCATGGGGACCGCACCTGCACCTGGTCCAGCGCGCGCCGTATCCTGAAATGCATGGCCACGGAGGACAAGGCCGCCAAGAAAGCGGCGGCCAAAGAACGGCGCAAGGCAACTCGAGGACGCTTCAAGCAGATCCTCGAGGTGTTCAAGATGCAGCGCCGGGAGGACAAGCTCCTCCTCCCGCTGATGCTCGGGGTGTTCCTCGGCGTGACCGCAGTGGTCTTCCTGCTGGGCATGATCTGGGGCCTGCACTGGGCGTTCCTCCCGGTGGGCCTGGCCTTCGGCGTGCTCGGCGCGGTGATCCTCTTCGGCCGCCGCGTGCAGTCGAGCGTGTACCGCAAGGCTGACGGTCAGCCCGGCGCTGCCGGGTGGGCGCTGGACAACCTGCGCGGCCGCTGGGTGCTGACCCAGGCCGTGTCGGGCACCGCCCAGCTCGACGCCGTGCACCGGCTGATCGGCCGCCCCGGCATCGTGCTCGTGGGCGAAGGCGCCCCGCACCGGGTGAAGTCGCTGATGGCGCAGGAGAAGAAGCGCGTCGCCCGGCTCGTCGGCGACACCCCGATCTACGAGATCGTCGTCGGCAACGAGGAGAACCAGGTCCCGCTGTCGAAGTTGCAGCAGCGGATCACCAAGCTGCCCCGCAACATCGGCCCGGCTCAGATCGACTCGATCGAGAACCGGCTCGCAGCGCTGGCCAACCGCGGCAACGCGCTGCCGAAGGGCCCGGTGCCGCAGGGCGCCAAGATGCGCAACATGCAGCGCGCGATGCGCCGCGCGCGGTAATTCCGCCAGGAACGCGAAGCGGGCTCGGGGAAAGCACCCCGAGCCCGCTTTTTCACGTCTACCGCCGAAGCTTCGTCACCGGCGCAGGACGATGGTTCCGCTGAGCCGGTCGTGCCAGGAACGACCGTCGAAGTTCCACATGACGGCCGGGATGATCAGGCCGGTCAGGACGCAGCGCAGCGCCGCCCGCCACGGCCCCACCATGACCGTGCCGTCGACCCGCGCGACCCAGATCCGCAGCACGGCCATGCCCGGCGTGGCGCCGAAGAACGACACCGGGACGACGGTGATGACCACCCACGCCACCAGGCTCCAGTTCTCCGGGTAGTCCGGCATGGTGAACAACGCGGCGACCAGCGCGGCCAGCACGATGTCGATGAGGAACGCCCCCAGCCGCCGGCCCACCGGCGCCGCCGAGCCCGGCCCGCTCTCGGGAAGCCCCATCTTCTCGCCGCGCCACTTCGGCCGGGATTCGTTCGCCTGCTCGCGCACGTGGTTCAACGCGCCCTTCGGGCGGTCCAGCCAGGATCCGACTCTTCGCACGTCATCCAGGGTACGTGCCGCGGCCGCTGCTACCGTCGGAGCACCGCTCCGCACCCCCGCGCGCAACCCCCATCACCCGATCGGGGCTCAGTTAACGCCGGCGAAACATTCGGGTGACGACGGAGCAACACCCAGGACATACGGTGAGTACCGAGCCGGCGGCGGAAGTGGTCGGTGAGCTGTATCGAGTGCTGAAGGAGCCACCGAGCTTGTTCAAGAATCCTGACGAGGTCCTGCGCTTCATCTCCGACGAGGACGTGAAGTTCGTCGATGTCCGGTTCTGCGACCTGCCGGGCGTCATGCAGCACTTCACCGTGCCCGCCGCTGCGTTCGACCAGGACGCGTTCACCGAGGGGCTGGCCTTCGACGGCTCGTCCGTGCGTGGCTTCCAGTCGATCCACGAATCGGACATGCTGCTGCTGCCCGACCCCTACACCGCGCGCATCGACCCGTTCCGGGCCGAGAAGACGCTGATCCTGAACTTCTTCGTGCACGACCCGTTCACGTTGGAGCCCTACAGCCGCGACCCGCGCAACATCGCGCGCAAGGCCGAGCAGTACCTGGCCGAGTCCGGCGTCGCCGACACCGCGTTCTTCGGTGCCGAGGCCGAGTTCTACATCTTCGACTCGGTCAAGTTCGAGGAAGGCCCGAACAAGACCTACGCCGAGGTCGACTCGGTCGAGGGCTGGTGGAACACCGGCCGCGACGAGGAGGGCGGCAACCGCGGTTACAAGACGCGGATGAAGGGCGGCTACTTCCCGGTCTCGCCCTACGACCACTTCGCCGACCTGCGCGACAAGATGTGCACCCAGCTGACCGAGTCCGGTTTCACCATCGAGCGGGCGCACCACGAGGTCGGCACCGGCGGCCAGACCGAGATCAACTACAAGTTCAACACGCTGCTGCACGCGGCCGACGACTTGCAGCTGTTCAAGTACGTCATCAAGAACACCGCTTGGGAGGACGGCCGGACCGTCACCTTCATGCCCAAGCCGCTGTTCGGCGACAACGGCTCCGGCATGCACAGCCACATGTCGCTGTGGAAGGACGGCAGCCCGCTGTTCTACGACGAGTCCGGTTACGCCGGCCTGTCGGACATGGCGCGCTACTACATCGGCGGCATCCTGCACCACGCGCCGAGCCTGCTGGCCTTCACCAACCCGACGGTGAACTCCTACCACCGCCTGGTGCCGGGCTACGAGGCCCCGGTGAACCTGGTGTACTCGCAGCGCAACCGCTCGGCGTGCATGCGCATCCCGATCACCGGTGCGAACCCGAAGGCCAAGCGCGTCGAGTTCCGCTGCCCGGACCCGTCCGGCAACCCGTACCTGGCGTTCGCCGCGATGATGATGGCCGGTCTGGACGGCATCAAGAACAAGATCGAGCCGGCCGAGCCGATCGACAAGGACCTCTACGAGCTGCCGCCGGAAGAGGCCAAGAACGTGCCGACCGTGCCGGACAACCTGGCCACGGCCATCGACAACCTGGAAGCCGACCACGACTTCCTGCTCGAGGGCGGCGTGTTCACCCCGGACCTGATCGAGACCTGGATCCGGCTCAAGCGCGAGGACGAGATCGACCCGATCCGCCTCCGCCCGCACCCGCACGAGTTCTCGCTGTACTTCGACGTGTGATGCGCTGAACCGGACGAGCGGGGCGGGGACTTCGGTCCTCGCCCCGCTCGTCTTTCCGCGTCAGCGGACGTGGATGTCCAGCCCGCTCGTCCCCGGCGCCTCGACGCCCGGCAGCAGCCGCATGTCCTCGCCGTAGTCACCGCCGTCGAGCGTCCGGAACGGGATCGGCTGGTCGGTGAACAGCCGGTCCAGCCGCTGCCGGTACTCCTCCTGCACCTCCGCGAACCGGTCGTCCGACAGCACGACCGAGTCGTGCACCGCGAACGGTTCCAGCGGCGCCATGCCGGTGAACCAGAACAGGCCGTGCTGGATCGGGTGGAGGACATCGGCCAACCGCCCGTGGATGCCGCGCTCCGCGAACGCCGACTCCCGCGCACCGATCGTCACCGAGATCAGCGCCCGGCGACCGGCCAGCGCGCCCTCGCTGTAGGGCGGGAGGTCCGGGCCGTGGGCGAACTGGAACGTGAACACCCGGTCGATCCAGCCCTTCAGGATCGCGGGCACCGAGAACCACCACAGCGGGAACTGCAGGATCACCGCGTCCGCCCACCGCAGCTTCTCCTGCTCCGCCGCGACGTCCGCGGACAGCGTCCCGGCCAGGGTGGCCTCCCCCGAGTCGAACAGCACGTTCAGCCGGCGGTCCGGTGCGAGCTCCGGGAAGTCGTCGGCGTCGACCGCCGCCTTCCACTTCATCGCGTAGAGGTCGGACATCTGCACCTCGTGACCCGCCGCGCGCAGCTCCTCGGCTGCGAAGGCGCTCAGGGAGGAGTTCAGCGAACGGGGCTCGGGGTGGGCGGTGACGATGAGGATCTTCTGCGGCAGTACTTCGGTCATGCCTGAACATTCGTCCACTCGTGCCAGGACAACCAGAACCCGGTCGAACCGGTGGACCGGCGTTCCTGGTACTGCCGGTGCTACCCAATACTTGATCGCATGGGCACTGCGGAGCGGATCCAGGACAACGAGATCGGCGACGTCCGGCGAGCGCTGGGCGGATTCCTGCGCGCCCGCCGGGAACGCGTCGCACCGGAGCAGGTCGGGCTCACCGGCGGTGGTCGCCGACGGGTGCGCGGGCTGCGCCGCGAAGAACTCGCCCAGCTCGCCGGGATCAGCGTGGACTACTACGTGCGGCTGGAGCAGGGCCGGGCCGTCCAGCCGTCCCCCGAGGTCCTCGACGCACTCGCCGGGGCGCTGCGCCTCGATGCCGCGGAACGGCGGCACCTCGTCACGCTCGCCGACGTGCGGCGCAAGTCCGCGCCGAGCGGGGAGGTCAGTCCGCTGCTCCAGCAGATCCTGGACGGGTTGACCCGCTTCCCGGCTTTCGCCACGAACCACCGCCTGGACGTGGTGGCGTGGAACGCGCTGGGCGCCGAACTGGCCGGTGGTCTGGCAGCCCCGGCCCGCCGGGATCTGAACCAAGCCCGGTACCTGTTCCTCGACCCGGCTTCTCGGGCCGTCTTCCCCGACTGGGAAGAACGGGCAGCAGAATCGGCGGGGCTGCTGCGGGCGTCGACGGGGCGCTACCCCGACGACGCGGAACTCGCCGCGCTGATCGGTGAGCTGTCCGACCGCAGCACCGACTTCCAGCGGATCTGGGCCACCGGCGAAGTCGTGATGTGCGCGAAGGGCCAGAAGCAGCTGCGCCACCCGGAAGCCGGCCTGCTGCTGCTGGACTACGAAACGCTGCACGTGCCCGCCGGCCCCGGCGAGATCGGACTCGTGGTGCACGTGTTCGGCTCGGTGGACGGCGACCAGGACGCACTGGCCAGGCTCGCCGCGGTCACCGCGAAATGATCAACCGGTAGCAGCCGATCGCAAGATCGGCTATTAACAGCCGGATCAAATCCCCTGCCAGGGCGGCAGAGCTGCGCCGAGCACGCCGGGCTTGAAGCGCATCAGCGCACCGGCGTAGGGGTCGTCGAGCAGCGCGAGCTCGTCGTAGCCGTAGCACGCCGAGGTCAGGTACATCTCCTCCAACCGCGAACCCCCGAAGGCCAGGCTGGTGATCCGCCGCGTCGGCGCCCACAGAACGGTCTCGAGGTCCCCGCTGGGCGCATAGCGGTGGATCCGCCCGCTCCAGTGCATCGCGACCCACACGCAGCCCTCCGCGTCGACCGCGATCCCCTCCGGCTCCCCTTCCGGCTCGCCGCACACCACCCACTGCCGCCCGGACACCGCCAGCGCGCGCTCCGGGTCGTAGTCGTAGACCCAGATGCTGCGCGCATCGACCAAGTACATCCGGTGGCCGCTCGGGCTCCAGGCCACCCCGCCCGCCGCCGTCACCCCGTCGACCAGCAACCGCGCCCGGTCCCCGTCGAGCACGTACAGCCCGCTGGCCTGCAGCTCCCGCGCGTGCGTCTGGGTTCCCGCCACGAACCGCCCGGCCGGATCGCAGGCACCCGCCCCCATCCGATCGCCGTTGCGCACCTGGACCACCGGCTCCAACGCCGAACGCCCGAGGTGCACCCGCGCGAACCCGCTACCCGCGGCAGCGATCAGCTGACCGTGCCGGGTGGCCCCCAACGCCGTCACCGGACCCGGCAGCACCCGGACGTCGTCCCCACCGGAATCCCGGTGGTACGTGTGCAATTCCCGGCGCAGCAGATCCACCCAGTGCACGCAATTGAGCGCGGGCATCCACAGCGGGCTCGCCCCGCACAACGCCTGCCTGTCGACGAGCACCTCGAAGTCCTCGGACATCGGCAGTCCCCTTGTTCGCCGCCCACGCCTTCTCCTCGCGCAGGGTACTGGCGAATTCGGCGAGTCCGGGACCGCCGACCGGGTTCGCGAAACCCCTCTTCGCGCAGCTCAGCAGCCGTGGAGCCGCGATGCGGACCGAACGCTGAACGGCATTGCGTCGTCCGGACCACACCGCCACCTGCGCCCAGCCGAATTGCCGACCGCTGGACGACTCAGCGGAATTCATCCGGATCGATGTGCCGCGCGAAGCAAACCCGGTCGTGCCCTGGTCCGTCGTAATCGCGGTGCACCGGAATTCCGCCGATCTCGGCGTCACCGGCGATCAGCTCGAAACCCATGCTCCGGTGGAAAGCGATCGAACCGGTGTTGGCCGGCGAGGTGATGCAGTGCACCCGGGTCCGCCCGGCACGCGCCGCGGCGGCGAAGAACTCGCCGTACAGCCGGCGCGCCAGCCCGGACCGGCGCAGCTCCGGATCGACCCCGACGAAGTGCACGTAGGCCTCGGCCGCGCGATCAGCGGAGGCGAAACCGATCAGGAAACCCGCCATCCGGCCGTCCCGCTCCGCGACGAAGCTGGTGCCGCCGAAGTGCTGCAGGAACAGCCGTGGCACCAGCAACGACAGTTCGCGGGCGGCTTCCGGGCTGCGCGAATCAGTCCACCACCGCTGGATGGCCGCCACGATTCGCGGATGGTCGGCTTCCCCCGCCGTGCGCAGATCGATCATGATCGCCACCCTAGGGCGCTCACGATTCGTAGAACACCCGCTCCACGACGGCTCGCGCGTGCCGGGTGACGCGGAGGTAGTCGTCGACGACCTCCCCGGTGTCCACGTCCGCCGGATACCCCAGCGCGGCGGCCACCGCGTTCAGCTCCCGCGTCTGCTTGGGCAGCTGGTCCCCCGGTTTGCCGCGCACCAGCATCACCGCGTTGCGCACCCGCATCGCGAGCGTCCACGCCTCCGCCAGCTCATCGGCATCGCTGGCCTCCAGCAGACCGGCCTCGGTCGCGGCCCGCAAACCGTCCAACGTCGAAGTCGTGCGCAGCGCCGGGTGCTCGTGCGCGTGCTGCAACTGCAGCAGCTGCAACGTCCACTCCACATCGGCCAGACCACCGCGGCCGAGCTTGGTGTGCGTGGCCGGATCCGCACCCCGGGGCAGCCGCTCGGAATCCACCCGCGCCTTGATCCGGCGGATCTCCCGGGCCCGGGCATCGTCCAACCCGCCCTCCGGATACCGGATCGGGTCGATGGCCCGGCAGAACCGCTCACTTAGGTCCTGATCGCCGGCGACGTGCTGCGCCCGCAGCAACGCCTGCGATTCCCACACCTCGCCCCAGCGCCGGTAGTAGGAGAGGTAGGAGTCCAGCGTGCGCACGAGAGCGCCCTGGCGCCCTTCCGGCCGGAGGTCGATGTCGACCTCCAGCGGCGGATCCTGGCTCGGCGCGCCCAGCAACCGGCGCACCTGCTCGACCACGGTGGTCGCGAACCGCACCGCCGTCGTCTCGTCCGCCCCCTCCACCGGCTCGCACACGAACATCACATCGGCATCGGAGCCGTAGCCGAGTTCAGCGCCGCCCAGGCGGCCCATCCCGATCACCGCGATCCGGGCCGGGGCTTCACCGATCTCCTTGGCGGTGTCCCGGATCGACACGTCCAGCGCCGACTCCAGCACCGCGGCCCAGATGTTCGACAGCGCCCGGAACACCGTGGTCGGCTCCACCAGTCCGAGCAGGTCACCGCAGGCGATGCGCAGGAGTTCGTGCCGCCGCAGCGAACGAGCCGCAGCAGCAGCCCGCGCCGGCTCCGAGTAGCGCGCCACGGTGCTGCGCAGCGAAACCGACGCCTCCATCGGATCCCGTTCCGCCAGCGCCGGCGTGTCCGACAGCAAGCGCAGCACCTCCGGCGCCCGCACCAACAGCTCCGGAACCAGCTTCGAGGTGCCCAGCAGCTGCGCCAGCCGCTCGGCCACCACCCCTTCGTCCCGCAACAGCCGCAGGTACCAAGGGGTTTCGGCCAACGCCTCGGACACCTTGCGGTACGCCAGCAGTCCGCCGTCCGGATCCGGGGTGTTCGCCAGCAGGTCCAACAGCATCGGCAGCAACGTGCCCTGGATGCTGGCCCGCCTGGACACCCCCGAGGTCAACGCTCCTATGTGGCGCAGCGCGCCCTCCGGCGAGGTGTACCCGAGCGCGGCCAGCCGCTCCACCGCTGCCGAGGTGGTCAGCCGCAGCGCCGCCGTGGGCACCTTCGCGACCGCCTCCAGCAGCGGGCGGTAGAACAGCTTCTCGTGCAGCCGCCGAACCCTGTTGCTGTGCCGCCGGAACTCCGCCACCAGCGCCTGCGCCGCCGTGTTCCGACCGCTGGAGCGCAATCCGACGGCCCGGGCCAGCACCCCCAGGGACTCGGCATCGTCGAACTCCGGGAACAGGTGCGTCCGCCGCAACTGCCGCAGCTGCAACCGGTGCTCGACGGTCCGCAGGAACCGGTAGGAATCCACCAGGTCCGCCGCATCGGTGCGGGCCACGTACCCGCCCTCGCCCAAGGCTCGAAGAGCGTCCATGGTGGACGTCATGCGGAGCGAGTCGTCGCTGCGGCCGTGCACCATCTGCAGCAGCTGAACGGCGAACTCCACATCGCGCAGCCCACCGCGGCCGAGCTTCAACTCCCGCTCGGACAGCTCGGACGGAACGTGGTTCTCGACGCGGCGCCGCATCGAGCGCACGTCCACCACGAACCCCTCGCGCTCCGCAGCGGTCCACACCAGCGGCTGCACCGCCGCGAGATAACTCGCACCGAGCTCAGCGTCACCGGCCACCGGACGGGCCTTGAGCAGCGCCTGGAACTCCCAGGTCCGCGCCCACCGGCGGTAGTAGCTGAGGTGCCCGTCGAGCGTCCGCACCAACGCCCCGGCCTTGCCCTCCGGGCGCAACGCCGCATCGACTTCGAAGAACGCGGGACCGGCCACCCGCATCATCAGGCTGGCCAACCGGATCGCGGTCGGAATCTCGTCCTCGCGGTCCGCGACGAACACCACGTCCACATCGCTGACGTAGTTCAGCTCGCGCCCGCCGCACTTTCCCATCGCGATCACCGCGAGCCGCGGCACCTCGTCCACACCGGAGTGCCGCAACTCCGCCACCGCGACCGACAGCGCCGCACGCAGGGCAGCGACCGCGAGTTCGGACAACGTCGCGGCGACGTCCTCGTACGGCATGCTCGGCAACGCCGGATCGACGACGCGGGCCACGTCCTGCCCGGCGACGTCCATCAGCAGCCCCCGGTAAGCCCGGCGCAGCGCCATGACCGCTTCGGGCCCGTGCACCGCCGCAACGGGACCACCCGGTGTCCCGGGGGCGCCGCTCCCCTCAGCGCCCACGGCCTCCAGGAGCACAGCCGTCCGCTCCTCGAGCGTGCTCGCCGGAGCAGCGTCAGTGCGCAGCCGCCGCCAGTCCTCCGGATCAGCAACGAGGTGATCGGCAAGAGCTGTGGAGGCGCCGAGCACGCCGAACAACCGCGCGCGCAAACCCGCATCGTCGGCCAATTCGCGTGCGAGCTCGGCCCAACTCTCGTCCGCGGCGTCCCGGAAGCGGTCCAGTGAGTGCAGCGCCAGATCGGGGTCCGGGGTCCGGGACAGCGCGATCAGGATCGGCTCGGCCTCACCAGGACCGCGATCCGACCACCAGCCGGCACGTCTCAGCTGGGCCTCAGCACGTGACGCGTCGGTGAACCCGTAACGAGCGGGAGACGGCACCGAACCCGAGCGCGACGAGTTGCTGTTGGCCATTACCCGACCGTAGTCCGCGGACCGGCCCGGTGTGGACCCGACCTGATGACGATCACGCCAGCGGCAGGAATCTGCTGGCCTTCCGGTCCTCCGGCGGGGTCCCCACGAACCGCACGAACCGCTCCGCCACCGGCCGCCAGGTTTCGGCCATGTCCACGTGGAACGCGTCGAGGTGCGCCCGCTCCAACTGCCCCGGCCGAATCGCGGCAGCGATCTCCGGCGACAGCTCCGCCCACTCCAGCACCAGATCGGTCGTCGTCTCGATGTGGAACTGCATCCCGTAGGCGCAATCCCCGACCCGGAACAACTGGTTGTCGCACTTGGGCGAGGAAGCCAGCAGCTGCGCCGACGGCGGCAGCACCGCCACCTCGTCGGAGTGGGACTGCAGAACATCGGGGGTCAGCGGAACCGGCCCGAACAGCGGATCCTCCGCAGCAACGTCCCGCTTCGCGATCAGCAACGTCCCGGCCTCCGGGCCGTTGCGGGCCGGCCGCACCTGTCCCCCGGTAGCCGCAGCCAGCAACTGGGCCCCGAGGCACACCGCCAGAGTCGGCACCCGCTCGCTCACCGCCTTGCTCAGCAATGCCCGAACCTCGGCCAGCCACGGATGCGTCGCGTCGTCGTAGACGCCCATCTCCCCACCGAGCACCACCAACCCCTGGTGCTCGCTGAAGTCCGCGGGCAACGACTGCTCGGCCGGTAGGACGACGTCCACCTCAGCGCCGGCTACCGCCAGCCACTCGCCCAACGGCCCCGGAGGATCCGACTTCGACGGCTGAACGATGAGAATCCGCACACCACCCATGCCGCCAGAGTACGACCCCGACCCCAGAAGACCCACCACTCACCGGCCGATCTCCAGTGCAGCAGGTGCCATACCCGGGAACGCAAAAAAAAAGGGGGCTTCCCGAACCGAAGTCCGGGAAGCCCCCTTCTCACATAGTGTGTCGGCGGTGTCTTACTCTCCCACACCCTGTCGAGTGCAGTACCATCAGCGCTGGGGAGCTTAGCTACCGGGTTCGGAATGGGACCGGGCGGACCCTCCCCGCCATCGCCACCGACAACCC
>NZ_JAQGLA010000021.1 GCF_027853915.1 Saccharopolyspora oryzae
CTACGCCGACCGGTTCGGCCGCCGCGCCGCGCTGACGCTGTCGGTGACGCTGATGGCGTGCGGTTCGCTGGTGATCGCGGCGACCCCCAGCTACGAGACGATCGGGCTCGGCGCGCCGCTGCTGCTGGTGCTGGCCCGACTGGTGCAGGGCATCTCCGTCGGCGGCGAGTACTCCACCTCCGCGACCTACCTCTCCGAGGTCGCCACCCCGGGCAAGCGCGGCTACTACTCCAGCTTCCAGTACGTGACGCTGGTCGCCGGCCAGCTCACCGCGCTGGGCGTGCAGATCCTGCTGCTGCTGGTGCTCACCAACGACCAGATGGAGTCGTGGGGCTGGCGGATCCCGTTCGTGATCGGTGCGATCGGCGCGATCATCGTGATGTGGCTGCGGCGCGGCATGGACGAGACCGAGAGCTACAAGAACTCCTCCGGCGGCGAGTCGCGCGGCACGATCAAGGCGCTGCTGCAGCACCCCAAGGAGTGCCTGCTGGTCGTCGGCCTCACCCTCGGCGGCACCGTGGCGTTCTACACGTACACGACCTACCTGCAGAAGTACATGGTCGCCACGGCCGGCATCAGCAAGCCGACCGCGGCCTGGATCAACTTCTTCGCGCTGCTGGTGTTCCTGTTCCTGCAGCCGCTGGCCGGCGCCCTGTCCGACCGCATCGGCCGCCGCTGGCTGCTGCTGACCTTCGGCATCGCGGGCACGGTGCTGACGGTGCCGATCATGACGCTGCTCGGCGGCACGCAGAACCCGTTCCTGGCCTTCGCGCTGATGCTGGGCGGGCTGGTGATCGTCACCGGCTACACCTCGATCAACGCGATCGTGAAGGCCGAGCTGTTCCCGACCAACATCCGCGCGCTCGGCGTCGGCCTGCCCTACGCGCTGACCGTGGCGATCTTCGGCGGCTCCTCGGAGTACGTCGCGCTGTGGCTGAAGCAGGCGGGCATGGAGAGCGCTTTCTTCTGGTACGTCTCCGGCTGCGTGCTGATCTCGCTGCTGGTCTACGTCCGGATGCGCGAGACCTCGAAGGACTCCCGCATCGAAGCATGATCCACCGGCTGGCCATACTCGCAGTCGGATCTGCTGGAGGTGGCCGGTGCGCGTGCTTCTCGTCGAGGACGACGACGGTGTCGCCGACGCACTCGTCGACGTCCTCGCCGCGCACGGGCACCGGCCCACCCGCGTCACCCGCGGCGCGGATGCGCTGACCAGGCACCGCGACCACGACCTGGTGCTGCTGGACCTGGGCCTGCCCGACGCCGACGGGCTCGACGTGCTGCGCAAGCTGCGCCGGATCGGGCCGGTCCCGGTGGTGGTGCTGACCGCGCGCGGCGAGGAGCGGATGGTCGTCCGCGGTTTGCGCTCCGGCGCGGACGACTACCTGGTCAAACCGGTTCGGATGGCGGAGCTGGTGGCGCGCATCGAGGCCGTGGCGCGGCGCGGGCGGCCGCTGGCGGCCGACGCCGAGGAGGTGCAGGTCGACGACGTGCAGGTGGACCTGCGCACCCGGCGGGTGCGGGTCGCCGGGCACGACGTGGAGCTGACGCCGAAGGAGTTCGACGTGCTGGCGGTGCTCGCCAGGGAGGCGGGCAGCGCGGTCAGCAGGCAGCGCTTGATGGACGAGGTGTGGGGCGATGCCTACCTGGCGGTTTCGCGGTCCCTGGACGTCCACATCGCGCAGCTGCGCGCGAAGCTCGGGCGCCCGGAGCTCCTGGTGACCATCCGCGGCTTCGGCTACCGGTTCGGGGAGAGCTGAGCCGGTGCGCAGGCGCTTGTTGCTGGTGCTGCTGGGGTTCTCGATCGTCGCGGTCGCCGGGTTCGCCGCTCCGCTGCTGCGCGCCACCGCCGCCGAGCGGACGCAGCAGCTCGTGCTGGCCCGCTCCGCCGATCTGGACCGGTTCGCCGCGCTCGCCGACCACGCCTTCAGCACCGGTGACCGCGCGCAGCTGATCGACGAGGCCACCCGCTACACCGAGCTCTACGGCGAACCGCTGGTCGTGGTCGACGCCGCACGCGCTCCGGTGGTCGAGACCGGCGGGTTGCACGCCGCCGACGTTGCCGATGCGACGGAGAAAGCGCTGCGCAACGAGCTCGCCGGGCCGGTGCCGTGGCTGCGGCCGTGGTCCAGGGGGGATCTGGTGCGCTACCGGCCGGTCGGCGACGGGACGCGCGTGACCGGAGCAGTCGTGGTGGAGGCGTCCGTGCAGCGCGCGACGGACGACATCGGCCGGAGCTGGGCGCTGATCGCCGCTGGTGCGCTCAGCGCGTTGCTGGTGTGCGGGTTGTTGGCATTGGTGCTGGCCAGGTGGGTCCTGCGGCCGTTGGCCGAGCTGCGCGCCGGGGTCCGGGCGGTCGGCGCAGGCTCGCGCCGGTCGCGGGTTCCGGTCGATGCCGGACCGCCGGAGCTGCGGGAGCTGGCGATGTCGTTCAACCGGATGTCGGAGGCGGTCGCCGACGCCGAGGAGCAGCAGCGGCGGCTGGTCGCCGACGCCTCGCACCAGCTGCGCAACCCGATGGCGGCGCTGCGGCTGCGGGTGGACTCGCTGGAGCGGCGGATCACCCCGGACGGCACCAAGACCTACCGGTCCGCGGTGGCGGAGGTCGACCGGCTGGAGTCGCTGCTGGACCGGCTGCTGGCGCTGGCCACCGCCGACCGCGAACCAGAACCGTCCACTTCGGACACCAGCGAGGTGGCGGCGGTCGCGGTGGACCGCGTCGAGGCGTGGCGGTCGGCCGCCGAAGCGGCGGGCGTCGCGCTGTCCGCGCCCCGCCTGGACGAAGCGCTCGTGGACGTCCCGCCGGACGAGTTGACGCAGGTCCTGGACGTGCTGCTGGACAACGCGATCAAGTACGCCGGGCGCGGCTCCTCGGTCGAGGTGCGCGCCGAGGGGTGCGCTCTGATCGTCCGCGACACCGGTCCCGGGCTGTCCGAGGCGGAGATCCCGCAGGCAGCGCGGCGGTTCTGGCGGGCCGACCGGCATCGCGGCAGCCGCGGCTCCGGGCTCGGCCTGGCCATCGTCGACCGGCTGGTCAGCGCCCGGGGCGGGGCGATGCGGCTGGAGAGCGTCGAGCCGCACGGGCTGTCGGTGCGGCTGGAACTTCCGGGGGACTGCTGATGCGCCGCCGCGACTTCCTCGCGATGGCGGGCGTTGGGCTGCTCACCGCGTGCACCAGCGGCACGCCCGCCCGCACGATCCGCATCGCCGCAGGTGAACCCGGCGGTTTCTACACCTCGTTCGCGCGACTGCTGGCGGCCGAGGTGTCGGCGGCGACGCCCGGGAACCGCATGGAGGTGCTGAACACGCAGGGCAGCGTGGGCAACGTCGAACTGCTCCGGGACGGCGGCACCGACCTCGGCATGGTGCTCGCGGGCACCGCCGCCGCAGTGCAGGCCGGCGAGCTCGGGCCACCGGTCGAGCTGCGCGCGCTGGGCAGGGTTTACGAGAACTACGCGCAGCTGGTGGTGCGCGCGGACAGCCCGGTGCGCGCGCTGGACGAACTGTCCGGGCGAACGGTCTCGATCGGCGCGCCGAAGTCCGGCACCGCGCTGTTCGGGCGGCGGCTGCTCGCCGCGCGACCAGGCGTCCGGACCACCGCGCTGCCGCTGGACGAAGCGATCGCGGCGTTGGAGAACGGCAGCATCGACGCGCTGCTGTGGTCCGGCGGGATCCCGACCCCGGCGCTGCGGGCGCTGGACGACCGGATCGGCATCCGGCTGCTGCCGCTGGAGCCGGAGATGGCCGGCTGCGGCCCATCCTGCGACCAGCTCCAAGTGCCGCCGGGCGCCTACCTCCGCGCGGCCGGCGTGCCCACGGTCGGCGTCGCCAACATCCTGGCGTGCACCCCGGAACTACCCGACGACGTGGCAGAAGCGGTGGTCCGAGTCCTGGTGCTGCGCGCGCCGTTCCTGGTCCCCCAGCCGACGGTCGGAACCCAGTTCCTCGACGTCGGCAACCTCATCGGCACCGGAAAGGTCCCCCTCCACCCAGGAGCCCAACGCGCCTACCGAGACCTCCACGGCTGAGCCCGGAGCGCTCCGCCCGATTCCGCAGTTTCAATTGAAACTGTGATCCGGCGTGCCTGGGATCTGCAGTTTCAATTGAAACTGTGGTCCACCATGTGGGATCGACTGCAGTTTCAATTGAAACTGCGGGACCGATCAGGTCATGAGGGCGGTGACGAGACTGTCCTGGACCCAGGTCAACCACTGGTAGACACCCAGGTGCTCACGGCGCAGGTCGTCCTCGGGGAGGTCCTCGGGCATGTCCTCGTCCACGTCCAGCGCGGTGCCCAGCGCCAGGCGGACGTCGTTGAGCGCCGTCAGCCAGCCGTCGGCCTGCTCACCGGTCAGCTTCACCCGGCCGCCGTCCGGCGGGCAGGTCTCCAGCACCAGCCGCGCCGCTCCGGTCTTGGCCTCCAGCAGGGACGGTTCGTGCAGCGAGCGCATCGCGCCGGCCGCATCCACCTGCTCCTCGTCGGTCTCACCGGTGATCGGGTCGCGGCGGTAGAAGTCCGGCAGCAGCCGCGCCAGCACCCGGTCCTCGGGCGCCGTCGTCGGGCCCGTGCGGATACCGGTCAGCTCGGCCAGCTCGTCGGCGGGAGCTTCCGCGGAGCGCGCGGTCAGCATGTCCTTGATCTGCCCGACCAGGCCCCGGATGACCGCGGCCTCCTGCTGCGACAGCTCGGCCTGCACGTTCCCGTTCTTGCGGGTCCAGCCTTCCACTCAGGAATCCTTCTGCATCGTCGCCCACAGGCCGGCGGCGTGCAGCTTCGCCACATCGCCCTCGACCTTCTCCTTGGACCCCGAGGACACCACCGCCTTGCCCTTGTGGTGCACGTCCAACATCAACTTCGTCGCGTGGTCCCGGGTGTAACCGAAGATCTTCTGCAGCACGTAGGTGACGTAGGACATGAGGTTGACCGGGTCGTTCCAGACCACGGTCACCCACGGCTTGTCCTCGGTGCCGAGCGCGTCCGCTTCGAGTTGCGCGCGCTCGATCTCAGCGGGCGAGGTCATACCCCTATCGTTGCACGCCCCCGTCACAACATTGTTTGTGGTTCTCGGGCCGGTTCGACCGGCGGCGCGAGCAGCGGGACCCCGGCTCCCGACCGGGTTCGGCCGATCTGCCGCGGTTGATCGGGGACCACGTAATCTCTGCTCCATGAGCACCAGCACTGCGCTGCTAACGGACCACTACGAGCTGACGATGCTCGACAGCGCGCTCCGCGATGGGACCGCGCACCGGCCGTGCACCTTCGAGGTGTTCACCCGGCGGCTGCCGAACGGGCGCCGGTACGGGGTCGCCGGCGGCATCGGCCGCGTGCTCGACGCGATCGAGAACTTCACCTTCGGCGAGGAGGAGCTGGCCCAGCTCGCCGAGCACGACGTGGTCGGCGAGTCGACCTTGGCGTGGTTGCGCGACTACCGGTTCCAGGGGCAGATCGACGGCTACCCGGAGGGCGAGCTGTTCTTCCCCGGGTCCCCGCTGCTGACCGTGCGCGGCACGTTCGCCGAGGCCGTGGTGCTGGAGACGCTGGTGCTGTCGATCCTCAACCACGACAGCGCGATCGCCGCGGCGGCGGCCCGGATGGTCTCGGCCGCCAACGGCCGGCGGATCATCGAGATGGGTTCGCGGCGCACCCACGAGGAGTCCGCGGTCTCCGCCGCCCGGATCGCCTACCTCGCCGGGTTCACCGGCACCTCGAACTTGGAGGCCGGGCGCCGCTACGGCATCCCCACCACGGGCACCGCGGCGCACGCCTTCACGCTGCTGCACGACTCCGAGCGCGAGGCCTTCGAATCGCAGGTCGCGTCGCTGGGCACCGGCACCACGCTGCTGGTGGACACCTACGACATCACCCGCGGCATCGAGCTGGCGGTCGAGGTCGCAGGCCCGGAGCTGGGCGCGGTCCGCATCGACTCCGGTGACGTCGGCGTGCTGGCCCGGCAGGCCCGCGAGCAGCTGGACGCGCTGGGTGCCTTGAACACCCGGATCGTCGTCTCCGGCGACCTCGACGAGTACGCGATCGCCGCGCTGCGCGCCGAACCGGTCGACGGCTACGGCGTCGGGACCTCGCTGGTCACCGGTTCCGGGGCGCCGACCGCGGAGATGGTCTACAAGCTGGTCGAGGTCGAGGGCCGACCGGTCGCCAAGCGCAGCTCGCACAAGGAGTCGCGCGGCGGGCGCAAGGCCGCGGTGCGCCGGTACAAGGAGACCGGTACCGCCGTGGAGGAGGTCGTGTTCCAGGTCGCGCCGGGGGCGTCCGAACCGGTGCTCGGGCCGCACGACCGGTTCCTGCAGATCCCGCTGATCCGCGACGGCAAGCGCGTCGCGGACCTGCCCACGCTGGAGGACAACCGCCAGCGGCTGCGGCACGCGCTGGTCACGCTGCCCTGGGAAGGTCTGACGCTCTCCAAGGGTGAACCGGCGATCCCGACCGTCTTCCACACCGCCTGACGACCGACCACAATGGGGACGCGACCCGAGGGAGCCGGGATGACCAAAGCGCTGATCATCGTGGACGTGCAGAACGACTTCTGCGAGGGCGGTGCACTCGCGGTGTCGGGCGGCGCCGAGGTGGCCGCGGCGATTTCGCAGTACCTCGCCGGGTTCGACCACGACCACGTGGTGGCGACCCGCGACTACCACATCGACCCGGGTGCGCACTTCAGCGACGAACCGGACTTCGTGCGCTCCTGGCCGCGGCACTGCGTCGCGGGCACGCCCGGCGCGGCGTTCCACCCGGCGCTGGACGTGGGCCCGGTGGAGGCGGTGTTCTCCAAGGGCCAGTACAGCGATGGCTACTCGGGCTTCGAGGGGATCGACCCGCGCGACCGGCCGCTGCACGACTGGCTGGCCGAGCGCGGTGTGCGCCGGGTCGACGTGGTGGGCATCGCCACCGACCACTGCGTCCGCGCAACGGCACTGGACGCGGTGCGCAACGGCCTGGACACCACGGTCCTGCTGGAGCTGACGGCCGGTGTGGCGCGCGAAACCGTCGACGCGGCCCTCACCGAACTCGACACCGCAGGCATCAACCTCATCGGCGAACCCGTCGTCCGATAGCAAAGTTTCAGCTGGTCAGGACCCGTGAGTACTTTGGGGTGCTATAGCAACCCAAAGTACTCACGGGTCCCCACCTGCGGAAATGGACGTGAGAGCGTCACTTCGGGAACGCTTCGCAGCGCGTAATTCGGTGGCTTTTCGGTGTGGGGGCCGGGAAGCTCGTGCGCATGGTTTCGGTGTTGCAGAACGTGGCCATCGACTGCGCGGACGCTTATGCGCTCGCGCGGTTCTGGAGCGAGGTGACCGGTCGTCCGGTGCACCCGGAGTCCGAGCCGGGCCATCCGGAGACCGAGGTGATGCTGGCGGAGGGGCCGGTGCTGCACTTCAACCAGGTGCCCGAGCCGAAGTCCGGCAAGAACCGGCTGCACCTGTGCCTGCGCCCCGAGACGTCGCGCGAGCAGGAGGTGGAGCGGCTGCTGGGCCTCGGCGCCACCCTCGTCTCCGACCTCCGGAATCCCGACGGCTCGGGTTGGGCGGTCCTCGCCGATCCCGAGGGCAACGAGTTCTGCGTCCTGCGCAGCGCCGCCGAACGAGCCGCGATGGAGTCCTGAGCGCCCACCCGGGGGCATCGGGGCTCTTCGACGGGGGTGGGCGGTAGTTTCTCCTCGTGCCCACCTCTGTCCCGCGATGGTCCGACCCGGTTGCGTTCGAGCCCGACGAAGACGACGTGCTCCCACCGGAGATCGCCGACGATCTCGCGAAGGCGGGCGGGCCCGGCCCGGCCGAACCGGCGCTGCCGCTGGCGGCGGCCAAGGCCAAGAAGGACATCCCGGACCTGCCGACGCTGCTGAACGTCGCGATCGAGGCGGTCGGCGGCGTCCCGCGCGAGGGCCAGGCCCGGATGGCCGAGGCCGTCGAGCACTCCATCACCTCCGGCGAGCACTTGGCCGTGCAGGCCGGGACCGGCACCGGCAAGTCGCTGGCCTACCTGGTCCCGGCGATCCGGCACGCCGTCGCCGAGGGCACCACGGTCGTCGTGTCCACCGCGACCATCGCGTTGCAGCGCCAGCTGGTCGACCGGGACCTGCCGCGCCTGTCCGGTGCGCTGGCCGATGCGCTGGGCCGCCGGCCGACGTTCGCGATCCTCAAGGGCCGCCGCAACTACTTGTGCCTGAACCGGATCCACGGCAACGCCCCGGAAGAGCCCGACGAGGGCGCGCTGTTCGATGCCTTCGCCGCCTCCGCGCTGGAGCGACAGGTCAAGCGCGTCCAGGAGTGGTCCACCGAAACCGAGACCGGCGACCGCGACGAGCTGGTGCCCGGCGTGACCGACCAGGCGTGGCGGCAGCTGTCGGTCACCGCCAAGGAGTGCCTCGGCGTGCACCGCTGCCCGGTCGGCGTCGACTGCTTCGCCGAACGGGCCCGCGCCGAGGCCGGGCGCGCGGACATCGTGGTGACCAACCACGCGCTGCTGGCCATCGACGCCCTCGACGACCGCCCGGTGCTGCCCGAGCACGACGTGGTGCTGGTCGACGAGGCTCACGACCTGGTGGACCGGGTGACCTCGGCGGCGACCGGCGAGCTGACCGCGACCTCGGTGCGGCTCGCGGCTCGGCGCTGCGGGCGGGCCATCGACGAGGAGACCGCCGACCGGCTCGAAGAGGCCTCCGAGGGCCTGGACCTGGTGCTCCAGGCGGCGAATCCCGGTCGGCTGGAACAACTCCCGGAGGACCTCGGCGGTGCCCTGACCGCGCTGCGCGATGCGGCGTGGGCGTGCATCAACGCGCTCGGCCCGGAGCGCAAGGAGGACACCGACGGCAGCACCGCGCGCAAGCTCGCGCACGCCATCACCGAAGAAGTCCACGACACGGCGGTCCGGCTGCTCGAAGCGTTCGAGGACGAGAAGCAGCACGAGGTCGTGTGGATCTCGGCAGATCCAAACCGCCCGACGACCATCCGCATCGCACCGATCGGCGTCGGCGGGCTCCTGCGCGAGCGGCTGTTCGGCCAGCGCACCACGGTCCTGACCTCGGCAACGCTGGCGCTCGGCGGCTCGTTCGACACGTTGGCCCGCCAGTGGGGCCTGCCGGGGCAGCAGCGGGCCCAGCAGGTCGACGGGATGGCCACCGCCAAGGAGGCCCCGTCGGATTCCGGCGCCCTGAAGTGGACCGGGCTGGACGTGGGTTCGCCGTTCGAGCACCAGCGCAGCGGCATCCTCTACATCGCCAAGCACCTGCCGCCGCCGGGCCGCGACGGCCTGCCGCCGGAGTACCTGGACGAGCTGACCGAGCTGGTGCAGGCCGCGGGCGGGCGCACGCTGGGCCTGTTCTCCTCGATGCGGGCGGCCAAGCAGGCCAGCGAGGAGCTGCGGCAGCGGCTGTCGACGCCGGTGCTGTGCCAGGGCGACGACACGACGGCGCTGCTGGTCCGCCAGTTCGCCGAGGACCCGGAGACCTCGCTGTTCGGCACCCTGTCGCTGTGGCAGGGCGTGGACGTGCCGGGCGATTCGCTGCAGCTGGTGATCATGGACCGGATCCCGTTCCCCCGCCCGGACGACCCGCTCGCGTCGGCGCGGCAGAAAGCGGTGTCCGAGCACGGCGGCAACGGGTTCCTCACCGTCGCCGGGACCCACGCGGCGCTCCTCCTCGCGCAGGGCGCGGGCCGCCTCCTCCGCGCGCCGAACGACCGCGGCGTGATCGCGGTCCTGGACCCGCGCCTGGCCACGGCCCGCTACGGCGGTTTCCTCCGCGCGTCCCTCCCCCCGTTCTGGACCACCCACAACCCCCAGATCGTCCGAGGCGCCCTCCAGCGCCTCACCGGCACCGCGACCTGACCACCTCCGTCGCCCGGGTGACGGAGCTCGCCTCCGGCGTTCGGTGGTTTTGTCGGTGATCGACAACTCGGCGTTGGGCTTTCTGTTTTCGCGGGGTCGCCGGGTAGGTTGGGTCCGTCGTGCCGATCGGGCCGCGCCTGAGCTGCCCAAATCGGGGATAACACCTGGTCACAGCGCCGCAGACGGATGCGGATCCGGGGTGGCCGCGGCTCGCGCCGAGGCCCCGGTCCGACGTCGACGCCGACCGGTGGACGTTGTCGATCAACTGCTAGGGAGCCGTCGTGTCCGCACCGCGCCAAGCCGCGCCCGCCGCGAACCTGGCCAGGACTGTGGTCTTCGCCGCGTTCATCGCCGTCCTCGGCATCTTCCCGGGCTTCTACCTCGGCGGCGCCGCGGTGCCGATCGTGCTGCAGAACATGGGCCCGCTCCTGGCCGGCAGCATCCTCGGCGCCCGCCGCGGCGGCGCATCGGTGCTGCTGTTCCTGGCGCTGGTCGCGATCGGCCTGCCGCTGCTGTCGGGCGGTCGCGGAGGCATCGCCCCGTTCATCGGCCCGAGCGGCGGTTTCGTGCTCGGCTGGATCCTGTCGGCGGTGGTCGTCGGCCTGATCGTTCAGCGCTCGCCGAAGCCGGGCCTGCTGGTGCTGCTCACGGCCAACGTCGCCGGTGTCGCCGCGGACTACCTGATCGGCATCCCGTACTGGGGCCTGATGATCGGCGACCTGGGCGCCGCCGCGACGCAGTCCCTGGTGTTCGTCCCGGGTGACGCGGTCAAGCTCGTCGCCGTCTCGCTGGTCGCCGTCGCGGTCCACCGCGCCGTCCCGGCGGCGCTCACCGGCGCTGCGCGCCGCTCGCCCGCCGAGGGCTGACCGTGCTCCCGATCCTCGGCCGCTCCCCCGCTTCGCGGGTCGCGCACTCCGGCGCCGCGCTCGACGCGCCGGAGCTGCTCGCCCGGGCTCGCAGCGCTGCGCGGCTGCTGCGCCCGGGCTCGCGCGTCGCGCTCGACGGCGGGGACGCGCTGACGCGCTTGATCCACTTCCTCGGCGCGGACCTCGCGGGCTGCGCCACGCTCGTCCTCGAGCCGACGTGGACAGAACGCGACCGCTCCGCCGTCCTCGCCGACGCCGCCGTGGACGTGGTCCTGGACCTGGGTGAACGGCCTGTTCACCTCACCGACCGGAACGAACGGACCGTTCGCTCCGTCCCCACTGGCGACGAGGCGACGCAGTTCTACCTGCCGACGACGTCGGGGAGCAGCGGTCGCCCGAAGGTGATGGTGCGGTCGCGGCGCTCCTGGTTGAGGAGTTTCGACGCGCTGGACCTGGGCTTGGAGCAGCACGACCAGGTCCTGATCCCGGGTCCGCTGAGCTCCTCGCTGTTCCTCTTCGGCGCCCTGCACTCCCTGCACGCGGGCGCCGACGTGCACCTGCTCGACAAGTGGTCCGCCCAGGACGCTGTCGACGCGGCCAGGCGCAGCACCGTCGTCCACCTCGTGCCCGCGATGCTCAGCGCGCTCGTGTCCACTTTGGAGCGGGACGCGGTGTTCCGGTCCGAATGCGCGCTGCGGCTGGTGGTCTGCGGCGGCGCCCGGGTGGACCAGGAGCTCGAGGAACGGCTGGCCAAGGTCCTGCCGGGTTGCGAGCTCGTCGAGTACTACGGGTCCGCCGAGCATTCGCTGATCGCGGTGCGGCGCGGCGGCCGCCTGCGTCCCGTCGTCGACGTCGAGGTGCGCGACACCGAGCTCCGCGTCCGCTCCGAGCTCACCTTCGACGGCTACCTGAGCAACGGCGTCGTCATCCCGCCGAGCACCGACGACGGCTGGTCCACCGTGGGCGATCGGGCGATCCTCCACGACGACGGGTCGCTCGAGGTCCTCGGTCGGGCCAGTGCGGTGATCAACACCGGAGCGCGGTTGGTCGGCGCCGAGGAGGTCGAGTCCGTGCTGCGCGGCGCGGACGGCGTGAAGGACGTCCTGGTCGCGGCCACCCCGCATCCCCGCTTCGGCGAGCTGGTGACCGCGGTGGTGGAGGTCGATCCGGCCGATCCCCCGTCGCGGCGCGACCTGCGCGCCAGGGCTCGGCATGCGCTGGAGCCCGCCAAACGACCCCGGCGCTGGTTGGCGATCGGCGAGCTGCCGCGGACCGCGTCCGGCAAACCGGCGCGCGCCCTGGTCGCGGAGCAGCTGCGCGATGGAACGCTCGCTGCGGAGGCGTTGTGAACCGAACTCCTGTGGTGATCGCGGCGAGGCGGACGCCGATCGGCGAGGCCGGGGGCGTTCTGCGCCACCTGCCGGTCGACCGGCTCGCGGCCCCGGTGCTGCGCGCCGCGCTGGACGACGCCGGTGTGACCACTGTGGACGATGTGCTCCTCGGCAACGTCCTCGGCCCCGGCGGAAATCCCGCTCGGGTGGCGGCGCTGCGGGCCGGGCTCGGGGAGTCCACGCCCGGCATGACCGTCGACCGGCAGTGCGCGAGCGGGCTCAGCGCGATCACCACCGCAGCCGCCCTGATCAGCGCCGGTGCCGGCGACTGGTTCCTCGCAGGTGGGGCGGAAAGCCCGTCGACCGCGCCGTGGCGCGCGTGGCGCCCGCGTTCGGCGACCGAGCCGCCCCGCTTCTACCAGCGCGCGCCGTTCGCGCCGGCCGAGATCGGCGATCCGGACATGGGCCCGGCAGCCGACCTGGTCGCGGCCGAGGCCGGGATCTCCCGGGAACGCCAGGACGCGTTCGCCGCCCGCAGCCACGCGCGTGCCGTCGCCGCGCGCGAAGCCGGCCGGTTCGACGCCGAATTGGTGCAGCTCAACGGGGTCACGACCGACGAACGGCCGCGCGCAGGCTTCACCGCCGAACGGCTCGCCCGGTTCCGGCCCGCGTTCACCCCGGACGGCACCGCGACGGCGGCGAACTCCTGCGGCATCAACGACGGCGCGGCAGCCGTGCTGATCACCACCGAGGAGCAGCGGCGCCGGCTCGGCGTGCCCGGCCTGCGACTGGTGGGCTCGCGGAACTCCGGGGTCGACCCGAACCGGCTCGGCCTCGGCGCGGCGCCCGCGATGCGGGAACTGCTGGCGGAACGCACCCCGGAAGTGGTCGAGTTCAACGAGGCCTTCGCCGGGCAGGCGCTGGCCTGCCTGGACGCCGCGGGGATCGACGAGCAGCTGGTCAGCCCGGACGGCGGCGCCATCGCGCTCGGCCACCCGTGGGGTGCGTCCGGCGCGGTGCTGGTGGTGCGGCTGTTCAGCCGGATGGTGCGCGCCGACGGGCCGCGCACCGGTCTGGCCGCGCTCTCGTCCGGCGGCGGGCTGGGAGTGGCGACGATGTGGGAGCGAGTGGGTTGATCGAGTTCGAGGGCGTCGGGCACAGCTACGACGAGCGCACCGTGCTGGACGGCGTGGACCTGCGGTTGGGCGAGCAGCGCGTCGCGTTCGTGGGGGCGAACGGGTCCGGCAAGTCCACGCTGGCCCGGATGATCAACGGTCTGGTGCACCCGTCGCGGGGCCGGGTGCTGGTCGACGGCGTCGACCCGGTGCGCAACGGCCGCGCGGTGCGGCGCCGCGTCGGCTTCGTCTTCACCCACCCGGACAGCCAGATCGTGATGCCCACGGCCGGTGAGGACGTCGCGTTCTCGCTGCGCAAGCAGGGCCTGTCCAAGGCCGAACGGCAGGACCGGGCCGCCGAAGTGCTGGCCCAGCACGGCTTGGCGGGTTACGCCGAGCACCCGGCGCACCAGCTCTCCGGCGGGCAGAAGCAGCTGCTGGCGCTGTGCTCGATGCTGGTGCTGGACCCGGACGTGCTGGTCTGCGACGAACCGACCACCCTGCTCGACCTGCGCAACAAGCGGCACTTCGCCGAGGTCCTCGCCGGGTTGCGCCAGCAGGTCGTGCTGGTCACCCACGACCTGGACCTGCTGGACGACTTCGACCGCGTGGTGGTGCTGGAGTCCGGCAAGGTCGTCGCCGACGACGAACCCGGCCCGGCCGTCCGGTACTACCGGGAGCTGGTCGGATGAACCCGCTGGGCCTGTACGAACCGGGCACCAGCCCGGTGCACCGGGCCGCGGCGGGCTGGAAGTTCCTGGCGCTGCTGGTGTTCGCGGTGGTGATCTTCGTCCTGAGCTCACCGCTCGCGCTGACCGGCTGCGCGCTGGCGGTGGCCCTGCTCTACGCCGTCGCGCGGATCCCGGCACGCCGGTGCTGGCAGATCTCCCGACTGCTGATCCCGCTGCTGGTGATCGTGTTCCTGCTCCAGTGGTGGATGCTCGGCTTCGACAACGCGGCGGTGGTCTGCCTCCGCCTGCTGGCGGCCCTCGCCATGGCGAACCTGTTCACCCTGACCACCCGCGTCGACGACCTGGTCACCGCGATCGAACGCGGCCTGGGCCCGACCCGCCGCCTCGGCGTCCGCCCGGAACGCATCGGCCTCCTCGTCGGCCTGACCCTGCAAGCGGTCGCGGCCCTGTCGACCATCGCAACCCAGGTCCGCGAAGCCCAACGAGCCCGAAGCGCCGACCGCTCCATCTCGGCCTTCGCGGTCCCGTTCCTGGTCAGAACCCTCCGCCACGCCGACGACCTCGGCGAAGCCCTGGCAGCCCGGGGCGTAGGCGACGACTGACCGCCCCTGCCCGCGGAAATCCGGGACTTTAGCCCCTGGTGCGAACACCCCCGCCCTGGGCACATTGATGGGTACCGGGGAAACCCGGTCGACCGGCCCGAGGATGCAGTGGCCTTGACGACCGATCAGGCCGCCAAAAGACCTAGTGATCGAAAGATCACGAAACATTCTCGGGCTCGGCCCATGTCTGGACCCGTTTCGCAGCCCTCCCAACCAGGCCCTCCGCACCCCAGAACCGCAGTTTCAATTGAAACTGCGATCCGCCGCACCTGGGATCTACAGTTTCAAATACTCCCTGCTAGTTCAGCCGGAGTTCATGCCAGAAGGCACCCCGAAACGCTTTCGCGCATAGTAGACAGCATCTTCCACGACAGCCAGGGAAAGCTCTCGAAATACAATGATGCGCAGGTCTGGCGATCCGTAATCGCCCACTTGTGTTATTGCTATTTCAAGAACACGAGAAACATCATCCGCTTTCCTGAACTCCAGAGTCTCCGCATCGGCTGCCACATCAGAAGCGGAAACAACGTCATAATTATTTCCAGCGAGCCACACCTGAGTCATGCCACGAAACCTACGAATTCTCCCGCTTTGGTGAACCGAAGACCGACCCCCTGACCGCCATCGAGCCTAAATGATATCAACTCCTCATACTTTCCAGCAACTCTCCCGTACTCCTCCTGGACGACAGTGGACGGATTCGCCATCACGTCTTCCACAAACCGATTAGCTGCCTCGTTGTAACCAGCCGGATCACCTTTACTCGGACGGTACTCTTCAAATAAATACGCTTCACCAGGACGCCCGAGCTTCTTTTGTAGCGCCCTACCAGCGACCGTGTACTCACCGCCCTTATGCAGTTCGTTAGCGCTTTGAATAAAACGGTCATAGCACGGGTTCAAGCCCAGCGGGTCATACCAACTAATCGGATTGTCAACGTATTTTTGGGGTGCATACCCTCCTTCCATCCCAATTGGGTCACTACTCGAATACCCCGCAATAGCCGGGTCGTAGTGGCGGTGGAAGTTGTAGTTGAAGCCGGTTTCTGGGTCGTGGTATTGGCCGGGGAAGCGAAGTGGGGTGTAGGCGCCCGCGCGGGGTTGGTCGGTGGTTACGCCCCAGAGGGTTGTGCGTTGGTGCCAGGCGACGGCGCCTTGGTCGTTGACCAGTTCTGTTGGGGTGCCGACGAGGTCGGTGACGATTGAGTGGAACTGTTCGTCGATCCACTGTTGGGGGGGCGTTGCGGAGGGCTGAGCGCTCCGTTTGGGTTACCGGGCGGAAGGTGCCGGGTTCGTAGTTCCAGACGGTTACTCGGGCGTCGGTGAAGTTGGGGCCGTTGGGTAAGCCGTCGGTGTGGGCTTGTTCCGCCAGGACCGTGCCGTCCCAGATGAACTCGATCTGCTCGAGGACCCGGGAGCCGTCGGGGGTGAGGCGTTGTTTGGCGACTCGGCGACCTAGGGGGTCGTAGCGGTATCGCCAGCGGGCACCGTCCGGGGTGAGGACTTCGACCAGGCGGTCGTCGGCGTCCCAGAAGTAGCGCCAGGTGTCCGGCTTGCGGGACAGGCGTTTTCGCTGGCGGAGCACCACCCGGCCTTGGGCGTCGTGTTCGTAGCGGACCTTGCCCGCTCGGCGGATCAGGGTGCCGCTGTACTCGCGATCGCCGAGCTCCTCGCCATCGTTGGTGGGCCAGGACGCGTGGGCCAGGTTTCCCGCTGCGTCGTAGGCGTAGCGCTCCGTCCAGCCAGGCCCGGTGACCGCAGTGACGCGGCCGACGCGGTCGAGGTCGAACGTGCGCGGGCCGGTGAGCTTGTCGTCCAGCCCGGTCAGGAAGCCGTCGGCGCGGTATGTGTACGAACGCTGCTGGATCTGCTGGCCGGTCGCGCCGGTGAGGGTTTGCGAGAGCAGCTGGTGGTTGGCGTTCCAGGCCTGGGCCAGGACGACGTCGGGCCCCAGGTCTCGCTGGATCTCATGGCCTGCGCGGTCGTAGCCGAAGCGCAGGGTCCGGCCGGCGGTGTGCAGCGCGGTCGGCCGACCGTTCGGGTCGTACTCCCACACGCTCTCCGCACCCGACGGTGTACGGCGACGGATCCTGCGGCCCAGCGGGTCGTACACCGAGGCCACGGTGCGGCCGTTGATCGTTTCGGCCAGCACGCGCCCAGCTGGATCGCGGTCGAAGCTGACCTGGGTATCGCCGTCCATCGCTTCGACCAGTCGGCCCAGCGGGTCGTAGCTGAAGGTCGACGTCACCGAGCCGTTGCGGCGTTCGATCACGCTGCCCAGCACGTCGCGGGTGAACGAAGTGACCTCGCCTGCTCCGTTGGTGCGTTCGATCAGCTGGCCCGCCGCGTCGTGCCGGTAAGTGACCGCACGACCGTTGAAGTCGATCTCCCGCGCCAGGTTGCCCACGACGTCGTAGTCGTAGCGCCACACCAAACCCTGCTCATTGGTGACGCTGACCAGCCGCAACTCGGTGTCGTAGCCGAACTGCAGGCGCGTCCCGTCCGGCCGGATCTCCTCCGACGGCAGATCGAAGTGCGTGACCTCCGTGCGGGTCTCCTGCCCCAGCGCGTCGACGAAGGTTCGGAGATTGCCTTCCCCGTCGTACCGCCAGCGCTCGGTCGCCCCGTCCGGCAAGGTTCGCCACGCCGGTTTGCCGTCCACGGTCCAGCCGAACCGCGTGGTGCCACCCAGCGGATCCACCACCTCCGCGACGCGGCCGAATCCGTCCCGCACATAACGCGTGATGTTTCCCAGCGGATCGGTCAGGACGACCGGTAAGCCCGCCGCGTCGGTCTCGACCCGACGCACGTTGCCCAGCGCATCGGTGAAGTTCACCAGATGACCGCGCTTGTCATAGGAATAGCTGGTGACGGCACCGAGCGGATCGACCGCCCTGACGATGTTCCCGCGCCTGTCGTACTCGCGGCGCGACACCGAGCCGTCCGGAGCGACGATCGCAGTGGGAAGTCGAAGGTCGTTGTACTCGAACCGGGCCTGGCTGCCATCCGGACGCGAGATCGCGACCGGGTTGCCGCCGTCGTCGTACTCGTAGCGGACCGTGCGCCCGAGCTGGTCGGTCCGGGAGAGCAAGCGGTCGCGCTCATCCCATTCGCACCGGATTTCGCCGCCCAGCGCATCGACCTCGCGGACCGTCTGACCGTATTCGTTGAGGTGGTAGGTGGTGCGGGCGCCTTGCGAGTTGGTCCAGTGAGTGATCCGGTCGTCGTACTCCAGCGTGCCGCTCAGGAAGTCGCCCGAGCCCTCCACCTCCACGACCCGACCACGGCTGTCGTAGGTGTAGCGGTACCACTTGTCGTTGCGGTCGGTCCAACTCGTGATCCGCCCAGCCTCGTCATACGTGAACTTCAGCGGCAGACCGGAAGCGTTGACCACCTCCGTGAGCCGCCGGTCCTGGTAGCCGTAGCGCATCAGCAGCACGTCGTCGCCGTTGTCCGCCTCGCGGAGGAACAACGCGGTCACCAGGCCGTTTTCGGACTCCACGCGGATGCGGTAGCCGCCGGAATGACGCACCTCGACCGGTGTTCGATCGGCATCGCGCTCGAAGTCGATGCGGTGACCGCTGCGATCCGTGATCGCGATCAACGGCAGGATTTCGCCTGCGGAACCGAAGTGCAGCGTTCTGCCCTGCGCCGCGTCGGTGATCGTGTAACTGCCGTCCTCGGATCGCGCCAAGCTCCGCTGCGGTCCAGTCACCGCGACGACGGACGAGCCGGGCGCAGGCTGCGGGAAGAGGGACAGCGTGCCGTCGTCGGCGACGAAGCACACGTCGGTCTCGTCCACCTCCAGCCGCTGGTCCAACGTCGAAGTCCACGTTGGGCCGAAGTGCTGTCCGGCCCGGAAGGATGAGAGGTGCAGTCGCTTCAGCACCAGGGGGAGCACGCCCGGGAGTTCGACATCCGTTTGTGCGAGCACCATGCTGCCCGTGGCGACATCGATCGGGTCACCGGTCGTCTTCTTCTCGGCAACAGGAACCCGGTGTTCGGGGGCGTCTGGAAGCTTCCTGAGCGTCTTGAGGACCTTGCCGACCCCACCGGTGACGAGTCCCCCCAAGAACTCACCGGTGAGCCTTCCCAGCCCGACCTCACCGCGCCCGTTGACGAAATCGTCCCAGGAGACGATCTCCTTGAACGCTTCGACGGGATGGGTAGCGGCGTAGTACATCGCCTTCACCGTCCCCAGCGGGTCGGTGAACGCGTCGTAGAACGCCGTGAACGTGCCGGCGAAACCCTCCCAGAGCGCACCGTAGAAGTTCGAATCGATCTGCGCCTGCGAATCCTGAGGCGCTACGGCTGCTTCTTCCCGCAGCGCGAAAGCAGCGCTGTCGCCCGCTGCGATCAGCTCCTGCCGAGCCAGCCGCAGCATGTCCTGAGCGGCTTGCCGGCTCTCCCCACCAGGATCGACGAATGGTGCGATCTCACCACCTTGCGCGTCGGCGACAGCTCGCTCGTAGTCCAGCTTCGCCTGCTCGGTGGCAGCCTCCCCTTCCGCCCACAACCGAGCGGCCTCAGCGGCCTCGCCCTGAGCCCACCGCAGCACGCGCGCGTACTCCTCGAGTGCGGCAGCCCCGGCTTCCAGCGAATCCCCACCATCGAACCAGCGCGGGACATCCGTCTCGTGCTGCTCGTGCCAGAGGTCTGCGGCTTCACCGCTCCACCCGCCGGCATCGATTCGTTTCAGCGCTTCACCGGTCTCGGACGCCTTGACCGCTCGCTCCCGGATGAACCGAGCGTTCGACTCGATCACGTCCGGGTCTCCGGGCACGAGCAGCGTCGGCTCCGTGGCCTCCCCCAGTTCGAAAGTCATCGAGACATCCCCGGGATCGTCGGGCCCGGCTGCACCACATCGATCCCCGGATCGACCGAAAGCGCGTCCGCACCGGCCTGATCTGCTTCGCGGTACGCCTTGGCGGTCTCACCGAGCGAGTAGCTCATGCGGGTGGCCCGATCGCACAACGCGTCCAGGCCGACCGACCACCGGTCGCAGAACTCCGTCAAGGCCGACAGCAGATCGGCGTGCCCGTACGACTCGCTAGCGCCGGGCAACTCGCTCAACTCCGAGTTGTCCTGCCCGGCGACGAGTTCGTCCATGTTCCTCGACGCCGTTTCCAGCAACTCGATTTCGACGTGGAATCCATTGCCGTCCAAGCTCAACCCCCACCGTTCATGCCTTGCGAGCAGCCGCTTGGCGTGCTGGCGCCGTGCGCTTCCACTCCCGCTCGAGCGCGAAGAAGTCGTCCACCCTCGCCACCAGCGGGAGTCGGTGGTCATCCTCGGGATCGACCATCACGCCCACGCCGGCCGGCACCAACTCCAGGAAGACCGCGCCCGGCATCGACATGTAGTCGCATTCACCTGCGTAGGCGGCGAGTCGCTCCGGGCTGGAGAACACCACCGTCCACCGGCCCCAGCTCTCGGCGTCCGTGACGAACACACCGGGTTTCTCCGGTCGCTGGGCATAAACGACCGCTTTCGCGAACGCCGCGTAGAACGCTTTGATCGGACGTTTATCCGCGCATACGGCTTGGGCCAAGGCGGCTAACTCTGATTCCCCCACGGACACGCCGGGGACATTACCCAGGCATGGGGCGAACTGTCAGGAAGTCGGTGTCATCGCCACTGGGCCAGGACGGTGACCGTGCCCGGGTCCACTTCGGTGAAGCCGGCGTCTCGGACCATGCCCACTCGCGCTTCTCGCCAGGCCTTTTCCGGGTTGTCTCCGGGGTGGAGGTTGGACCAGGTTTCGGCGTCGGCTTGGCGGACCGAGCAGCGGAAGGCGTTCGCCGCCCAGCTCTCCAGCTCCGCGTGCATGCCTTCGCCGTGCAGGAGGGACGCCAGGATCATCGTCGCGTGGCCGACCTGCGCCGCCGACTTGCCCGCGCTCATCGGGACGTCCGGGTTCAGCCACAGCACCGGTGCGTTCGGCAGGGGCGGGCCCGGTTCGTCGGAGTCCAGTTCGCTGCCGGAGATCTGCAGGCGGCTGAGCTCCTTCGGCATGTCCGCGACCCGCATCGGCAGGAAGGCGCGGACCTCGGCGTTGCCGACCTTGAAGGTGCGGCCGGGCAGCGACTGCACCGCCTCCCAGTGCGCGCCGCGGGCTCGCCGCGACACCTTCCGGATCCGTCCGGCGATCCAGGTGCTCATGGCCTCGTGCCACTCACCGCCCGGTTTGCAGCGCTCGTCCAGGCACACCGCCAGCGCCGCCGCGGCCGCCGCTTCCAGCAGCGCGGTGCGGTCCGGCGGGTCGCGGCGCTCGATCCGCAGGACCATCGGCATCAGCACGACGTTCTCCGGATCCTCGTCCGAGGTGTCCGCCGTGGCCGCGCCCGGCAGGGCCAGCCAGGACGCGTAGCGGGTGATCAGCGGATCGAGCACGGCGGTGTCCAGCACACCTCGATCAGCCGTTTCCGGAGCACCGTTATTCCCCGGCTGCATCACGCCTCCAGCGGCACCCGGCGCAGCACCCCGTCCTCGGCGTCGGCCGACTCGATCTCGGCGCGGGTGACGCCCAGCACGAACAGCACGGCGTCCAGGAACGGGTGCGACAGCGCCGTGTCGGCGACCTCGCGCAGCGCGGGCTTGGCGTTGAACGCCACGCCCAGACCGGCCGCCGAGAGCATGTCGATGTCGTTGGCACCGTCGCCGACGGCCACGCACTGCGCGGCCGGGACGCCGAAGGACTCGGCGAAGCGGCGCAGCGCCTTGGCCTTGCCCGGCCGGTCCACGATCTCGCCGATCACGCGGCCGGTCAGCTTGCCGTCCACGACCTCCAGCTCGTTGGCGGCGCTGAAGTCCAGTCCGAGCTCGTCCACCAGCTGGTCGATGATCTGGGTGAACCCGCCCGACACCACACCGGTGTGGAAGCCCAGCCGCCGCAGGGTGCGGATCGTGGTGCGCGCGCCCGCGGTGAGCTCCAGCTCCGCGGCGACGTCGTCCAGCACCGTCGCCGGCAGGCCCTCCAGCACGGCGACCCGCTGCCGCAGCGATTCGGAGAAGTCCAGCTCGCCGCGCATGGCCCGCTCGGTGACCTCGCGGACCTGGTCCTCGCAGCCGGCGCGCGCGGCCAGCATCTCGATGACCTCGCCCTGGATGAGCGTGGAGTCCACGTCGAAGACCACCAGCCGCTTGGCCCGCCGGGACAGCCCGGTCCGCTCCACCGCCAGGTCGACCCCGGCGCGCGCGGCGATGTCGGCCATCGCCTGCGTCAGCGCCGTGTCGTCGTCCGATTCCGGTGCGCTGACCTGCAGCTCGATCCCGGTCACCGGGTAGTCGGCGACGCGCCGGATGGAGTCGATGTTGACCCCGATCTCGGCCAGGCCGCGGGACACCTCGCTGAAGTTGCGCGCGGTCACCGGCTGCCCGAGCACCACCACGACGTGGCTGGAGGCGAGCTTGCTGGCGTCGCCGTCCTCGGCGCCGATCGCCACGTCGACGGTCATGCCGACGGTGGCCATCGCCTGCTCCACCGCCTCCTGCAGCTGCTCCGGGTCGTGCTCGGTGGACACCAGGACGCCGAGCACCAGACGACCTCGGATCACCACCTGCTCGACGTCGACGATGTCCACGCCGTGCCGGGTCAGCGCGGCGAACAGCACGGAGGTGACGCCGGGCTTGTCCTTCCCGGTCACGGTGATCAGCACGGTGGTCGCATTCGCGGCACTCACGGCAGCGGTTCTTCCTCTCTGAATGCCTGTCTTCGATCCTGGCTTTGATCTTTGTCTGTGAAGCGGCGCAGCCGCTTAGCCCACCTACGGCACTTGCACCGCCGCGGGTTCTCAGCGTTCGCCTGGCGAGGACAGCCCTGACGCCGTGTATTGGTCATACATAAGTCTGGGCTCCCGCAGTCCAGGCGGGCGCTGAGGTTCCGCTACCTGCACCGCCACGCAAAACGAGTTCTTCAGCCAGGTTCTTGAACACCTCGGCAAGCGAAGAGCCCCGGCGAGCAGGCCCGCCGGGGCTCTTCGTCGAGCTAATCCCACCCTGGCACAGGTGCTCGGTGTGGGGCTAGCGCCCAAATCACTTCTCGGAGTCGTCCTTGCCGGACTCTTCCTCGGTGACCGGCTTGTCGATCACCGCGGTGGCGGTACCGCCGCCCTCGTGCTTGTGGGCGATGGTCTTGCCGGTCAGGCTCAGGTGCGCCTCGAGCCGCATCCGCTCGGAGATGTGCGGGTAGTGCAGCTCGAACGCCGGGCGCTCGGAGCGGATCCGGGGCAGCTCGGTGAAGTTGTGCCGCGGCGGCGGGCACGAGGTGGCCCACTCCAGCGAGTTGCCGTAGCCCCACGGGTCGTCGACGTCCACGACCTCGCCGTAGCGGTAGCTGCGGAACACGTTGTAGAGGAACGGCAGCATCGAGGCACCCAGGATGAACGCGCCGATCGTGGAGATCGTGTTCAGCATGGTGAAGCCGTCGGACTCCAGGTAGTCGGCGTACCGGCGGGGCATGCCCTCGTTGCCCAGCCAGTGCTGGACCAGGAAGGTGCCGTGGAAGCCGATGAAGGTCAGCCAGAAGTGCAGCTTGCCCAGCCGCTCGTCCATCATCCGGCCCGTCATCTTCGGGAACCAGAAGTAGATGCCGGCGAAGGTGGCGAACACGATCGTGCCGTAGAGCACGTAGTGGAAGTGCGCGACCACGAAGTAGGTGTCCGAGACGTGGAAGTCGACCGGCGGCATGGCCAGCAGGACACCGGTGAGACCACCGAAGAGGAAGGTGACCAGGAAGCCGACGCTGAAGATCATCGGCGTCTCGAAGGTCAGCTGCCCCTTCCACATGGTGCCGATCCAGTTGAAGAACTTCACACCGGTCGGGACCGCGATCAGGAACGTGGTGAACGCGAAGAACGGCAGCAGCACCGCGCCGGTCGCGTACATGTGGTGCGCCCACACCACGACCGACAGGGCCGCGATGCCCAGGGTCGCGTAGACCAGGCCCGAGTAGCCGAAGATCGGCTTGCGGCTGAACACCGGGAAGATCTCGGAGACGATGCCGAAGAACGGCAGCGCGACGATGTAGACCTCGGGGTGGCCGAAGAACCAGAACAGGTGCTGCCAGAGGATGACGCCGCCGTTGGCCGGGTCGAAGACGTGGGCACCCAGGTGCCGGTCGGCCATCAGGCCCAGCAGCGCGGCGGTCAGGATCGGGAACGCCATCAGGATCAGCACGCTGGTGACCAGGATGTTCCAGGTGAAGATCGGCATCCGGAACATGGTCATGCCGGGCGCGCGCAGGCAGACCACGGTGGTGATCATGTTGACCGCACCGAGGATCGTGCCCAGACCGGAGACGGCCAGACCGGCGATCCACATGTCCGCGCCGTGGCCCGGCGAGTGCAGGGCGTCCGACAGCGGGGTGTAGGCGAACCAACCGAAGTCAGCGGCACCGCCCGGCAGCAGGAAGCCGGACAGCACGACCAGGCTGCCGAAGGTGAACAGCCAGTACCCCAGGGCGTTCAACCGCGGGAACGCGACGTCCGGGGAGCCGATCTGCAACGGCAGGATGTAGTTGGCGAAGCCGAACAGAATCGGGGTCGCGTACATCAGCAGCATCACCGTGCCGTGCATGGTGAACAGCTGGTTGTACTGCTCCTGCGACAGGAACTGCATCCCCGGGACCGCGAGCTCGCCGCGGATCAGCATCGCCATCAGACCGCCGATGAGGAAGAACGTCATCGACGTGACCATGTACATGATGCCGATTTGCTTGTGGTCCGTGGTGCGGAACATCCGCGCCAGGTACGAACCCTTGACCGTTTTGCGCACCGGATAGGGGCGCGTGGCGATCGGCTGTGGCGCGACGGCCGTCACGGTGCCTCCTGCACTCCCTCGAATCCTTCGTCGGATCCGGTTGGATCCGCCCCCGACCCGGGTGGGTCGGGTGACAGCATGCGACACCCCGCAGGGCGACTGCAGGATGAGCCAGTCGCGATGCCTGCCGACTGCGGATACTAGTCCCGACGCCCCGGCGTAGTTCGGCCGGGCCGTAGCCACCCTATTCATTGGGGCGCTCCCGGTCACCAGGAGTGAGATCGACCCGACAGGCGGCGATCACGGACATGTCGCCCGAACCCGACGGGAGGGCGCCGGTTAGCCTACGGATCAACAGGTCCGGCAGCCCACCTGCGAGACGGGCCGCCCTGGGACGACGTCCACCAGATCCTGGAGGGGAAGCACGTGCGGAGGAGCACGATCATCGGTGCGGTGCTGATCGGCGGTCTCGCCCTGGCTGGCTGCACGCCGGCCGAGCGACCGAGCGACCAGCCCCCGTCCCCCGGCACGCCGCCGTCGGCGACCGCCCAGCAGCACAGCGGCCAGCAGCAGGCGGGCCAGCACAGCGAGACCGACCGCGAGTTCGCCCAGCAGCTGCAGGCGAACCGCAAGCAGGTCGTCGAGCTCGCGCAGCTGGCCCAGAGCAACGGGCAGAGCGCCGAGACCAAGGCGCTCGCGACCCAGCTCCAGCAGTCGGCGCAGCTGCAGGTCACCCAGCTCGACGCGTTCCTGGCCTCCGCGGCCGGGCAGCCGTCGGACAGCGACCCGGCGGACTCCACCGACGAGGCCGGCGACGCGGGTCAGCAGCCGTCGCAGCAGCTCGACCAGCTCAAGCAGCTCCAGGGCGAGCAGTTCGACAAGCAGTGGAAGCAGGCCGTGCAGGCGCTGGAGCAGAGCGCCGGCCAGCTGGCCCGCTCCGAGCAGGAGGAAGGCCAGGCCCAGGCGATGCGCAAGCTGGCCGAGGACTTCCTGGCGAACCAGCAGGACACCCTCAGCAAGCTCAGCGCGCTCTGAGCTGAAGCACCGAACGGGGCCGCGGGCAACATGCCTGCGGCCCCGTTCGCGTTTCAGGTGATCCCCGGGCGTCGGCGGAACAGCCGCCGGGCCAGAGCTTCCAGTGCAGCCACCAGCAGGGCCGCCACGAGGTAGGCGGGCCAGAGCAGCAGGTGCGTGGCGGCCGGGGTGCCGACGTCGAGGAGCTGCTCGTCGAGTCCGGCCAGCAACGCGCCGACTGCCAGCAGCAGCGCGGGCAGTCGCAGCCCGGACCGGAGCAGCAGGAAGCCCGCCACCGCGAACGCGAGCACGTTCCCCACCAGCGCCCAGACCAACAGCCCACCGGACAGCGCCGTTCCGAACGCGGTGCAGGCGGTCGCTATCGCGGCCAGCACCGCCGCCAGTCCGAGCGCTTTCCGGCGGCTCGGCTGTTCCGGAGCGCGCCGGAGCGCGCAGAAGCCGACGAGCACGAGCAGCCGCGGCCAACCCGCCGCCAAGGCCCCGATCCACTGCGGGCCGGTGCCGACGAGCACCCCACCCACCTCGATGCGCTGGCCGGATCCCGCGAGCTCGCCGAGCACCACCAGCGCCGTGGCAGCGCCGAGACACCACATCGGTCCCCAGGTCTTCCGGCAGATCGCGTTTCGACCCGCGAGGAACGCCAGAGTCGCGGGCACCGCCAACCCGATCAGCACCGGATCGACCGGATATCCGAAGAGGACGCCGAGCAGCGCGATCAACGCCGCGTAGGCCACCCCGAAAGCAATGCTGCTGGTCACAGCTCCTCCCGGAACAGCTCGACGACCCGGCGCACGGTGTCCGCGGTGGCTGCCGCGTTGGCTTGCGGGGTTCCGCCGCCGGCGATCCAGAACACGCCCGGGATCAACGCGGCCGCGGTCGTGTAGGAGGTCGGGAGGTTGGGCACGTCGAGGATGAAGTGGCCTGCTCCCGGCTGGACCACGTGCTCGGCCCGGCCACCGAGCCGGCGCGCGGCGACGTCCAGCAGCCGCTGCGACGGCCACAACTCGTCCTGCTCGGCGGACACCAGCACGAATGCGGCATCGCTGCGCTCGACCGGGATCGCGGCGCGGTCCAGTTCGTCCGGCGTGGCCGTAGTGCCCTGGGTGTCGACGAACTGCCCGGGACGTCCGCGCGCAGCCGAGGCCAGGAAGCCGACCGGGGATCCGGGCGAAGCGATCACCAGCGGCGGGAGGTCGGCACCGGCACGCGTCCAGGACGATCCCGGTTGCACCGCTCCGGGGAACACCGCCCCGGACCCCACGATCGACGCCACCGCACCCACCCCCGGCGCGAACGCGCCCAGCACCAGCGCGAACTCGCCGCCCCTGGACAACCCGACCACGCCCACCCGCCCGTCGGAGACCTCCGGCCGGGCCTGCAACCAGTCCACCGCACGGGTGCCGTACTCGACGGGGATCCGGTCCAGCGCGGGCGGCAACCCGGGCAGTCCGAAGTAGGCCAGGCCGAGCACCGCGAAGCCCTTCCCGGCCAAGAACCGCCCCAGCTCGGGGTTCGGCCGGCCGCCTTCGGATCCGCCCAGCAGGATCACGCCCGGGTGCGGCCCGGGACCGGGTGGGAGGTGGAGATCACCGACCAGCCCGTCCTCGGCGGTCGGCGTCGACCGCACTCCCGGCGCGTGCAGCGGCACCACCAGCGGCGCCTGCGCCACCGTGCTCCCGCCGACGTCGACGCCGATGGTCAGCCGGAGCTCGGGTCCGCTCAGCGCGGCTCGCGGTTCGGACACCGGTTCCCCGGACGGCAACCGCATCGACCACAGCAGTCCGGTGGGGTCCGTCCCGGTGTAGGAGCCGGTGATCGGAGCCTGCCCGGCGATGTCGACGCGCCCGCCGCGATCCGCCGCGAACGTCGCCCACGAAGTCCACAGCCGACCGCGGTCGTCGGTCGTCCGCGCCCACACCGAAGCCTGCTCCCCCGGCGCCAATCCGCTCACGACGACCGCCAGCGGCTCGTCGATCGCACCGCCGCCGACGTCCAGCTCTGGGGCGGACCTGGCAGTGCCCGCGCACCCGGCGAGCAGCAGCGCCACGGCCAGCAGGCCGATCGCACTTCGCATCGAAGCCTCCACTCCAAGATCGAGTGGGGTCGACTGTGCGGTCTCCCGCGACGGGAGGGTCAAGTCCGCCGCATCAGCCTCTTCCGCGCTGGTCCGGGGGAACCTACTATGAGTAGGCTACTGCGGAGTAGATAACGTCGATCGAGGGAGTGCACATGCCGAACGTGTCCGGCAAGGTCGTCCTGATCACCGGTGCCGCGCGGGGGATCGGCGCGCAGACCGCCCGGGAGCTGGCCCGCCGAGGCGCCCGGCTCGCCCTGGTCGGACTGGAGCCCGACGAGCTGGCGGCCGTCGCGGCCGAACTCGGCGACGGCCACTTCTGGGCCGAGGCCGACGTCACCGACGGCGACTCGATCAAGGCCGCCGTGGACGCCGCCGCCGAGCAGCTCGGGCGCATCGACGTGGTCATCGCCAACGCCGGGATCGCGCCCATCGGCACCGTGCGCAAGAGCGATCCGCGCGCGTTCACCAAGACCATCGACGTCAACATCAACGGCGTCTTCCACACCGCCCGCGCCGCCCTGCCGCACCTGATCGAGCGCCGCGGCTACCTGCTGGTGGTCTCGTCGCTGTCGGCGTTCACGCCGATCGGCGGCATGGCCGCCTACACCGCGAGCAAGTCCGGCGCGGAGGCGCTGGCCAGCGCGCTGCGCACGGAGGTGTCGCACCTGGGCGTGATGGTCGGCAGCGCGCACCCGTCGTGGATCGACACCGACATGGTGCGCGACGTGGCGCAGGACCTGAGCGCTTTCGAGCAGATGCGCAAGCGCCTGCCGTGGCCGATGCGCTCCACCACGAGCGTGCAGGACTGCGCCAAGGCCTTCGCCGACGGCGTCGAGCGGCGCGCCCGCCGGGTGTACGTGCCGCGGGCGGTCGCGCTGATGCACTGGCTGCGCAACCTCCCGGCGTCCGGGGTCGTCGAGATCCTGATGCGGCCGACCGTCCGGCGTCTGATCCCGAAGATGGAGCAGGAGGTCGACGCGCTCGGCCGCTCCCTCAGCGAGCGCAACCAGAAGCTCCAGGGCTGATCCGCCCGGCCAAGGGGTTGCACCGCCGCGCAAAACGGGGGCGGGAGAAGGCCAGTTGGGACCGGTGGCCGGGGGTGTCTGACGCGGAAGGCTTTCCCCGGCCACCGGGGTTCATCGGGAGCGCTGCTCGCTGAGCACTCCTCGCTCCTGTTCGATCTTGGCGATCAGGGTCCACACCGTTTGGCCGGCGCGGCCGCTGGCGCTGTGCTGCGGGCGGCTGCCGAGCCAGTGCGGCAGCCGCACCAGGAGCGCGCCGACGGTCGCGCCGATCGTGTTGCACACCACGTCGTCGGTCGCCGCGACCCGGCCGGGGATGCCCAGGAACTGGACCAGCTCGATGGACACCGACAGCAACAGTCCGAAGAACGCGATCTTGACGACGCTGTCGAACCACGGCACGCGCTGCGGGACCAGCACCGCCAGCGGCATCAGCAGGACCAGGTTCCCCGCCAACTGCACCCACGGCAGCAGGTCGCCGGGGCCCGCCGTCAGCGCCATCGACACGTCGTTGCCGAGGCTCGGCCGGACCGGATCCGCGGGCGGCGGCGGTTGCGGCAGGAACACCAGGTATCCGACGGTGAGCACCGAGTAGGCGAGCGCCCCGTCCAGCAACGGCTCGCGGGGGTCGGAGCCGCTGCGCACCACCGCTGATGCCACCGCCACCACCACCGAGAGCGGAAGCAGGATCGTCACCACCGGTGCGAATCCGCCGAATGCCACGAGAACCTGCTGCACGTGAGCCGCACTTCCTCTGGCCGCCATCGCCAGGAACACCCGGCCACCGAAGAATCCACAGTGGATCGTCCGGCGAACCGGAAAACCGTTGGGAATGCACATCTCCAGCGGTCGGCGTTGACCGACTTTCGTCTGAGCGTCAGGGTTCAGAAGCGGCCGGGCGCCGTTTCGGGGGCCACGACGCCCGGCCGCGGGCGGAAACTCGTCGGATGAAACCGCAGGTGAGACGCCATCGCATCGCCCCAGCAGGGGTCTGCTGCACGTCCACCTCCCGACTCGTCCCGCGCCACTTTCCGAATAGTTCCGAAATCGACCCGGTCGCTGTTGAACATAACGACCGGAGAACGGATCACCAGCTCCGTGACCAAAACCCGCCAGTCCATTCGGCACCATCCACAGAGGACTGTAAAACCGATTCGACAACACCTCACCAGCTATTTTCATTCGACGGACCACCGATAGAGATCTGTTGTTCACACAATTCCCACGGGAGGCCTGCTGGGAATTCAGCGGAACAGCGGATGAACGTCGAATGAGGACTCCGCGACGACGTGATCCCGACGGCACCGGCCGAAACCCGGGCCGCTCCCCCGGGAACGCGACCTATGCTGGCCAGGTGAGTTCCAACCCGCTCCTCGACAGCCTGCGCAACGCCGTCACCGCAGCCCCCGAAGACATCGCCCTGCGCTTGCACCTGGCGGAGCTGCTGCTGTCCGACGGGGCCCGCGACGAGGCCGTGTCGCACATCGCGGCGGCGTTGCAGCAAGAGCCGGGCAACGCGGCCGCCTCGCGGATGATGGCGCAAGCACTCGCCCCCGCTGACCGGACCGAGCCCGAGGAGCCGGAGCCCGCGCCGAAGAAGAGCTACGACTGGTCGGCGGCCGAAGCGGAACTCGCCGACGTGGTGCAGCCGCGCTTCATCGAGTCCGACGAGTCCGAGCAGGACGACGAACCCGAGGCGGTGCCCAGCGACCCGCAAGCCGACGGCGCCGTCTTCGAGGTCGAGACCTCCGACGTCCGGCTGGACGACGTCGGCGGCATGACCGAGGTGAAGAAGCGGCTGAACGCGGCGTTCCTCGCGCCGATGCGCAACGCGAAGCTGCGCAAGCTGTTCGGCAAGAGCCTGCGCGGCGGCCTGCTGCTCTACGGCCCGCCCGGCTGCGGCAAGACGTTCCTGGCCAAGGCCGTGGCCGGCGAGCTCGGCGCCCGGTTCATCTCGGTGACGCTCCAGGAAGTCCTGGACATGTGGATGGGCAACTCCGAGAAGAACATGCACGCGCTGTTCCAGACCGCCCGGCAGAACGCGCCGTGCGTGCTGTTCTTCGACGAGATCGACGCGATCGGCCAGCGCCGGTCCCAGCTGCGCAACTCGGGGCTGCGCGGCACGGTGAACCAGCTGCTGACCGAGCTGGACGGCGTGAAGTCCGACAACGAGGGCGTTTTCGTGCTCGCCGCGACGAACCACCCGTGGGACATCGACCAGGCGCTGCTGCGGCCGGGCCGGTTCGACCGCGCGGTGGCGGTGCTGCCGCCGGACGACGAGGCCCGCAAGGCGATCCTGGGCTACCACCTCAAGGACCGGCCGGTCGCAGGCATCAAGCTGTCCGAGCTGGTCAAGCGCACCGACGGGTTCTCCGGCGCGGACCTCGCGCACATCTGCGAGGCGGCCAGCGAGCGAGCCCTGATGGATTCCATCGAGGCCGGTGAGCCGCGGATGATCGAGATGCCGGACCTGCTCGGCGCCCTCGGCGAGGTGACGCCGTCGACGACGTCGTGGTTCACCACCGCCCGCAACGTGGTGCTGTACTCCAACCAGGACGGGACCTACAACGACCTGGCCGCCTACCTGAAGAAGAAGCGGATGCTGTGAGCGACGCGGACGTCAAGGTCGAGCAGGTCCGGAACCTGCTGGAGGCCAAGCGGTTCGACCTCGCGAAGCAGCAGCTCGCCCCGCTGCTCGCGGCCTGGCCCGACAACTACCTGCTCTGGCAGCTGCTGGCGCTGGCGCACCTGGGCTCCCGGGAGCACGCCGAGGCGCAGCAGGCCGTTTCGCAGGCACTCGCCCTCAACCCGCAGGACGAGGACCTGCACCTGCTGATGTGCAAGGTGCTGGTCGCGTGGGACCGGATCGGCGAGGGCATCACGTGGGCCCAGCGCGCGCTGGAGCTGAACCCGAACTCGGCGGAAGCGCACCTGCAGATCGCCAACGGCCTGGCGGTCGTGGAGAAGCACCTCGACCAGGCCCTCTGGCACGCCCAACGCGCCCGCGACCTCGAACCGGACGCGGCGCTGACGCACTGCGTGCTCGGCACCGTCCTGGTGTCGATGGGCGGCAAGCAGGCCGCCCGCCAAGCCCGCGAGCCGCTGGAAACCGCCCTGCGCCTGGACCCGCAGCTAGCGGTGGCGTGGAACGTCATGGGCCTGGCCGCGCTCCGGTCCGGCCGCATCAAGGAGGCGCTGCGCGCGTTCATCACGACGTTGCAGCTCAACCCGCAGTCCGGCGACGCGGCCCACAACCTCCCGCTGGCGGTGTGGGCCCTGGTCTCCCGCGGCCGCTGGTGGATCTTCGCCCTGCTGATCCCGACTGCGGTCCTGTCCGCCCTGGCCTTCACGACCACCGGCATCGCCTCGGTCGCGATCCACGTCGTCGGCGGGGCCCTGATCGCAGCGGGCGCCTGGTGGGCGCTGGTCCTGCGCATCCGCAACGTCTTCCCGGAGTCCATGCGCCTGGCGGCGATCAACGTCCTGCGCCGGGACCGCTTGGTCCGCCCCACCTTGACCGGCCTGGCGATCGGAGCGGTGGTCCAGGTCCTGATGGTGGTGGGCCCGATCGGTCCGGCGGGCCTGGGCGCGGCGTTCTGGGCAGCGGCCCTCGGCAACTTCATCGGCCACCGGGTCTCGATCTCCAGGCTCAACAAGGCCACGAAAGCCCTGAACGCCGAACGAGAAGCCCAATGGCTCACGGTGGTGACGCCCCAACCCTCACCGGCACCTGCACGGGTGTGAGCCCTTCACGATCACTTGAGAAGAGCCAGCCGGCTCTAGAATCCGCGGATGAACACCCCAGACGCGCGTCTGGAGCGCGCCCGCCAACGCTGCGCCACCGCGCGCACGATCCTCGACCGGCTCGACCTGTTCGAGCGGTGGCGGCCGTTCGGTTCTCCGGTGCTCGTGGGTTCCGTCGCCCTCGACTTGGTGGTGGAGCCCGACATCGACGTGGAGATCTACTCCCCCTCCCCGTCCATCGCCGAGGGATTCGCCGCCCTCACCTCCTGCGCGCAGCTGCCCGGGGTGCGCAAACTGCGCTTCACCAACGCACTGGATCTGCCGGACCAGGGGCTCTACTGGCGCCTGGACTACGAGTTCACACCCGAAGAGACCTGGAAGATCGACATGTGGTGGCTGCCCGACGACCATCCCGGTCCCCGAGCAGCGGACCTCGTCGCCCCCGTGCGCGCGGCTCTGGACGACTCAACGCGCGACGCCGTCCTCGCGATCAAAGAAGGCGCGGCGGCGCGGGGCGAAGCGACGCAGGGTGTGTGGGTCTACCAGTCGGTGCTGGACCACGGAGTCCGCACCTACGACGAGTTCCGCACCTGGCTCGCCCAAACCCCGACGGACAGCCTGACGTCGTGGCACCCGGGCGGCCCCAAGAGGTCGTGAGTGCGAAGCAGGGCTAGAACACTGTTACGCACTCACGACTCCGTGCTCAGGTGACCGGGCGGGTGCGCGTCCCACTCCAGCTGTCGGGTTGCGTGCCGTCGACGTCGGTGAATCCGTACTCGCGCGCCAGATCGGCGGAACTGACCGATCGTTGGTTCCACCGCATCCGACTCGAATCCGCAGCGAGCGCAGCGACACCACGCCCCACGTACCGGGGCGATTCGGAAGCGGCGAACCCCTCCGGGGCAACCGGATGGCCTTCAACAGCTCCGTCGAGCGCGTCGCGCCAATTGCTCTCGGTGACGCCGAAGTTCTCCAGCATCATCTCGGACCGCAACCACCCGGGCGTGACCGCGACCGCAGTCGCACCGTGCGGTGCGAGCTCGTGCCCTTGCGAGAACGCCAACCGGTTGACCGCGACCTTGGCGAGGTCGTAGTAGACCGAGATCCGGTAGTTGTCCGCGTTGAACGCCGCGGTCCCATCGGTGACCTCGACGAGCAGACCGCCCGGCCGGTCGACGAGCAGCGGCAGCAAGTGGTGGGACGTGATGAGGTGCGTATCGATCGCCAGCCGGAGGATGCGGAGTCCGGCGTCCAGATCGTGTTGCCAAACGGGCGTGTTCCACGTGGCCGGAGGTCCTTTGAGCACTTCCGCACCCCAGATGTCGTTCACCAGCACGTCGATGTGCCCGTAGTCGGCCCGCAGCCGTTCCGCGAGCCCCCGGACCTGCTCGGGATCGAGGTGATCGACCTGGAGCGCAACACCTGTTCCGCCGAGCTCGGTCACCAGCTCAGCGGTCTCCTCGATGCACTCGCCTCGTTGGTAGTCCGACCGGATCGAGGCATCACCGTCGCGACTGCTGCGCCCAGTGCACACGACGGTGGCGCCCGCCTCCGCCAGCCCAGCAGCGATACCACGGCCGGCCCCACGAGTCGCACCCGCGACGACCGCTACGTGGCCGCGCAGTCGATCGCGCTCTGGGATCGCAGTCACACCACGAGTCTGTCAAACCGACCGCACCAGCACACCGCGGAACCGGGTCGTCACCAGGGCTTGCCGGATTTCAAGAGGTCGTGAGTGCGAAGCAGGGCTAGAACACTGTTACGCACTCACGACTTCGGGTCGCGGCCGAGGAGGGCTGCGAGTTTTTCGAGTGGTGGGGCCGTTTCCGGGACCTCTCGGGGTGGGGCGAAGGGGCTTCGGTCCGGGGGGATCTCGGGGAGCGCCGACTTGGTGAAGTCGAGTTGGCGCTCGACCACTTCGTCGGCGTAGCGGGGTTTCTGGTTCGTCGCTCGCGCCAGGTCCCAGCCGTGGACGAGCTCTTCGACTGCGCGCAGGTGGACTGCGGCGATGCCGGGGACGTCGCCCGCCGGCACGCGGAAGCGCTGGTCCAGCACGCCTGGTCGGCGGAACGCGGCGAGCAGGCCTTCAGCCGCGCTCCGGTAGGCCGCCGCCGGGTCGTTGCCGAGGACGTCGCTGTTGGTCGGGTCCAGCGCTCCGGGCGCGAGGGCCACCTCGCCGCGCAAGATGCCGTTGAAGAGCCGGTGCCCGATGACCATGTGGCTGACCAGCTCGCGGACGTTCCAGTCGGTGCACGGCGTTGCGGCGTCCCACTGGTCGCGCTGCACTCCGGCGACCAGCTCGCCGGTGGCGGTGAGGACCAGCGCGAGGTCGTCGATGGGCGAAGCGGTCATGGGATCCCTCCACGATGGCCAGCGGTTCGCCCGGACAGTACTGGAACTCCACCGACTTTTGGCGGGTGATCACTCCTTCTTCCGGCGGAACAGGCCGAGGATCGGGTCGTAGCGGCGGTCCGCCACCCGCTCCTTGAGCGGGATCAGGGCGTTGTCGGTGATGTGGATGTTCTCCGGGCAGACGTCCGTGCAGCACTTCGTGATGTTGCAGAGCCCCAGGCCGTGGTCCTCCTTGGCCTCCTCCGGGCGGCGCTCCGCTTCGTCGAGGGGGTGCATGTCCAGTTCCGCCACGCGCATCAGGAAGCGGGGGCCGGAGTACGCGTGCTTGTTGTCGTCGTGGTCGCGGATCACGTGGCACACGTTCTGGCACAGGAAGCACTCGATGCACTTGCGGAACTCCTGCGAGCGCTGGACGTCCACCTGCTGCATCCGGTACTCGCCCGGTTCCAGGCCCGCGGGCGGCTGGAACGCCGGGACCTCGCGGGCCTTCTCGTAGTTGTAGGACACGTCCGTCACCAGGTCTTTGACCAGCGGGAACGTGCGCATCGGGGTGACCGTGATCGTGTCGGACCGGTCGAAGGTGGACATCCGGGTCATGCACATCAGGCGGGGGCGGCCGTTGATCTCCGCCGAGCACGAACCGCACTTGCCCGCCTTGCAGTTCCACCGCACCGCCAGGTCCGGGCACTGGGTGGCCTGCAGCCGGTGGATGATGTCGAGCACCACCTCACCCTCGTTGACCTCGACGGTGTAGTCGCGCAGCTCGCCGTCGTCCGCGCCGCGCCACACCCGGAAGTGCGCCTGATATCCCATCAGATTTCCCCAACCTGGACGTCTCCGAGCTCTTCTCCGGTGTAGTACTTGCGCAGTTCCTCCAGCTTGAACAGCTCCAGCAGGTCGTCGCGCATCGGCGGCTGCAGCTGCTCGACCACTTCCACCCGGTCGGCCACCAAGTCGCACACCAGCAGCTTCCGGCGCCACTCGGCGTCCATCGCCGGGTGGTCGTCCCGGGTGTGACCGCCGCGGCTCTCGGTGCGCAGCAGCGCCGCGCGCGCCACGCATTCGCTGACCAGCAGCATGTTCCGCAGGTCGAGGGCCAGGTGCCAGCCCGGGTTGAACTGGCGGTTGCCCTCGACCGCCAGGTGCTGCGCGCGGTCCTTGATGTCGCGCAGCTTCTCCAGCGCCTGCCGCATCTCCTGGCCGCGGCGGATGATCCCGACCAGGTCGTTCATCACCTGCTGGAGTTCGGCGTGCAGGGAGTACGGGTTCTCCCCAACCGGTTGGGACGACGCGGTGAACGGGTCCTGCGCCCGCCGGGCCGCAACGTCCACATCGGACTCGGCGATGCTCGGGCGGATGCCCAGCGAGGTCACGTAGCCGGCCGCTCCAGCACCCGCGCGGCGACCGAAGACCAGCAGGTCGGACAGCGAATTCCCGCCCAGGCGGTTGGATCCGTGCATCCCGCCCGCCACCTCGCCTGCGGCGAACAGCCCCGGCACCCGCGAGGCCGCGGTGTCCGGGTCGACCTCCACGCCGCCCATCACGTAGTGGCAGGTCGGGCCGACCTCCATCGCCTCCGCCGTGATGTCCACATCGGCCAGTTCCTTGAACTGGTGGTACATCGACGGCAGGCGTTGGGTGATCTTCTCCGCGGGCAGCCGGGTCGCCACGTCCAGGAAGACCCCGCCGTGCTCGGACCCGCGGCCCTCCTTGACCTCGTTGTTGATCGCCCGCGCCACCTCGTCGCGGGGCAGCAGCTCGGGCGGGCGGCGGTTGTTGTCCGGGTCGTCGTACCAGCGGTCCGCCTCGTCCTCGCTGTCGGCGTAGTTGTCCTTGAACACCTCGGGGATGTAGTCGAACATGAACCGGTCGCCCTCGGAGTTGCGCAGCACTCCGCCGTCGCCGCGCACCGACTCGGTGACCAGGATTCCCTTCACGCTCGGCGGCCACACCATGCCGGTCGGGTGGAACTGGACGAACTCCATGTTGATCAGCGCCGCCCCGGCGCGCATCGCCAGCGCGTGCCCGTCGCCGGTGTACTCCCAGGAGTTGGAGGTGACCTTGAACGACTTGCCGATGCCGCCGGTCGCCACGATCACCGCGGGCGCCTCGAACACCACGAACCGCCCGGACTCGCGCCAGTACCCGAACGCGCCGGAGATCCGGCCGTCGTCCTTGAGCAGCTCGGTGACCGTGCACTCCTGGAACACCTTGATCCGCGCCTCGTAGTCGCCGAAGTCGGCGTGGTCCTCCTGCTGCAGCGACACGATCTTCTGCTGCAGCGTGCGGATCAGCTCCAGCCCGGTGCGGTCGCCGACGTGCGCCAGCCGCGGGTACTCGTGGCCGCCGAAGTTGCGCTGGCTGATCCGCCCGTCCGCGGTGCGGTCGAACAGCGCGCCGTAGGTCTCCAGCTCCCACACCCGCTGCGGCGCTTCCTTCGCGTGCAGCTCGGCCATCCGCCAGTTGTTCAGGAACTTCCCGCCCCGCATGGTGTCCCGGAAGTGCACCTGCCAGTTGTCGCGGGAGTTGACGTTGCCCATCGAGGCCGCGATGCCGCCTTCGGCCATCACCGTGTGCGCTTTGCCGAACAACGACTTGCACACCACGGCGGTGCGCAGGCCCTGCGACCGGGTCTCGATCGCCGCGCGCAGACCTGCGCCACCGGCGCCGATCACGACGACGTCGTACTCGTGCCGTTCGATCTCCACCATCTACGTCCTTCTAGTTGAACAACCGGGGATCTGAGAGCGCGCCGCTGGCCACCAGCATCACGTAGAGGTCGACCAGGGCGACCGAAACCAGTGATGACCAGGCGAGCAGCATGTGCTTGCCGTTGAGCCAGGTGACCTTGGTCCAGAACCAGTAGCGCACCGGGTGCTTGGAGAAGTGGTTGATCCGGCCGCCGATCAGGTGCCGGCAGGAGTGGCAGGACAGCGTGTACGACCACAGCAGCACCACGTTGACCACCATCAGCAGGCTGCCGAGCCCGATGCCGAAACCGCCGTCGGCACCGCGGAAGGCGATCACCGTGTCGTAGGTGAGCACCGCCGCCACGATCAGCGCCGCGTAGAAGAAGTAGCGGTGCACGTTCTGCATGATCAGCGGGAAGCGGGTTTCGCCGGAGTAGCGGCGGTGCGGTTCGGCGACCGCGCAGGCCGGCGGCGACGCCCAGAACGACCGGTAGTAGGCCTTCCGGTAGTAGTAGCAGGTCAGCCGGAAGCCGAGGACGAACGGCAGCACGAAGATCGGCGGCGGCACGAACGGCCCGAGGTCGGGGGCCGGCTGACCCCAGTGGCTGGCGCCCGGCACGCAGGCCGTGGACAGGCACGGCGAGTAGAACGGCGCCAGGTAGTGGTACTCGGGAACCCAGTACCACTGGTTCATGAACGTGCGGATCACGCCGTAGATCACGAACGCGAGCAGCGCGAGGAAGGTGACCAGCGGCGGCACCCACCACCGGTCGGTGCGCAGGGTTCGCACGGAGATCCGTGCCCGGCCGGTGGCGGAAGGGGGAGCGGACATTCAAAGACCTCGTTGTCAGTTTTTGTCCGGGGAGGTGCTCACCTGACGTTGCGGGCGGTCCTACTGTTCGGCGCGGCCTCCCAGGCCCTCGTCGTCGGCGTCCTGCCACAGCGACGGGTCGTAGGGGGTGTCGGGCACGACCACGACTTCCTCGGACTCGACGCCGCGGCGCTGGGCCGGCAGAGCGGTGGAGAGCTCGGCGACGTCGATGTCGAGGCGCTCCACGTCGTTGTGCAGGCGGCGCACGGCTGGGGCGTCGCCGTATCGGGCGTGCAGGACGGCGACGCTGCTGCGCAGCTGCGTCATGACGCGCTGGAGTTCGGCCAGTTCGGTGGTCGTGGCCATCGGCGAACACCTCTTCCGCCATCAGGGGTGGCTCTTTACTGCACCGACTCTGCCCCCAACCAGATGGTGTGACAAGCGCCACAAAGCTGATCTCGGCCAGGTTCCCCCGCTCGAGCCATCGCGCTAGGACGAGCGGTCGGCGATGGCCGCCAAACCCGCGAGCAACGGCTGCAAGCCCAACTCGAACTGGTCGTCGAAGCTCAGCCCCCGGGTCAGCCGCGCGGAGGACACCACGTGCGGGAAGTCCTCCTCCGGCAGGGACTCCATCGGCGAGACCGCGCCGCTGCGGGAATCCCGCGCGACCAGGTCGATCTGCGCGAAGCCGATCGCGTAGCCGAAGACCAAGCGCGCCCCGCCCACGAGGTCGACGCCGCGCAGTCCCGCGTCGTGCAGCGCGCGCATCACCGCTTCCGGCAGCCGCAGCGACTCCGGGTCGCTGTACTCGCGGAGCGCGACCAGCGGGGTCGCGTTGGGATGGCGGACGATCAGCCCCCGAACGCTGTGCGCCAGCGCGGTGATCCGCTCGCGCCAGGGCAGCGCCGCGTCCGGGACCTCCAGCTCGGCCAGCAGCCGCTCGATGACCAGCCGTTCCAGCTCCGCGCGGTCGGCCACGTGGTGGTACAGGCTCATCTTCCCGACGCCGAGCCGCTCGGACACCGCGCGCATGGAAAGTCCCACGTGACCGGACTCGTCGAGGATCTCCAGCGCTGTCGCGAGCACCGCTTCGCGGGTCAGCTTCGGCGGGCGACCACGGCGGCGCGGGGCATCTGACGTCGTCACCCGCCCAACTTATCCCTCGACTCCCCCCGAACCCCGCTGCTATTTTTCGTACATGCGACGAAAAATAGCGGCGGGGCTCGTCCTGTTCACTGACTCGTTCGGCACCGCCGGCAGCCGCGAGACCTACGACCGGGCGCTCGACTACGCCCGCGAAGCCGAGCAGCACGGCTGGGACGAGCTCTGGACGACCGAGCACCACTTCAACCCCAGGGCGCTCAACTCCGCCGCCCTGGCGATGGCGGGATTCCTGCTCGGCCGCACGAAGCTGCACGTCGGAACGGCTGTGTGCGTGCTGCCCAACCACCACCCGCTCGCGCTCGCCGAGCAGACCTCGGTGCTCCAGCACCTCTCCGGCGACCGCTTCACGCTGGGCGTCGGGCGCGGCCAGCCGCTGATCGACCAGGAGGTGTTCGGCACCGGGATCGCCGGGTTCCGCGACATCGCCGAGCCCGTGGCGCTGCTCGAAGAAGCGCTGCGGCAGGGACGCGCGAAGGGCAGCGGCGAGCGGTACCAGTTCGACGAAGTCGCGATCACGCCGGAACCGCCTGCCCGCCGGGTTCCGTTCGTGCTGGCGTCCTCGTCCCCGGAATCAGCCCGGCTGGCGGGCCGCCTCGGACTCCCCGTGCTGCTCGGCCCGTTCATCGACGTGCCGACCAAGCGCACCGTGCTCGACGCGCACGCCGCCGCGGCTGCCGAGCACGGCCACCAGCTGGATCCGCAGGACAACATCGACTCGGCGTACTTCGCCGTCGCCGACGACACCCCGACCGCGGAGCAGCTGCTGACCACCGGCATCGCCGACGCCGAGCTGCAGATCGCGGAGTTCGGCAAACCACTGGTCGAACGCCCGGCGCCGACCGCCGAGCAAGCCCTCGCCGGAGCCGCGGCGCTGACCGGCTGCCACATCGCCGGCGACGTCGCGGAATGCCGCAGGCGCCTGGCCGAGCGGGCGTCGGAACTGGGCGTCGGCCGCGTCCTGCTGATGCCCGAGGGCGCCGGATCCCACGAAGCAACGCTGCGCACGATCCGTGCGGCCTCGCAGGTGTTCCACCCCTGACCGGACGGTCCATTTCGGACACTCGCGCGGCCGCGGGTCATCCGTTGTGGTGACCGCTGGAGCGTGCAACGCTGGGAGCACTCCGGATCGACGGCGCCAGCTGCTCGGCGACGCGGTGAACGCCGCGCGGACGCGTCGGGACGACGGCGCAAAGTGGACGGCAAAAGTCGTGGCGAGTCTTGTGGATCGCCATTCGCACCAGCAGACTGACTGGTCGGTTCCCGAAACTGATCGTTCTGACTGCGAGGCAGCATTGAGCATTCTCGGCACCCGGGTAGAACGCCGTGAAGACCCGCGCCTTCTCACCGCCGGCGGGACCTACGTCGACGACCTGCGCGAGCCAGAGCTGGACGGGGCGCTGCACGTGACCTTCGTGCGCAGCCCGCTGGCGCACGCCAGGATCACCGAGATCGACACCGACGAGGCCAGAGCCCTGCCCGGCGTGCTCGGCGTGTTCACCGGCGCCGACGTCGACCTCCCCGCCTTCCCGCCGGACGGCGGCATCAGCGGCCCGCCACCAGCGGCGATGGAACGCCCGCACCTGGCCCGCGAAGTCGTCCGCTACGTCGGGGAACCGGTGGCCGCGGTGGTCACCGAGACCCGCGCCCAGGGCGAGGACGCCGCCGAGGCCATCTCGGTCGACTACGACCCGCTGGACCCGGTGGTCGACGTCGACGACGCCCTGCGCGACGAGGTCCTGCTGTTCGCCGACGCCGGCACCAACATCACCGGCACCAGCGGTGAGCTGGACGAATCGCTGTTCGCCGACTGCGAGGTCGTGGTCAGCAAGCAGATCGAGAACCAGCGGCTGGCCGCCGCGCCGCTGGAGGTCCGCACCGCGGCCTGCGCCTGGGCCGGCGACAAGGTCACCGTGTGGCTGTCCAACCAGAACGCGCAGAGCTGCCGCGACGCGCTGATGGCCAACCTCGGGCTGCCGCGCGAGCAGGTCCGGGTGATCACGCCCGACGTCGGCGGCGGGTTCGGCGCCAAGATCGGCATCGACCAGGAGGCCGCGCTGCTGCCCTTCCTGGCCAAGCAGGTCGGGCGCCCGGTCAAGTGGGTGGAGAGCCGCAGCGAGAACCTGCTCGGGATGACCCACGGCCGCGCGCAGCGGCAGGTGGTGACCATCGGCGGTCGCCGCGACGGCACGGTGCTCGCCTACCAGCTCGACCTCGTGCAGGACGTCGGCGCCTACCCGCGGATGGGCGCGTTCCTGCCGCTGTTCACCCGGTTCATGACCAGCGGCGTCTACGACATCCCGAAGGTGCAGTCGCGGGCCCGCGCGGTGGTCACCAACACCACCCCGATCGGCGCCTACCGCGGCGCGGGACGACCGGAGGCAACCGCGGCCGTCGAACGGGCGATGGACCTGTTCGCCGCCGAGATCGGCGTCGACCCGGCCGAGGTGCGGCGCCGCAACCTGGTGCGTCCCGAGCAGTTCCCGTTCGACACGCCGGGCGGGATGACCTACGACACCGGCGAGTACATCAAGGGCCTCGACGCGGTGCTGGAAGCCGCCGACTACGAGGCCCTCCGCGAGGAGCAGGCCAAGCGCCGGGCCGAGGGCTCCACCCGCCAGCTGGGCATCGGCCTGGCCAGCTACGTGGAGATCACCGCGCCGAACAACACCGAGGGCGAGACCGGGCGCGTGGAGATCCGCCCGGACGGCAGCGCCCTGGTGCTCACCGGCAGCTCCGCGCACGGGCAGGGCCACTGGACGTCCTTCGCGATGCTGGTGTCCGAGCAGCTGGGCATCGACCTGGACAAGATCGAGGTCGTGCACGGCGACACCGACCTGATCCCCGAGGGCGTGGGCACGATGGGCTCGCGGTCGCTGCAGCTGGGCGGGTCGGCGGTGCACCGGGCGGCCGTGGACGTCAAGGACAAGGCGCGCAAGCTGGCCGCCGAGCTGATCGAGATCGACGAAGCCGACCTCGAGCTGACCGAGGGCAAGTGGCAGGTGCGCGGCACGCCGAACATCGCGCTGTCCTGGGCGGAGCTGGCGGAGAAGTCCGAGGAGGTGCTCGCCTCCGACGTGCGGTTCACCGAGGACCGGCCGACGTTCCCGTTCGGCTCGCACCTCGCGGTCGTCGAGGTCGACACCGAGACCGGCAAGGTCGACTACCTGCGGCACGTGACCGTCGACGACGCCGGGACGATCCTCAACCCGATCCTCACCGAGGGCCAGCGCCACGGCGGCATCGCCCAGGGCGCCGCGCAAGCACTGCTCGAGGAGGTCTCCTACGACGCCGACGGCAACCCGCAGAACGCCAACCTCGCCGACTACGCCTTCATCACCGCGGCCGAGCTGCCCAGCTTCGAGCTGCTCACGATGGAAACCCCGACCACGCTCAACCCGTTGGGGGTGAAGGGGATCGGCGAAGCGGGCACCATCGGGGCCACCCCCGCGGTGCAGAACGCGGTGGTGGACGCCCTCGCCCACCTCGGCGTCCGGCACATCGACATGCCGACCACGCCCGAACGGGTGTGGCGGGCGATCAACGAGGCATAGAAGACCGGTGGAATTGGTTCAGGTGAAGTGATCAGCCGTTTCCCGACGGCCGCTCATCCCGCCACGTGCTTAGGAGTTCCATTCGTGCAAGTTTCGATCAACGTCAACGGCGAGCAGCGCAGCCACGAGGTCGAGGACCGCACCCTGCTCGTCCAGTACCTGCGGGACAACTGCGAACTGACCGGCACCAACATCGGTTGCGACACCACGTCCTGCGGCGCGTGCACGGTGCTGCTCGACGGCGAGTCGGTGAAGTCGTGCACCGTGCTGGCCGCCCAGGTGGACGGCCAGGAGGTGACCACCATCGAAGGCCTCGCCGACGGCGAGCAGCTGCACCCGATGCAGCGCGCGTTCCAGAAGGAGCACGGCCTGCAGTGCGGGTTCTGCACCCCGGGCATGGTGATGGCTTCGGTGTCCCTGGTCGAGGAGAACCCGAACCCGACGGAGGCCGACGTGCGCGCCGGGCTCGAGGGCAACCTCTGCCGCTGCACCGGGTACCACAACATCGTCCGCGCCGTGCTCAGCGCGGCCGAGGAGAAGTCGGGGGCCGCGGAATGATCCCTGCCGCGTTCACCTACAAGAAGGCCGGTTCCGTCGAGGAGGCGCTGGGCCTGCTCGCCGAGCACGGCGACGACGCGAAGCTGCTGGCCGGCGGGCACTCCCTGCTGCCGCTGATGAAGCTGCGGCTGGCGGTGCCGGAAGTGCTGATCGACGTCGGCGGGCTGCGCGAGCTGTCCTACGTCCGCGAGGACGGCGACCAGATCCGCATCGGCGCGCTGACCCGGCACCACGACCTGGAGCACTCCGAGCTGCTGCAGCGGGAAGTACCGCTGCTGGCGCACGCGGCGGGCACCATCGGTGACCCGCAGGTCCGCCACCGCGGCACGATCGGCGGCTCCCTGGTGCACGGCGACCCGGCCTCGGACCTGCCCGCGGTGGCGCTGGCGCTGGACGCGGTGCTGGTCGCGCAGGGTCCGTCCGGCACGCGGGAGATCCCGGCGACGGAGTTCTTCACCGACTTCTTCGAAACGGCGCTCGGCGAGGACGAGCTGCTGGTGGAGATCCGGGTGGCCAAGAACCCGGCGCAGGGCTGGGACTTCCAGAAGTTCACCAAGCGCGCGATCGACTGGGCCGTGGTCGGCGTGGCCGTCGCGGGCCAGCGCGTGGCCCTGGTGAACATGGGCCCGGCGCCGATGCGAGCGCGCGGTGTCGAGGAGGCCTTGGCGAGCGGTGCGAGCCCGGCCGAGGCCGCGGAGCGAGCGGCGGAGGACACCTCCCCGCCGGACCAGGCGAGTGCGAGCGCGACCTACCGCAAGCACCTGGCGAAGGTCCTGGTCCGCAGGGCCCTGGAAAACGCGGCAGCCCGCCGCGCATGACGAGGTGAGGGCACCCGCGACCAGGTCGCGGGTGCCCTCGTTCATCCCCCGAGCGAGCACCACGCCTTTCCCCGCCATATCAACGGAAATCAGGCGCTCGACTTCTTGGAATCGCGCCCGTCCCGGGGCGGCGGCGAAGTCCGCCCTCGCTGTCGCCGCCGTCGTGGTCGCGTTCGTGCTGGTGTCAGGCGGGGTTGCCCGTCACGTGGGTGACGAGCAGGGTCACACCCGCCTCGCCGCCGCAGTCGACCAGCACGGGTCCCACCCCGTTGCCGACCGTCTCGCGGAGCTTCGCCCTGGCCTCGAACCGCTCGGGGCCGGACTCGATGATCTCGACGTCCTCCAGGACCGGCCGCCCGTCGACACCGCTGACGACGGCCCGCAGTCCGGTACCGCCGCCGCAGTGACCGGTGATCGTCACCTCCTGGCCCCGTTCGGTCGTCGGATTGGGCGTCACCTGCACCGCGGCACGCGCACCCTCGGGCATCGAGGCACTGCTCTCCTGCGTGAAAGCCACGCACTCTCCTTCTCGTGATGAGTTCGGATCGCATCAGCTGCCGCTCTCCGGCCGCCGACACCGCTCAGCTTTCGCGATCCGGGTGCCGCGGGACATCAGGGATCGCCCGGGGACGTCCCTGATCAGTCCCGAGAACTCGGCTGAACCTCGCGGCTGGCATTTCCGCAGGTGGGGACCCGTGAGTCTTTTGTGGTGTTATAGCGCCCCAAAAGACTCACGGGGCTTGACCTGCGGCAACGGAGCCCCTGATGGTCTCGGCGAGTTCTTCGGCGAGTTCCGGGGTCGCCGCCACGACTCCGGACCAGCGGCGGCGGAGGTCCGGGTCGATCTCCAGGGGCCGGCCGTGGACGTCCAGGACCGCGCCGCCCGCTTCGGGGAGGACCACCATCGCTGCTGCCAGGTCGACGATCCGGTGAGTGTCGGAGTCCGCGTCCGCGAAGGCGTCCGTCGAACCCTCCGCGACCAGCATCGCTTCCAGGCACGACGTGGACAGGATGCGGACCCGCGCCGCGCGCTTGGTCACCCGCCACCACGCGTCCGCGCTGCGCTCGTGCGGCCGCAGCAGGCTGACCGCCGCGCCGTCCAGCTCGCGGCGACCGCTGGTGCGGAACTCCGCGCGCTGGCCCGAAACCGCGTGCCAGCACCGGCCGGTGTCCAGCCAGCAGGTCAGCGCCTCCACCGGCTTCCCGTCGACCGCGATCGCCCCGGCGAACGCCGAGAGCGGCACCCCGGCCGCGGCGTTGGCCGTGCCGTCCACCGGGTCGGCCACGAGCGTCATCGCCGAACCGTTGTCGACGAACCCGACCTCCTCGCTGAGCAGGTTGATCCGGTGCGCCTCGGCGACTTCCGCGATCGCGGCCTCCACCAGCAGGTCCAACCGCATCGACGCGGTGCCGTCCGCTCCGACCGACGACGTCTCGGCCAGCTGCGCCCGGTCGAACTGCGCGCGAGCGTCCCGGAAGGCCGCCGACGCCGCCTTGACCGCGCCGGCCAGCACCGCGTGCGCCGCGGTGGGGATCTCCGGATCCGGTACCGACCACCTGATCACTCCGCACCTCCCGGCAGGACCGCGCGGACCTGGGGCCAGGGGTTTCCCGGCGCGATGAGCGCCAGGTCCGCGAGCAAGCCCGGTTCGAGGCGGCCGCGGTCGGTCAGCCCCGCGACCTCGGCCGGACCCGAGGTCACCAGGCCGATCGCTGCGGGCAGGCCGAGGTCGCCGACCAGCCGGAACACCGCGCCCAGCAGGCCCGACGGCAGGTAGTCCGAGGCCAGCGCCGTGACCAGACCGCGGGAAGCGAGTTCGCGGGCCGAGACGTTCCCGGCGTGCGAGTGTCCACGTAGGACGTTCGGGGCTCCGGCGACGACCGGCAAGCCGTGCTCGCGCGCTGCGACGGCCGCCGCCTCGGTGGTCGGGAACTCCGCCACCGCGCCGCCCCTGGTGCACAGGGCGCTGATCTCCGCGGCCGACTCCGGGTCGTGGCCGAGCAGCCGGATCCGCCCGGCGCGGGCGAGTCCGCCCAGCCAGGCCAGGTTCTCCTCGCGCACGTCCAGCAGCTCGCCGCGGTCGGCGATCATGTCGGTGACGTGCTGCTCGGCCTCGTCCGGTGTCATGCCGTCGGCGCCGACCAGGTAGCGCTCCATCTGCCGACGGTCGACGTACTGCCCGATGCCCGGCGTGTGGTCCTCGTGCGAGACCAGCACCGGCGTTTCCGCCGAATCGAGTTGCGCGGCAAGCGCTTTCGCGCCTTCTTCGGATCGCACGTCGAGGCGGTGCAGCACCCGGTGGTCCACCGGCCCGGTTCCCCTGGCGCGCACGGTCTCGCACAGCTCGGCCGCGCTCCCGACCGTCCGCTCCATCCCCCGCGACGTCTTGTGCTGGAACGCCGCGCCGTGGAACACCGTCGTGACCGCAGCCGCGCGCAGCTTGCCCTCCAGCGACAGCAACGCGAAGTCCCAAGGCAGCACGGCGGACGGCCGAGGCGCGCGTTCGCGCTCCAGAGCATCGCTGTGCACGTCGATCAGCCCAGGAATGCAGAGCAATCCGCCGCCGTCGACGTCGCACGACGCGCCCGCCGGGTGGTCCTCGACCGCCTCGATCCGCCCGTTGCGCACGACCACCCGACTGTCGTCGATGACCCGATCCGGCAGCACGGCCCGCACGTGCCCGAGCACGTAGTCCCGCGGTGTCCTGGCCAGCGGCCAGCTCTGGATCTGAACTGCACTGCTCATGCCGGAACCACCTTCCTCGTGAGTGCGAAGCCGTGCTGGAGCACTGCTGTGCACTCACGACCACCTGCACTCGCCCTCGTGAGCGCAAAGCCGTGCTGGAGCACTGCTATGCACTCACGACCCCGTGCACTCACGCCGCGAGCACCTCCTCTGCCGTTCCGGAGCGGACGATCCGGCCGTCGGCCATCTCCACCACGCGGGTCGCCAGGCGGCGGATCGCGTCGAGGTCGTGGAACACGGCCAGCACGGCCACCCCTTGATCGGTCAGCGACGCGATCAGCTCGAGCGCTCGTTCGCGGTTCTCCGGGTCCAGCGCCGAAACCGGCTCGTCCAGCAGCAGCAACCGGGGCGGCCGGACAGTCCCGGCGGCGAGGTTGACCCGCTGCCGCTCCCCGCCCGACAGGACACCGCAGTCCACGTCCCACAGCGCCTCGTCCAGAGCCAGGCGGCGCAGCGACTCGGCAGCCGCGTCCCGCGCCTCGGCCCGGTCCAGCCCGCGGCGGCGGGCCGCCGTCGCGACCACCTCCAGCGGCCCGGTGCGCGGCGGCGCGGAGAGGAACTGCGAGACGTAGCCGAGCTGCCGGCCCCGCAGGCGGGCCAGGGTGCGGTCCGGCAGGCCGACGAGGTCGACCGGCCCGTCGTCGGTGTGCAGCACCACCGAACCGGCGTCCGGCAGGTAGCTGCGCTGGGTGCAGCGCAGCAGGCTGGACTTGCCCGCTCCGCTCGGTCCGGCGATCGCCACGTGCTCTCCCGCGCGCACGTCGAGGTCGACGCCGCGCAGCGAGACCACCGTGCGGCCGTCGATGGTGTGCAGGGTGAAGGTCTTGCGCAGATCTCGGACGGTCAGCACTGGATCCACTGTGGACTCACCTCCGGGCGGCCGCGACGAGCCGCTGGGTGTAGGGGTGGTGCGGGTCGGCGAACAGCTGGTCGGTGAGGCCCCGCTCGACGACCCTGCCGAGCTGCATCACCAGGCTCCGATCGGTCAGCGCCTCGATCACCGCGAAGTCGTGGCTGACCACCACCGCCGCGATGTCGCGCTCGTCGAGCAGCCCGCGCAGCAGGTCCAGGACCCCGGCGGCCACCGAGGCGTCCAGGCCGGTGGTCGGTTCGTCGAGCAGCAGCACCGGCGGTTCGGTGGCCAAGGCCTTGGCGATCTGCACGCGCTGGCGCATGCCGCCGGAGAAGGTGGCGACGGGGTCGTCCATCCGGGACAGCGGCACTTCCACCCGGTCGAGCAGCTCAGCGGCCCGCTTGCGGATAGCGCGGTAGCCGCGCCAGCCCGCGGCGGTCAGCCGCTCGGCGACGTTGCCGCCCGCGGTGACGCGCAGGTCCAGGCCGGCGGCCGGGTCCTGGTAGACCACGGCCATGGTGTCCACCCGCAGCTTCCGCCGCTGCGCGGAGTCCATCCGCAGGAGATCCGTCGCCCCGCCGTCGACCCCGGCCAGGTGGACGCTGCCGCTGGTCGCGGGCTCGTCGCCGATGACGCAGCGCAGCGCGGTCGACTTGCCCGACCCCGACTCGCCGATGATGCCGAGCGCCTCGCCCGGCGCGACGTCGAAGGAGACGTCCCAGGCCGCGACCACCGCGCCGGTGCTCGGGCTGATCGCGGTGCCGTGCTCCGGCCCGGTCCCGGCCACGGCATTCGCGCCGCCCGGGCCGTAGACGCGACCGATGCCCTCGACCTTCAGCGTCCACTCTGGACCGTCGACCGGGCGGGACAGCTCGACGACCTCCACCGGGCGCCGGTCCACCTCCGGCAGCAGCTCGGCGGGCAGCCGGTGCCCCGCCACATCGGCGTCGCCGGCCTCGACGCGGGAGCACCAGTCCGAGTCGCTGCACACGTACTCGCCCTCGCCGCCGTCGACCAGGAAGCTCGTGGTGGAGCCGCAGTACTTGCAGCTCGCACCCGGCACCTGCTCGACCTCGAACGGGATGTCGTCGAAGGTCAGCGGCACGACGTCGGTGTGCGGCGGGATCGCGTAGATCCGCTTCTCCCGGCCCGCGCCGTAGAGGTTGAGGTGCTCGCACTGGTGCAGCTTGGGCACGTCCCAGCGCGGGACCGGGCTGGTGGCCAGCACGTACCTGCCGTCCACCAGGACCGGGTAGCCGGTGGACTTGGTGATCACGCCGTTGCGGACCATGTCCTCGTACAAGCTCACCCACATCGCCGAGTAGTCGTTCTCGGCGTGCATCCGGGCGCACTCCACGACGGACTTCTGCACGCCGCGCAGCGGTTCCGGCACCGGCACCTGGTAGACCAGCACGTGCTGCCGGGTCAGCCTCTCCTCCGGAACCCGGTGCCGGGTCTGGATGACCGTCGCCTCGCGGGTGTCCGTGCTGGCCGAGCAGCCGGTGGTCGAGGAGATCATCCGGCGCAGGTTGACAGCGTTGACCCCGCCGTCGTCGCCCTGGTCGATCACCTTCACCACGTCCGGCTCGCCGATGACGGCCAGCGTCACCTGCAGCCCGCCGGAACCCCAGCCGCGGGCCACCGGCATCTCCCGGGAGCCGAACGGCACCTGGTAGCCGGGCACGCACACCGCCACCAGCGCGGCCCGGCGGATCTCGCGCTTGGCGCCTTCGTCGAGGATCCCGGCGGCGTTCTCGTCGTCCGCCAGCAGATCCCGCACCGCGGTGCTCATCGGCACTCCTCCCCGAACGGCTCCGGCACGCGCGGCTCGGTCGAGCCGCGCGCTTCGCGCCGGGCGAGCTTGCGGTCCACCATGGACCGGAACGTCACGTAGTGCGGCAGCTTGAGGTGCTCCAGGAAGCCGCCGGAGTCCAGCCCGTCGGTGGTGAGCAGCAGCAGCTGCTCCAGCGGGCTGCCCTCGTCGGCGCGGCGCCAGGCGATGTCCAGGTTCGCCATCGCGATCGCCTTGCGCTCGTTGTGCCCGAAGCAGAGCCCGTACCCGACGTCGAAGCGGGTGCGGTCCTCCTCCGCGCCGTCGAGGTCCTCGATGCCTTCCACCTCGGTCACCCGGATCTCCCCGATCTCCACCGGGTTCCCGGTGTGCGGGTGGGCGATCCGCAGCGGGACGCGGCCGTGCCGGGTGTCGCCGAGGGTGATCTCGTGGACGTCGCCGTCCGGGCCGAGGATCGAGCGGTACCACAGCCCGACCAGCGCGCCGGTTTCGGCGCGGGCCATGCTGGACAGCACGGCCGACCGCGGGGCCGGCGGGCGGGCGGCGCGGCGGGTGATGTCGAACGGTTCCGGGTCCTCGGCTGGTTCGCCGTGCTCGACGACCAGGTCCAGGTCGCGCAGCAACTGGTAGAAGCGGCGCGGGTGCCGTTGCTCGGACGTCCGGTCGGCGCATTCGTCCACAGTGGATTGTTCGGGTTCCGGGCGGTTCTCCGGTCGTTCCAGCAGACGACCCGTGTAGTCGGTGGTGCGGCCGAGCAGCTGCGGGCCGTCCGGGGTGCGGTTGGCCGGGACGATCCGGCGCAGCACCACCATCTCGTCGGTGTCGACGGGCTCGGTGACCGCCAGCCGCGGCAACGTCGAGCGGTGCGCCCGGACCAGGTGCGCCGCTTCCAGCACATCGCCCTCCGCCTGGCGGAACGCGTGCGCGGCGGTCGGCGCGTGGTAGAGCCCGGCCTCGCCCATGATCCGGTCGACGGCCAGCCGGAAGCGCAGGACGATCTGCTCGGTGCTGGCCCACTCCGCCGGCGCGTGGTCGCGCGAGCGGCGCACCAGTCTTTCGGCGGCGAGGATGGCTTCCATCCCACCGCGCACTCCGGAATATCCCATCAAGCACCTTCCTCGACTCGGGTGGAACGCGGCAGCCCGACGACCTCGCCGCCCGGCCCCACCAGCAGCAGGTCGAACCCGGCGGGGAAGGCGATCAGGGCGCGCCGCTGCGCGGCGAAGTCCGCGGGCAACCCGGACACCCGCAGCTCGCGGCGCCCCGGCACCCCGGGCCCGGACAGCCGCAGCAGCGGCCCGTCCTCGAACCCCCGCACTGCCAGGGCGATCAGCGCAGCCTCCTCCGGCGCACCGGCGCTCCCGACGCGGAATCCCGCCAGGTCGTCGACCGGATCGAGCAGCGCAACCAGGCGTGCCTCGGCGCGCTCGACGATCGGCGCGGAGGTCCGGGTGCGCACGAGATCGGCCCAGCCGTCGACGTGCACCGGAGTCTCGAGATCAGCCAGCGCCAACACCGGCAACAACGCCGCCGGGACTCGGGGTTCCGCAATTTCAATGGAATTTCGAGGTCCGATTTCCATTGAATTTGCGGGGAACCGGAGCACCTCGCCAGGTCGGGAGAGGGCGTCCAGCACCGTTCGGAACACCTGTTGCGCCTGCTGGGGCGCCAAGGACGCGGTCATCACAGTTCCTCGAATTCGACGATCGTCGGGGCCAGCTCGGCCCACTCGGCGTGCTCGGCCGCGCGCTGTCTCTCCGCGACCCGCGCGCAGAGCTCGTCGACCTCGGCCTCGGCCCGTCCGGCCTCCACCGCGGCGTCCAAGATCGCTGCGGCCAGTGCGGCAGCCCGGTCGTCGCCGAGCCGCATCGACCAGCCCCGCGATCCGTCCAGCTCCACCTCGGCGCGGCAGGCGAGCACGTCGCCGAGCAGGAACCGGTCCCGCACGATGGGCTCCCTCACCTGCACCGACACGCAACCGACCTCCGGTGCCACCAGCACCGTCGGCGCCGGGCCGGCGGCCAGGCAGGCGTCGGCCAGCTCGATCAGCTCGTCCGGTTCGGCGACCGCGAGCAACGCGGTCCGCTGTTCCCTGTTCACTCGTCCTCCGGTTGGTACGGCCCGTCCATCTCGACGACGATCCGGGCGGAATCCGGGCGCGACCACGAGCGGCTGCACAGCACCGGCCGACCGCTGCCCGCGTCCCGGCTGACGCTCTCCACCAGCCACACCGGCCGGCCGGACTCGATCTCCAGCCCGGCCACCACGTCCGGTCCGGGCAGCGCGTAGCTGACCCGGCACCAGGAGCGGACCGGCTGCACGCGGCTCATCTGGCGCAGGATCGCGTCGACCGACTCGACCCGGTGCACGGCGATGTCGAGGTCGGCCAGCACGTCGGCCGGGATCCACTCGTTGGACCAGCCGTGCAGCAGGTCGTCCACGTGGTACTGGCGGATCAGCAGGCTGGCGTCGCTGCCGACCGGCCGCTCCAGCCGTTCCGCCTCCTCGGCGGGCAGCGGCGCGCGCCGCACGTCCCGCACCACCGAGCGCGGCTCGGCCCCGGCCTCGCGCACCGTCTGGTGCCACGACGGCGCCCGGCGCTGTGAGATCACGTAGTCGATGCGCTTGTTCACGAACGTCCCGGACCCGCGCACCCGACGCACCAGCAGCCGCTTCTCCAGCTCCTGCACGGCGGCCCGGGCCGCCGCCCGGCCCACTTCGAACCGCGCGGCGATCTCGTGCTCACCGGCGATCCGGGTGCCCGCCGGCAGCCCGGCGAGTTCGGCGGCGAGCACATCGGCCATTTCCACGTACCGGCTCCTGACCACGGCAGGAAGCCTGCGCGCCCGGCTTGTCCGGACAACTTCGGTCAACCCAACGCCGAGGACCGCGCAGGTGAACACCCCGCCCACTTGTCACAAAGTCCGCGTTTCCGCAGGTGAGAACCCGTGAGCACTTTGAGTCGCTATAGCAACCCAAAGTGCTCACGGGACCTGACCAGCAGAAACACAGCGGGGACCGCAGTTTCAATTGAAACTGCGGTCCCCAGCCAGGGCCGATCAGCCCTCGGTGCACTGCTTGTCGCGGGTGACTTCGCAGACCTGGCGGACGCTGTCGAAGGTCTTGTCGTCGGCCGGGACGAAGCCCCAGTAGCCTCCGATGTCGCACTTGTCGGTGCAGAACCCGTTCGCCTTCAGGTAGTCGGCGTTGGCCTTGGTGCGGAACGCCTCGGTCACCTTCGCCTTCAGCGCCGGGTCGAGGTCGTCGGAGATCGCCGCCGGGGAGCCCGGGATCAGCTCCGAGCGCCACACCACCCGCAGCTCACCCGGCTTGACGCTGCCCTTCTCCGGCAGCAGCTTGTCCACCATCGCGTCGTAGGCGAACCCCGCCTCGCACTGCCCGCTCTGCACGCCCAGCGCGGACGCGTCGTGCCCACCCGCCATCACCGGCTTCACGTCGCGCTCGAAGTCGACCCCGGCGGTCTGCAGCGCCGCCTTCGGGTAGAGGTAGCCGGAGGTCGAGTTCGGGTCGACGAAGCACACCTGCTTGCCGCGGAAGTCCTCGAGGCGCTGGATCGGCGAGTCCGCCCGCACCAGCCCGTAGGACCGGTAGCCGGGAGCCGTGCCCGGGGTTTCGACCTGCGCGCCGAGCGGTGAGATCCGCACCCCGCTGTTGCGCGCCACCACGTAGGACAGCGGACCGTACATGGCGATGTCGATCTTGCCGGTGCGCTGGCCCTCGATGACCGCCGCGTAGTCGGTGGCCTTCTCCACCCGGATCTTCTTGCCGGTCTCCTTCGCCAGCATGTCGACCAGCGGTTTGAACTCCTGCTCCAGGCTGGTGGAGTCCTCCGACGGGATCGAGGCGAACACCAGCTCGTCCGGGTTGCGCGCGCCGCCCTGGTCGCTGGCCGCGCTCGGCCCGCAGGCGGCGAGACCCAGCGGCAGCACCGCGCAGGCGACAACGGCGAGCAGTCGCCGGGAAACGTTGAACATGCAGGTCCTCCGATCGCGAAGTTGCGCGGAAAGCGTGCGGACGACAGGTGGAGGAGTCGTCGGCTTCGGGTTAAGCGCGGCGGAACGCTGCGGGACGGTCTCGGGCAGCTGACCCCACAACTCGGGTAGGTTCCGGGGACGTGATCGAGATCGACTCCTCCTTCGTCACCGAACCGCGCGCCACCTACGCCCGACTCCGCGAGCAGGGCCCGGTGCACCGCGCCACCGCCCCGGACGGGACGTCGATCTGGCTGGTCACGCGCTATGCCGACGTCCGCGCCGCGCTGGCCGATCCGCGGCTGTCGCTGGACAAGAAGAACTCCGCCGGCGGTTACCGCGGTTTCTCGCTGCCGCCCGCGCTGGACGCGAACCTGCTGAACATGGACGCCCCGGAGCACACCAGGCTGCGGCGGATCATCGGCAAGGCCTTCGCCCCGCGCCGGATCGAACCGCTGCGCCCCCGCGTCCAGCAGCTCGCCGACGCCCTGCTGGACGACCTGACCGAGCGCGAAGCGGACCTGATGCCGGCCTACTGCGGGCCGCTGCCGATCGCGGTGATCTGCGAGCTGCTCGGCGTCGGCGAGGCCGACCGGCCGGACTTCCGCTCCTGGACCGACCACCTGCTCGCCCCGGAAACCCCCGACCAGGCCCGCAACGCGCTCGGCGCGCTCCACGGCTACCTGCTCGACCTGATCGCGGCGAAGCGCGCGAACCCCGGCGCGGACTTCCTCAGCACGCTGGTCTCGCTGCGCGACGAGGAGGACCGGCTCTCCGAGGACGAGCTGACCGCCGCAGCGTTTCTCGTGCTTTTCGCGGGCTACGAGAACACGGTGAACGTCCTGGGCAACGGCCTGGCCGCACTGCTCACCAACCCAGCTGCGCTCGCCAGGGCGCGCCAAGGCATCACATCGTCCACAGTGGACGAACTGCTGCGCTTCGACCCGCCACCGCAGCTCGCGATCCGCCGATTCCCCTTGGTGGACGTGGAAATCGGCGGCGTGACCATTCCCGCGGGCGAAACCGTCCTGCTGTCCCTGGTCTCCGCCCACCACGACCCCGACCGCTACGCCGATCCCGAGCACCTGGACCTCGACCGCGCGGACAACCCGCACCTGGCCTTCGGCCACGGACCGCACTACTGCCTCGGCGCCGCACTCGCCCGGATGGAAACCGAGATCGGCCTGAACACGCTGCTCAGCCGCTTCCCGGACCTGGCCCTGGCGGTCCCGGAACAAGAGCTCCACTGGCGGAACTCCTTCCGCAACCGGGGCCTCCGCACCCTCCCCGTCACCCTCCGCTGACCGGTTCCGCCGCAAATTCCATTGAAATGAGGGTTTTCCATCCTCGTCCTGCGGGACGGTGCGGGTAGCGGAACCTCAGCGCCCGCCTGGACTCCGGGTGCCCGACTTTATGTATGCCAATACACGGCAGTCGGGCCGTCCTCGCCAGGCGAACGCTGAGAACCCGCGGCGGTGCCAGCTGCGAAGGTGGGTTATGCGCCTGCGGCGCATGCGACCCTCACCGCGCGGCGCCGGTCGTGCTTCGCAGTCGCGACCAGACAGGATGAAAAAGGCTCAATCGAAGGTCCGATTTCAATGGAATTTGCGTCATCCCCGCCCCGGAGCCGCGCGTACCGTGGGAAGTGATGCGCTCGACGTCGATTCGGATCGGCACGTCCGGCTGGGTCTACGGACCGTGGCACGGCCCGTTCTACCCGCGCGACCTGCGCCGGGGCGCCGAACTCGAATACCTGTCCCGACGCCTCAACTCCACCGAGATCAACGCATCGTTCTACTCGCTGCAACGCCCGGAGCACTACGCCCGCTGGGCGGAGCAGACCCCGGACGACTTCCTGTTCGCGGTCAAGGGAAGCCGCTACATCACCCACATGAAGAAGCTCCGGGAAGCGGAAACCCCGCTCGCGAACTTCTTCGCCAGCGGGGTCCTGGCCCTGGGCCCGAAACTGGGCCCGCTGCTCTGGCAGCTCCCCCCGTCGCTGCCGTTCGACGCCGACCGCCTCGCGGAGTTCTTCAGCCTGCTCCCCCGCACCACCGGCGCAGCGGCCGAGCTCGCCGCTCGCCACGACGAACGCCTGGAGGGCCGGGCCCTCACCGAAACCGACGCCGACCGCCCCCTCCGCCACGCCTTGGAGGTCCGCCACCCGAGCTTCGCGGCCCGCGAACCGGTGGAGCTCCTCCGCGCCCACGGCATCGCCCTGGTGGTGGCAGACGCGGCAGGCGACTGGCCGCACCTCGAAGACGTCACGACCGACTTCGTCTACCTCCGCTTCCACGGCGCGGAAGAGCTCTACGCCAGCGGCTACTCGTCGAAAGACCTGGACCGCTGGGCAGAACTGATCCGCGCCTGGCACGAGGGCAAGGCCCCGAGAACACCCCGCACGATCGCCCCACCACCTCGAGCTTCGAAACGCCGCCGGGACATCTACGCCTACTTCGACAACGACGTGAAGGCGCACGCACCGGAAGACGCCCTGTCACTCGCCGACCGCTGCACCTGAACCGGGCAGCTCCTGCCGGTCGCCGAACCGGTCGCGAACGAGTTGCGCCAGGTCGCGGTGGCCGTGGGAGTCGAGCGCCTCGGCCAGCCGGTGGCCCAGCGCGGCTCGTTCGTCACCGGTGGCCAGGCGTTCGATCGCGGCGAAGACGTGCTGCTCCGCCCCGACTTCGAACCCGTCCACGACGAACGAGTGCACCGGGTGGATCCAGTTCGGCGCATCGCTGTCCGGAATCTGCCTGTCGTGCGCGGCGGCGGACAGCTTGCGCAGGTTGCTGATCTGGCGGACGGCTTCGTCCAGGTCACCGTCCTCGTGCCGCGCGAGCCACCAGACCAGAGCACTGCCCGGCGACTGCAGCACGTCCTCCGCGAAGTACGTGCGCTTGTTGCGCTCGTGAGCGCGCTGGCGCTCCCAGAGCTCCTCGTCCTTGCGAGCGGCGGCCAACTGCCGCAACCGCTCCTCGTCGGCGTCCGGCAGCGCCAACCGAACCGCGCTCGCCCAGGCCACGACGTGCCCGGACGGGTCCGAACGCGGTGTCCCGAGCACGGCGTTGAGCCGGTACTGCGCCAGATCCCCGTCCTCCGGCGAAGTCTCAGCAGCGATCTGCCCGGCCTGTTCCAGCACCATATCCACTGCGAGCCCGGCCGGATTCGCGTGCGGCAACCCCGGAGCATCGGGCTTGACGTACCAGAAAACCGCACCGGAGAAGGAGAACCGGTACTCCGGATGAGCGCTGCGCAGCGGAGTACCGGACACCTGCTGCTCGCTCGGCTGCGGCAGCGCGGGCTGCTCGACCGGCACTTCTGCCGCTGGCACGTCCTTGCGCCCCACCCGCCCCAACAACCACCAGCTGACGACCCACGGACCGGCGATCGTCAAGCCCACCAACCCGATCCACAACCACGCGGGCCACCCGTAGCGCAGCCCGAGCACCACCCAGATCAGCGCCCCGATCACCGACACGACCTTGACGGCGGTGCGTTGATCCCGATTCATCCCGTTCCCTCCACACACCGGTTGGCTGCCACCCAACTGATTACCGGGTGCGAAGACCCCTGCGAACAGTCCAACCGCATTTGCGCTCGAACAGAGCACTAGAAAGTCAGGAACACCGCGGTGGCGTCGTCGTGGGGTTTGCCCCTGGCGGGTTTCGGGGCGGTGGATTCCGCTTTTCGGACTCTGGTCAGGAGTTCGGTCGGGCCTTCTCGTTCCAGGAGGTCCAGGAGGTTCGGCCAGTCGGACAGGGCGAACATCTCCACGTAGCGGGAGGCTCCGTCGCTCAGGAGGGCTGCTCGGCTGACGTCGTTCAGGGAGCCTTGGAGGGCTTCGTAGGCCGCTTCCGGTTTCGTGCTCGCCACCCAGAAGCCGTCCGGGTGGTTTCGGAGGTCTCGCACCGCTTCCTGCGTGTAGCTGGGGAGGTGGTCCAGGCGGTCGTCGACGATCGCGCCGTGGTCGAAGACGATCGGGCTGTCCGCGAGCACCAGGTACTCGACTTCGTCGCCCGCCCGCAGAATCGACACCGTCGACGACGGGCTGGACGGGTTCCACAGGTCGCAGGTGTCCGCGTGCGCCGCGCAGGTCGACTCGACGGCCTCGGCCAGGAGATCCGCCAACGGCTTTCCGGACGCCACGAGCCGTGCGGCCAGTTCAGCGCCGAGGCGGTGCACCAGCCACGGAACGTCGTGCGCACAGCCACTGTCCACACCGGACGGTGCGGTGGCGCCGTCCAGGACGAAGGCCCAGTTCGGGCCGACGGCGAAGTAGTCCTCGTTCGCCCGGCCCGGCGTTGCCAGCGTCGCGCAGGTCGCCTGCACGCTCAGGCGCCCGGGAGCTGGTGCAGCGCTGACACCAGCGGCGCCAGCTCCGGCGTCTCCGCCGCTTCGGCGAGCGACTTCTCCAGGACCTCGTCGTGGGTCGGGCGCGCCTTCTCCAGCAGCTTACGGCCGGCGTCGGTGAGCTCGGTGTAGATGCCGCGGCGATCGTCCTTGCACAGGATCCGCGTCAGCAGCTCCCGGTCCTCCAGCCTGCTGACCAGCCGAGTCGTCGCACTGCTGCTCAACGCGGTGGCGCGGGCGAGCTGCTGCATCCGCATGTGCCACCCGTCCTGCCGGTTCAGCGCGTCGAGCACCGTGTACTCGACGACCGACAACCCGTGCTCGGCCTGCAGCGCCTTCTCCAGCTCAGCCTCGAGCCGGCCGTGCAGAGCGGCGAGAGTCCGCCAGCCCCGAGCCCGGACCTCAACGGCGTCGTCACCGATACCCATCCCGCACCTCCGCCCCCAAAGCCTACCAACGCGCGCCCACAAGAAGCGCCCGCAAATACTCCTCGCCCGCCGACTAGCCGGCCAGGCGGTGGAAGCCGGTGAGGTGCGGGGTGAAGGGGACGTCGGGGCCCAGGCCGGCTCGGACCCGGGCGTCCGGGTCGCCGAAGACCGCGAAGTCCTTGACGGTGCAGTGCTCCATCACGGCCTGGATGTGGGGGTCCGCCAGCTCCCAGTGCCGGAGGACCGCGTCGGAGTCGCGGTAGAGCTGGAAGCTGGTGCACTCCATCCGGTCCTCGTCGATGAACACCTCCACCAGGAGCTGCGGGCCGTGCTCGCAGGCGAAGTCGACCGCCGCGCGCACCGCCGCCTTGAACTCCTCGAGGTGCCCGTCGGCGATCTGCATCAGGTTCCGGAACAGGATCGGCTCAGTCATGGACCGAGCCTGCAACCTCGACCGCGGTGGAGATCAAGGGTCAGTGGTCGTCGTGGCGGTAGAACATCTCCTCCAGGTGGTCCGCCGTTTCGGCGATGAAGTTCAGCGGGTCGGTGAACTCGTTGATGTCCAGGTTCAGCAGCGGGACCGCGTGGCGGAGCAGGACGTGCTCGCCGACGATCACCGCGCCGCACACCACCGAGACCTGGCCCAGCTCCACCAGCAGCTTCTGCAGGTCCACCTCGGCCGCTCGGCCGATCACCGAGAGCACCTGCACCCAGTCCTCGCGGCCGTCGAGCTCCTCGCGGCCGATGATGACGATCTGGCTGCGGTCGTCCTCGTACTCGACGAGGACGCGGATCTCGTCGCCGCTGTCCTCGATGATGCGGTACTCGGTCTCGGTCTCCGCGTCCTCGGCCACCGCGTACTCGGCCCGGACGAATTCGGCGAGGTCTTCCCAGGTCGCCACGCAACCTCCCCAGTCGCAAAGCGCGCTCCCGGCGCGATTTCCGACGGTGATCGTGCCACGGCGCCCGGTCGCCCGGGCCGGTTTTCCGCCCAACCGGTGACCGCCGGGAGATCAGATCCGGGCGAACAGGACGTACGCCTCCACACCGCCCCTGCCGTTGGCGGTGACCGAGAAGTGCTCGACCGCCCACCCCGCGGCCTCGATCGCCTCGATCCGCTCCGCCCAGGGATCGATCGCCTCGTCCTTCCCGCTGCTCAACGCGATCAGGCGGACGACGAACCTGGTCCGCCCGCCGGTGTGCGCTTCGACCGCCATCTCGGCCAGCTCGGCCGCGCTGTTCTTGAAAAGCCCCATACCGGTCATCCAACCAGGTTCGCGGCGACCCGATATTGCCAATGACCATTGACACGATCGCCGATGTCACCGATGCTGGGATCCGTTACCTCGGGTAACACCTACCCACCGGGTGGGGATCGCCGACGTCATCACCCCCGCAGGGAGCGTCCCATGACCAGCAGCATCGCCAAGAGCGACGAGCAGCCGACCGACCGCCAGGACGTCGCGGACCGGCTGCTGCGCTCATCGGAGGTCCTGTCCTACGACCCCGTCCAGGAAGTGGACTGGGAGACTCCGCTCGACACCGACTACCACGGCACCAGCCCGGAGTGGAGCACGCTGTACGGGACCGCGTACTGGGCGGAGATGACGCCGGAGCAGCAGCGCGAGCTGACGCGCCAGGAGGCCGCGTCGGTGGCCAGCACCGGCATCTGGTTCGAGATGATCCTGCAGCAGATGGTGCTGCGGGACTTCTACGCCAAGGACCCGACCGACCCGGCCTTCCAGTGGGCGCTGACCGAGATCGCCGACGAGTGCCGGCACTCGATCATGTTCGCCCGCGGCGCCGCGAAGCTGCGCGCCCCCGCCTACCGGCCGACGCGCACGGTCGTCGAGCTGGGCCGGGTGTTCAAGACGATCGCCTTCGGCGAAGCCGCCTACGCCGCGATCCTGGTCGCCGAAGAGGTCCTCGACGTCATGCAGCGCGACTGGATGCGCGACGAGCGGGTGGTGCCGTTCGTGCGCACCGTCAACAACATCCACGTCGTCGAGGAATCGCGGCACATGAAGTTCGCCCGCGAGGAGACCAAGGCGCGCCTGGAGGGCGCGAGCTGGCTGCGGCGGCAGATCCAGGCCGTCGTGGTCGCCGGCGCGTCCTACTTCATCGTCACCAGCATGTGGAACAAGAAGGTGTACGAGAACGCCGGTCTGGACGTCAAGCGCGCCGTCCGCGAGGCGAAGGCCAACGAGCACCACAAGTCCATGCTCCGCTCCAGCTGCGCAGGCCTCATGGAGTTCCTCAACTCGGCGGGACTCCTCACGAAGGCGTCGCACTGGTTCTACAAGCGCGCGAACCTGATCTGAAGTTCTCGTCTTGCGTGGTAGCGGAACCTCAGGCCGAGGGGGCTTGAGGTTCCGCGGCAGGCGGAGACCGCGTGCGGATCGCGCCGCTCTTCGAAAGGACCCCCGAACCCCATGCCGTACGCGATCACCCAGACCTGCTGCAGCGACGCGACCTGCGTGAAGGTCTGCCCGGTCAACTGCATCCACCCGACTCCGGACGAGCCGGACTTCGGCACCACCGAGATGCTCTACATCGACCCGGCGACCTGCATCGACTGCAGCGCCTGCGCCGATGCGTGCCCGGTCGACGCGATCTTCCCGGTCGACAAGCTGACCGCGCAGCTCAAGCCGTACGCCGAGGTCAACGCCGCCTACTACGCGGACCGGAGCGTCGAGCACCACGACCCGGCGCCGAACTTCCACCGCTGGGGACCGCCGGTGTTCCACCGCAACATCCCCAGCGACTTCGCGCCGCTGGACGTCGCGGTCGTGGGCACCGGACCGGCGGGCATGTACGCGGTCGAGGACCTGCTGCTGCACACCAACGCCCGCGTCACGCTGATCGACCGCCTGCCGGTCGCCGGTGGCCTGGTGCGCTACGGCGTCGCCCCGGACCACCCGTCGACGAAGAAGATCAGCGAGACCTTCCGCCGCTTCCACACCCACCCGCGCCTCCGCCTGCGCCTGGGCGTGGAGGTCGGCAAGGACGTCTCGGTGGACGAGCTGGCGGCCAAGCACGACGCGGTGATCTACGCCGTCGGCGCGTCTTCGGCCCGCAGCCTCGGCATCCCGGGCGAGGACCTGCCCGGCAGCGTCCCGGCGACCGAGGTCGTGGCCTGGTACAACGGCCACCCGGACGTCGCGGCGGACGCGATCGACCTGTCCGCGGAGCGGATCGTGCTGGTGGGCAACGGGAACGTCGCGCTCGACGTGGCCCGGATCCTCACCTCGGACCCGAAAACCCTGGCGGGGACCACGATTTCGCCCACCGCCCTGGCCCAGCTGCGCGCCAGCAAGGTCCGCGAGGTCGTGCTCCTGGCCCGCCGGGGCCCGGACGCGGCCGCCTACACCTCGCCGGAGCTGCTCGCCCTGGCCCAGCGCGAGGACGTCGACCTGGTCGTGGACGCCCACGACCCGCAGGTCGCCGCGACCATCGACGCAGCCGAACCGGGCACCAAAGCCGCGCTGCTGCAGGGAATCCAGCGCGAATCGGTCGACTGGTCCGCACCGCCGAGCCACGCCCGCCGCCGCGTCGTCCTCCGCTTCAACTCCGCCCCGCAGGAGGTCCTCGGCGAAACGCAGGTCCGCGCGCTGCGCGTGACCGGTGGTGTGGAGATCGCGGCGGGACGCGTGATCCGCGCGGTCGGCTACCGCGGCACCGAACTCCCCGGCCTGCCGTTCGACGCGGAGACCGGAACCATCCCGCACGAAGGCGGTCGGGTGCGGCCGGGTACCTACGTCGTCGGCTGGATCAAGCGCGGCCCGTCGGGCGGCATCGGCGCCAACCGCACCTGCGCCCAGGAAACCGTCGGGACGCTCCTGGACGACGCAGTCGCCGGGCGGATCGGGAAGACGCGCGCGGTCATGGGATGACCGACGCACCCCAGCGAGAAGTCCCGGGAGTTGCCCCCTCCCGGGGCTTTTCGCACGTCAGGTGATCGCACCCCGGCCGTCCAGCCGCACGTCGGCCCGCTGAGCGGTCCCCTCGGTCTCGTAGACCACGCGCTCAGCGGCCATCCAGGCCCGCAAGTGTTCCTCGGCGCCTTCGCCGTCCCGCGCCAAGGTCCGCGCGAGGCGCTCGTCGTCCGGCGCCTCGACCCACACCAGCAGCGCGGTGAGCTCGCCGAACCGCCGCGCCCCCGAGCCGCAGCCCTCGACGACCAGGTACGGAGCACGCGGAACGTCGTGCCACTCGGCGTAATCCCCGGCGTACCAGTCGTACCGCTGGTACCGACCGTCGTGCCCGTCCGCGAGCGGCTCGAGGACCTGCGCACCGACCCGGTCCACGCCGGCGAGCATCCCGTTCCACCCGTCGTACAGGTCGTCCATGTGCACGACCTGCGCGGGCAACGCCTCCGCGAGCTGGTCGGCCAGCGTCGTCTTCCCCGAACCCGAAGGCCCGTCGATGAGGACGAGCCGGGTGCGCCCGAGCCGCGGAGCCGCCTCCCGCACCCGCTGGACGAGCTCTTCCAGCACGTCAGGACCAACGCTCACCTGGCACTCCGCACGACCGTTCCAGCACTGCACCGGGATTCTCCGCCACCGGCGTGTGACCACCCCGACCCGGTACCTTAGTGGCAGTTTCTGCCACTAAGGGGCTACGCTGGATCCGTGGCCAGGAAAGCTCTCGACCAGGACGAACTGCTGGTGATCTCCCGCCGCTGCGCAGCGGTCTTCGCCGATGCCGGCGATTCCTCGCCCACCGTGGCGCGGCTCGCGGAGGCGGCCGGGATGTCGCAGCGGAGCTTCTACCGGTACTTCCCCACCAAGGAGGAGTGCCTGCGGCCGCTCTTCGACGGCGGCAGCCGGGCGTTCACCGACGCGCTCGCCGCGCAGCCGCCCGGCACCGCACTGGCCGACGCGATGCTCCGGGCCTTCGACCTGACCTACTCGACGAGCAGCGATGAAGAGGCGCGCGCGCTCATGGCGGTCGTCTTCGCCGATGCCGTCCTGCGGAGGGTCTGGCTGCAGGCCACCTACGAGATCACCGAACTGCTCAGGCCGAGCGTCGCCGCACTGCTCGGCACACCGGCGGACGACTTGCGCACCACCGCGGTGTGCGGGCAGGCAGCGCTGCTGAACATCGTCGCCCTCGAGCATTCGATCCGGGACGAAACCCCGCTCGCGGACACGGCCCGCGCCGCAGCCGCCGCGCTGTTCGGCCCGCTCTCACAACCCCGGACCGCGACGCCGCACGACGCCGCGAGAACTACGACGAAGTAGGGAATCATGGATCTGTCGAACAAGGTCGTCATCGTCACCGGTGGTGCCCGCGGGCTCGGAGAAGCCTTCGCGCGCGGCATCGTGGCAGCGGGCGGCAAGGTGATGATCGGCGACGTCCTCGAGGCCGAGGCCGCCGCGGTGGCCGCCGACCTGGGCGATGCCGCTCGCGCCACGCACCTCGACGTCACCGATCCCGAGTCCTGGCAGGCCGTCGTCGCCGCGACCGAGGAAGCGTTCGGGTCGGTGACCGGGCTGGTGAACAACGCCGGTCTGGTCGCATCGGGCGTCAAGCTCGTCGACGAGCCGCTGGACACCTTCCAGCGCGTCATCCAGGTCAACCTGGTGGGCGTCCAGATCGGACTCCAGGCCGTGGTGCCCGCGATGCGGCGCGCCGGCGGCGGATCGATCGTGAACATCTCGTCGGCCGCCGGCCTGGTGGGCATGGAGCTGACCGGCGCGTACGGCGCGTCCAAGTGGGCCGTGCGCGGCATGACGAAGGTCGCCGCCGTCGAGCTCGCGCCGGAGCACATCCGCGTGAACTCGGTGCACCCCGGCATGGTGCTCACCCCCATGACCGCCCAGACCGGGATCAGCCCCGACGAGGGCGCTTACCCCGCCGCCCCGGCCGGTCGGGTCGGCCGCCCGGAGGAGCTCGTCGGAGCGGTCACGTACCTGCTCAGCGACATCGCGAGCTACACGACGGGCGCGGAACTCGCCGTCGACGGCGGCTGGACGGCCGGCCCGCCCATGCCCGGCCACTGAGCGACCACCACGACGGGAGGACCTCCGCAGTCCGGATCCCGATCGCCCGGACCTTCCCGCTCGAGGACATCGCCGCAGCCCAAGACCTGTCCGCCGAAGGCCACGTCCGGGGGAAGCTCGTCCTCCAGCGCTGAAATCCGGTGAACACCCGGTGAATCGGGCGGCACAGTCCGATTCACCGGGTCCACCCCTGATGACGGGGGACCTCGATCGCTGGGAGCATGGCGGCACCGCGATCGGAAGGAACAGGATGAACGACGGGCCCCACGTCGATCTGCAGACCGGGCGAGCGCACGGCGCGCGGATCTACGACTACATCCTCGGCGGCAAGGACAACTACGCCGTCGACCGCGCCGCCGCGGAAGCCACGTTGCAGATCTGGCCCGCCCTCCCGGTGCACATGCGCGCCAACCGCGAGTTCATGCACCGCGCCGGTCGCTACCTGGCCACCGAATGCGGCATCGACCAGTTCCTGGACGTCGGCACGGGCATCCCGACCTCGCCGAACCTGCACGAGGTGGTGCAGGAGGTGCGCCCGGAATCGCGCGTCGTCTACACCGACAACGACCCCATCGTCCTCGTGCACGCCCGCGCGCTGATGTCCAGCACCGAGCAGGGCCGCACCGCCTACGTGGACGCCGACCTGCGCGCCCCGGACACGATCCTCGACTCCCCCGAGTTCCGCGAAACCCTCGACCCGAACCGGCCGATCGGCCTGATGCTGATCGCGATCGCGCACTTCATCGAGGACGACGAAGAAGCCCTCACCGCCACCCGCCGGATCGTCGACGTGCTCCCCTCCGGCAGCTACCTGGCGGCCACCATCGCCACCGACGACTTCGCCCCGGAAACCCTGGCAGGAGTCCGCCGAACCTACCGGGAACACGGCGAAACCCTCCGCTTCCGCACGAAAGCCCAAGCAGCCCGCTTCTTCGAAGGCCTCGACCTGGTCGACCCCGGCCTGGTCCAAATGCACAAGTGGCGCCCGGACACCACCCCGCAGGCCAACGACGCCGACATAGCCATGTACGCAGCAGTAGCCCGAAAACCCTGACCAGCGCAGTGGGCCAAGATGGGGGCATGGGCAGCGAAATCGTTCTGAGCGTGCAGGATCTTCGTGCTGTTACCGGCTTTGCCGCGGAGTGCGCGGAGAGGGCTCTCGGGATCTTCGAGGCTGATCTGCCGGACGACACGCGGCCTCGGGACGCGATCGGTGCGGCGTGGGAGTTCGCCCGGGGCGGCGAGCGGGGCAAGGCCCTGCGCGACGTGGCTTGGGCAGCGCTCAAAGCCGCCAAGTGCACGAACAGCGCGGCCGCGCGCGAAGCGGCGTGGGCAGCGATGGCCGCGGCAGGCGCCGCCTACCTGCATCCGCTGGCCAAAGCCACCCAGGTCAAGCACATCCTCGGGTCGGCGGCCCACGCAGCCAGGGCAGCCGAACTCGTCGCCGACGACGATCAAACCGTCGGTGCCGAGCACATCGAACGAACAGCCCAGCTTGCCACGCCCGACGTCGTCGACGTGCTCAAGCGCTTCCCCCAGGCCCCGTCCGGCGGCGGCCGGATCGGCGAGCTGATCCGCACCCTGGACGCCCGCCTCCGCCCCTGAACCGCACTCGTGAGCGGCGATGGTTGTTAGAACCACCATCGCCGCTCACGAGAGCTGGACCGTCAGGTCAGGTCGACGTCCTTGGTTTCCGGCATTCCGCGGACCACCAGGACCGCGAGCAGCAGGAGGGCCACCGTGTAGGTCAGGAAGACGCTGCCCGCTCCGGCTTTGGTGAGCCAGGTCTGCAGGTACGGGGCGCTGCCTCCGCAGGCCGCGACCGCTATCGCGTACGGGATCGCGACGCCGGTGGTGCGGACGTGCGTCGGGAACATCTCCGCGTACACCGCGGGCAGGATCGCCGAGGCCGGGGCCATGAACAGCATCGCGATGAACATCGCCGCCGCCAGCTGCCACACCTGGTCCTGCACCAGCCAGTTCAGCGGGAACGTCAGGACCGCGCCGCCGATGAAGGCGAACTGCAGGACCGGTTTTCGGCCGATCTTGTCGGACAGGGCGCCGAAGAACGGCAGCGCGCAGATGAACACCACGTTCGCGGCCACCGCCACCCACAGCGTCGCCGACGGGTCGAACCCCTTGACGCTGATCGCCTGCGCGGGCGCCGCGACGAACCACGTGTAGTAGACGACCGTGCCGCCCAGCGTCAGGCCGATCACCTTCAGGCACGCGATCCGGTTCTGCCAGAACGCCTGCCACAGCGAGATCTTCGTCCGAGCGGCGTCGTCGTGCTCGAACGCTTCGGTCTCGGCCAGCCGCATCCGCATCACCAGCGCGTAGACGCCGATGATCCCGCCGACCACGAACGGGATCCGCCATCCCCACGCCGCCAGCTCGGCCGGGACCAGCGCGGACGCCAGCACCGCGCCGAGGGCCGTGCCGACCGTGATGCCGATGGTGCCGGACACGTAGATCAAGCTCGACCAGCGACCGCGGCGCCCGGGCGGCGCCATCTCCGACACGTACGTCTGGGCGGCCGGCAGCTCACCGCCGTGCGCGAGGCCTTGGCCCAGCCGGGCCAGGAGCAGCAGGAGCGACGCCCCGATCCCGATGGTGTCGTAGGTCGGTGCGATCCCGATGACCAGGCTGCCCCCGGCCGCCATCGCGATCGAGGCGACCATCGCCGTCCGCCGGCCCTTGCGGTCGCCGAGCCAGCCGAAGAACAGTCCGCCCAGCGGGCGCATCAGGAATCCCACCGCGAAGATGGCCAAAGTGGACAGAAGTGCCGAAGTGGCGTCGCTCTTCGGGAAGAACTGGGAAGCGAAGAACGGCGCGAACACCGCGTAGACGTTCCAGTCGTACCACTCGAGCGCGTTGCCGATGCCGGTGCCGAAAACGGTGCGCCAGCGACCCGCACCGGCCCGCGCGGGCGCGTCGACCTGCGTCGACTGCGAGATGTCAGTCACGAGAACCTCCCTGGCGGCACGTCAGACCGCGAGTCGGCGGAGGGCGAGCTCGGCGTACAGCGCGGCGCCGTCGCCCAGCACCCCGTCGTCGAAGAGCGCCAGCGGCGAGTGGTTGTACGGGGCGTTCTCGAGGTCCTGCCCGGGCGGGCCGGCGCCGAGGAACGCGAACGCACCGGGCACCTCCTCCAGCACTCGGGAGAAGTCCTCGGAGCCGGTGACCGGCTGCGGACCCCAGGTGAACCGCTCCTCGCCGTGCACCTCGCGCACCACGTCGGCCAGGAACTCGGCCTCGGTGTCGTCGTTCACCGTGACCGGGTACTGCTCGACGAACTCGACGTCGATGTCCAGGCCGTGGGCTTCGGCGATCCCCCGGCAGACGCGGACCGCCCCGTCCTTGACGCGGGCGTGCGCGGCCCTCGAGAACGACCGCACCGTGGCGTCGAAGCGCGCCTCGTCCGGGATGACGTTGCTGGTCGTGCCCGCGTGAAAGGAGCCGACCGTGATCACCACCGGGTCGAACGGGTCGAAGGAGCGCGTGATGAACGTCTGCAGCGCGTTGACCATCTCGCACGCGGCCGGGATCGGGTCCTTCGCCTTGAACGGCGCAGAGCCGTGCCCGCCCGCGCCCCGCACCGCCACCTGCAGGACGTTCGACGCCGCCATCACCGGCCCGCGCCGCGTGGTGAACATGCCGTTGCCGAACATCGCCGACGACACGTGCAGCGCGTAGGCGGCGACCGGCCGGGAACCCGCGGCGTCGAGCACGCCCTCGGCGATCATGTGCCCGGCGCCGTCGAAGCCCTCCTCGCCCGGCTGGAACATCAGCACCACGTCACCGGCGAGTTCGTCCTTCCTGGCCGACAGGAGGTGCCCGGCGCCGACGAGCATCGCGGTGTGCAGATCGTGCCCGCAGGCGTGCATCCGCCCGTCCGCGCGGGACGAGTAGTCCACCCCGGTGCGCTCGGTGACCGGCAGCGCGTCCATGTCGCCGCGCAGCAGCACCGTCGGCCCGGGCCGACCGCCGCGCAGGACCCCGGTCACCGACGACAGGCGGTCGCCGGTCGTGATCTCCAGCGGCAGCCCGTCCAGCGCCGCCAGCACCTTCTCCTGCGTCCGCGGCAGGTCCAGGCCTATCTCCGGCTCGGCGTGCAGGTCCCTCCGCAGCTGGACAAGGTCACCGTGCAGGCTTCGGGAATCGTCTCGGACCGACAACGAAGGCCTCCTCGTCGACTGGCTCCACACCACCGATCTCCGGTGGGTTCGAGCCATAATGAGCAGCCCCCGCACCGCCCCCTCCCGAACCGCAGGATTTTTTCGCGATGCCCGATGATTTGCAGAAATCTGCGCCGCTCTGCGAACTCGACCTCCGGTTGATCAACACGCTGCAGATCGACCCGCGAGCCCCGTGGAAGCGGATCGCCCAAGCCCTCGAGATCGATCCCGTGACCGCGGCCCGGCACTGGCAGCGGCTGACCGATTCCGGCGCCGCCTGGATCACCGCGCAGCTGAGCTGCCGCGCCGGTCAGCTGTGCCGCGCGTTCGTCGAGCTGGACTGCGAAGCCGGTCGCGCCCTCGAGGTGGCCGCGGTCCTCGCGGACTGGCCGCACGTGCTGACCATCGAGCACACCAGCGGCGACCGGGACCTGCTGCTCACCATCGCGGTGCCCGATCTGGCCGCGCTGTCCCGGTACGCGCAGGAGTCGATGGGTGCGGTCCCCGGCGTGCTCGCGACCCGGATCCACCTGGTCAGCCACGTCCACGCGCAGGGCTGCGACTGGCAGCTGGGCACCCTCGACGCCGACCAGCGCGGCCAGCTCGGCACCGGCGACCGCAACCGCCAGGCTTCGCGCGGCCGCGAGCTCACCGAACTCGACAAGCAGCTGATCAGGCACCTGGGCGCGGACGGCCGGCGGTCGTTGACCGCGCTCGCCGACGACGTCGGGCTCAGCATCAGCACCGTCCGCCGTCGCCTCGACGACCTCCTGACCAGCAAGGACCTCATCCTGCGCTGCGAGATCGCGCAGTCGCTGTCGGGCTGGCCGGTGACCACCTGGCTCTGGGGCCAGGTGCCCGCCGACGACCGCGAGGTCGTCCCGGCGCTGCTGCGCGCGGTCCCCGAGATCCGCGCCTGCGCGAGCCTGACCGGTTCGAAGGCGAACCTGTGCATCAGCGTCTGGACCCGCTCGCTGGAGGACACCCGCGCCCTGGAATCCCGCGTGGCCCGACTGGTCCCGCAGTTCGCCGTCCTCGACCGGACCGTGGTCCTGCGCTTCGTCAAACGCATGGGCCGGGTCCTCGACCCCCTCGGCCGGACCACCCGGGTCGTCCCGATGGACATCTGGGCGGATCCGGTCGCAACCCGCTAGCGCCCCGGCGTCCAGGTGACCGGCAGTTCGTGGACGCCGTAGATGTTCATGTCGGTCCTGAGCTTCACCTCCTCGGCGGGGATGGCGAGTTCGAGGGTCGGGAAACGGCGCAGCAGCGCGTCGAAACCGGCGCGCATCTCGATGCGGGCCAGCTGCTGGCCGAGGCATTGGTGGATGCCGTGGCCGAAGGACAGGTGTCCGCGCGCCTTGCGGTGGACGTCCAGGGTGTCGGGGTCGTCGAAGCGGTGGGGGTCGCGGTTGGCGGCCAGCAGCGAGACGACGACGGTCGCCCCTTCGCGGATCGTCTCGCCGCCGAGCTCGATGTCCTCCGTGGCATAGCGGTAGAAGATGTCCGCGACGGACAGGTAACGCATGAGCTCCTCGACGGCACCGGGCATCAGGTCCGGGTCGGCGCGCAGTTCGGCCAGCTGCTCGGGGTGTTCCAGGAGCGCGAAGGCGCCCAGCGACAGCATGTTGGCGGTCGTCTCATGGCCCGCGAGCAGCAGCAGGAAGGCGATGCCGGTCAGCTCGTCGACGGTGAGGTCGTCCTGGCGGGCCAGGTCGGACAGGATGTCCTCGCCGGGGGCCGCGCGCTTGCTCGTGACCAGTTCGGCGAGGTAGGCGTTCAGCGCACCGTAGGCGGCCATCTTCTCGTCGATCGGCTGGTCCTTGACCATGAACTTGGCGGAGTTGGCCTGGAAGTCCGCCCGGTCCGCGTAGGGGACGCCGAGCAGTTCGCAGATCACCAGCGAGGGAACCGGCAGCGCGAACGCCTCGACCAGGTCGACCGGCGGGGTGCGGCGCGCCAGTTCGTCCAGCTGCCGCTCGGCGATGTCGGTGATGTGCTCCTCGAGCACCTTCATCCGCTTGACGGTGAAGGCGCCGGTGAGCTTGCGCCGCAGCCGGGTGTGGTCCGGCGGGTCCATGGCGATGAACACGCCCGGCAGTTGCGGGGACGGTTCGGTGCTGGTGGGCATGCCGGGGATCTCGTACGGCACGTGGAGGACGCCGATGTCCTGCCGCGAGCTGAACCGGGTGTCGGCCATGAGCCGGCGGACCGCGTCGTAGCCGGTGACGAGCCAGCCCTCGTGGCCGTCGGGGAAGATCATGGGGCTGACCGGGCGGTGCTCGCGCAGCCGGCTGATCTCGCGGGGCGGGTCGAAGGGGCCCGCATCGCGCGTCATGGGCAGTCCGTGCGGGGTGGAAACCGTTTCGCTCACCGGTTTTCCTCTCTCGTCCGTGGTTGCGACCACGTTCGCCGACGGACCTGACACGCGGCTGACACGGCTCTGACGTTCCGGCCTTCTGCGGAACGGCGCCGTGGCAGGATCGACCGGGTGCAGATCGGGATGCTCGGTCCATTCGAGGTTCGCGCTGATGACGGCGTCCTGGCCGACGTCTCGGGCGACCGGTTGCGCGGCCTGCTGATCGCCCTCGCGCTCGAACCGGGTCGGGTGGTCCCGAAAGCGGCGCTCGTCGACTGGATCTGGGGCGAGCACCCGCCCGCCGATGCGGCGAATGCCTTGCAGCGGTTGGTTTCCCGGCTGCGGAAGGCGCTACCGGGCGGAGCCGTCGAAGGCCGTCCGAACGGCTACCTGTTGGCCGTGGAACCAGACTCCGTCGACGCCGTGCGGTTCGAACGCCTCGCAGATCAGGCGCGCGACGATCCGCAGCGGTTGCACGAGGCGCTCGCGTTGTGGCGCGGTGCGGCCATGCAGGACGTCGTTCTGCCGGACAGCGCGGCGTTCAACGCGGCGGTCAACCGGCTCGAAGGGCTGCGCCTGAATGCCGTGGAGGACCGGTTCGACGCGGAGATCAGCCTCGGCCGCAGCGCGGGGGTGATCGCGGAACTGACCGATTCGGCAGCAGCGCACCCGACGCGAGAACGTCTTGCCGCTGCGCTGATGCGCGCTCTCGTCGCGACCGGCCGCGATTCCGAGGCGCTGCTCGTCTACGAGCGCACGAGGGAGGCTCTGGCCGACGCACTGGGCGTCGACCCCTCGCCCGAGCTGTCCGCGCTGCACGTCGCGCTGCTGCGGGGCGAATTGGGGCGGCGGGACGAGAACCGGAAGACCAACCTGCGCGCCGAGCTGACCAGCTACGTCGGCAAGGAAGCCGATGTCGAGGCGGTCCGCGAACTCGTCGCCGAACATCGGCTCACCACCTTGATCGGGCCGGGTGGCTCGGGGAAGACAAGGCTGGCCGCGGAATCCGCGCGCGCGATGCTCGACGACCTGCCGGACGGGGCCTGGCTGGTCGAACTCGCCGCCCTCGACACGGACGCTGACGTGGCGCAAGCGGCGCTGGCCGCGCTCGGACTGCGGGACGCCCTGCTCAGCGGGGCACCGGACGCCGGACCGGCGGACCGGCTCGTCGCAGCGATCCGCGACCGCGAAGCGCTGCTGGTCCTGGACAACTGCGAGCACCTGATCGAGTCGGCGGCGGTGTTCGCGCATCGCGTGCTCGGCGAGTGCCGGCGGCTGCGCGTCCTGGCGACGAGCCGGGAACCGCTCGGCATCACCGGTGAGGCGCTGTGGCCGGTCGCGCCACTGGCCTTGCCCGGACCGGACGCGGGACCGGACGAGATCGAGTCCGCACCGGCTGTCCAGCTGCTGCGGGACCGTGCTGGCGCGGTGCGCAGCGATCTCGCGGTCGACGTCCCCGCGCTGTCGACGATGGCGCGCGTCTGCCGGGCGCTGGACGGGATACCGCTGGCGATCGAACTGGCCGCGGCCAGGCTGCGCACCATGTCCCTCGATCAGCTCGCCAACCGGCTCGACGACCGGTTCCGCCTGCTGACCAGCGGAAGCCGCACCGCGTTGCCGCGGCACAGGACGCTGCGCGCGGTGGTCGACTGGAGCTGGGAACTGCTCACCGACGCCGAACGCACGGTCCTGCGCAGGCTCTCGGTGTTCTCCGGCGGGGCGGGTCTGGAGGCGGCCGAGCGGGTTTGCGCCGGTGATGCGGTCGAGCCGGATCAGGTGCTGGAGCTGCTGACGGCGCTGGCCGAGAAGTCGTTGCTGATCGCCGAAGGGGACGGCGAGCCGCGATACCGGATGATCGGCACGATCCAGGAGTACGCCGGAAACCGGCTCGCGGAAGCGGGGGAATCGCGCCTCGCCCGCCGCACGCATCTCGCGTACTTCACCGAACTCGCCGAAACCGCGGAACCGCACCTCCGCCGCGCGGAGCAACTCGAATGGCTCGCCACGCTCGAGGCCGAGCACGACAACATCGGTTCCGCAATGCGCGGCGCCCTCGCGGCAGGAGAGGCCCCCGAAGCGATGCGGCTCGCAGCGGGCGCCGGCTGGTACTGGTGGCTCGCCGGTCACAAGTCCGAAGGAATCGAGCTGATCACCGCGGCCGCCAGCGCTCCAGGCGAAGTGGCCGACGAGATCCGGGCCACGGTGTGCGCGCTCGCAGTGCAGTTCGTGAACTCCGGCCCGAGCGACGAACGCCAAGCGGAGGACTGGATCCACCAGGCGTACCGGCTCAGCGATCGGGGCCGGTCCCGCTACCACCCGCTGCTGGGCTTCGTCGCCCCGCTGGAACGCATGCTGCGCGCCCCGGACGTCCGCGCGTTCGAACCGCTGCTGGACGACGAAGACCCCTGGGCACGCGCCCTGGCCCGATTCCACCTCGGCAAGATGCGGATCGCGCTCGGCGAGCCCGGCCAGGAAGCGGACGAGCACCTCGAAACGGCGCTCACCGAGTTCCGCGCGATCGGCGAACGCTTCGGCATCTCCCTGGCCCTGAGCGAACTGGCCGACCGGATCGCGACCCGCGGCGACTTCGCCACCGCCTGCGACCACTACGACCAAGCAATCGCGGTGATCGCTGAAATCGGTGCCACCGACGACATCATCCGAATGCGCGCCCGACAAGCCCAACTGCACTGGCTCCTGGGCGACGAGAACGCCAGCGAAGCCGCCATGTCCGAAGCACAGCGCTGCGCGAACCGGGTCACCTGGCCGGACGCCCTGGCAGAACTAGCCCTGGCAAAGGCAGAACTGGCCCGCTGGCAAGGAAAAGCGGAGGAATCCCACCACCAACTCGACGTCGCGACAACCGTGCTGGGCGACGAAGCGGAACGCCCGATCATCCGCGCGATGACGAACCACCTCCGCGCCTACCTCACCAACGACCTCGCCGAAGCCCGCGAACACCACACGGCGGCCTACCGAGCAGCATCCGAAGCGGCCTACGCCCCCACGATCGCCCAAATCCTCATCGGCCTGGCAGATCTGGCTCTCCGAACCCAGAACCACGAACAAGCAACCCGCCTCCTCTCGGCGAGCGCGACGGTCCGCGGCCTGGTCGACCACTCCCAACCAGACGTCCCCCGAATCAACCAAGCAGCGCAAAAAGCCCTCGGCGAAACGAGTTTCACCAAAGCAACCCGAGAAGGCGCCCAAGCGAACTGGCAAGACCTCGCCGAGAACACCCTCGCTCTCTGAGGCCCCCGAAGAACCGCGCCAAACGGAAATTCCCGGTGAGTGCTCGGTTTTCGCGAACGCCGCGGGTGGCGGGCCGTTACGATCTTGTTCACCGTCGCGCGCTCGGCTGGGGGACAGATGGACGACAGCGCTGTGTCCGCGGACCAGGTCGTCCGGGACTGGCTGGACACCGACTACGGACGATCGCTGCGGGACGGTCTGCCGCCGATGCGGGGTTTCTCCCGGAAACGGGTGGTCGAACGGATTGCCGCAGCGTATTGCCGGGATGCCGCCCACGCCGGGCACTGGTGGAGCTTGGCCAAGAACCAGCTGTTCGGCGTGGTGCTGATGTTCTGCGTGGCGTCGGTGCTGGCGTGGCGGGTCAACGAGATGGTGGGGCACTCGTCGCCGACCGTCGTGCTGACCACGGCCTCGATCTTCGCCGGTTTCATCCTCGCCTGCGGCGCCACGCTGCTGGCCACGGCGCGCCGCTGGGGCGTGGACACCCGAACGTTCTACCTGGAGGGCAAGTTCGCGCTGGCCTGGGTGCCGAGGCGGGCGGCCACCGTGTTCCTCGCCCTCGCCTGCGCCGGCTGGCCGGTTTACGCAGCCGTGTACCACCAACCCTATTTCTGGCTGCCGTACTCGCCCCTCGAGGACCTGGCAGCGCTGGCGGCTTCCTTCCTGGTGACCGGCCCCATGTGGCTGCAGCGGATCAATGCGAGCACTCGCGAACAACGCCGCGTGCTGGGCCGCCCGCAGCCGCTCGATCTCACCGCGTGCCAGCTGGCAACCGTGGCCGTGCTGGTGCGGAAGTGCGCGAGCGGACCGGTCAACCGCCGCCTGCTGCGAAGGGCGAGCGCCGGTCTGGAGCGGGCCGCGCGCACCGCGGAAACCTTCTCCGTGCACCAGGTTCCCCTGCTGGACAGGGCCTCTCGACGGGAGGCCCGACGCGAGGGCATGCGCCTAGCAGCGACGATCCGCGCGCAGAAGGCACCGATGGCCAGAGGCACCAGCAGCGAGCTCGACCAGGTCGGCCGAGCCCTGTCCGCCTGGCTCGGCACCTGGGCGAAGGGCGACATCGACGCGCTGCTCCAGAACTCCCCGGAGGTGACCCCGGCAGACCGCCTGCGCCCCCTGCTCCGCCACCTGTTCTGGGCGCTGGTGCTCGCCGCACTGGGCTTCCTGGTCCGAATCCCCGCCCTCCACGTCTCCGACGAGGTAGCGGGAAACGCTCAGCTCATCCTGTGGGGCTCAGCGGCGATAACCCTGCTGAGCGGAGTGGTACCACCCCCACCCCCGGTAACGGCAGCCCTGGACAAGGTCCTGGCCCCGATCCAAAAACCCCAACCCCCGGACCAGCAGAACAACCGGTCGTGAGTTCCGTCAGTCGTCGTTGAACGGGATGTTGCGCCAGGGGCTGGACGGTTCGTTCAGCAGGATCCGCTGCGCTGCGACCACGGGGTGGTAGAACTCGCCGTACGCCTCCTCGTCGAACCGCAGCACCCGGCCGAGGATGTAGCCGGCCGAGAAGTCCGCCCACGTGCGGTGCGCTTTCCGGCTCAACTCGCCCGCTTCGAGGATCGCCTGCTCGGCCTCGGCGGAGGTCAGGTACCGGGCGCTCAGTCCGAACCGGGCGAAGTTGACCGCCCGGCCGTAGTCGTACGCCAGCGTCGACGTGATCCGGCCGTCCGGCGGCAACACGCCGTCGGCGCGGAAACGCGCTTCGTACCGCAGGATTCGCCCGATCAGCTCCTGGATGGCGGGGATCCCGCAGGGGTCGTTGCCGTGCGCCAGGAACTGGTCGGCGCTGATCTTCCGCCACGCCTCCGCGTCGTCCTGCGTGCCTGGCCACCGCTGCGCCATCGCCTCGCGAACGCCGAGCAGGAATTCGATCTCCGCCGGGCTGTTCATGCCTCGCAGGAGGAAGGACAACTGCTCGAGGCAACCGTCCCGGTCGGTGACGCCCCACGCGTCGCGCAGCACCAGCACGTCTTCCGCGTAGTGGTCGTAGCTGTCGCCGATGTCGTTCCAGATCACCTTGTTGTGCGTGGCGAGGAGGGCGCCGCACGCCAGGCCGTGCGCGAGCGGACCGCGGAGCGGCCCGGTGTACTTGGTGCGCAGGATCGCGTCCGCGCCGGCCCGCGGGGTGCTTTCCTTCAGGGATTTCCAGTGCTTGCGCTGCTTGTGGACGTTCGGGAAGTGCGCTTCCGTCGGTGTCCCCGGATTGACCACCACACCGCGCCACTCCGCCAGCATCGCGTCGACCTTCCACAACGGGAGTTCGACCGGGTGCGCACCACGTCCGGGCGCGCCGGGAGCAGCTCCCCTCTGGTGTACACGGGGAGGAGCTTCCGACCATCCGCCCTGCGGAGGTACTGCCAGTGCGGCAGCTGCAGCTTGCTGCTGTCGATCTGCGCCTTGGACGAATAGCTGAAGATCTCGTTGCCGAGCAGAACCTGGAGATAACCGTCCCAGTCACCACGAACCTTCGCGGCGTACAGCGCACGTTCGACGTCGGTCGGTAACGGCGAACCCCCAGGCCCGGCCCCGCCAGCCCCAGCAATCATGTCCACCACAACGGCGAACATTATCAAGCCCACCGAAGCCAACCACCGCAAAGGACGACCGCAGCAGATCCATTCACCGGACAGGCGAACAAAGAATTTCCGCGCAAAACCTCACCCCGAAGTTCTTAAGCCCCCACCCCGGGACAACGTGCGGAAACGCCCCCAAGGCGACGAGTCATCGATCAAACGACCCCACCCGTTGACCAGGCCGGGAACGCTCCCCAGGCACCGATTCACCGAGAAGCCACCACCGCTCCGTGGGGGCCCGCGGGGGCTCGGCCCCCGCGACAGATACGCGAAACGTAAATGGCGAGTGCTCAACGAGCACTCGCCACCTATACGTGGAGGTTGGGGGGCTTACTCGAACACAGAACCGCTGGTCGATGAGCAGGCCGGGAACGCTCCCCAACGCCAGGAGCCGACGGAAGCCGACCACCGCACTGTAGGGGGCTTGGGGGAGTCGCTCCCCCAAAATCATGACGGAGAGATAAAGCGAAACGCCCTGCGTAAGCAGGGCGTTTCCAATCTTGAAGTGGAGCTGACGGGATTCGAACCCGTGACCCCTTGACTGCCAGTCAAGTGCGCTACCAGCTGCGCCACAGCCCCTTGTTCTTTTGTTCCGAGGTGTTCGGTTCGTTTTTCCGTCCCGCTCATCTCGTGTGCCATAACAGTACAACACCTCTCGGGGGGCGTTTTCAGGGGGGTACCCCTAGTTGGATCTACCCCTTCTGACCTGGGGCTGGTACACCGAGAGTCGTGGCAACGGCACAGGGCGTCAGGCCGCCGCTGGTGGCTCCTGAAGTCGAGGGGGCTGCGCCGGAGCGGCGGCGCGAGTTGCAGGAGCGGCGGTTGCGCCGGTTGGTGGACCGGTTGCTGGCCGCTGGTGGGGTTCAGGCCGGGCGGCTGCGGGATTGCGGGGTGGGGCGGGGCGCTGATGTTTCGCTCGACGACTTGCACCGGTTGCCGTTCTCGTCGCGGCAGGACTTCTGGGACCACTACCCGTTCGGTTTGCGTTCGGCGGCTGCTGAGGACGTCGTGTGCGTGCACGGGTCGTCGGGGACGCAGGGGCGGCAGACGCTGGTCGCCTACACCGCGCACGACGTGGACGTGTGGACCCGGGTGATGGCTCGTGCGCTGGGTGGGGCTGGTGTGACTCGGCGCAGTTTCGTGCACTGCGCCTACGGGTACGGGATGTTCACCGGTGGGCTCGGGGTGCACCACGGGGCGACTCGGCTCGGGGCCACCGTGCTGCCGGTGTCGAGCGGGGCCACCGATCGGCAGCTGCGGTTGTTGCTGGACCTGCGGCCGGACGTGCTGTGCTGCACCCCTTCGTACGCCGTCTACCTCGGCGAGGCGTTCGCTTCGACCGGGATCACCGCCGAGCAGCTGTCGTTGCGGGTCGGGGTGTTCGGGGCGGAGCCCTGGACCGAGGAGATGCGGCAGGGCGTGGAGCGGTTGCTGGGGTTGCGGGCGCTCAACATCTACGGGCTCACCGAGATCATCGGGCCCGGTGTGGCGTGCGAGTCGCTGGATTCCGGCGGGTTGTTGAACATCGCCGAGGACCACTTCTTCCCCGAGGTCGTGGGTCCGGACGGGCAGCCGCTGGCCGACGGGCAGCCCGGTGAGCTGGTGTTCACCACGCTCACCAAGACCGGCACTCCCCTGCTGCGCTACCGCACCGGCGACGTCGCCGCGCTGCACGGGCCGGCCTCCGGGTCGGCGCGGACGCTGCGGCGGATGAGCCGGGTGCTGGGGCGCACCGACGACATGCTGATCATCCGCGGGGTCAACGTGTTCCCGTCGGAGGTCGAGGCCGTGCTGCTGGCCGATCCGCGGGTCTCGCCGCACTACTTGATCGTCGAGGACCGGCGCGACCGGTCGCGGCCCGAGCTGCGGATCGCCGTCGAACCCCGGGATCCGCACGGCGACGTGGAAGGGCTGGAGCGCGATCTCACGGTTGCGCTGCACGCCCGGCTGGGGCTCGGCTGCATCGTGCGGGTGCTGCCGCCCGATCACATCCCGCGCTCCGAGACCGGCAAGGCGAGGCGGCTGGTGCGCTGGGACTACGGCGTCGCACCGATCCCCGGGCTGGAGTGACTAGCCCGCCGCGCGGCCGTTGGGGCCTGGCAGGCCTCGGGTGTTGGCCGCTTTGACGAACTCCGCCCGGGGGTCGTGGAGCTCGCCGAGGGCGACGACCTGGCGGCGGAACGGCATCTCCAGCAGCCAGTCGCCGAGGATGCGCGCCTTGTGCGACGCGGTCGGCATCTTCGCCAGGTGGTAGGTGCGGTGCAGCAGCCAGGCCGGGAAGCCCTTGAGCTTGATCCCGTAGACCTCCGCCGCGCCCTGGAACAGGCCCAGGCCGGCGACCGATCCGGCGTAGCGGTGCTTGTAGTTGGCCAGCGGTTCGCCGCGCAGCAGCGCCGTGATGTTGTCCGCGAGGACCTTGGCCTGGCGCACCGCGTGCTGCGCCGACGGGCTGCACAGGGCGTCCGGGTCGCTGCTGGTCAGGTCGGGGACGGCGGAGCAGTCACCGGCCGCGAACACGTCGTGGGTGCCGCGGACCTGCAGCTTCGCCGTGCACTCCAGGCGGCCCTTGGTGTCGCGCGGGAGGTCGCTGTCCTCCAGCATCGGGTGCGGTTTGACGCCCGCGGTCCACACCACGGTGTCTGTGTCGAACTCGTCGCCGTCGGAGAGCACCGCGTGACCGTCCACGAAGGACTTGGCCGTGGTGTTCAGCTTGACCTCGATGCCGCGTTCTTCCAGCCGCTGCCGGGTGTACTCGCTCATCGGCGGGCTGACCTCGGGCATGATCCGGCCCATCGCCTCGACCAGCACCCAGCGCATCTCCCGCGGGTCGATCGGCGGGTAGCTGCGGATCGCGTCGCGGGCCATGCTCTCCAGCTCGGCCATCGCTTCGATGCCCGCGTACCCGCCGCCGACGAACACGAACGTCAGCAGCCGGCGCCGCAGCTCCTCGTCGCGCGTGCTGGCCGCGATGTCCAACCTGGACAGGACGTGGTTGCGCAGGTAGATCGCCTCGCCGATGGTCTTGAACCCGACGCCCCGCTCGGCCAGGCCCGGAATCGGCAGCGCGCGCGAGATCGAGCCGGGGACCACGACCAGCACGTCGTAGCCGAAGTGCTCGACCTTGCCGTCGCCGAGCGTCGCGGTCAGCTCGTGGTTGGCGTGGTCGATGCTCGACACCTGCGCGGTCATCACCCGGCACTTGCGCAGCGCCTCGCGCAGCGGGACCACCACGTGCCGGGGTTCCAGCGATCCGGCCGCCGCTTCCGGCAGGAACGGCTGGTAGGTCATGTGCGGCTGGGTGTCGATCACGGTGACCTGCGCTTCGCCGGCTCGCAGCTTCTTCTGCAGCCGCAGCGCCAGGGTCAGCCCGACGTGGCCACCGCCGATGATCACGATGCGCGGCTCAGGCATGCTGCGGCTCCCCCCTCGCTCCGGACCGGGTGCGCCGCGGGTCGACCGCGCGTTCGGGGTGGCGGCGCAGGTACTCCTGCTCGAGCTCGAAGGTGCGCGCCGTGTGCTCGCGCAGCGAGTCGGCCGAGCCGTGCAGGAAGGTCTCGTGGCGGGTCCGGTGCAGGTGGCGCAGTTCCTGCAGCAGCAGGTCCTCGGTCAGCTCGTGGCCGGGGATCCCGGTCGTCGTGCTCATGTCGTCCTCCCGCTTCGGCAGGCAGGCGAAACCGGCGCGTCAGGTCAACGCCGGGATACCCGGCGGCCGGTCACCGGACACCTGCTCGGGTGTCCAGACTGCGACCGGCAGCGCCGGGCGGCGACTCGAAAACCTTCTGTCTGAAGTGCTCGTTCCGCGCGGGTCGAAGGCGAGCGCTCAGGCGGCGTCGTCGGCCAGCTGGGGAGCGGGTTTGTCCGCCGGGCGGGTTTCCGGGGCTCCGGCCCAGGCCAGCAGGCCGAGCACCGCGGTGAAGCCGGTGACGGCGAAGGCCGCTCGGTAGGAGAGCGTGTCGGCGAGGACCCCGGCGACCAGCGGGCCGAGGATCGCGCCGAAGTCGGCCGACATCTGGAACGACGCCAGCACCGGACCGCCCTTGCCCTTCGCGCCGATGATGTCGGCGACCGCGGCGTTCTGGGCGGGGTTGAGGATGCCCGCGCCCATGCCCGCGATCAGCGAGGCGACGAGGAACCACGGGACGGAGTCGGAGAAGCCCAGGGACGCGGTGGCGAGACCGGAGACCGCGAGCCCGACGAGGACCAGCGGTTTGCGGCCGCGCTGGTCGGCGATCCGGCCCGACAGCAGCAGCACCGCGGCGTTGCCGACCGCGAACACCGACAGCGCCACGCCCGCCATGGACTCGGTGGAGCGCAGGGCTTCGACCACGAACAGCGGCACCAGCGCGATGCGGACGCCGAAGACGGCCCAGCCGTTGCTGAAGTTGGACAGCAGCGCGGCGCGGTAGGTGCGGTGGCGCAGGGCTTGGCGCACCGTCAGCACCGGTGCCTCGCCGGTGTCGGTCTGCGGCGCCGCCAGCTCCGACTTGCGCAGCATCAGCCAGCCGATGAACGCGGCGGCGAACAGCGCGATGCCGTAGGTGACGAACGGCAGCCGCAGCGAGTAGCCGATCATGACGCCGCCGATGATCGGCCCGGAGACGTTGCCGAGCAGGAAGCTCGTCGCCCACACCCCGGACGCCCGGCCGCGCAGGTGCAGCGGCGACAGGCGGACCAGCAGCGCGACCGCGGACACGGTGAACATCGTCGAGCCGATGCCGCCGAGGGCGCGGAAGATCAGCAGCTGCCAGTAGGACGCGGCGAACGCGCAGGCGGCGGTGCTCACCCCGACGATCGTGATGCCCAGGACGTAGATCGAGCGCTCGCCGAAGAACGACACGAGTCGTCCGCTGACCGGTGCGAAGGCCAGGCGCATCATGGCGAACGCGCTGATCACGAAGGATGCGGCGGTGACGCCGACGTCGAAGCTGGTGGCGAAGGTCGGCAGCGCCGGGGCGACGATGCCCATCCCCACCGCGACGATGAAGCCGCCGGTGACCAGGATCCAGATCTCCCGCGGCAAGGAACCGATGCCGGTGCCCTCGGTGTTCTCCGCCGTTGCCGAGCTGCTCGACACCGTCGCCCTCCCATGCTTAGCCGAACTAAACGAATAGCCCGGAGCATGCCCGGGTCGGTCCGGCTACCCGAACCCCCACCGCCGGAGCTTTATTCCGCCGAAGACCGAAGATGTGACGATCCGCCCACCTGGATCGAGCAACCCGTGGCGCACGGGCGTCCCTTTCCGCAGGTGGGGACCCGTGAGTACTTTGGGTTGCTATAGCGCCCCAAAGTACTCACGGGTCCTGACCAGCCGAAATGCCGGTCAAAGCCTGTCGCTGATCCTGGTTCTTGATCTTTTGCTTGGATTCGCCGCCAGGCGAATAGCCCGCCCTCGGCGCTTGCACCGCCGCGGGTTCTCAGCGTTCGCCTGGCGAGGACGGCCCGACTGCCGTGTATTGGCATACATAAAGTCGGGCACCCGGAGTCCAGGCGGGCGCTGAGGTTCCGCTACCCGCACCGCCACGCAAAACGACCACCGGAGACAGGTTCAGAGGAGGTCGTCGATTCGGCGGGCGTAGGCCGTGACTCCGTAGACCACGTCGAAGCCGCAGGCTTCGGCGAAGCGCTCCGCCGTGCCTCCTTCTTCGCTCTGGGCCGCGACCATCAGGGCGCCGCGTTCGCGGAGTTCGTCGATGACGTCGGCGACCAGTTCGCGGCCGATGCCCCGGCGGCGTCGGCCGGGGCGCACGATCACCTGCTCGACCAGGCCGACGCGGCGTTCGATGAACCCTTGGGCGAAGCCCGCGATGCGGTCGGCGTCCGGGTCGTCCACGACTCGCAGGACGCTGCGCGGTTCGTCGATGCGGTGGCCCAGGTTGCGCAGCAGTCGCCGCTCGCCCTCTTCGGAGAGACCGGCGTCGTCGGCGATCAGGTCGACGATGCCGGGCAGGTCGCGGTCCTCGGCCGGTCGCGCCAGGCCGCGGGGGTCCTGCCGGACCCGGTGCAGCAGCGCGACGAGCTCCTCCACCGCGCGCCATCCGGCGTCGTCGGCGATGCCCTCGATCTCCGCGACGGTGGTCGGCGAGGCGAACACGACGGCCTCGGCGTGGCCGGCGTCGGCGAAGACCTGCTCCAGTTCCAGCAGGGTTCCGGCGACCTCGGCGAGCGTCCCCCACAGCGCGCAGGCGTGGTTGGCGGCGGGCAGCGGGTTGTCCTGGTTGAGCACGACCGTGGCGGCACCGACCCTGGTGCGCAGCCCGTAGCGCACGACGGCAGAAGCGAGCCGCGCGGTCTCGACCAGCCCGGCGAGATCGCGAGCTTGCCTCGGGTCGAGCAGTGCCTCGTCGTCCGGGTCGTGCAGTGGATCCACGCGTTCATTGTCCCCGCTTCGCAGCGACCGTCCGCCAGGCCCGGGCGGATGAAGTCAACGGCCCGTCCACCTCGCTCTACGGGACGAACGGTCCGTTCGCTCAGCAGCGGCGCAGTAGCGGTCGACTGGGGCAACATGGGTGGGTGTGAGCACTCCCACAGAACTCGCCGATGAACTGCTGGACGTCATTTTCGAGTCGAACCCGGTCAGCGCTTCGCTGTACGGGGTCCGGACCTGGGACGACCGGCTGCCCGACATCTCCGCCGCGGGTGAGCTGGCGCTCCGGGAGCGCGCCGAGGACATCCGGGTGCGCGCGATGGCGGTGGACACCTCGCACGCCGATCTGGAGCAGCGGCTGACCATCGCGGCCGTGGTGCACCACGCGCAGGCCGTGGTCGCCCGGTTCGACGCCCGGTCCCCCGAGTACACCGTGGTCGGGAGCTTGTTCGCGCCGGTGGCCGGGCTGCTGTTCCACCTCGGGCAGGTGTCGGTCGCGGATGCGGGGCAGGGCGCGGATTTCGTGCAGCGCCTGCGCAAGCTCCCCGAGTTCATCGCGGCCACCGCGCAACGGCACCGCGAGGGTGTCGCGACCGGCCGGGTTCCGGTGCGGGTGCTGGTCGAGGACGCGGTCCGCCACCTCGGCGACTACCTGGCCAATCCGGACCCGCTGCTCGTTCCCGAGCTGCACGACCCGGCGCTGGAGCAGGAGCGCAAGCGCGTGCTGGCCGAGGAGGTCCACCCGGCGCTGCGCGAGTACCGGGAGTTCCTCGCCATCGAGATCGCCCCGCACTCGCGCCCGGCGGACCGGCCGGGACTGGGTTGGATCCCTGGCGGCCACGACGCCTACCACTGGCTCGTGCGCGCCAACACCAGCACCGACCGCACCCCGCAGGACCTGCACGACACCGGCCGGGCCCGGATCGCCGCGCTGCGCGGGGAGCTCTCCGAGCTCGGCGGGCGGGTCTGGGACGAACGCGATCCGGACGCGGTGCTGCACCGGCTGCGCACCGATCCCGCACTGCGCTGGCGGGACGGCGAGGAGCTCCTGACCTCCGCCCGCAACGCGATCGCGCGCGCGGAATCGGCTGCGCCGCAGTGGTTCGCGACGCTGCCCGACCAGCCGTGCGAGGTGCGCGCGATTCCGGGCCCCACCACGGACAGCACGCCGATCGGCTTCTACAACGCCCCGGCCCTGGACGGTTCGCACCCGGGCGTCTACTTCGCCAACACCGAACGCGCCGAGGAGCGCCAGCGCTTCAACTCCGAGGTGATCGCGTTCCACGAGGTCGTGCCCGGCCACCACATGCAGATCAGCTTGGCGCAGCTGCGCACCGAGCTGCCGATGCTGCGTCGGCTGATCTCGATCACCGCCTACGCCGAGGGCTGGGGCCTCTACACCGAGCGGCTGGCCGACGAGATGGGCCTGTACTCCGACGACCTGGCCCGGCTGGGCATGGTCGCACAGGACCTGCTGCGGGCTGCGCGGCTGGTGGTCGACACCGGGCTGCACGAGTTCGGCTGGAGCAGGCAGCGCGCCGTGGACTACCTGCGGGAGCAGACCATCCTGCCGCAGCTGGAGGTCGACTCCGAGATCGACCGCTACATCTCCTACCCGGCGCAGGCCCTGTCGTACCTGGTGGGGAAGTTGGAGATCGAGCGGGTCCGGGCCGCCGCGCAGCAGCGGCTCGGCGCCGATTTCGACATCCGCCGCTTCCACGACGCGATCTTGCGCCACGGCGCCCTACCGATGTCCACATTGGACCTGCTGGTCGCCGAGGAGCTCCCCCGGCGGTGATTTCCGCGCCTGCGACATCCAGGTGATGAGCTGCGCACACGCCCGAAACCGACACTCAACGCACTACTGTCGATACCGAGCGTGGTCGGCTCCGCCGGCGACGGTTCCAGTGGAGACAGGAGGCGCCGTGACCGGGACTTTCCACCACCGCCAGGAACGTCTGCGCCGCGAAGCCGAAGCCGAGCTGGCCGGTCGGCTGCTGCCGCCCTGGCACCACCGGGTCCTGCAGCGGTTCGGGGTCGAGCAGGACAGCGGCTGGTACCCGCTGCTCAACCAGTTCGCCCCGCACACCCCGGCCAACCGCCCGGACGCGGTGCTCGTGGGCCCGCAGGGCGTGCTGGTCGTCCTGCTCCGGGAGGCCGAACCGGAGTGGGAGGACGCCCGGGCGGCGTTCGTCTGGGCGGCGGAGCTGCTGGCCGGCGCGTCGACCGACGCGGGCGCGGTGACCGAGGCGGTGATCCGCGCGGTGGTGGTGCACCCGGCCGATCACCGCGGCCGCAAGGGCCACACCGGCGAGCACCTGGCCATCACCGAGGCCGAGCTGGACCGGGTGCTGCGGCACGGCGAACGGCTGCTGAAACCCGCTGAGGCGCTGAACATCGCGCGGCACCTGGACAGCAGGACCTTCGACCTGGCCCCGTTCATGTGGAACTCGCAGCGCATCCCGGGACAGCGCATCCCCGGGCAGGTCGGCGAATCCGCCCTGATCGGGACGCGGGACCTGCGCCGCGAGCGGGTCGAGCGGGCGCTGGAGCGGCCGTTCCGGGACTGGCGGATCTTCCTGGACGACACGCAGCTCGGCGCGGTGCGGCGCCGCTACTCCGGACCGGCGCGGATCACCGGCCCGGCGGGCACCGGCAAGTCGGTACTGGCCCTGCACCGGTTGGCCTACCTCTCCCGCCGCACGACCGGGAAGCTGCTGTTCACCACGCACTTGCGCAACCTGCCGCTGATCGCCGCCGAGCAGTTCCGCTCGCTGGCCCCGCACCTGGTCCAGCGCATCGAGTTCACCCACCTGCACTCCTGGGCGCGGGACTTCCTGGACCAGCGCGGACGCGCCGCCGACGTCGACGAGCAGAAGGTGGAGCAGGCCTTCGACGCGGTGTGGCAGCGCTCGGAGCTGACCGGGCCGCTGCGCGGGTTCCGCAACTCGCGCAGCTACTGGAAGGACGAGATCAACCGGGTCATCAAGGGTCGCGGGATCCGCACGCTGGACACCTATCGAACGGTTCCGCGCAAGGGCCGCGGCCAGCCGCTGCCGGCCGAACTCCGCGCCCGCGCCTGGCAGCTCTACTGCGAGTACGAGCGCGAGCTGTCCGAACGGGACGCCTTCGACCACAACGACGTGCTGATGCGCGCGCTGTCGGAGCTCGACCGCCGGCCGCTGCCCCGCCAGTACGCGGCGGTGGTCGTCGACGAGGTCCAGGACCTGACGTTGATCGGCTTGCGCCTGGTGCACGCGATCAGCGGCGACGGTCCCGATCAGCTGCTGCTCATCGGCGACGGCCAGCAGCAGGTGTACCCCGGCGGCTGGCGGCTGTCCGAGGCCGGGATCTCGTTGCAGGGCAGGGGTGAAGTGCTGCGCCGCAACTACCGGAACCGGGCGTCGATCGTCCAGCAGGCCGGGGAGCTCGACGCGATCAACCGGTTCGACGACCTCGACGGCGGTCCCGCGGTCGCGCTGCGCTCGGCGTTACCGGTCTTACCCGGCGGCGAAGTGGTGCGCTGGGAGGGCGCGGACCAGGAGGAAGCGCTGGTCGCCGCGCTCCGCGAACTCGGCGACACCGCCGACACAGCCGTGCTGACCAGGACGAACAGCGCGGCGCAGCACTGGGACCAGGTGCTGCGCGAGGCCGGTTTCACCGTCCGCTCCCTGGACCGCTGGAACGGCCGCACGTCCGGTCCGATCCACATCGGCACGGTGCACCGGGCCAAGGGCACGGAGTTCCGGGCGGTCTTCCTCCCGGACGAGGGCCTGCAGTTCAACGGCCACCGGGACGAGGTCGAAGCGTCGAACCGCCACCGCCTGGTCGCGCAGACCCGGGCCCGCGACCACCTCTGGATCGCCACCCTCAGCTCGTGATCCGGGCTTGCTCGAAGCCGGCGAGCATCGCGTCGAGCGCGAAGTCGAAGCGCGACTTGGCCCCGGCCTGACTGCTCGCCCCTGCTGCCGCCGCGGCCAGCAGCGGGAACTCGCCGGGGTCCACATCGGACAGATTGCGCACCTGCTCGGAAGCGTCCACGAGCTCCCCTCCGGGACTGGTCGCGGTCACGACGTGCCCGAGGACGAAACCGGTCAGCGAGAACAGCACGTCCAGCCCGACTTCCAGCGTGAACCCCGCGGCGTGCAGGGTCGCCAGCACGCCTTCCACGATCTCCAGGTTGCGCGAGGTCACCGCGGGCCTCGACACCACCAGCGGAATCGCGTTCGGGTGCGCCAGCAGCGCTTCGCGCATGGCGTGCGCGTAGTTCCGCAGATCCGCTTGCCACGAGCCACTGCTGTCCTGCGGCGCGATGACTTCGGCGAACAGCTGCTCCACCAGCCCGTCCAGCAGCGCTTCCTTGTTGGACACGTAGTGGTAGAGCGTCATCGCCTCGACGCCGAGCTCAGCGCCGAGCCGGCGCATCGACAGCACTTCGAGCCCCTCGCGGTCGACGAGGGCCAACGCGGCTCCGAGCACGTCCTGCCTGGTCAGGCCGGCGCGCTGGCCGCGGGTGCGACTGGTGGGCATGCCGCTCCTCACGGGTCGATTGCATTTCTTACACCGTAAGCCTACGGTGGTCGCAGAAACTTACACCGTAAGAATCAACTGGGGAGCTCCACCATGTCCAGCACGGCAACGCCGAAGACGACCCGCGTCCTGCACCTCGGCCTGGCACTCACCGTCCTCGCCGGCCTCGCGCCGCTGATCGACGTCGCGACCGTCGACAGCCTCGGCAACCACGTGCGCAGCGCCTACCCCGACTGGCCGGACGACCTGATCGCGATGGACCGCAACGCCATCGCCGGCTACCTGGCGACCATCGGCGTGCTCGGCATCGCCGGCTGGCTGTGGACGATCGTCGGAGTCCGCAAGCACGCCCGCTGGGTGCGCGTGGTCGGCACGATCATGTTCGCCCTCGGCGCTTCGGCCGCGCTGCTCAACATGTCGCTCTCCGGCGGCGCGTACACCAACGTCATCCCGCCGCTGTACAGCACGCTCGGCGCACTTCCCGCCCTCGCAGGCCTGGCCGCAGTCGTCCTGATCTGGCGCCAACCGCAGCGATGACCCGCGAAGGCCACCCTGCTGCGCGACACCTGCAACGTCCACATCGGACTACGTCGGTGGCAGCGGCAGCGGGCGCGGTGGGACGGGCGTCGAGACGACGATCGAGGTGGTGGTCTGGCCGAACATCAGGAACCGGTCCAGCAGCTCTTCGAGCTCGTCCACCGCACCGGCGTGGATCCGGACCAGGAAGCAGTCCTCGCCCGTGATGCGGTGGCACTCGCTGACGTTCTCCAGTTCTTCGGCGAGCGCCGCCACCTTCGGCAGCTGGCCGGGCGCAGGCCTGATCCGGACGAACGCGCTCACCGGCAGGCCGAGGCTGGCCGGGTCGATCTGCAGCTGGTAGCCGGTGATGACGCCGACGCGCTCCAGCCGCTGGATCCGCTCGGTGACGGCCGGGGCGCTCATGCCGACCCGCCGAGCCAGCTCCGACATGCTCATGCGCGGTGCCTCGCGCAGTTCGCCCAGCAGTCGGATGTTGATCTCGTCCAGCAGCTCGCTCCGGCGGTTGAAGGCCGAACGGCTGTTGCTCCGTTGTTCTCCAGGCATTCCGACTCCTGAACCTTCATCTGGCCATTCCGATCTGGCCTGCACCTTCGAACAATCGTCACATGGCACAACGCACGGCGTCACTGGTCGACAACCGGGGAGCCGACTGGGTCGGCCGGCTGCCCGCACCCGCGTTCTTCGTGACCAGCGCGGTCTTCCACTACCTCGGCCCGTCGCTGGCGGTCCTGCTGTTCGCCCAGGTCGGCCCGCTGGGCGTGACATGGCTGCGGATCGCCGCAGCGGCAGCAGTGTTCGCCGCGTGGCGACGCCCGTGGCGGTTGCTGCGCGGCATGCCCCGCGACCAGCGCTGGGTGCTGCTGGGCCTGGGGCTCGTGCTGGCCGCCATGAACACCGCCTTCTACCTGGCGCTGGCCAGGCTGCCGCTCGCCACGGTCGGGGCGATCGAGTTCTTGGGCACGGTCGTCGTCGCCGCGGCCGGCGCCCGCACCCGGCGCAACATGCTGGCACTGCTGCTGGCGGTGGGTGGCGTCGTCGCGTTGACCGAGCTCCGGCTGGTCGACGAGCCCTGGGGATTCGCGCTGGCCTTCGCCAACTGCGCGGGTTTCGTGCTCTACGTCGTCCTCGGGCACCGGATCGCGAACACCGGAGCCGCGAGCTGGAGCGGGATCGACCGGCTGGGCATGGCCATGATCGTCGCCGCGGTGGCGATCAGCCCGTTCGGCCTCGCCGACGCCGCGAGCGCGTTCACCCATCCGCTGTGGATGTTGTGGGGAATCGGCGTCGGCGTGTGCTCCTCGGTGATCCCGTACGTGTGCGACCAGCTGGCCATGGCCCGGCTGCCGCGCGCCTCGTTCGCCCTCATGCTCGCCCTGCTGCCCGCGGTCGCCACCGCGATGGGCCTGCTCCTGCTCGCCCAGGTCCCGACCTGGCAGGACCTGCTCGGCATCGGCCTCGTCATCGCGGGCGTCGCCCTCCACCAACGCCCCGACACCAATTTCAAGCATTAGTGTGGAAATGCTTGCCCGGTGTCGATCAGCGGTGGATAGTGGCTGGTCGAACCGGCCGGATGGACGCACTGGGGGCGTGGACATGTCGGAGACCCACGAGTACATCGTGAACGACCGCGATTTCGAGGAACGGCGGCTGCTGGAGCAGAGCGTGGTCCTCGACCCGCTGACGCGCCGCCTGTTCGACGCCGCCGGCCTGGAGCCGGGGATGCGGGTGCTGGATCTCGGTAGCGGAGCGGGCAACGTGGCGCGGCTCGCCGCCGACATCGTCGGGCCGGAAGGCAGCGTCATCGGGGTCGAACGCGATCCGGACGCCGTCCAGCGCGCCCAGCGCCTGGTGGACGCGGCGGGCTACACCAACATCGAGTTCCGCGAGGGCGACGTTCAGGAGCTGGACGTCGTCGACGGCGTTTTCGACGCTGTGGTGGGCCGCCTGGTGTTGCTGTTCCTCCCCGACCCGGCCGAGGCGCTGCGCCGAGCACTGCCGCTGCTGCGCCCGGGCGGCGTGCTGTGCATGCAGGAACCGGACCTCACCTACTCGTGGACCAGCGTCGATTCGCCGCTCTGGCGCCAGGTCCGCGGCTGGGTCATGGACACGCTCACCGCGGTCGGCGCGGACATGAAGATGGGCCTGTCCCTGTTCGCCACGTTCCGCGAAGCAGGCGCCCCGGATCCGCTGTTGCGCATGGAAGCGGTGGCCGGAGGCGGCGCGAACGCCCCGGCGTTCGGCTGGGCGAACGTGGTCGAGGGGATCCTGCCCCTGATGGAACGCCTCGGCATCGCCAAAACCGAAGAGGTAGAGCCGAAAACCCTGACCACCCGCCTCCTCGCGGAGATCGCCGACGAGAACGGAACGGTGGTCGGCCCCTTCCTCTACGGCGCCTGGGCCACCAAGTAGATCTCAGGGTTTTCTCGGGGAGAGCACTGGATCCGCCGCGCCTGTGCGTGCCGGATTCTCGTGGTCGTGGCGAAGTCGAGTTCTCAGCGGTGGCGGCAGACCGTCGTGTGGCTGCACGTGATCACTTCGGTCGGTTGGATGGCCCAGGCGCTGGTGCTCTTCACCCTGCTGGCAACGGGTTTCGCCAGCGACGATCCGGCGGTCCGCGTCGGCGCGACGTCGATGGCGCACGTGGTGGACGTGCGGCTGCTCGGCCCGTTCGCGAACGCCGCCGCGTTCACCGGGTTCATGCTCGCCGCGTCCACGGCCTGGGGGTTCTTCCGCAACTGGTGGGTGCTGGTGAAGTTCGCGATCACCGTCGTCCAGCTCTACGCCGGGATCTTCCTCCTCTCCGGCGCACTGCAGGACTCCGTCACCTCGGCCAGCGCAACAGCCCCGCCGCTGGCCCTGCTGCTCGGCACGGCCCTGATGGCCTCGGCGATCGCCTTCCAGGCATGGCTGTCGATCGCCAAGCCCTGGCCCCGCACCCCGTGGGCGACACCCCAAAAGCCGCCGACGGCCTCGAACCGCGTCTTCGCCGCAGCGATCGCCGCCCCGCTGATCGACATCGCCACCGGCATCGTCCTCGGCTTCCCCTCCCCGCTCTGCCAACTCGTCGTGCTCACCGCCCACCTCATCCGCCGCCAACGCGCGCTCCAGCCGCGAGCGGTCATCAACACATAGCAGTGCTGCGCACTCCTCCCCAGAACCCGGGCCAGCTCCCCGCTCATCTGAGCACCGGTAACCACAGTTTCAATTGAAACTGCAATCCCCAGGCACGAGGGACCACAGTTTCAATTGAAACTGCATACCCGGGCGTGTCGGGACCCCGGCGTGGGGGGGGCGGGGGG
>NZ_JAQGLA010000022.1 GCF_027853915.1 Saccharopolyspora oryzae
GATGCAGCCGGTGCACGCCACCGACGACATGAACATGGCGGAGAAGCGCGTCGGGCCGCAGCGCATCGCGGGCGCCTACGCGTGGCGGACGATGCTGGAGCAGGGCATCCCGATCGCGTCGGGGTCCGACTTCCCGGTGTCCTCGGAGAACCCGTTCGACGGGCTGCACGCCGCGATCACCCGCACCGACCGGGACGGCCAGCCGGTCGGCGGCTGGTACCCGCAGCAGGCGATGAACCCGGTGGAGGCGCTGCGCTCGTTCACCCTCGACGCCGCGTTCGCCGCGCACCAGGAACGGGTGATAGGCAGCCTGGAACCCGGCAAGTGGGCGGACTTCCTCATCCTCGACCAGGATCCGCTGGACCCGCCGCCGGGGCGGGCGCGCTGGCAGACCAAGACGCTGCAGACCTGGGTCGCCGGGCGCCGCGTCGGCGAGTACGGGGAGCTGTAGACCGTGCCGATGCGGTAGGGCGCGTACTGCACCGATCGGATCTCGGACGGCTGAGCGGTGCTTAGGCTCGGCTGACCGGTTGGTGTGGGTGAACGGACTGCTCGCCTCGTCCAACGCGACGAACGGTCCGTTCGCTCCAACCGGGTCCCGTTGCCGAGGAGAGCGGCGTGCCATGACGCAGACCGTGAGCAAGCGGACCTGGAGCGACACCGGGCGTCCGTTCCCGTACGTGCTGATGTACCACTCGGTCGCCGTCTACCAGCACGATCCGTACCTGGTGACCGTCGACCCGCGCCGCTTCGACCAGCAGCTGCGGTGGCTGCGGAGCAACGACCTGCGCGGGGTGTCGATGCGCGAGCTGATGCAGGCCCGCCGAGCGGGGGACGCGCGCGGCCTGGTCGGGCTGACCTTCGACGACGGCTACGCCGACTTCGCGCGCAACGTGGTGCCCGCGCTGCGGCGGCACGGGTGCAGCGCCACCGTTTTCGTGATCGCCGGGCGGATCGGCGGCGACAACGAGTGGGATCCGGCGGGGCCGCGCAAGCGGTTGATGACCGCCGAGGAGGTGCAGGAGGTCGCCGGGGCGGGCGTGGAGGTCGGCTCGCACGGGCTGCTGCACCAGCACCTGTCCTATGTGGACGAGGACGAGCTGTTCGCCGAGGTGGTCGGGAGCCGGGAACTGCTGCGCGAGATCACCGGCCAGGACGTCGCCGGCTTCTGCTACCCGTACGGCGACGTCGACCGGAGGGTGGTGCACGCCGTGGAGGCGGCCGGTTACGACTACGCCTGCGCCATCTGGCGCTCCGAGGCATCCGGCGTGCACGCCCTGCCCCGCACCTACATCGGCGACCGCGACGGTGCCCTGCGCCTGCGCGCCAAGCACCTGCGCCACCGGCTCACCACCAACCGCTGACTTCAGCCGTGCGGGTGAGGGGGGACCGCAGTTTCAATTGAAACTGCAGATCCCACCCACGGCGGATCGCAGTTTCAATTGAAACTGCGATCCCGGGGGTCGACCGGACGTGGCGGGTTCGGGCGCAAGTGGGAGAGGTCCTCAAGTTTCGGTAAGCGGGTTCCCCTCGGTGTGGGAGACCCGCGGAGGCCCTGGGTGCGACGGTTTTCCGCAGCGAGCACGGCGAACTGGGGGAGGGACCGTGAGCGGACATTCGCTGTCGCTGGCGATCAACGGGCGGGAACGGCTGCTGACCGACCGGCTGATCGCCTTCGAACCGGCCGCACCGCAGCGCACCGAAACGGTAGCGGTCGTCGGCCTGGGCTACGTCGGGTTGCCCACCGCCTGCGCGTTGCAGGACTCCACGACCCGCGTCATCGGGTTCGACACCAGCGAGGAGCGCCTTCGCGAGATCGAGGCGGGCGAGGCCGACCTGTCCGAGGACGACCGGCGCGGACTGGCCTCAGCGCTGGCTGAGGGAGGCCTGGCGCTGACCAGTGATCCGGCGTCGCTGGCCGGTGCGGACGCGGTGATCGTGTGCGTGCCGACGCCGGTGGACGCCGCGCGGGCCCCGGACCTGACGGCGTTGCGGGCGGCCTGCCGGACCGCGGTGTCGCACGCCCGGCCCGGCCAGGTGATCGTGCTGACCTCGACGACCTACGTCGGAACCACCCGGCAGCTGCTGGTGGAGCCGCTGCGCGAGCGCGGGCTGCAGGTCGGCGAGGAGGTGCACGTGGCGTTCAGCCCGGAGCGCATCGACCCCGGCAACTTCGACCACGTGCAGCGCCGAACCCCGCGAGTCCTCGGCGGCGTCACGCAGCGGTGCGCGCAGCGCGCGGCCGAGGTGGTGCGGCGGATGACCGACCAGGTCTACCTGGTCAGCTCGCCGGAGGCCGCTGAGCTGACCAAGCTCTACGAGAACATCTTCCGCGCGGTGAACCTGGCGCTGGCCAACGAGATCGCCGATGCCTGCGCGGTGCTGGGCCTGGACCCGATCGAGGTCACGGTCGCGGCCGGCACGAAGCCGTACGGCTTCCTGGGCAGCTTCCCGGGACCGGGCGTCGGCGGGCACTGCATCCCCTGCGACCCGCACTACCTGCTGTGGCAGCTGGGACGGCGCGGGTTGTCCTCGCCGCTGATCGAGGAGGCCATGCGCTCGATCGACCGGCGGCCGGGCCGGGTGGTGCAGCGGGTGGTGGAGATGCTCGGCGAGTCGGGCATCGACCACTCCGGCGCGCGGGTGCTGGTGGCCGGCGTCAGCTACAAGGCGGGCGTGCGGGACCTGCGGGAATCCCCGGCGCTGCCGATCCTGGTCGGGCTGCGCCGGTTGGGGATGGACGTGCACTACCACGATCCGCTGCTGCCGGAGATCGAGCTGCCCGACGGCTCCCCGATGACCAGCGAGCCCGAGCCGCGCGGCCGGGACTGGGACGCCACGGTGATCCACACCGTGCACCCGGGCTGCGACTACAGCTGGGCGCGCGACTGCCCGCGGGTGCTCGACGCGACCTACCAGTTCGACGCCGTGCCGCACCGGCGCGTGGTGTGAGGTGCCGCCGATGTTCGATACGACGACCCCCGCCGTGGTGTTCAAGCTCGATCCGAACGTGCTGCACCACGGCGGGCTCGGGGTGATCCGCAGCCTCGGCCGCGTCGGGGTTCCGGTGTACGCGGTGCACGAGGATTCCCTCGCGCCCGCGGCGCATTCGCGGTACGTGCGCGGCCGGTGGTTGTGGAGCCCGGATCCCGAGGACGCCGAGGCGATCCGGCTCGGCCTGATGCAGCTGGCCCAGCGGATCGGCCGCACCGCGGTGCTGATCCCCACCGACGACGCGGCGGCGATCTTCCTCGCCGAGCACGGCGATCCGCTGCGCATGTGGTTCCAGTTCGCGCAGCCGCCGCACGACCTGCCGCGCCAGCTGGCCGGCAAGTTCACCATGTACGAGCTGTGCCGCCGGTTGGGCGTGCCGTGCCCGCGGGCGCGGCTGATCGAGGACTGGGACGAGGCGCTGGAGTTCGCCGACCAGGTGGGCTATCCGCTGGTGGGCAAGCTCGCCGCGCCGTGGTTGCCGAGCGGACGTCAGGTGCGCAGCACCACGATCGTTCGCGACGAGGGCGATCTCGCCGCGCTCTACCGGCGGTGCGGGGAGACCGTCGGCGGGCTGATGCTGCAGGAGCACATCCCCGGCGGGCCGGGTTACGACTGGTTCTTCCACGGCTACTGCGACGGCGACTCGGTGTGCTGTCCGGCGTTCACCGGGGTCAAGGAGCGCTCCTACCCGGCGCACGCGGGGCTGACCAGCTTGGGGCGCTGCGAGGGCAACGACCCGTTGTCGCGCTCGGTCGCGACGCTGCTGGAGAAGCTGTCCTACACCGGCATCGTCGACCTGGACTTCCGGTGGGACGACCGCGACCAGCAGTACAAGCTGCTGGACTTCAACCCGCGGTTGGGCGCGCAGTTCCGGCTGTTCCGGGACAGCGCAGGCGTGGACGTGGCGCTGGCGTCCTACTTGGACCTGACCGGGCAGCCGGTGCCGGCCGGGCAGCCGGAGGTCGGCCGCCGGTTCCAGGTGGAGAACTACGACCCGATCGCGGCGTTGCGGTACTGGTCGCGCGGTGACATCGGATTGCGGGAGTGGGCCAGGTCGGTGCGCCGGGTGCACGAGCGCGCCTGGTTCGCCCGCGACGACCTGCTGCCGTTCGCGCTGATGTGCGCCTGGATGTTCTGCCGCGGGGTGGCCCGGGCCAAGCCGTGGCGGCGGCGCACCCGGCACCCGGACCTGGCCGAACCCCAGTACGTCCCAGGCCGCAACTACGACAGCAGACACCTGGGGAGGCGCTGACCCCGCTGTTGAGGACAGATGAGCAACCCCCCATGCCAACCGCACCTCAGGGGAACGTGACGCAACTCAGCCACAAGAAGCAACCACCACTGTGAATCGCGGAGAGGCGGAACAGATGAACGATCTCGTGGACGTGGCCGTCGTCGGTGCCGGACCGTACGGCCTCTCGCTGGCCGCGCACCTGCGCCGGGCCGGGGTGTCGCACCGGCAGTTCGGCCTGCCGATGAACCTGTGGCGCGCGCACATGCCGCGCGGCATGTTCCTCAAGTCGCAGGGCTTCGCGTCGAACCTGTCCGACCCGGACGGTTCGCACACGCTGCGCAACTTCTGCCTGGAGACCGGCAAGCGCTACGCCGACTACGGGATCCCGGTGTCGCTGCGGGACTTCGTGGACTACGGCGAGTGGTTCCAGCAGGGCCGCGGGCTGGAGGTCGAGGAGCAGCTGGTGACCGACATCGCGCAGCGGCCCGGCTGGTTCGAGCTGACCCTCGACGACGGGCAGCACGTCGACGCCCGCCAGGTGGTGGTCGCGGTCGGCGTCGAGTACTTCCCGCGGATCCCGGAGACACTGGCGGAGCTGCCGGGCGAGTTGTGCACGCACAGCTCGGCGTACGACGACCTCGGCGGCTTCGACGGGCAGGACGTCATCGTCATCGGCGCTGGGCAGTCGGCCCTGGAGACCGCGGCGCTGCTGCACGAGAACGGCGCCAAGACGCGGTTGGTCGCGCGAACGCCCCAGCTGAACTGGAACGGGTACCCGCTGCTGCCGGACCGTCCGCTGTGGAAGCGGATGCGGGAGCCGGAGGCCGGGCTGGGGTCGGGGCTGTCCACCTGGTTCTACTCCGAGCACCCGGAGCTGTTCCGGCGCCTGCCGGAGTCGGTGCGGATCCAGCGGGCGCGCACCGCGCTCGGCCCGGCCGGCGGCTGGTGGCTGCGGGAGCGGGTGGAGGGCCGCTTCCCGGTGCACGTCGGGCACCGGCTGGACTGGGCCAAACCCACCGGTGACCAGGTGCGGCTGGGGGTGCGGGTCGGTGGTCAGGTGCGCGAGTTCAGCGCGGACCACGTCATCTGCGCCACCGGTTACCCGCCGTCGCTGAGCAGGCTGCCGATGGTCGGTCGTGGGCTGCGGTCCTCGATCGCGCTGGTCGGTGGAACTCCGCGGGTGGACGCCGATTTCGAGTCCTCGGTGCCGGGGCTGTACTTCACCGGCCCGCTGGTGGCGCCCAGCCACGGCCCGGTCATGCGGTTCGTCTACGGCGCCGACCACGCGGTCCGGCGGATCACCGCGCGGATCGAGCGGACGGCGACCCGGCCGCTGGTCCTCGGAGGTGCTGCATGAGCTTGACCGACTCCGCCGTGGCGCAGCCGTGGCCGCTCGCGGCGAACACGCCCGATGCGCGGTCGCTGCTGCACCGGCGGGTCGGTGGTCGGCTGCTCCCGGTGGTCGACCTGGTCGCGCTGGTGCCCGCGGTGCTCCTCGCCGGCTGGCAGCTCGGCGCGGCGTTCGCGGTGGCGGTGCTGCTGGTCCTGGCGGTTCAGGGGCAGCACCGGTTGCGGATCTGCTTGCGGGTGTCCGATCAGGTGCCGCAGCTGGCGGTCGCGTCGGGGCTGCCGGTCGTGGTGCTCTCGCCGTGGCTGACCGGTGGTGGACTGCTCGGGCTCGCCGCCGCCGGGTTCGGCGCGCTGGTGCTGGCCCGGGGCGGTTTCTACGCGGCGTTGCGCAGCGGCTACCGGCACGGGGTGCTCAACGAGCCGACGCTGGTCGTCGGGGCCGGTGAGCTGGCGGGCAGGATCGTCGACAGCGCGCACGAGCACCCGGAGTTCGGGCTGCGGACCCGGGTGATTCATCCGTCCGAAGTGGACCGACTGGTCGAGGTGATCGCCGCGCACCGGATCAGCCGGGTGCTGATCTGCACCGGTGATGTGGCTCTGGTGCCGGTGATCCGGGCGAGCCGCCCGCTGCCCGCCGACGTGTGCGTGGTGCCCGGACTGCCCGAGATCGGCACGGCGCTGCCGCGTGCTGCGCTGGACGAGATCTGGGGCGTTCCGCTGGTTCCGCTGCGCCGGTTCAGCCACGGTCGGGCCGGAGCGCTGGCCAAGCGGGCGTTCGACGTCGTGCTCAGCGCAGTCCTGCTGGCGCTGCTCGCCCCGCTGCTGCTGGCGCTCGCCGTCGCGGTGCGGCTGGACAGCAGAGGCCCGGCGTTCTTCCGCCAACTGCGGGTGACCGGTCCGGGGCGGACCAGCGAGGTGCTCAAGCTCCGCACCGTCCGCACGGGTGCCGCGCAGGGGTGGGCCGTGCCCGCCGGCGAGTGCACGGCGTTCGGCAGCTGGCTGCGCCGCACGCACCTGGACGAACTGCCGCAGCTGGTCAACGTGCTGCGCGGCGAGATGTCGCTGGTCGGGCCGCGCCCGGAACGGCCGCACTACGCGCTGCGCTTCGGGCAGGAGATCCCGGGCTACGCCGGCCGGCACCGGATGCCCGGCGGGATGACCGGCTGGGCGCAGGTGCAGGGCCTGCACGGCGACACGTCCATCCCGGACCGGGCGCGCTTCGACAACCAGTACGTCGAGCACTGGTCACCGTGGTGGGACGCGGTGATCGTGCTCCGCACGGCGGTGGTCGTGGGTCGGGCGTCGGTGGCTGCCTGCCTCCGGTGGGAGCTCGGCGGCAAGCGCTGCGCGCCCCACGCCCACCACGACCACGCCACCATCCCGCCGGGTGACGACGACGTGCCGGTCCCGCGAGGGATCGACGCACCTGACCGAGGAGCCCGATGACGCACCGTCGCAGGTCAAGCGTCGTGAGCACTTTGGGGTGCTATAGCCCCGCAAAGTACTCACGAGCCACCACCTGCGGAAAGGCAGGCGGAGTCGGAGGAAGACGTCCACTGTGGATTTTTGGGGGAGAGGGATGAAGGTCCTGCACGTGATCACCGGTCTCGGTGTCGGCGGCGCCGAGTTGCAGCTGCGGTCGGTACTGCAGCACACCAGGCACGACGCCGAGGTCGTGTCGCTGTACAACCCGGGCGACGTCGCCGGGATGATCGCCGGGGACGGGGTGCGCGTGCGCGATCTCGGCATGACGCGCAACACCCAGGTCAGCGCGGTGTTCAAACTTCGCGAGGTGATCCGATCCGGGCGCTTCGACGTGGTGCACACCCACCTGTACCGGGCTTGCGTCTACGGGCGGCTGGCGGCGCGGATGGCGGGGACGAAGGTCGTGGTCTCCACCGAGCACTCGATCGGCGAAACCCACCTGGAGCGGCGGCGGATGTCGTTCGGAGTGCGCGCGCTGTACCTGGGCACGGACCTGTGCTCGGACGCCACCATCGCGGTCTCCGACACCGTCGCCGAGCGGCTGCGCAACTGGGGCATGCCGACGCGCAAGATCACCGTGATCCCCAACGGCGTCGACTTCGGCCGGGTCGCGTTCGACGACGCCGCCCGCGACCGGGTGCGCCGGGAACACGGGATCAGCCCGGACACCTACGTGGTGGGCGTGCTCGGGCGGCTGGATCCGAACAAGAGGTTCGACCTGGTCATCGAGTCGATGGCGCCGCTGCTGGGGCAGCAGACCAAGCTGCTGATCGTCGGCGACGGCCCGGACCGGGAGCGGCTGGCCGCCGCGGCCCGCGCGCACGAGGTCAGCCAGCACGTGATCTTCGCCGGTCAGCGGCACGACGTCGCCGCGATGCTGTCCTCCCTGGACCTGTTCGTGGCCTCCTCCGAGCAGGAGACGTTCGGCCTGTCGGTGCTGGAGGCGATGGCCAACGGCATCCCGGTGCTCTACACGACGTGCCCGGCGCTGGTCGGCATCAAGACCGACCGGGCCCGCCAGGTGCCGGGCGAGGTGGAGCGGATGCGCGCCGAGATCGCCGCGGAGATCATGGCCGGCCGCCCCCGCGCGGACGAACCGGCGATCCGCGCGCAGTACGGCATCGAGGCGGTCACCGGGCGGATCGACGACCTCTACGCCCAGCTGTGGCAGCGCAACGGCGCAGCGGTGCCTGCGGGGAGGGCGTGATGCGCGCACTGGTCACCGGCGCAGCCGGTTTCATCGGATCGCACCTGGTCGAACAGCTGCTGGTCGACGGGCACCAGGTCATCGGGCTCGACGACCTGAGCACCGGTCGGCGGTCGAACCTGCCCATCGAGCACCCGGACCTGCAACTGGTGCCGGGCAGCATCCTGGACGCGGCGGTGGTCGACGAGGTGATGGCGGGCGCGGACGTGGTGTTCCACCTGGCCGCAGCCGTCGGCGCTTTCGTCATCCAGGAGCGCACCCGCCAGGGCCTGCTGACCAACGTGCACGGCACCGAGAACGTGCTCGACGCCGCGGTCCGGCACAACACCCGCGCGCTGATCGCCTCCACCAGCGAGATCTACGGCAAGAACGCCAAGGTCGGGCTGGTGGAGGGCGACGACCGGGTGATCGGCTCGCCGCTGAAGTCCCGCTGGACCTACGCCGAGGCCAAGGCCATCGACGAGAGCCTGACCTACTCCTACGTGCGCGAACTCGGCCTCAAAGCTGTGATCGTCCGGTTGTTCAACACCGTGGGCCCGCGGCAGAGCGGGCGCTACGGGATGGTCATCCCGCGGCTGGTGGCCCAGGCGTTGCAGGGGCGACCGCTGACGATCTTCGGCACCGGGCGGCAGATCCGCTGCTTCTGCCACGTCGCCGACGTGGTGCCCGCGCTGATCCGCCTGGCGCGGCTGGACCGCGCGCAGGGCATGGCGATCAACCTCGGCAGCACCGAGCAGGTGTCCATCGAGGACCTCGCGGCGAGGATCATCGCGATGACCGGATCGCCGAGCACCACGATCCGGGTGCCCTACGAGGAGGCCTACGGGCCGGGCTACGAGGACCTGCAGCGGCGGGTGCCGGACTGCTCCCGCGCGCGGGAGCTGATCGACTTCCGGCCGCAGCGCAGCCTGGACGACATCATCCGCGCGGTGATCGACGAACAGGTGCGCACCGGCGAGCCGGCCACGGCGTGAGGGGGCGACATGCGACCGATCCGGTGGCTGGTCGCGGCCGTGCGCGATCGCCGCGAGCGGTTCGAGCTGCAGCCGAACGGGCCCGGCGCGGCGCATGGTGTCCGCACCTTCAGCCGCCTCGGCGGGTCGATCTGGCTGCTCGTGCTGATCGCGATCTCGATCCTGGTGGTGGCCTTCCTTGTGGTGCCCCGCGGCAGCGGCCCGATGGCGCACAGCCCGGCGGTGGTGGCCTCGCTGCCGTTCTGGAACCTGGGCAACGGCACCGACGTGGTGGTCCAGCACCGGGACTCGGTCAACGAGGTCTCGCCCTGGATCTACGGGCTGGACCAGGACGGCGGGGTGCTCGAGCAGTACCCGACGGAGCAGACCGCCGAGGTCGGGCACCGGATCGGGCAGCTGCGCGAGGCCGGGATCCCGATCGTGCCGTCGCTGGCCAACATCACCGACGGCAACTGGGCTTATGAACCGGTGGCCGCGGTGCTGCACGATCCGGCGCGGCGCCAGCGGCACGTCACCGAGATCGTCGACCTGGTCGAGCGGGAGAACTACGCGGGCATCGACATCGACTACGAGAACCTGCGCGCCGGTGATCGCCAGGCCTTCAGCGATTTCGTCGCCGAACTGGGCGGGGCGCTGCACGCGAAGGGCAAGACGTTGTCGGTGGCGGTGTTCGCCAAGGACAGCGACGCCGGTTACGACGAGCGCAACGTGGCGCAGGACTACGCGGCGATCGGCCGGGTCGCCGACCAGGTCCGGTTGATGGGCTACGACTACCACTGGAACACCTCGCCGCCCGGTTCGATCGCGCCGATCAGCTGGATCCGCGCGGTGCTGGACTACGCCAAGACCCAGATCCCGCCCGAGCGGATCGTGCTGGGGGTGCCGCTCTACGGCTACGACTGGGTGGTCGGCGGTGAGGGCACCGGGGTGACCTGGTTGAAGGCGTTCCAGCTGGCCACCGAGCACGGCGCGAAACCGCAGTACGACGCCGAAACGCAGTCGCCGTGGTTCCGCTACACCGACGGGCAGGGGCGCCAGCACGAGGTGTGGTTCGAGAACGCGGCGAGTTCGAAGGCGAAGTTCGAGGCGGCGCGGGGCTCGGGCATCGGCGGCGTCTACCTGTGGATGTTCGGCTACGAGGACACCGACACCTGGCGCGAGCTCGCGCGCAGCATGCCGGTGGCGAAGTGACCGGTCGGGGGTGGGTGGGATGGTTCCGTGGTGGCTGCTGGCGATCGCGGTGTTCGGCGCCAACTTCGCGCTGTGGGGCGTGATCGGGTTGCTGCGCCTGCTGGACAGCTCGGCGCAGCGCTGGCGCGACCGCCGGAGCGCCGGTGATTCGGTGGTGGACCTGAACCGGTTCCAGGGCGGGCTCGACGTCGACGACGTCGCGGTGCTGATACCCGCGCACAACGAGGAAGCGGTGATCGTCGACAGCATCGCGGCGATCACCGCGCTGGTACCGGCGGAGAACGTGCACGTGGTCTCCGACGGATCCACCGATCGCACCGTGGAACTGGCGCGCGAGTGCGGGGTCCAGGTGATCAGCACGGCGCGCAACGTCGGCAAGGCCGGCGCGCTGAAGGAGGCGATCCGCCGGTTCGCGCTGGTCGAGCGGTACCCGGTGGTGATGCTGCTGGACGCCGACACCCACGTCCAGCCCGGCGACTTCGACGCGGCGCTGCGGCTCTTCGACGATCCCGAGGTGGTCGCCGTCGCCGGCTGCGTCAAGACGACCTGGCGCGGACGCGGTCTCGGGGCGATCGGCAAGCTGGTCGCCTTCCACCGGCAGCGGATCTACACCATGACGCAGTACCTGCTGAAGTTCGGCCAGACCTGGCGGCGCACCAACGCCACCCACATCGTCCCCGGCTTCGCCAGCCTGTACCGCACCGAGGTGCTGCCGCGCATCGAGGTCAACCCGCCGGGGCTGGTCATCGAGGACTTCAACATGACCTTCGAGGTGTACCAGAAGCAGCTCGGGAAGGTGGGTTTCACCCCGGCCGCGGTGGCCGCGACCCAGGACCCGGGCACGCTCAAGGACTACGTGAAGCAGTGCAAGCGCTGGGCGCTGGGCCTGTGGCAGACGGTGCGGCTGCACCCGCCGCGGGCGAACCTGTTCACCGCCATGCTCGCGTTGCTGCTGCTGGAAATGCTGACCAGCAGCGTGCTCCTGGTCGTGTTGCCGGTGGTGCTCGTGGCGCTCCTGCTGCCCGCGCTGCTACCCGGCCTGCTCGACGTGCCGGTCTTGGGCGAGGCGCACCAGTTCGTCAGCGGATTCGCGACACCGTCCGCCCTGCTGTTCGGCGTGCTGATCCCGGACCTGGCGCTGACCTGCATCGTCGCGCTGCTGCAACGCCAACCGCGCTACCTGCTGGTCGGCCTGCTGTTCCTGCCGCTGCGCGTGCTCGACGCGGCGATCGCGCTGTACGCGATCCCCGGTGCCTGGCTGACCAAGTCCTCCGGCCGCTGGCGCAGCCCCGACCGCCACGTGGTGGATCAGAGCGCGTGACCGAGAGCTGGTGGAAGCCGTAGGGGCCCGGGCCGCAAGACCTGCGACCCGGACCCCTTCGCCGCTGACTAGCGCACCTTGCGGATCCGGGACAGGACGGGCCAGCCGAGCAGCGACAGCACACCGCTGACGAGGAACAGCGCGGTGTAGTTGTCGCCACCTCCGATGGCGAGGATCGCCGGGGCGGCGAACGGCACCAGCGAGAACGGCAGCGTCAGCGCGATGTTGACGATGCCGAGGTCGCGGGCGATGTTGTCGCTGTCGGGCAGGGTCGCCATCGCGAAGCTGAGGTAGACGCCCGACATGCTGCCGTAGGCGACGCCGACGAGCGCGATGCCGACGTAGGCCCAGAGCATGCTGCCGCCGAGGACCATGACCGAGATGCCCACCGCGGCCAGCAGCGCGGCGAACGCGAACGGCGGCTTGCGCCGGTCCATGCGGTCCGAGATGTAGCCGGAGAGGAAGGACACCGCGGTGTTGACCGCCATCAGCACCAGGTTGGCGAGGAATGCGGCGTTGGCCAGATCGTCGGTGGCGATGTGCAGCCGGTCCTGCAAGAAGTACACCAGGTAGGTGCTGACGACACCGATGCCGACGGAGATCAGGAACAGCGAGAGCAGGAACCACGCGAAATCGGGGGCCTTGCGCGGGTTGAACCAGAAGCTGCCGGCGAACTCCTTGGCGCTGAACGGCGGGCGCTGCGCCGCGTCCAGCCGGCGGTCCTTCAGCTGGAGGGCGAACAGCAGCAGGAAGATCGCCGCGGCGGCGACGGGGATGCCCATCTGCAGCAGCGGATCGGTGGGGAAGAGCTGGACGAAGAAGGTGCCGACCACCACGGAGCCGCCGCTGGTCATGCCGGCGAGCCCGCCCAGCAAGCCCTGCTGCTCCTCGGGCACCTGATCGCCCAGCACCGCGAAGGTGCCTGCGATGGTGGCGTTGGCGAAGGCCTGCATCAGCAGCCAGCCGATGATCACACCGGCGAGACCGGTGCTGGTCCCGACGAACACCGCGCCCGCCGCCGTGCCGAGGATGCCGATGACCATCCACGGGCGGCGCATGCCGAAGCGGCTGGTGGTGCGGTCGCTCAGCCGCCCGAACAGCGGGTTGGCGATGACCGCGACCAGGGTGCCGACGCCGCTGACCACCGAGTAGCTGGTGGTCTTGCCCTCCGGGTCGACCTCGCCGACGCGCAGCGCGACCGTGACCATCGCGGGGGTGTTGATGGCCATCCAGATGCCGAAGGTGGCCAGCGTGAACAGGACGATGAAGCGCGCGCCAACGCGTGGCGGCGCAGCCTCAGCGGTCGATGGTGTGCTCATGGAAGTATCTCCTTTGACCCTGCCATGGACGAGTGCGGGAAGTGGACGGGGAGGGGCCTGGGGGTCGATCACTTGCCGTAGCGCAAGCCGAACCCGAACCGGTGCAAGGGATCGCGGGTGTCGAACGGGGTGTCCTCGGCGGAAGCGACCACGGCCTCGGCGGAGGAGGGCAGGTCGAACGGCAGGCCGCCGAACGGATCTGCCGCGCCGGTGAGGACGTCGGCGACCGCCGCGTCGCTGCTGCCGAAGTCGCCGAGCACGGCGGTGGCGGCCGACTCGACCTCGGCCAGCAACGCGGGCCGTTCCAGGAACACCGCGACCGCGGTGGGCAGCGTCTCGGCGAGCTGGCGCACCTTCTCGACCGTCTCGGCGGAGAACTCGAGCGTGCCGCGGTGGAAAAAGGACGCGATGCCCTCCTGGTCGGTTTCGTAAGGGGCGTGCAGCCGCACGACAGCGACGTCGGCGTCCTCGGGAGCGCCGACGATCTCGACGCGACCGGAGAATGCGGCGGGGTCCATGCCCTCGGCGTACACGCGCGTGCCGTGGCCGAGCGGCAACAGCGGACCGTCGTTCTTCAACAGCACGGTGGAGTCGCGCTGCGCGGCCTCGCCGAGCTCCCGCAGCGGGGCGGCGCCGACGATCTCGGCGGCCTCGTCCGGATCGACGTAGCGGTGCTCGAAGAGCCCCATGCGGAACTTCTCGCGCAGCACGCGGCGCACGGAAACGTCGATGCGCGCCTCGTCGACGCGGCCGTCGCGGACGAGCTCCACGATCAGTTCGGTGCACCGGTCACCGCCGAACTGGTCGACACCGGCGTCGAGGGCTCGCACGATGCGCTCGGCGGGCGTGCAGTCCTCGAGACCGTAGGCGTTGGGTCCGAAGTGGACGCCGTCCATCGTGGTGGCGTCGACCACGTTCCAGTCGGTGCAGACGATGCCGTCGAAACCGAGCCGATCGCGCAGCAGGCCCTGCACGACGGGGCGGTTGAAGGCGAAGCCGACCTCGTCCCAGCCGTCGACACCGATCGGGCGGCCGTAGTAGGTCATCATCTGCCGGGCACCGGCCTCCAGCGATGCCTCGAAGGGCTGCAGGTGCAGTTCCTGCTGCTGACCCGGGTAGACCTGGTCGGGGAAGCGGCGGTCGTGGGCGTCCTCGCCGTCCTTCTGCGGGCCGCCGCCGGGGAAGTGCTTGACCATGGCCGCGACCGATTCCGGCCCGGGCGCCGCGCCCTGCAGACCGCGGATGAAAGCGGCGGTCAGGCGGGCGACGGTGGCGGGGTCCTCGCCGAAGGTGCCGGAGCCGCGGGACCAGCGGGGGTCGCTGAAGATGTCGGCCATCGGGCCGAGCGCGACGCGGATGCCGAGCGCCAGGTACTCGCGGCGGACGACGTCGGCGTACTCCTCGACGCGCCGCTCGGCGTCGGGCAGCGCAGCCAGACCCGGGTGCTCGGGCCAGCGGGACATCGCCTGCGTCGACATGCCGGTCAGCGGTGAGGAGAAGACGCCGTGGCGCGGGTCGGTCGACACGGTGACCGGGATGCCGAGCCGGGTCGCGGCCGCCTGCTCCTGCAGCCGGTTGTGCCACTGCGCGATCGCACGCGGGTCGGCGCCGTTGATCAGGTTCATGTGCGTGATGTGGCGCTCGACGACCAGCTCGTGCGTCGCGGCCATGCCGTAGCCGGGCATCGGCTCCTCGAGCAGCGTGCCGTCGTCGTTCATCAGCGTGCCCGGGTGGAAGAGCTGGCCGGCCTTCTCCTCGAGGGTCATCCGGGACAGCAGGTCCTCGACGCGCTCGGCGATCGGGGCCCGGGGGTCGAGGTAGCGGGGATCGGTGGAGGCGGCGGCCATGACGCTCCTAGGCGGTGAGGCGACTCCGAACAACTTCCGGAATCGATTTCGGAAACCGCGTCACAGTAACTCCGCGACCTGAGCTCGACAAGACCCTGTGACCTGCATCGCCACTGGTAGATTGGTGCGGGAGTTCCGGAAAGGGCGTCTGGTGCGCAGTTCCGGACCATCGACAGGAGCGGAGAGGCTGTGACGAACACCTGGCGGAGGGGCGCCGCGCACCCCGAGCCGGCTCCTGAGCGCCGCGCCACCATCTCCGACATCGCCGCCGCGGCGGGCGTCAGCAAGCCGACCGTCTCCCGCGTGCTCAACCAGCGCGGCGATGTCGCACCGGCCACCCGCCGCAAGGTCGAACAGGTCGCGGCCGAGCTCGGCTACGTTCCCAGCACGGGAGCCAGGGCGCTGCGCACCGGCAGGCATGGCGCGCTCGGTCTGCTGCTGCCGTCCGAACCGTGGGGCGGACTGGTGGACATCGTCTACGGCGTGTCCGAGGAAGCGGCCGCCCGCGCGATGCACGTGATGGTGTTCCCGCTCCCCGCCGGGCGGGCAGCCGAGCGGCAGTTCACCACCAGGACGCTCCCGCACCTGCCGGTCGACGGGCTAGTCGCGCTCATGCCCGACGACATGGTGCCGCACCAGGGGATCATCCCGCTGTCCGGAGCACCGGTCGTCGCCTTCGACGACCGCGGCACCCGCCCCGGCATCCCCTACGTGGAAACCACCAACCGCGAAGGGGTGCGCGAGGCGGTCGGCCACCTCGTCGCACACGGCTACCGCCGCATCGCCTTCGCCAGCGGCACCTCCGGCCTCGCCTTCGCCGAGGCCCGTTACGAGGGCTACTTGGACGGTCTGCGGGACGCCGGCCTCCCGCACGTTCCGCAACGGGTGCTGCGCAGCGAAGACGACATGCCTTCCGACGACGAGATCCGCGAGCTGCTCACCGCCGAGGAGCCGGACGGGCCGCCGGATGCGGTCGTCGCGGGGTGGGACGAGATCGCCACCGCCGTCGGCCACGTCGTCCACGAGCTCGGGCTCCGGCTGGGCGCGGACATCGGTCTGATCGGCTTCGACGACCGCCCCGAGATCGCGCTGATGATCAAGGGCCTGACGACGGTCCACCAGCCGCTGCGTGAAATGGGCCAGACCGCAGTCCGGCTGTTGCTGGAGATCATCGAGCACGGCCCCGGCCCCGCCAACGCCACCGTGCCCACGCACTTGGTCGTCCGCGACACCTGCGGCCCCCACGCCGCCGACGGCACGCCCCTGCCCCCCGAGAAGTCCTGACCCGCCAAGCCGTCCCGCACAGGCGTTCTCGTGCGGTTGGACGAGGACTCGGCGCGGCCGTTCGGTCACGCTGGGGCGGTGAACGTGTTGCGACTGCTCATGGTCGACGACCACGTGATGCTCGCCGAGGCGCTCAGCGCCAGGCTGGCCGAGGTGACCGACCTGTGGGTCGTGGGGCACTGCGCCACCAGCGATCCGCGACTGTCCGATGTGGTGCGCCAGACCAGACCCGACGTGCTCACCGTCGACGTCGAACCCGCCGGGGCGGGCACCGGGCGCCTGCTGGCCCAGCTGCAGCGGATCCGGCCCAGCACGGCGATCGTCGTGCTCACCGGTGTCCGCGAACCGGGCCAGGCCATCGCGGCGGCCCGCGCGGGCGTGGCGGCCTGGGTGCCCAAGGAGCGGAGCTTCGAGGAGCTCACCGAGGTGCTGCTGGGCGTGTGCCGCGGGCACAGCTGGTATCCGCCGGACCTGCTCGGCCCGGTGTTGCGGGAACTGCGCGAGGACGCCGTGCGCGCCGGTGAGCGCAACGGCCCGCTGGACGTGCTCAGCGACCGGGAGCGGGATGTGCTGACCCGCATGGTCAACGGCAAGCGCGGGGCGCAGATCGCCGAAGACCTGCTGATCTCCGCCGAAACCGTGCGCACGCACACCCGCAGCATCCTGGCCAAGCTGCAGGTGCACAGCCAGCTGGAAGCGGTCAGCCTCGCCTGCTCGGCCGGCCTGCGGGCCGACGACGAACCGGACCTCGTCCGGTGAGCTTGCGCGTCGCCACCGTCATCACCCGGCTCGAAGGCGGTGCCGGGGTCATGGCGCTGCGCGGGGCGAAGGCGCTGGACCCGGACGCGCACGAGGTCACGGTGATCGCCGGATCCGGCCGGTTGCTGCCGGAAGCCGAGGCAGCAGGGCTGGAGACCGTCGTCGAGCCCGCGCTGCGCACCCCGATCTCACCGGTCCACGACCTGCTCGCCCTGCACCGGTTGACCGGGCTGCTGCGGCGGTTCGACGTGGTCCACACGCACTGCTCGAAAGCGGGCGCGGTCGGCAGGGCAGCCGCCCACCGGGCGGGAGTGGGCAGGGTCGTGCACACCTTCCACGGCTTCGGCTTCCACCGCTTCCAACCGGCCTATCGGCGGCGCACCTACATCGAGGTCGAGCGCCGCCTCGGACGCATCACCGACCTCGCGCTGTGCGTCGGCACCGGCGTCTCGGTCGAGGCCTTGCAGCGCGGACTCCTGCCGCCCGAGCGCATCCGCACGATCGGCGTTGCAGTCGACCACGCCGCGCCGACCTGCACGGACGACAACAGGCACCGCGCCAGGGAGCTGCTCGGACTGGAACCCGAGGACGTGGTGATCGGCGCGGTCGGCCGCCTGACCTACCAGAAGGCGCCCGAGCACTTCGTCGCCGCGCTGGTCGAGCTGAGGCACCGCGGCGTGGTGGGAGTGTGGATCGGCGGTGGTGAGGAGGCCGAGGAAGTCCGCACGCTCGCCGTCGACGCCGGCGTCGACGTGGTGTTCACCGGGGAGCGCGACGACGTGGCGGACCTGCTGCCCGCGTTCGACGTGTTCACCCTGCCCAGCCGGTACGAAGGGCTGCCGCTGGCGGTCGTGGAAGCCATGGTCTGCGGGGTTCCGGTGGTGGCCACCGCCGTCAACGCGGTCAGCGACGTCGTGGCGCCCGGCGAGACCGGGCTCCTCGTGCCACCGCACCGGCCCGACCTGCTGGCCGCTGCCGTGGCCCACCTCCTGGACAACCCGGTCGAAGCGGCCCGGATGGCAGGAGCCGCACGGGCCCGGTTGGAAGGTCGTCACGAGATCGGGGCGTTGGCAACTGCCCTGGACCGGGCGTATCGAGCGGAGTGACGCACCGTAGCGGTTCGCCGCGGTGACGACGTCCGGTGCCGCACGGAAGCCCGATTTCCTTCTGCACGTGGAGTAGCCGCCCTCCCCATCGTGCAGCAGCTGCAACACCTCGCCTGCAGTAGGCGATTTGCCGGGTAGCACAGACTGCTGTTGGGGGAGAGGGGTCACTGTGCACACGATTACCGAAACGGTCCGGGCACCTGAACTACCCGGTCCGCGCAGTTCGCGGGGTGGCGCTGAGTTGCGCAGCCTGTTGCACGATCTCGGGCACGGTCTGGCGACGCTGTCCTACCTCGCGGACGGCCTGCGCGCCGACCCGGCACTGCCCGGCGACGCGCTGCACCGGTTGCAGCTGATGGAACTCGAGCTGGACCGGCTGCTGGAGCTGGTGGAGCTGCGGGAACACCCGCGCGAGGACGGCTTCGCGCTGCGCGATCTGCTCACCCAGCTCGTCGCGGTCAAGTCGCTGCGCGGGACGGTCGAGGTGGAGCTGCTGGAGGGCGCCGAGGTCACCATCCGCACCGATCAGACGCTGCTGTGGCGGATGGTGTCGAACCTGCTGGACAACGCGGTGCGAGCCGCGAGGAGCAGGGTGACCGTGGCGGTGCGCGAGTCCGCGGGGGAGCTGCACGTCGAGATCAGCGACGACGGACCGGGATTCGGTCGTGGTCCGAGCGGCACGGCATCGCTCGGACTGGGCATCGTGGTCGCGCTGGCGCGGCGCTGCGGTGCCGAACTGCGCGTCGACCCGGCACCGGGTGGCGGGACCTGCGCGCGGCTGGTGTTCCCGTCGCACCTGGCGAGGTGACGGGGATGGCGGACCTGGTACTCGGCGACGACCACGCGATCTTCGTCGACGCGCTGGTCGCGACCCTGCCGCAGCGCGGCCACCGGGTCGTGGGCACCGCCGCCAACGTCCGGGACGTGGTCGGCGAGGTCCGGGCCCACCGGCCGGACCTCTGCCTGCTGGACCGGTTCTTCGGCGACGGCGACGGCCTGGACGTGATCGGCGAGCTGCTCAACGCCGGCGGGCGCACCCGGATCCTGGTGCTCACCGCCGACGGCGACGTCCGGGGCATGCGCGCGGCGCTGGGCAAGGGGGCGGCGGGTTACGTGAACAAGATGTGCGGGCTGGAGGTGCTGGCCGGCGCGATCCGCGGCGTGATGGACGGCGAGGTGGTCGTCGAGCTGGCCGCCTCGCGCACGCCGCGCCTGGCCGGCACCACCGACGCCCGCAGGCTGGCCTCCCACCTGACCGCCCGGGAGCGCCAGTGCCTGCGGATGCTGGTCGACGGCGCGCACACCACGGCCATGGCCAAGCAGCTGGGGGTGGCGCCGACGACGGTGCGCACGCACGTGCAGTCGGTGCTGACCAAGCTCGGGGTGCACTCCCGCCTGGAAGCGGCGTCGTTCGCGATGCGCCACGGCTTGCTCGACGACGAGCGGATGCTCGTCGCGGGTTGAGCACTGGGGGTCCGTGAGTCCCCTCGGTCGAGCCCCGAGGGGACTCGCGGTCGTATGCCGCCGGGCAGCACCGCGATCGCCTCCGGTGGCGTTGCGATCGCGATGCTGCTGTCCCAGCTGGTCTTCGTGCGGCCCCGGCTGACGCACGCCCGCCGTCCTCGCCGGGGAGGACGGCCCGAGGTCGACCGCGCACCTCTGGTACGTCGCGCTCGAACTGCTCAAGGTCGCGGCACTGGTCGTCCTAGGAATCGCCGTCCTGCCCTGGAATTCAGATGACCGCTTCGATGAGGTGGGGGCCGGGTTCGGCATGTGCCCGGCGCAGGGCGTCGAGGAGTTCGGGGCCGGTCGTCGCGCGGGTTCCGGGGACGCCGAAGCCGCGTGCCGCGGCTGTCCAGTCCACTGTGGGCCCGGCGAGGCTCGTCATGCTCGCGGCCGCTGGGCCCGGCTGGTCGACGCCCGCTCTGCGGAGTTCCGCTTGCAGGATTCCGTAGCGGGAATTGGCGCAGATCACGGTCGTGACGTTCAAACCTTCGCGGGCTTGCGTCCACAGTGCTTGGACGCTGTAGGCCGCGCTGCCGTCCGCCTGGAAGTTGATGACCGGCCGGTCCGGGCAGGCGATCGCGGCACCCGTGGCCACCGGCAACCCCATGCCGATCGCGCCGCCGGTGTTGGTCAGCTCCGAATGCGCCGGCGCCGCAGCGGCGATCGCCGGGAACGCAGCACCGGAGGACACGCCTTCGTTGACCACGACGGCGTTCTCCGGCTGGGTGAGCACGATCGCCGCCGCGATGCCGGCCGCGGACAGCGCGCCGCTCGGCGTCGGCACTTCGGGCGGTGCGATGACCGGTAGTTCGGTGGCGGCGCTGCCGGTCGCCTCCGCCAGCGCCTGCAACGCTTCGACGGCGTTCTGCTCGACGTCGGCGAGGGTGTGCACCTGCGTGTCGTCGGGCACCGGGTAGCTCGGCACGTCCGGATATCCGAAGAACGACACCGGGGTTCGGGCGCCGACCAGGATCAGGTGCGAAAACCCTTCCAAGGTGCGGAGAACGTCCTCCGGGAAGTACGGGATCGACCGCATGGGCGGGATTCCCGGTCCCCGGTCGATGCGAGCGGGCGAGCGTTCGGCGAACAGCTCACCGCCGACGGTGGCGGCGATGCGTGCCGCAGCGCGGACCCCGGCTGGCTCCAGCGCGCGCCCGCCGAGCAGGAACGCGGGTCGCCCGCTTCCGGCGAGCAGCTTGGCGATCGCGGTGACCTGGTCGTCGTCCACCGACGGCGGCTCGGGCACCGCCGCGACCTCGACGGGTTCGCCGCCCTGCTCCCACATGTGGTCGGCAGCGGCGATGAGCGTCGCGGGGAGCCGTTGCTGCATGGTGGCGCGATAGGCCTCGGCGAACTCCGCAGCGGCGTTCGCGGCCGACGTGGTGCGGCTCACCGAACCCGAAACGGGGCTCGCCAACGACTCGATGTCGCTGGTCAGCGGCGCATCGGCGGCCTGGTGCCAGGAGGCGTGCTCGCCTATGAGGTTCATCATCGGCGTGCGGGCGCGGCGCGCGTTGTGCAGGTTCGCGATCCCGTTGGCGAATCCCGGGCCGAGGTGCAGCAGCGTCATCGCCGGTGCACCGGTCATCCGGGCGTAACCGTCGGCTGCCCCGGTGACCACTCCCTCGGACAGCGCCAGCACCGCCCGCAGTCCCGCGACCTGGTCGAACGCCTCGACCAGCGGGATCTCGGTGGTGCCGGGGTTGGCGAAGCAGACCTGGACGCCGGCGCTGACCGCAGTGGCCAGCAGGCTTTCGGAACCCTTCACGTGCCGCTCCTCAGCGCTCCTGATCCGCCCGCGCTGGCGGATCTTGCTGCCATGCTCGCGGCCACCCGAGGTCCGGGCAAGGATCTACGGGTCGGTAACGTGGGAATCAGACCTAACGGACTTGGAGGTGGCGTGTCCCGCGCTCGGAGAATGGGAAGCCTGCTCGTGGCGGCGGCAGCAGCTGTTTCGCTCACCGGGTGCGCCGCGCCACCGGCTCCACCCGCAGCCCCCGCTCCGCCGGCGGTCGACGCGGCACCAGCGGTGTCCGAACAGGACATGCCGGAGATCCGCACCGAGCAGGTCCGCTCCGAGAGCCGCGGCACCGACGTGCAGCTCTACCTGGCCCACCCGACCGGGCTGGAGTCCACCGAGAACCTGCCGGTCGTGCTCTACCTGCACGGCCGCGACGGCGTGAACCCGACGCCGATCCCGTACGACACGCTGGCTTCGTTGGAGCGGCTCTACCACGAGGGCCAGATCCCGGCGTTCGCGTTCGCGGTGGTCGACGGCGGCTACAACCCGTACTGGAACGACGGTTCGGCCAACGGTGACCTCGCGTCGATGCTGAACGACGAGCTGCCGGGCTGGTTGCGCGAGCGCGGCCTCGGCGACGAGGAAGGGCTGCCCTTCGCCGTCGCGGGGATATCGACCGGCGGGTTCGGCGCGCTGACCTACGCCGAGGACCGCAGCGCGGCGGGCAAGCCCGTCGCCGCCGTCGCCGAACTCGCCCCGGCGCTGCAGCTGGACTGGGAGGGCATGAAGGAGAAGGAAGCCTTCGCCAGCGAGGAGCAGTGGCGGGAGGTGGACCCGCTGCGCCGCCTCGACGAGCTCGGCGACGTGCCGGTCGGTGTGTGGACCGGTGACGCGGACCCGTTCCTGGACGGCATCAACGCGCTGGTCGAGCGGCACCCGAACACCCCGGTGGTCACCTACCTGCCGGGCGGCCACGAGGGCGCGGTGTTCGACGCGGTGGGCACGGAGTTCGTCGGGTTCCTGGCGGATTCGCTGCCGCAGCACCGCCCCTGAGCCTCGATCTGCGAAAACGCGCGGCGGGACCTGGATCCCGCCGCGCGTTTCTTCACGCCTGGTGGCTGACCAGGTGCTGCAGCAGCAGCCGGGTGAAGCTGTCCGGCGCTTCCTCCGGGACCCAGTGCGAGACCTCTTCCAGCATCTCGAACCGGTAGGGCCCGGTGACGTGCGCCGCGGTGGCCATCGCCGCCGTCGAACCGAACGCCACGTCCTCGGTGCTCCAGACGTACAGCGTCGGCACCTCGACCGGCCCGATTCCGCCGCTGTCGTAGCGCGCCGCCCGGTACCAGTTCAGCGCCGCGGTCAGCGCGCCCGGCTCGGTCAGCCGCTGCACGTAGTCGTCGACGTGGTGCTCCGGAACACCGGGGTAGTAGATCTGCCGGAGCTTCTTGGCGTTGTCGGCCAGCAGCGCCTTCTCCGCGGTGGAACTGCGGAATCCCTGCATGTACGCCGAGCGCTGGGCCTGGTCCTCGTCGCTGCGCAGTGCCGTGCTGAACGCGTCCAGGTGCGGGACCGACACGGTGGTCAGGGTGCGGACGCGCTCGGGGTGCCCGGCGGCGGTCGCCCACGCCACGGCAGCGCCCCAGTCGTGGCCGACCAGGTCGAAGCGCTCCCAGCCGAAGTGCTCGGCGATGGCCAGCACGTCCCCGACCAGCTCCGACATCCGGTAGTCGCTGACCTGCTCCGGGCGGACACCGGGGGAGTAGCCGCGCTGGTCCGGCGCGACGGCGAAGCACTCGGCGGCGCCGAGCACGGAGAGCTGCTCGCTCCACTCCACGGCGGCTTCGGGGAAGCCGTGCAGCAGCAGGACCGGGCGGCCGTCCTGCGGGCCGGAGGTCAGGGCGTCGAACTTCCCGGCGGGCGTGGGGATCTGGATGTACTCGGCCACCCGGCCACTCTACTGGCCGGACCTGGCGCCGGGAGGAACAGCGGCCGACCGCTGCGCGACGGCGCTGCGTCAGCGGGCGATGCGGTATCCCCAGGTGCCGCGGTGGGTTTCGCCCGGTTGCAGGGTGATCAGGCCGTCGCCGGTGACGAAGGCGTTGGGGGCGCAGGTCATCGGCTCCACGGTGATGCCCTGGCGCGTCGGCCGCTCCGTGCTCGGGCTGTCGTCGGTGTAGACTTGGAGGTAGCCGTGCGTCCGGTCGACCCAGAGCTCGGCGGTGACGCCGTCCTGGCGGGCGAAGCGCACCACGGCGTTGCCGTCGGGACCGCGGGTCAGGTCGGTGAAGGCGGTGTCCATCTTGGTGTCGCCGATCGGCCGGGCTTGGCGGTAGTCGTACTGGCTGCCCTCCACCGAGTCCTTCCCGGTCGGGATCAGCCGGTCGTTCACCAGGTAGTGCGTGCTCGCGGGCAGTTCGAACACGATGCCGTCGATGCGGTCGGCGCCCGCGGCCAGGTAGGTGTGGTTGGCGGTGCCGAACGGTGCGGCGGTGCGGCCGACGTTCTTCGCCGTCAGCGTGCTGCGCACCCCGGCGTCGTCCACGGCGAACTCGATCTGGAACAACAGCTGGAACGGGTAGCCGTAGGTCGGCGGCAGCAGGTACTCCAGCACCACCCCGTCCGCCCGGTGCTGGACGGGCTGCCACTCCACGAAGCTCATCAGGCCGTGCAGCGCCGCATCGCGCTCCGGTTCGCTGACCGGCACCTGCAACTTCTGGCCTTCGAAGGTGTAGCTGCCGTGGTCGATCCGGTTGGGCCACGGCAGGATCGTCTTGCCCCGGTAGCCCTCGCCGACCTCGTCGGCGCTGTGCGTGAGCAGCAGCTCCCGGCCGTCGACCTGCCAGGACAGCAGCGTCGCGGACACCCCGGCGATCACCGCCCGCTGCCTGCCGGAGCGGATCTCGTACAACCGGCCGTTCGCGGTCTGCGCCCCGCCGGGCGGCTGCGCCACGGCCGAGCCGACGGCCGGTCCGGCGAGCGCGGCGGCGGTGGTGGCTCCGGCCGCCGTGACGAGCGCCGCGCGTCTGCTGAAGCGTCGCATCGTGCTTTCCTCCCGGTGCGGTGGACCACCGCAGTTCCAATCGAAACTGCGTTCCGCCGTGGCTGGGTTGTGCAGTTTCAACTGAAACTGCGGTTCTTCGTCGGGTGACGGGACCTCGGAGGGGACGGCGTGGCGGTCGGGTCCACTGTGGCCCGGGGGTGCTGGGGGTGCCAGTCGATGTCAGGGGGTGCCCGCGTCGATGGCTTCCCGGTTGGCGGCGCGGACCGCGTCCTGGTCGGGTTTGAGGATGCGGCGGTCGTAGGTGAGGAAGCCGTTGACCTCGTTCTCCACGTCGGTGGTCTGGGTGTAGACCGCCGCGGACAGCCCGTTGGCCCCGATGATCCGCACCAGGTCGTCGTTGACCTCGACGTAGCGGCGGGTCAGCGCCTCGCGGCTGTCGGTCATCTCGTAGGCGCCGGGCGGGCCCGGCCACAGGTGGCCTTCCTCGACCAGCCCGAGACCGCCGTACTCGCCGTCCACCACCGCGCGGTGGTCGCGCACCTGCGGGCTGCCCGGCCCGACGTAGGTGTGGTCGTCGTAGATGTCCCCGGCGCCGCTGTCGGGCAGCGAGTAGCAGCAGTTCACGCCACTGCTGATGTTGATGAGGCGGGTGGGATCGGTGCGCTTGGTCAGGTCGGCGATGTCGGCCGTCTCGAACTCGCCCCAGCCCTCGTTGAACGGCACCCAGGCCACGATCGAGGTGACGCTGCGCAGCTGGTCGATCATGGCGGTCAGCTCGGTGCGGTAGTGGGCGCGCTCCTGCTCGGTCGGCGGCGGGTTGGTGCCCGGCGGGTCGGCGAGGTCGATCGGCAGCGACGGCATGTCCTGCCACACCAGCAGCCCCAGCCGGTCGGCCCAGTAGTACCAGCGGGCCGGTTCGACCTTGACGTGCTTGCGGACCATGTTGAAGCCCAGCTCCTTGGTGGCCTCCAGGTCGAAGCGCAGCGCCTCGTCGGTGGGCGCGGTGTAGATGCCGTCCGGCCAGAAGCCCTGGTCCAGCGGTCCGTGCTGGAACACGATCTCGCCGTTGAGCGCCATCCGCGGCCGGCCCTGCGCGTCGGGCAGCAGTTCGACCGTGCGCAGGCCCGCGTAGCTGCCCACCTCGTCGCCGGAGTCGAGCAGCCGCACCTTGATGTCGTAGAGGTACGGGTCGTCGGGCGTCCACAGGTGCGGCTCGGGCACCGGCAGCCGCAGCGCGGTGCCGGCTCGGCCTTCGGCCCGCGCGACCTCCTGGCCGTCCCGGTCGCGGACGACGGCTTCGAACGGCTGCCCGCCCCGCGCCGAGGTGTGCGCGGTGAGGTCGAAGCCGGTCAGGTCCGGGGTGATGTCGAGCTTGGCGACGTGCTCCTGCGGCACCGGCTCCAGCCACGCGGTCTGCCAGATCCCGGAGGCCCCAGTGTAGAGGATTCCCTTCGGGGCGTTGCGCTGCTTGCCCACCGGGTACGGGCCGGCCTCGTTGCGGTCCTCCACGGCGACCGAGACCTCCTGCGCGCCCCGGCCGTTGAGCGCGTCGGTGATGTCCGCGCTGAACGCGGTGTAGCCGCCCTCGTGCACCGCGACCTGGCGGCCGTTGACCGACACCTCGGCCTTCTGGTCGACGGCGCCGAAGTGCAGCAGCACGCGCTGCCCGGCCCAGTCCGGCGGCAGCTGGAACGTCCGCCGGTACAGCATGTGGTCGTCGTGGCGCTGGATGCCGGACAGCCCGGATTCCGGCGGGTAGGGCACCAGGATCTGCTCGCGGGTCTGCTGCGGCGGGGTGCTGCCACCGCCGTAGGCCCACAGGCCGTTGAGGTTCAGCCAGCGCTCCCGGGTCAGCTGCGGGCGCGGGTACTCGGGCAGCGCGTTGTCCGGGCCGACCTGGTCGGTCCACGGCGTGGTCAGCGGCGGCGGCTTCGGCCGCCACGCCTCAGCGGAGGCCATCACGGCGGGGGCGGTGATCCCGGAAGAGGCCGCGAGCAGTGCGGTGAGCAGCAGGGCGCGCAACAACAACGTTGCCTCCAGGTGCAGGCGGAACCGAGAGGGACGGGGGCGAGTTCCGCCGGGACCGCAGGTCCGGTCTCCGCGGAAGTCGCGTTGCGGTGGTCGGCGGAGGGCAGGTGGCGGGCGAGCCGGAGAGCGGATCGCTGCTCGCATCGCCGCGCAAGCCCATCCTGGAACCACTCCTCATCGCCGGTGGCGAGCTGTTGATGTCGATCGAACACGGAGCACCATCAATCGACAACAATGACCATGAACGCACGGACAGTCAACGCGGCCGAAAGAGGGCCCGCAAATCGGAGCAATGTCGTGGATCCGCTGGGATCAACGGGGTTACGTTGTTGGCCCGCTTCAGCAACCCGGCGATGTTGCCGAGTCCAGGAGGGTGTGGACGTGACCGAGGCCCGAGGTAGCGCTACCGAGATGTTCCTGACCGCGCGGGACTTCCTGTTGCGGCACCGGACGGACTACGACACCGCGCGGCGGGAGTTCCAGTGGCCGCGTCCGGCCGAGTTCAACTGGGCGCTGGACTGGTTCGACTCGATCGGCCGGCGGCGCGACGGCACCGCGCTGTGGATCGTCGAGGCCGACGGCTCGGAGCGCAAGGTGTCGTTCCGGGCCATGACGCAGCGCTCCAACCAGGTCGCGAACTGGCTGCGCGGCCTCGGCGTGGCCCGCGGCGACCGGCTGGTGCTCATGCTGGGCAACCAGGTGGAGCTGTGGGAGACGATCCTGGCCGCGATGAAGCTCGGCGCGGTGATCATCCCGGCGACCCCGCTGCTCGGCCCGGCCGACCTGCGCGACCGCATCGACCGGGGCCGCGCCAAGCACGTGGTGACCACTTCGGCCGATGCCGCGAAGTTCGCCGACGTCCCCGGCGACTACACCCGGATCGCCGTCGGCGAGCCGGTTCCGGAGTGGACGTCCTATGCGGACAGCGCCGCCGCCGCCGACGAGTTCGCCCCGGACGGGCCCACCCGCTCCGACGATCCGATGCTGCTGTACTTCACCTCCGGCACCACCGCGCTGCCGAAGCTGGTGGAGCACACCCACGTCTCCTACCCGATCGGGCATCTGTCCACGATGTACTGGATCGGTCTGGAACCGGGCGACGTGCACCTCAACATCTCCTCGCCGGGATGGGCGAAGCACGCCTGGAGCAACGTCTTCGCGCCGTGGAACGCCGAAGCGACGGTGTTCATCTACAACTACGAGCGGTTCGACGCCGCCGCGCTGATGGCGCAGATGCAGCGCTGCGGCATCACCAGCTTCTGCGCCCCGCCGACGGTGTGGCGGATGCTGATCCAGGCCGATCTGACCAGCCTGGCCACTCCGCCGTCCAAAGTGGTCGGTGCGGGCGAGCCGCTGAACCCGGAGATCATCGAGCAGGTGCGCCGCGCCTGGGGCGTGACCATCCGCGACGGCTTCGGCCAGACCGAGACCAGCGTGCAGGTGGCCAACACCCCGGGGCAGGACGTGCGGCCCGGTTCGATGGGGCGGCCGCTGCCCGGGTTCGACGTCGAGCTGCTCGACCCGGTCACCGGCGAGCCCGCGCAGGAGGGCGAGATCTGCCTGGCGCTGCAGCCGCGCCCGGTGGGCCTGATGACCGGCTACGCCGACGACACCGAGCGCACCGAGGCGGTCACGCGGGGCGGCCACTACCACACCGGCGACGTCGGTTCCCGCGACGCGGACGGCTACATCACCTACGTGGGCCGCACCGACGACGTGTTCAAGGCCTCCGACTACCGGATCTCGCCGTTCGAGCTGGAGAGCGTGCTGCTGGAGCACGAGGCGGTGGCGGAGGCGGCGGTGGTGCCCGCGCCGGACGCCATCCGGCTGTCGGTGCCGAAGGCCTACGTCGTGCTCACCGGCCAGCACGAGCCGACCAGGGAGACCGCGCTGTCGATCCTGCGGTTCGCGCGCGAGCAGCTGGCGCCGTACAAGCGGGTGCGGCGGCTGGAGTTCTACGAACTGCCCAAGACGATCTCCGGCAAGATCCGCCGGGTGGAGCTGCGCCGCCGGGAGGACGACCTGGCCGGCGCCGACGGCCGGGCGGAGGAGTTCCGCGAGGAGGACTTCCCGGAGCTGAAGGGGTGAGCACGCGTGGCACGCGCCTCCGGGTGCGTGCCACGCCCCACCGCGGGGCCGAACGGAGGAGCCGAACGCCGCGAATGGAGCTGGAATTGCGCGGAGCGGCATCGTAACATCTTTGGTCCGCGTCGCGATGAAACGGCTGAGAAGAGAAGGGCCGACCACCGCGGCGGTTGCTCATCCAATTCTCATCGGCTCGCGGTTGCGGAATTTTCAACCGCTGTGCTAAGCCGATGCGCGCGCAGTGTACACAACTCCATGACGCACTGCACGTATCCGATCGTTACCCATCGTGCAAATGCTCTGAATTGGCGCAGGTAGTAGCGCATTTATTCACCCAGGGTGACTTTTCAAATCACGCATTCATCGTATTGCAGTGATTAGCGTCACACGTTTGTACGCTTGCTTTGAGATCTCCTTCGCATAGGTTGTTCAACTGACGCAGGAATTCCGCGTCACGCCGATCGGCAAGGATGCCGATCGAGTGCGATCGGCGTTGTGCTTTGCGGCCTTGAGCGTTTCTCGGCTGCCCGCGCCGATCTGAGGTGTTGCCTTATTGCAGTGGCGACCCGGCACGGCCACGGACGAGCTCGGGTGCGATTTTGCGCGTGCTCGAGTGTGTGCGGTGGCGCATGACCAACGTGAGTGGTGGGAGTGGAGCATGGCCAAGAGCGTGGACGACCTCGCATCCAGCGCAACCCCCGGATCTCCGGATACCGCCGATCTGGTGGCGCGCGAGGAGCAGGTGTTCGGCGAGAATCCGTTGGAAGTGCGGGAGTCCGACCACTACACCCACGAGTACGTGGGCAGCTTCGTGGAGAAGTGGGACGAGCTCATCGACTGGAAGAAGCGCTACGAGAGCGAGGGCTCCTTCTTCATCGACCAGCTCAAGGCCCGCGGCGTCAGCTCGGTGCTCGACGTGGCGACCGGCACCGGGTTCCACTCGGTGCGGCTGCTCGAGGAGGGCTTCGACGCGGTGAGCGCCGACGGCAGCCCGCAGATGCTGGCCAAGGCCTTCAGCAACGGTCTGACCTACGGCGGTCACATCCTGCGCGTGGTGCACGCGGATTGGCGCTGGCTGAATCGTGACGTGCACGGCGAATACGACGCGATCATCTGCCTGGGCAACTCGTTCACCCACCTGTTCTCCGAGCGGGACCGCCGCAAAGCGCTCGCCGAGTTCTACGCGATGCTCAAGCACGACGGCGTGCTGATCATCGACCAGCGCAATTACGACGCGATTCTGGACAACGGATTCTCCTCGAAGCACACCTATTACTACGCAGGCGATGACGTTTCCGCCGAACCGGATTACATCGACGACGGTCTGGCTCGATTCAAGTACACGTTCCCGGACAAGTCTGAATTCTTCTTGAACATGTACCCGCTGCGGAAGAACTACATGCGGCGGCTCATGCGCGAGGTCGGCTTCCAGCGGATCGACACCTACGGCGACTTCCAGGAGACCTACCACGACGACGAACCGGACTTCTTCATCCACGTCGCGGAGAAGAAGTACCGGCCGGACGAGGAGCTCTCCGACGTCTACTCGACCGCGGTGCACACCGCCCGCGATTACTACAACTCCGAGGACGCGGACAACTTCTACTACCACGTCTGGGGCGGCAACGACATCCACGTCGGCATCTATCAGAGCCCCGACGAGGACATCGACGTCGCGTCCCGCCGGACCGTGGAGCGGATGGCGAGCAAGGTCGAGATCACCCCGGACACCCGGATCCTCGACATCGGCTCCGGTTACGGCGGCGCCGCCCGCCACCTGGCCGCGACCTACGGCTGCAAGGTGTCCTGCCTCAACCTCAGCGAGGTGGAGAACGCCCGCAACGTCGAGTTCAACCGCGAGGCAGGCCTGGACGAGCTGATCGAGGTCAAGGACGGTTCCTTCGAGGACATCCCGTTCCAGGACAATGCCTTCGACATCGTCTGGTCGCAGGATGCGATCCTGCACAGCGGCGACCGGGAGCGGGTGCTGGAGGAGGTGACCCGCGTGCTCAAGGGCGGGGGTTCCTTCATCTTCACCGACCCGATGGCGGCCGACGGTGCGCGGATGAAGGACCTCGGGCCGATCCTGAACCGGATCAACCTCGACACCATGGGGTCCCCCGGCTTCTACCGCCGCGAGCTGGCCCGGCTCGGTCTGCAGAACTTCGAGTTCGACGACCTGACCGAGCACCTGCCCGTCCACTACGGGCGCGTGCTGGAGGTGCTCGAGAGCCGCGAGGGCGAGCTCGCCGACAAGATCAGCGACGAGTACCGGGCCAAGATGAAGACCGGTTTGAAGAACTGGGTCTCCGGTGGTAAGGCGGGCAACCTGTCCTGGGGCATCATCCACGCCCGGGCCTGAGACCCCCCGGTGCCGTAAATGGTCACCGCCGTACGCAAGGATCACAGCCGCAGCAGTGTGAGGTGAGGAGCAGTCGTGAGTGAGATCAACCGCAGGTTGTTCACCAGTGAATCGGTGACCGAGGGACACCCGGACAAGATCTGCGATGCGATCAGCGACGCCGTGTTGGACGCGTTGTTGGCCCAGGACCCCAAGTCGCGCGTGGCCGTCGAGACCATGGTGACCACCGGTCAGGTGCACGTCGCAGGTGAGGTCACCACCAGCGCTTACGCCGACATCCCGACCATCGTGCGGGACAAGATCCTGGAGATCGGCTACGACTCCTCCGCGAAGGGCTTCGACGGTGCTTCCTGCGGCGTCAACGTCGCGATCGGATCGCAGTCCCCGGACATCGCCCAGGGCGTGGACACCGCCCACGAGACCCGGGTCGAGGGCGCCGAGGACGAGATCGACAAGCAGGGCGCGGGCGACCAGGGCCTGATGTTCGGCTACGCCTGCAACGACACCGACGAGCTGATGCCGCTGCCGATCGCGCTGGCGCACCGCCTGTCGCGCCGGCTGACCAAGGTCCGCAAGGACGGCGTGCTGCCGTACCTGCGTCCCGACGGCAAGACCCAGGTCACCATCGAGTACGCCGGTGACCAGGCCGTTCGGCTGGACACCGTGGTGCTGTCCACCCAGCACGCCGCCGACATCGACCTCGAGGGCATGCTGGCCGGCGACATCAAGGAGAAGGTCATCGACCCGGAGATCGAGCGGGTCGGGCTGGACTCCGCCGACACCCGGCTGCTGGTCAACCCGACCGGCCGGTTCGTCGTTGGCGGTCCGATGGGCGACGCCGGTCTGACCGGCCGGAAGATCATCGTCGACACCTACGGCGGCATGGCCCGCCACGGCGGTGGCGCGTTCTCCGGCAAGGACCCGTCGAAGGTCGACCGCTCCGCCGCCTACGCGATGCGCTGGGTCGCCAAGAACGCCGTCGCCGCCGGTCTGGCCAGCCGCATCGAGGTGCAGGTCGCCTACGCGATCGGCAAGGCCGCCCCGGTGGGCCTGTTCGTGGAGACCTTCGGGACCGAGAACGTCGACCCGGTCAAGATCCAGGCGGCGGTCAACGAGGTCTTCGACCTCCGCCCGGCCGCCATCGTGCGTGACCTGGACCTCCTGCGCCCGATCTACGCCCCGACCGCCGCGTACGGTCACTTCGGGCGCAGCGACGTCGACCTGCCGTGGGAGCGCACCGACCGCGCCGAGGCGCTGAAGAGCGCCGCCGGCATCTGAGTCGGTCGCCCGGAGCTGGTGCGCGGGCTGCGGGGCGCGGGAGACTGCGCCCCGCAGCCCGGTGCGCCGGCCGTTCAATGGAGCTTTGGGGCGATCGCCCCCTGGTTAAGGAGTAGTGCAGTGCGGATTGCGGTGACCGGATCCATCGCCACCGACCACCTGATGACCTACCCCGGTAGGTTCGCCGAGCAGCTCGTCGCCGACCGCCTGGAGCAGGTGTCGCTGTCGTTCCTGGCCGACGAGCTGGTGCTGCGCCGCGGCGGGGTGGCGCCCAACATCACCTTCGGCCTCGGGCAGCTGGGCGTCGGATCGATCCTGGTCGGCGCCGTCGGCCGCGACTTCGACGACTACCGCTCCTGGCTGGAGCGGCACGGGGTGGACACCGCCTCGGTGCACGTCTCGGAGACCAAGCACACCGCCCGGTTCCTGTGCACCACCGACACCGACTTCAACCAGATCGCCACCTTCTACGCCGGTGCGATGGCCGAGGCCCGCGACATCGAGCTCAAGCCGGTCGCCGACCGCGTCGGCGGGCTGGACGTGGTCGTGGTCTCCGCCAACGACCCGGACGCGATGCTGCGGCACACCCAGGAGTGCCGGGACCGCGGCTACCGGTTCCTCGCCGACCCCGGCCAGCAGCTCGCCCGGATGGACGGCGACGCGATCCGCAAGCTGGTCGACGGTGCCGAATACCTGTTCACCAACGAGTACGAGCACGGCCTGCTGCTGCAGAGCACCGGCTGGAGCCACGGCGAGGTGCTCGACCGGGTCGGCAAGTGGGTGACGACGCTGGGCCCCAAGGGCGTCCAGGTGGAGTCCAAGGGCCAGCCCGCCATCGAGGTGGCCCCGCCGAAGGAGAAGCAGAAGGGCGACCCGACGGGCGTCGGCGACGCGCTGCGCGCCGGCTTCCTGGCCGGCCTTTCCCACGATCTGGAACTCGAGCGGACGCTCCAGCTAGGTTGCGCGCTGGCGACCGTTTCACTGGAGGCGGACGGCCCGCAGGAGTACCAGGTGGAGCGGGAATCGTTCCTCGCTCGAGTCGCCGAGGCATACGGTGACGAGGCTGCGGGTGAGATCGGGGCGAAGCTCAGCTGAGCAACGGGAGTAGGCACGGCATGGCAGATCGGCAGAACGATCCGAGCGGTTTCCTGACCGCCCTGGGCGAGCGCGTCCTGGTCGCCGACGGCGGGATGGGCACCGCGCTGCAGGGCTTCGACCTGACGTTGGACGACTTCGCCAACCTGGAGGGCTGCAACGAGATCCTGAACGTGACCCGGCCCGACGTGGTGTCCTCGATCTACCGGGGCTACCTGGAGGCGGGTTCGGACGCGATCGAGACCAACACCTTCGGGGCGAACTGGGCCAACCTCGCCGAGTACGACATCCCGGAGCGCATCCGGGAGCTGGCCGAGAAGGGCTCGGCGCTGGCCCGCGAGGCCGCCGACGAGTACTCCACCCCGGACCGGCCCCGGTTCGTGCTGGGCTCGGTCGGCCCGGGCACCAAGCTGCCCACGCTGGGCCACGCTCCCTACACGCAGCTGCGCGACGCCTACCACGAGCAGGTCCTGGGCATGCTCGACGGCGGCATCGACGTGGTGCTGGTGGAGACCTCGCAGGACCTGCTGCAGACCAAGGCCGCGATCGTCGCCGCCAAGCGCGCGATGGCCCAGGCCGGGCGGCACGTGCCGATCATCGCGCAGGTCACCGTGGAGACCACCGGCACCATGCTGGTCGGTTCGGAGATCGGCGCGGCGCTGACCGCGCTGGAGCCGCTGGGCATCGACCTGATCGGGATGAACTGCGCGACCGGTCCGGCGGAGATGAGCGAGCACCTGCGGGTGCTGGCGCAGAACGCCCGGATCCCGCTGTCGGTGATGCCCAACGCCGGCCTGCCCGAGCTGGGCCCCAACGGCGCGGTGTACCCGCTGCAGCCCGACGAGCTGGCCGAAGCGCTGGTCGGCTTCGTCAAGGACTACGGCGCGCGCCTGGTCGGCGGCTGCTGCGGCACCACCACCGAGCACGTGCGCGCGGTGGCCGAGGCGGTCCGGGGGATCACCCCCGAGCCGCGCACCCCGGAGCACATCCCGGCGGTGTCGTCGGTGTACCAGACGGTGCCGTTCGACCAGGACGCCTCGATCCTCAACGTCGGCGAGCGGACCAACACCAACGGCTCGAAGGCGTTCCGCGAGGCGATGCTGGAAGGCCGCTACGACGACTGCGTGGAGATCGCCAAGGCCCAGACCCGCGAGGGCGCGCACATGCTCGACCTGTGCGTGGACTACGTGGGCCGGGACGGCACGGTCGACATGCGGGAGCTGGCCTCGCGGCTGGCCACCGCCTCGACGCTGCCGATCATGGTCGACTCCACCGAGCCCGAGGTGATCCAGGCCGGACTGGAGCACCTGGGCGGCCGGTGCGCGATCAACTCGGTCAACTGGGAGGACGGCCACGAGCCGGGCTCCCGGTACGAGCGGGTCATGCAGATGGCCGTCGAGCACGGCGCCACCGTGGTGGTGACCTGCATCGACGAGGAGGGCCAGGCGCGCACCGCGGAGTGGAAGCTGCGGGTCGCCGAGCGGCTGATCGAGGACATGACCACCAACTGGGGTCTGGAGGAGTCCGCGATCATCATCGACTGCCTGGTCTTCCCGATCACCACCGGTCAGGAAGAGGTCCGCAAGGACGCCGTCGAGACGATCAACGCGATCCGGGAGCTCAAGGCGCGCCACCCGGAGGTGCAGACCACGCTGGGCCTGTCCAACGTGTCCTTCGGCCTGAACCCGGCGGCGCGGCAGGTGCTCAACTCGGTGTTCCTCAACGAGTGCCGGGAAGCCGGGCTGGACACCGCGATCCTCAACGCCTCCAAGATCCTGCCGATGAGCAAGATCGACGAGGAGGCGCGCAACGTCGCCCTGGACCTGGTCTACGACCGGCGCCGCGAGGGCTACGACCCGCTGCAGAAGTTGATGGAGCTGTTCGAGGGGCAGACCGCGAAGTCCAGCAGCGCCTCCCGCGCCGAGGAGCTCGCGAAGCTGCCGCTGTTCGAGCGGCTGGAGCGGCGGATCGTCGACGGCGAGCGCAACGGGCTGGAAGCCGACCTGGAAGCGGCGATGGCCGAGAAGCCGCCGCTGGAGATCATCAACGAGAACCTGCTGGCCGGCATGAAGGTCGTCGGCGAGCTGTTCGGTTCCGGGCAGATGCAGCTGCCGTTCGTGCTGCAGTCCGCCGAGGTGATGAAGGCGGCGGTGGCGCACCTGGAACCGCACATGGAGAAGGACGACTCCGGCGGCAAGGGCAAGCTGCTGCTGGCCACGGTCAAGGGCGATGTGCACGACATCGGCAAGAACCTGGTCGACATCATCGTCTCCAACAACGGCTACGACGTGGTCAACATCGGCATCAAGCAGCCGATCGGCGCCATCCTCGAAGCCGCCGAGGAGAACAAGGTCGACGCCATCGGCATGTCCGGCCTGCTGGTGAAGTCCACGGTGATCATGAAGGAGAACCTGGAGGAGATGAACTCCAGGGGGCTGGCGCAGAAGTACCCGGTGATGCTGGGTGGCGCGGCGCTGACCCGCTCGTTCGTGGAGCACGACCTCGACGAGGTCTACCAGGGCGACGTCCGCTACGCCAAGGACGCCTTCGAGGGCCTGCACCTGATGGACCGGCTGATGTCCATCAAGCGCGGTGACAACCCCGAGGAGGACGCCGCCGAGGAGGCCAAGAAGGCCGAGCGCAAGGCCCGGCGGGAGCGTTCGCTGCGCATCGCGGAGAAGCGCAAGGCCGAGCAGGGCGACGAGCCCGGCTACGACGACACCACCCGGTCCGACGTGTCCACCGACGAGCCGGTGCCCACCCCGCCGTTCTGGGGCTCCAAGGTGGTCAAGGGCGTCGCCGTCGCCGACTACCTGGCGCTGCTGGACGAGCGGGCGACGTTCTTCGGCCAGTGGGGCCTGCGCGGCGCGAAGAAGGGCGAGGGGCCCTCCTACGAGGAGCTGGTCGAGACCGAGGGCCGGCCGCGGCTGCGGCACTGGATCGACGAGCTGTCCACCGCGGGCATCCTGCAGCACGCGGCGGTGGTCTACGGCTACTTCCCGTGCGTGACCGAGGGCAACCACCTCGTCGTGCTGGACAAGGACGAGCCGGACTCCCCGGAGCGCACCCGGTTCTTCTTCCCGCGGCAGAAGCGCGACCGGCGGCTGTGCCTGTCGGACTTCTTCCGCACCCGGGAGCAGGCCGAGCGCACCGGCCAGGTGGACGTGCTGCCGATGCAGCTGGTCACCATGGGCCAGCCGATCGCCGACTACGCCAACGAGCTGTTCGCGAAGAACGCCTACCGGGACTACCTGGAGGTGCACGGGCTGAGCGTGCAGCTCACCGAGGCGCTGGCCGAGTACTGGCACCGCCGCGTCCGCCGCGAGCTGGCCTGGGCCAAGGGCGGCACGGTGGCCCAGGAGGACCCCGAGGACGTGCGGGAGTTCTTCAAGCTCGGCTACCGAGGTGCCCGGTACTCCTTCGGCTACGGCGCCTGCCCGGACATCGAGGACCGCGCCAAGATCGTCGACCTGCTCGAGTCCGAGCGCATCGGCGTGGTGCTGTCCGAGGAGTTCCAGCTGCACCCCGAGCAGTCCACCGACGCGATCGTGGCGCACCACCCCGAAGCCAAGTACTTCAACACGTAAAGCGCGGATCGATGCAGGTCGGCGCCGTGGGAATGGCGCTACCCTGCACAGGAACCCGGTCCGCGAAGACCTGACAAGATCGGGAAACACGAAAGGAAGCCATGAGCGCGAAGCTGCAGAAGGTCAACGGCCTGGAGTTCGCCGTCAGGGATCTGGCGCTGGCCGAGGCCGGGCGGCACCAGATCCGGTTGGCCGAGCACGAGATGCCGGGCCTGATGGCGACCCGCGAGGAGTACGCGGCATCCCAGCCGTTGAAGGGCGCGCGGATCGCAGGCTCGCTGCACATGACCGTGCAGACCGCCGTGCTGATCGAGACCCTGGTCGCGCTGGGCGCCGAGGTCCGCTGGGTGTCCTGCAACATCTTCTCCACCCAGGACGAGGCCGCCGCGGCGATCGTCGTCGGCCCGAACGGCACCCCGGACAAGCCCGAGGGCATCCCGGTGTTCGCCTGGAAGGGTGAGACGCTGGAGGAGTACTGGTGGTGCACCGACCAGCTGTTCCAGTTCGGCGAGCAGGGCCCGAACATGATCCTCGACGACGGTGGTGACGCCACGCTGCTGGTGCACAAGGGCGTCGAGTTCGAGGCGACCGGCGTGGTGCCGCAGGCCTCCGAGGACGACCCGGACGAGTACAAGGTCATCCTGGAGACGCTGCGCAACAGCATCGCCGCCGACGGCAAGCGGTTCACCAAGATCGCTGCCGAGATCAAGGGCGTCACCGAGGAGACCACCACCGGCGTGCACCGGCTCTACGAGCTGGCCAAGACCGGTGAGCTGCTGTTCCCGGCGATCAACGTCAACGACTCGGTCACCAAGTCGAAGTTCGACAACAAGTACGGCTGCCGCCACTCGCTGGTCGACGGCATCAACCGCGCCACCGACGTGCTCATCGGCGGCAAGGTCGCCGTGATCTGCGGTTACGGCGACGTCGGCAAGGGCTCCGCGGAGTCGCTGCGCGGCCAGGGCGCCCGCGTCATCGTCACCGAGGTCGACCCGATCTGCGCGCTGCAGGCGGCGATGGACGGCTACCAGGTCACCACCCTGGAAGAGGTCGTCTCGATCGCCGACATCTTCGTCACCACGACCGGCAACTTCAACATCATCACCGCCGAGCACATGGCGCAGATGAAGCACAACGCCATCGTGGGCAACATCGGCCACTTCGACAACGAGATCGACATGGCCGGCCTGGAGAAGACCCCGGGCGTCAAGAAGCAGGAGATCAAGCCGCAGGTCCACGAGTACGCGTTCCCGGACGGGCACTCGATCATCGTGCTGTCCGAGGGCCGCCTGCTGAACCTGGGCAACGCCACCGGCCACCCCAGCTTCGTCATGTCGAACTCGTTCACCAACCAGACGATCGCCCAGATCGAGCTGTTCACCAAGCCGGGCGAGTACGACAAGCAGGTCTACGTGCTGCCGAAGCACCTGGACGAGAAGGTCGCCCGCCTGCACCTCGACGCCCTGGGCGTCAAGCTGACCAAGCTGACCAAGGAGCAGGCGGCCTACATCGGCGTCGACGTCGACGGCCCGTACAAGCCGGAGCACTACCGGTACTGATCCTCTAGAGGAGTCGCTCCCGTCCGATGCGCGGGTTCCGTGAGTCTTTTGGGTCGTCATGGCAGCCCAAAAGACTCACGGTGGCGCCGGACGGGGCGGCTCCGCCGCTTGACGAGACCAAGCTGGGAATGAGGGAGGCCAGTAATGACCAAAGTCATCGACCGGCTGCGCCCCGGCAAGACGGTGTTCTCGGTGGAGTTCTTCCCGCCGAAGACCGACGAGGAGGAACGCCACCTGTGGCGGGCCATCCGGGAGCTGGAGCCGCTGGACCCCGCTTACGTGTCGGTCACCTACGGCGCGGGCGGATCCAGCCGGGACCGCACGGTGCGCACCACCGGCCGGATCGCCAACGACACCACCCTGGTGGCGATGGCGCACCTGACCGGGGTGAACCACTCGATCGCCGAGCTGCGGCACGTCATCGGGTCGTACGCGGCCGAGGGCATCAAGAACGTGCTGGTGATCCGCGGCGACCCGCCGGGCGACCCGATGGGCGAGTGGATCCCGCACCCGGAGGGCATCACCTACGCCGACGAGCTGGTGCGCTTGGTGCGCGAGTGCGGTGACTTCAACGTGGGCGTCGCGTCGTTCCCGTACATGCACCCGCGCTCGACCGACCTGGAGTCGGACACCAAGCACATGGTCAACAAGCTGCGGGCCGGGGCGGACTTCTCGGTGGCGCAGATGTTCCTGGAGCCGGAGAGCTTCCTGCGGCTGCGGGACCGGTTGGCCCAGCACGGCTGCCACCAGCCGGTGCTGCCGGGGATCATGCCGATCACCACGCCGAGGGTGCTGGGCATGACCACCCAGCTGAGCAACATGACGATCCCGGACGAGGTGTCGGCGGTGCTGGACCCGCTGCGCGAGGACGCGGCCGGTTTCCGGGCGGCCGGGCTGGAGATCACCACCCGGCTGTGCGAGAAGCTGATCGCCGAAGGCGTGCCGGCGCTGCACTTCTACAGCCTGAACCGGTCCAAGGCCACCCGCGAGGTGCTGGCCAACCTCGGGCTGATCGACGGCGTGCTGAAGGCCGCCTGACCCGCTGAACCGAACGACCCCGCCGCCCCGGTCCGACCGCCGGGCGGCGGGGTCTTTCGCTTGCACCGCCGGTGAATCCGCTCACAGGGCGCTGAGCCGGTGAATGCGCGGTGTCACCGATTCCGGAGCCAGATGTCGCATTCAGGCTGACCCGGTGGGCCGTGTGGGGGACCAGGTGCCGCTCGGGCGCACGCAACGAAGCGATCATCCCCGCGTTTCATGCACTTTTAACGGCGCCCTGTTCGCCGGCGCGTATTCCGTTCCGTTATGGTCGGGGTATTCGCCGCTCGCAGTGGAGTCCACTTCGGACTCGGCTGCTGGGTGCAATGGTGCGCCGGCGTGAAGAGGACGTGTCGGACTCCGGAATGGGAAACGGGTTTTCCGGTCGTGCCGGATGGCGTCCGCAGCAGGGAGGACCAGGTCGATGTCGGTGCCGCCAGCAGTGCCCGAGCCTCGCGTGATCGCAGGCGACGGACCCGCGGTTGAAGGTGAATTGTTTTCGGAATCGCCGGATCGGGCATTCGGTGAACTCGCCGAGAAGCTCGCCGCCGACATTTGTCGATCTCTGGGCGTTCCCGGCTCGGAAACAATTCTCTGACCGCTGCGCCGGATGATTCCGGTGCGGCGTCGATCGCGCGACGAGGTGTGCCGATGATGACGACTGGGATCAACACGCTCGACTGGGCTTTCCTGTGCCTGGAACGGGAAACCGCGCCGATGCACCTCGGTGCGGTCGCGGTGTTCGCCCCGCAGGGCGAGTCGGACCGCGAGCGGCTGCTCGCGCTGCTGGCCGAGCGCGCCCAGCGGATCGCGCGGCTGCGGCTGCGCCTGGACCGGTCCTGGATGCAGCCGTGCTGGGCCGAGGCGCCTGGTTTCGACGCCGCCGAGCACGTGCACGGCCACCAGGTGCCCACCCCGGGCGGCCGCGAGGAGCTGGCCGAGCTGGTCGCGGAACTGGCCGCCCTGCCGCTGGACCGGCGTCGCCCGCTGTGGGAGCTGCACTTGATCACGGGCCTGGCCGAGGGCCGGTTCGCGGTGCTGGTGAAGTTCCACCACGCGCTGGCCGACGGTCGCGACGCGGTGGAGGTCGGTCTCGGACTGCTCGACGGCCTCACCCCGGAATCCGCAGCCGTCCCGGAACAGCGCAATCCGATCGGCGACGTGGTGGGCCTGCTCGGACGTCCGCAGGAGCTGTTCGGCACAGTTCGCTCGACCCTGGCGAAGTCGGGGGAGTCGCTGGGCATCGCCTCCTCGGTGGTGCGCAACGTGCGGCTCCCGCAGTCGGATTCGCCCCTGCACGCCTCCGGCTCCGCCGCGCGCAAAGTCGCCCTCGTGCCGCTGGACCTGGCCGAGCTGCGCCAGATCCGCGCCCAGCACGGCGGCACGACCAACGACGTGGTGCTCGCGGTGATCTCCGGGGCCCTGCGCCGCTGGCTGGCCGCCCGCGGGCACGACCTCGAACTTCCGGTCCGAGTGCTGGTCCCGGTGTGCCGCCGCCGTGCGAACCAGCGCAGCGGCGGCAACAACCAGCTGTCCGGCTACCTGTGCGAGCTGCCGCTGGCCGAGCCGGACCCGGTCGCGCGGCTGCAGTGGATCAGGGCGGAGATGGCGCGCAACAAGAGCGCGGGACCGCAGCGCGGGCCGGGCGCGTTCCCGGTGCTGGCCGGGCGGGTGCCGCAACTCGTGCACCAGGTGGCCGGACCGCTGGCGGGACAGGGTGCGGCGCTGCTGTTCGACGCGCTGATCAGCAACGTCCCGCTGCCGAGCTTCCGCGCGACCCTGGACGGCGCGGAGCTCGCCGAGCTCTACCCGGTGGCTCCGCTGGCCGCCGGGCACGCGCTGGCGATCGCCGTGTCGCAGTTCAACGGCGCGGTGCACGTCGGGGTGCAGGCCAACCGGGCTGCGGTGCCGGATCTGGAGAAGTTCCGGGAGGCCCTGCCGCTGGCGGTGGCCGAACTGGCCGACCGCGCTTGAGCCCGGCGAAAATTCGGCCGCGCGGGCGGAGCTTTCCTGGTTTCATGAGGGCATGGACCTCGTGGTGCGGACAGAGCACGGTGCGGTGCGTGGTGTCGCCGACGGAGAGCTGAGCGTTTTCAAGGGAATTCCCTACGCGGCCCCGCTGGACGGGCCGCGCCGGTTCCAAGCTCCGCAACCTCCCGAGCCCTGGGACGGGGTTCGGGACGCGTCCGGGTTCAGCGCTGCCGTGCCGCAACCGGTGCTGCTGCCGGGCATCCCGGCGGCGTGGAAACCTGGTGATGGCACGGATTCGCTGACGCTCAACGTGTGGACGCCGGACCGCGGCGGCGGTCTGCCGGTGCTGGTGTGGATCCACGGCGGCGCCTACCTCGGCGGCACGAGCGGGGAGTACGACCCGACGAGGCTGGCGCAGGCCGGTGTGGTCGTGGTGACGGTGAACTACCGGGTCGGCTACGAGGGTTTCGGCCGGGTGCAGGACGCTCCGGCCAACCGCGGCATCCTGGACCAGCTGGCCGCGTTGCGGTGGGTGCAGAACAACATCGCGGCGTTCGGCGGCGATTCGGGCAACGTGACGATCTTCGGCGAGTCCGCCGGGGCGACCTCGGTGGTCACGCTGGCGGCCGGATCGGCGGGGAAAGGCCTGTTCCGCCGCGGCATCGCGCAGAGCGTCGGTGCGCTGTTCTGCGACGAGGACGAGTTCGGCAAGGTCAGCGACCTGGTCGTCGGTCGCCTGGGGATTCCGGCGACTGCCGAAGCACTGGCCGAGGTGCCGCCGGAGGCGATCCACACCGCGCAGGCGGCGGCGATGGCGGAGATGAACGAGAACCGCGCGGCTTGGACGAATTCGACGGCGTACGCGGTGGTCTTCGACGGCGAGGTCCTCGACGACCTGCCGTGGGTGATGCTGCGCGGCGGTTCGGGTGCGGGGGTGGACCTGATCTGCGGTTACAACACCGACGAAGCCACCATGTTCACGGCGGACCTGCCCGCGGCCGCCAAGGATCCGGCGCTGCTGGCACGGGGCCTGCGGCTGGACCCGTCGGCGGTGGATCAGTATCGGGCCGGGTATCCGGGAGCCGGCGACGCGGAGCTGTACACGCTGATGCTTAGCGACAAGCTGTTCCGGATGCCGGCGCTGTGGTGCGCTGAAACGCACGCCCGGGCGGGCGGCCGCAGCTACCTCTACGAGTTCGCGTGGCGCACCCCGCTCAACGGGGGAGCGTTCGGCGCGTGCCACGGCCTGGACCTGCCGTTCACCTTCGGCGTTGCGGAAGACGCCCTCCGGCAGATGTTCGGCGAGGAGATGCCCGCGGACTTCGAGGTCCTCTCGGCGGAACTGCGCGAGTCCTGGATCTCCTTCGCCACCACCGGTGATCCGGGCTGGCCGACGTACTCGGACGCCGACCGCCGCGCCCGGATCTGGAACGTCCCGTCGTCGGTGGCCGACGACCCGATCAAGGTCTCGCGCGAGATCTGGCAGCACCGCTTCTCGGGCTGAGCCCGGCGCGGCTCTTCGCTCGAACGCCGGACGAGCCGATGGCTAGTGTGCTTACATATCGGCATGGACCTCGTGGTTTCGACTAGCAGCGGTTCGGTGCGCGGCGCTTCGGCCGGGAACGTGTGCGTTTTCAAGGGGATTCCGTACGCGGCACCGCTGGACGGGCCACGTCGGTTCCAGGCCCCGGCGGCGCCCGAGCCCTGGGACGGGGTGCGGGAGACGACGGCGTTCAGCGCGTCGGTGCCGCAGGCCACCCTGCTTCCCGGTGCTTCGCCGTGGTGGACTCCCGATGACGACACCGACTGCCTGAGCGTCAACGTGTGGTCGCCGGACCTCGGCGGCGGGTTGCCGGTGATGGTGTGGATCCACGGTGGCGTGTACATGGGCGGCACGAGCGACAGCCCGGCTTTCGACGGCACGAGGTTGGCGAAGGCCGGCGTGGTCGTGGTGACGCTGAACTACCGGGTCGGCTACGAGGGTTTCGGCTGGGTGGCGGACGCTCCGGCGAACCGGGGGATCCTGGACCAGCTGGCGGCGCTGCGGTGGGTGCAGGACAACATCGCCGGGTTCGGCGGCGACCCCGGCAACGTGACGATCTTCGGCGAGTCCTCCGGCGCGAGCTCGGTGGCGACGTTGGTCGCGGGCTCGTCGGATTCGGGCCTGTTCCACCGGGGGATCGCGCAGAGCGTCGGCTCGGTGTTCTGCCCTGCGGAGGAGGCCCGCAAGATCAGCGACCTGATCGTCGGCCCGCTCGGTGTTGCCGCGACCGCCGAAGAACTGGGAGCGGTGCCGTCGGAGGCGATCCACGCCGCGCAGCAGGCCGTGATGGTGGAGCAGAACCAGAACCGCGCGGCCTGGACGAATTCCACACCGTTCGCGGTGGTGCCGGATGGGGAGCTGCTCGACGACCTGCCGTGGGTCGCGTTGCGCGGCGGCGCGGGCCGGGACGTCGAGCTGATCAGCGGGTACAACACCGACGAAGCCCGGATGTTCACGGTGGACTTCCCGGCGGAGCTGTCCGATCCGGCGGTGCTGGCGCACGGCCTGCGGCTGGCGCCGTCGGTGCTGGACGAGTACCGCGCCGCGTACCGGGGGATCACCGACGTGGACCTGCACTCGCTGGTGCTCAGCGACCAGCTGTTCCGGATGCCCTCGTTGTGGTGCGCGGAAGGGCACGCCCTGGCGGGCGGTCGCAGCTACCTCTACGAGTTCGCGTGGCCGAGCCCGGCCCGCGGTGGTGCGTTCGGTGCTTGCCACGGGCTGGACGTGCCGTTCACCTTCGGGGTGGACCGGAGCGACGTCACGGCGCAGGTGTTCCCCGACGAGACGCCGGAGGACTTCGAGGTCCTCTCCGCGGAACTGCGCGAGTCCTGGGTCTCCTTCGCCACCACCGGTGATCCGGGCTGGCCGGCCTACGCACCGGACGACCGGCGGGCCCGGGTCTGGAACGTCCCGTCGTCGGTGGTCGAGGACCCGATCAAGGCCTCGCGCGAGATCTGGCAGCACCGCTTCTCCGGCTGAGCTGGCGATTTCCCGCCATTCGGGCCGTTGGCACTGTCCGGCGGGAATTCTGGGGCGCATGTCCGGGAAGACGGTTCGCGCGGCGGCTGCGCTCGCGCTGGCGTTGTCGGTCTCGATGGTGCCGGGGACGGCGGCTGCCGCGCCGTACTGCCAGAGCATCACCGATGCGTCGAACCCGGACTGGATGGCCGGGCTGCCCGACGACGCGAGCCTGGCGCAGCTGTCCATCCCCGGCACGCACCAGACCCTGTCGCTGCACGGCGGCGAACTGACCCAGACGCAGGAGAACCACGGCGACAGCGCGGAAACCCTCGCCGTCCAGCTGCAGTCGGGCATCCGCGCCATCGACATCCGGGTGCGCCGCTACGACGACAAGTTCACCCTGCACCACGGGCCCTTCTACCAGAACGCGAACTTCTCCGACGTCCTGCAGAAGGCGGGCGACTTCCTGTCCGCGCACCCGGGCGAGACGGTGCTGCTGCGCCTGAAAGCCGAGTGCACCGGCGAAACCGGCTCCTGCACCGACGAGAACAGCCAGCTCGACGAGACGCAGATCCTGGACTGGTACCGGGACAACGACCCCAACGGCAAGTACCTGCACGACCCGGCGGGCGGCGCGGTGCCGACGCTCGGCGAAGCGCGCGGCAAGATCGTGCTGACGGCGCTGCAGGGACCGCGCGGCGGCCTGCACCAGGGCCGCGGCATCGGCCAGTTCACCGACGACACCTGGGGCGACTACGTCCAGGACGAGTACGACGTGCCGACGCTGTTCGACATCGACGACAAGTGGGCGAAGGTCCGCGACCACCTGGACAAGACGACGGCGGCGGACCAGGGCGAGATGTTCCTGAACTTCACCAGCGGCTCCAGCCCGGCGGCCTTCCCGAACGCGGTGGCCTGCGGAGCAGCGGGCTTCCGCGGCGTGAACGACTACGCCCTGGAACACCTGCAGAGCAACGCCCTCCCGCGCACCGGCGTGATCATGATGGACTTCCCAGGAGCAGACCTGGTGAACACCATCATCGCGACGAACACCTGACCTGCGCCGTGATCGTCCTTGACAGCACTGGTCGGGCAGGTGCCGGGCGTGCACATGGCGCTGCCCACCGCGGTTGATCACCCCGCGTTGATCAGTGCGTTCGCCCTCTCCAAGACCAGGATTCCCGCGCTGCTCCGTCGGCCCGCGGCTCCGGGGCGGAGCACAGTTTCAATTGAAACTGCAGATTCCAGCCACGGCGGTCCGCAGTTTCAATTGAAGCTGTGGTCTCCCGGTCGAGCGGGCCGCCGGATCGTTGCCTCGGCTAATGGACGTGCGGGGGCGTTGGTTAACGTGAGGGGGGTCAACCCGGACGGAGGGCGATATGTCGGGAACGGCGGAGAAGGCGCTGGCGGCCTTGAGCGCGGAACTCCCGGAGGGGGTGCTGCTGACGGACCCCGATTCCACCACCAGCTTCGCCCACGACGAAGCCGAGTGGGCACCGTTCGGCAAGCCCCTCGCGGTGGTGCGCGCGACCAGCACCGACGACGTCGCGACCACCGTCCGGATCTGCGCTGAGCTGGGCGTTCCGGTTGTCCCGCGCGGCGCCGGGACGGGGTTGTCCGGTGGCGCGAATGCCATCGACGGCTGCGTGCTCCTGTCGCTGGCCGACATGAACCAGATCCTGGAGATCAACCCGCGCGAGCAGCTCGCCGTGGTGCAGCCCGGCGTCGTCAACGACGACCTGCGCGCCGCCTGCCGCGAGCACGGCGCCTGGTACCCGCCGGACCCGGCCAGCTCGCCCTGGTCGACCATCGGCGGCAACGCCTCCACCAACGCCGGCGGCGTGTGCTGCGTGAAGTACGGCGTGACCCGCGACTACGTACTGGGCCTGGAAGCCGTCGTCGGCAACGGCGAGGTGGTCCGCCTCGGCCGGCGCACCGCCAAGGGCGTCGCGGGCTACGACCTGTGCGGCCTGTTCGTGGGCTCGGAGGGCACGCTCGGCGTGATCACCGAGATCACCGTCAAGCTGCTGCCGGGCCTGCGGGCCCCAGAGCGCACGGTGGTCGGCTACTTCGACTCGCTGGTGCAGGCCGGTGAAGCGGTCGCGGCGGTGGCCGCTGCCGGGGTGGTGCCCTCAGCCCTGGAACTGCTCGACCAGCACTGCCTGCGCGCGGTCGACGAGTGGAAGAACATGGGCCTGAGCGCCGAGGCGAACGTGCTGCTCCTGGGCCGCTCGGACACCCCGGGCGCGGCGGGGGAGCAGGAGGTCGACACGCTGCTGCGCTGCTTCGACGAGGCCGGAGCGACCTGGAGCGCCCGCTCCACCGACGAGCACGAGGCCGACGCCCTGTTCGCCGCGCGCCGGCTGGCCTACCCGGCGCTGGAACGCCTCGGCCCGGTGCTCACCGAAGACGTCTGCGTCCCGCGCGCGAAGGTACCGGAGATGCTGTCCCGCATCGAAGCCTCGGCTCAGCGCCACAACACCCAGATCGCCAACATCGCCCACGCCGGCGACGGCAACCTCCACCCGCTGATCATCACCCCGCCCGGAGACGACGAAGCCCGCGAACGGGCCCAGCTCGCCTTCGACGACATCGTCGCCGACGCGATCGCCATGGGAGGCACGGTCACCGGCGAACACGGGGTCGGCCTCCTCAAGCGCAAGGGCCTCCACGCCGAACTGAGCCCCGCGGTCGTCGCCATGCACCACGCCATCAAGAACTCCCTCGACCCGGCAGGAATCTTCAACCCGGGCAAGGTCTTCGGTGACCCCGACGCTTGACTCGGACGGGGTCGTGGGTGCGTAACAGTGCTCGAACACTGTTACGCACTCACGACCACCTCAGCCGTTGGCGAGTTTCAGGGCCGCTGTTTCGATGGTTTCTTCGTCGAGGAGGACGTGGTAGGCCGCTGCGCCGAGGGGGATGAAGCTGTCCTCGCTGGTCACGCGTGCGATCGGGCCGGTGAAGCCGCCGTCGATCAGAGCTGTCACCACCGATTCGGAGACTCCGCCGGTGCGGCGGGTTTCGTCGACCACCAGGACGCGGCCCGTTGCTTCCGCCGCAGTGAGCAGGTCGTCGACCGGGAGCGGGGACAGCCAGCGGAGGTCGAGGACCCGGGCGTGGATTCCGCGTTCCCGCAGGCGTTTCGCCGTGCGGAGGCTCATCGGCACGCCGTTGCCGAAGGTGACCAGGGTGAGGTCCGAGCCGTCGCCGTACTGGCGGGCCCGGCCGATCGGCACGTGGTGCTCGCCCGGTGCCGGGTACGGTGCCAGCCATTCGGCGTCGCCGGGTTCGTGCAGGTCACGGGTGTGGTAGAGGGCGATGGGCTCCAGGAACACGCACACCCGACCGTCCTCGCGGGCCGCCGCCACGCAGGTGCGCAGCATCGCTGCCGCGTCGTCCGGGCGGGACGGTGATGCGAGGACCACGCCTGGCATGTCGCGCAGGGCGGCGATGCTGTTGTCGTTGTGGAAGTGGCCGCCGAAGCCCTTCTGGTAGCCGTAACCCGCGATGCGCACCACCATCGGGTTCCGGTACTGGCCGTCGGAGAAGAAGCTCAGCGTGCTGGCCTCGCCGCGCAACTGGTCGGCCGCGTTGTGCACGTACGCGAGGTACTGGATCTCGGGAATCGGGACCAGCCCGGCGAGCCCGGCGCCGAGCGCGGTGCCGAGGATGCTCTGCTCGTCCAGCAGCGTGTCGAAGACCTTGGTGGCGCCGAACTTCTTGCGCAGCCCGCGGGTCACGCCGTACACGCCGCCCTTGCGGGAGACGTCCTCGCCGAACGCGATCACGCCCGGATCCCGCCCCAGCTCCTCGGCCAGGGACCGGTTGATCGCCTGCGCCACCGTCAGCGGACCTTCGTCCTCGGGCAGTTGCGCGCCGAAGTGCTCCTGTCGCTGAGGAGGAACCTCGCGCGCCCGGCGCTCCACGACGTCCGGCCGGTTCTGGCAGATCGAGGCCATCACCTCAGCGGCGCTGCTCAACTTCCGGCGTCCCAACGCCTCCTCGGCGATGCGGGCGACCTCGGCGCGCTTGGCCTCGTAACGCGCCAGCACCTCGTCCGGGCTCAGGATCCCGTTGTCCACCAAGGACTTCGCCGTGCCCAGCAGGGGATCGCGCTGGTAGTCGGTGGTGATCTCGGTGCGGGACCGGTAGCCGGATTCCACGTCCGAACCGGCGTGCCCCATCAGTCGCACCGTGCGCAGGTGCAGGAACGCCGGCGCGCGGTGGCGGCGAACCCAGTCCGCGGCCTCCCGCGCGACCGACAGGCACTCCACCGGATCGGAGCCGTCGGCGGTGAAGTACCGCAGTCCCGTGCGGTTGCCGTAGGTCGACTCGATCCAGCCCTTCGGGGTCCGTACGCTGATCCCGATCCCGTTGTCCTCGCACACCAGCAGCAGCGGCATGGCCAGGCCCTGGAATGCGCAGTGCAGCGCGGAGTTGATCGCCCCGGTGGTGGTCGAGTGGTTGGCCGAGGCGTCGCCGAAGCTGCACACCACGACCGAATCGTCCGGCCAGGCGCTGGTCACGCCGAGCTTGGCCGCCCGCCCCAGCGAGAAGGCCAGCCCGACCGCGCGCGGCAGGTGGGAGGCGATGGTCGAGGTCTGCGGGATCACGGCCAGCTCGGCGTTGCCGAACACCTTGTGCCGACCGGCCGAGATCGGCTCGTCGGCGGAGGCGACGACGCCGAGCAGCACGTCGCGCAGCGGCTGCTGGCCGGGCACCTGGTGGCCGCGGCGCACGTAGAAGCCGCCGGAGCGGTAGTGCAGCAGCGCCGGGTCGGTCGGCCGCAGCGCGGCGGCGACCGCGGCGTTGGACTCGTGGCCGGACGAGCCGATGCTGTAGAAGCCCTTGCCCTGCTTGCCCAACTGCCGCGCCTGCAGGTCGAGGTGCCGGCTGCCCGCCTGCGCGTCGAACAGGGCCAGCAGGTCGTCGGCGAGCTCCGAACCGGTCGCCGGATGAGCGGACCAACCGGCCACGGTGCGATGGAAGAACTCGTCAACGGGCTCGGCTATGTCGCTCATGGGGTCCTCCGTGTCGCGTGCTTTCGGTCGTGCGCTCACGACTCGTGCGGGTCCGCGTGCCAGTCGTTGGCCACCAGGGCGCAGGACTTGGCCAGGCACTCCAGTGCCATCGGCAGCAGCGGATTGGTGTTCTGCTTGCGGTACAGGGCTTTCACCCGGCGGTAGGGCTGCCACCCGGCGATGCGGCAGATCCGCACCGCCTGGTCCGGGATCGCCAGCCCGGGCAGCACGGCCACCCCGAGGTCGCGGCCGACGAGGTCCCGGATCACCGAGTAGTCGTTGCTGCGGAAGGTGATCCGCGGGACGAAGCCCGCCGCGGCGGCCAACCGCACCAGCGACCGGGCGCCCGCGGTGTCCTGCCGGGTGCATATCCAGGCGTCGTCGGCGAGCTCGCGCAGATCCACCTCGGCGTGGTGGGCGAGCCGGTGCGTCTCGGGCAGTGCCAGCCGCAGCGGCTCGGCCATCAGCTCCTCGACGCACAGCTCGATCGGCCACTGGCGGGGGTCCAGGTCGTACTCGAAGACCACCGCGGCGTCCACGGTCCCGTCCAGCACCCCGCCGAGCACCTCGTCCGGCTCGCCCTCGTCGAGCTGCACCTCGGCGTTCGGGCGTTGCGAGACCACCGCGGCCAGCACGTCCGGCAGCACCCGTGCGTTGGCGGTGGCGAAGCTGGCCAGCCGCAGGCTGCCTTCCTCGCCGGCGACCATCGCGCGCACCTCGCGTTCCAGGGAGTCCAGCGCGCCGAGCGCGTCGCGGCTGCGGTCGGCGAGCCGGATGGCTAACGCCGTGCTGCGGGCGCTGCGGGCGGAGCGTTCGAACAGCGGTGATCCGATCGCGCGCTCCAGCAGCACCATCTGCTGCGAGACGGCGGATGCGGTGTAGCCGAGCGCCCGCCCCGCTTCGGCGAACGAACCGGTGCGCACGCATTCCTGGAGGGTTCGCAAGTGGATCGGGTTCAGCATACCGGCCCCTTCAACTCTCGAGCTTCGAAGCAACGTTCGGCCTTCGGGGTGCTCAGGCGCAATACCCAGAACTCGACGGCGGTGGTTTTGCCTGGTGAGCGCTCGTGAGCACTTTGTGGTGCCAGAGCACCGCAAAGTGCTCACGAGCCTCGACCTGCGGACTAGGCGGGCTGCGGGAGTCGTCCGCGCAGCTCCATCGCGGTGCGCACCCGTTGCTTGGCCAGGTCGAGAGCCGCTTCGTGCGGGAGCATTCCGCTGCGGTTCGCGGTGTCGAGGACGAGCACGGTGTTGTTGCGGGTGCGTTCGGCGACCTCGGCCAGGATGGCGGTCGGTTCGGGGCGGAACGCGGAGTGCCGCGCGTCCATGGCGAAACCGGCCGCGATGGCGCCACCGGCGTTGGCGATGAAGTCCGGCACCACCGTGATCTCGCGCCCGGCCAACAGCATTCGCGCCTCGGGCGTGGTCGGCAGGTTCGCGCCCTCCACGACCAGATCGGCCCGGATCTTCGCCGCCACGCCTTCGTCGATGACGTCCTGCCCGGCCGCGGGAACCAGCACGTCGCAGTCCACCAGCAGCTCCTCGCCGCGCGGGATGCGTTGCGAGTCAGCGGCTTTGGCCACGCAGGCGTCGCCGAAGTCGGCGCGCGCGTCCAGCCACTTCGGCACGTCCAAGCCGTCCGGGTCGTGCACCGAACCGTCGATCGTGGACAGCGCGACCAGCTGCGCGCCGAGCTCGTGCAGCCGCTTGGCGGCAGCGGCACCGACCGCGCCGAAGCCCTGCACTGCGACTCGAGCGCCCTTGATGTCGCGCCCCTGGTGCCGCAGCGCGGCTTCGACGGCTTCGGCGACCCCGTGACCGGTCACGCCGAGCTGGTCGTAGGGCACCCCGCCCAGCGTTTCCGGCACGCCGACCGCTGCGCCGCGGTCGCCGAGCTCGTCCTGGATGATCGCCGCGTCGTGCTCGGTCATGCCCATGTCCAGTCCGGCGACGTAGCTGGCGGGGATCTGGTCGGCCAGCCGCCGCGCGAAGGCGCGCACGATCCGCTCCTTGTCGGGGGAGTCGGGGTCGGCGAAGATGCCCGCCTTGGCCCCGCCGTGGAACAGGTCGACCGCAGCCCACTTCCACGTCATCACCCGCGCCAGCCGGGCGATCTCGCCGACGGTGACGGTCGGGCTCATGCGGGTGCCGCCCTTGCCGGTGCCGCGGGCGGTGTTGTCGATGACCAGCACGCCCCGCATCCCGGTGCGCGCGTCCGAGACGCACACGACCTTCTCCGGACCCCACTCGTCGATCTCCTGCAACAGATCACGCACGGTTAGCGCTCCTCGTAGAGAATGCGGAATTTGTCTTGCTCTGCGGTGCTGGTCACCTCCCGGCACGCGATTTCAATGGAAATCAGAGGTCCGAATTCCATTGAAATCGCGTTACCGGGTGACCGCCGGTCACACGCAGTTGTGCTCGGGGCGGATCTCGGCGGCGGCGAAGCGGCGCACGTCCAGCGCCGAGACGTCGACCACCGGGGGACGGTCGAGCACGAGATCGCGCAGCACCTCGCCGATGGCGGGGCCCTGCAGGAATCCGTGCCCGGAGAAACCGGTGGCGTACAGGAACCGGCCCGGCCCGTCGGCCTCACCGACCAGCGCGTTGTGGTCGGGCGTGACTTCGTAAAGCCCGGCCCACCCGTGCGCCACGCCGACCTCCGCTAATCGGGGCGCCCGCCGGGCCACCGCGTCGGAGAGCCGCCCGAGCCAGCGGTCGTCGGTGCTCAGGTTGAACCCGTACTCCTCGTCGGGGTCGGACATCCCGATGAGCAGCCCGGGGCCTTCGTCGTGGAAGTAGAAGCTGGTGGCGAAGTCGATGGTGAACGGCAGCCGGGGCGGCAGGTCTGCGACCGGTTCGGTGACCAGGATCTGCCGCCGCAGCGGGCGGACCGGCAGCTCGACGCCGACGAACTCGCCGATCGCCGCCGACCACGCACCCGCCGCGCACACCACGGTCGAGGTCGCCACCGACCCGTGATCGGTGTTCACGGCGGTGATCTGACCGCCGGTCACGTCGATCCCGGTGACGGCGCAGTGCCGCCGGATCACCGCGCCGTGCCGCCGGGCGGCCTGCGCGTAGCCCTGCACCACGGCCTCCGGCGTGCAGTGCCCGTCGGTGGGGGAGAAGGCGGCGGCCAGCAGCCCGTCGGGCACCGCGTACGGGGAGAGCTCGCAGGCCTCGGCGACGCTCAGCATCCGGCTCGGCACCCCGAACTCGTTCTGCAGCCGGACGCCGTCCTCGAACGCCGCGACGTCCTCGGGGTCCGACAGCAGGAACAGGTAGCCGTGCTGCTTGAGGTCGATCTCCCCACCGGGCCTGCGCGCGAAGTCCTCGAACGCGCGCAGGCTGCGCTGGCCCAGCTCGATGTTGACCGGGTCGGAGAACTGCGCCCGAACGCCGCCGGCGGCCTTGCAGGTGCTGCCCGAACCGAGTTCGTCGCGCTCCAGCAGCAGCACGTCCACGCCGGCCTCGGCGAGGTGGAAGGCGGTGCTCGCGCCCACCACCCCGCCGCCGATCACGACGACCTCCGCCCGCGCGGGCAGCGTCACCGCGCACCGCCGAGTTCGGGGGGCAGCTGGTAGTCCAGCTCCGGTTCCACGGTGTCGACGTCCATCTGGGCCTTCTGCAGCTTGCCGGAGAAGTCCCAGTTCAACGACTGCCAGCGGGTGAACTGGTCGAGCACCCACACCCCGGACTGGCGGCTGCCGTTGCCGGACTTGCCGTTGCCGCCGAAGGGCAGGTGCGCCTCGGCACCCGAGGTGGAGTTGTTCACGCTGACCATGCCCGCGCCGATGCCCTGCCGGAAGCGGAACGCGCTGGCCGGGTCGGTGGTGTAGATCGCTGCGGACAGCCCGTAGCCCGGCGCGTTGCCCAGCTCGATCGCCTCGTCCAGCGTCTCGTAGGTGCTCACCCCGACGATCGGCCCGAAGGTCTCGTTGCGGAACACGTGGTCGTCCGGGCGCAGCCCGTCCAGCAGCACCGGGTGGTAGTACAGGCCGGTCGCCGGGTCGCCGTGGAAACCCTTGCGCGGCGCGGATTCGGTGATCCGGCCGACCGATTCGGAACCGAGCACGGTGTGGTGGTCCTGGATCTGGCCCAGGATGTTCTCGAAGTTGTCGGCGAACTTCTGGTCCAGCAGCGGCCCGTAGAGCACGTCACCGGTCGGGTCGCCGATGGTGGCCGCGCGCAGCGCCGCGTCGAGCCGGCGCACGAACTCGTCGTGGATGTCCCGGTGCACGATCAGGTTGCCCAGCGAGGTGCAGCGCTGCCCGGCGGTGCCCCAGCCGGAGAACAGCGCGCCCTCCACGGCCAGGTCCAGCTCGGCGTCCGGGGTGACGATCATCGGGTTCTTGCCGCCCAGCTCCAGGCACGGGCTCTGCAGGTACTTGCCGCACAGCGCGCCGACCTGCGCGCCGACCGCGCTGGAACCGGTGAACCCGACCTTGTTCACGGTGCCCGCCGCCAGCGCGGTCTCCAAGCCTTGGAAGGTCGATTCGCCGTCGGCGTAGACCAAGTTCAGCACGCCCTTGGGCACCCCCGCCCGCCAGGCCAGCTCGGCCAGCGCGCGGGCGACCCCGGCGGCGTACTCGGCGGGCTTCCACACCACTGCGTTGCCGCACAGCAGCGCGGGTACGAGGTACCAGGACGGGACCGCGGCGGGGAAGTTGCCCGCGGTGATCACGACCGCCACGCCCACCGGGACCCGGAAGGTGAACAGCTGCTTGTCCGGCATCTCCGAGGGCACGGTCTGGCCGTAGAGGCGCCGGCCTTCGCCCACGAAGAAGTCGCAGGTGTCGATGATCTCCTGGACCTCGCCCAGCGCCTCGGCGCGCGGCTTGCCGATCTCGCGGGTCACCAGCCGCGCCAGCGACTCCTTGTTGGCCTCCACCAGCCGGCCCAGACCGGCGATCACGCGCCCGCGCACCGGTGCCGGGACCTGCGCCCACTCGCGCTGCGCGCGCTGAGCCTGCTCGGTCGCCGCGGGCAGCACCTCGGGACCACCGAGCGTGACCTCGGCGACCACGTCCTCCAGGTTCGCCGGGTTCCGCGAGAGGTACTCGCCCCCGCCGTCGACCCGTGCCGGGGTGTCCGGACCGATCACGGAGCTCAACGTCGACTGCACCGAATGCACCTCTTCCTGCTCGAACGTCTCTGTGCCGTCGGAGGTGACGCCTCGATGTGCTGCACGCCACCTTCGCCGCAGGCTCACCGTAGTTCGTCGGAGGGGTGTTCGCGGAGAATCAGGAGAGTGATTTCTCCTCCAGCTGAACAACAGCAATCCTGTTGCTCGTCACCCGTGCCTCGTGCTCCGCACGTCCGGCCCGGGCCCGCAGTTTCAATTGAAACTGTGATCCGCCGTGCCTGGAGTCCGCAGTTTCAATTGAAACTGTGCGTCCCCGGCGTGTCCGGACCCCGACGCGCCGGTGCGTGTCGGGACTCCCGCAAATTCAATGGAAATCAGAGGTCTGATTTCCATTGAATTTGCGGCGTTGGGAACCCCGGGCGGCTGGGGGATGGGGCTCTACCGGAGCGGGGTGGGGTGTGGCAGCGTGCCGCTCATGAGCATGTGGAGCGATGCCGACGTTGCCGCGGCGCTGGGCCTGGACACCGCGATCGCTTCGCAGCGGCTGGCGTTCGAATCGCTCGGCCGGGGCGAGGCGCAGCTGGCCGAGAAGGTCGCGATCCGGACCGGAGACGACACCGCCTTGTCCTACCTGAGCCGCCTGTCGCCCAAGCACGGCGCGGTGAGCAAGCTCGTCACCGTCCACCCCGGCAACGCCGAGCGCGGGCTGCCGGCGATCTCGGCGACGGTCCTGGTCATGGATCCGACGACCGGTCAGCTCGTGGCCACGCTGCAGGGCACGGCGCTCACCGAGATCCGCACCGCGGCGGGCAGCGCCGTCGCGGCGGACGCTCTGGCGCCGCCGGGCGCCGACGAGCTCGCGGTCATCGGCTCCGGCGTGCAGGCGCGCGCCCACGTGCGCGCGATCGCGCGCGTGCGCGGGCTGCGCGAAGTGCGGATCTACAGCCGCGGAGCGGAAAGGCGCGAAGCTGCGGCAGCGGAGCTGGCGGCGGAGCTGGGCTTGTCGGTGCGAGCGGTGGCGAGCGCGGAGGAGGCGGTGCGCGGAGCGCCGCTGATCGCCGCGTGCACCCTGAGCGCGGAGCCGGTCGTGCCGACCGGCGCGGTAGCGGCGGGAGCGACCGTGATCAGCGTCGGCAGCTTCGAGCACCACCGGTGCGAGGTCGACGCGGAGCTGGTCAAGCGCGCGGGAGCGGTCGTCGTCGACGATGTCGACACGGCCGCGGCGCACGCGGGCCCGATCGCGCGAGCGCTGGAGCGCGGCGACGTCACGCGAGAGCAGCTGCGAACGCTGGGCGAGGTGCTCGTCGGAGCGGCGCCGGGGCGCCGTGACGCGACGGAGGTCGTGTTCTACAACAGCGTCGGCTTGGGCGTGCAGGACGCTGCCGCGGCGCACGCCGTTCTCGGCACCCTCTGACCGGTCGAATTGAGCCGAACAGGAAGTTTGTCCAATTGAGGCGGCGGTGAGTTTTCGGTTGCACTGCGGTGAAAAGCCGGTTCAGGAGTCCGGTCCGCGCAGGCTTTTCCGTTGGCAGTGAAGCACTTGCGCGGTCCGCGAGGTCCGTTCGTCGTAATGCAGCTGAAAGCCTGCTGGGGCTCAGGGGAACGCATCCGCGCGCTTCGCGTCTTTCCCGGGTGCGTTCCATGGACGACCATCCCCGCATCGCTTGAGCGCAGGAGCGATCAGGCGCAGCTCGCGGGGAGGAACGCATGCGCGACGAGACTTCCGCGACGGGTGGGTCGCTGTTCGGCACCGGACCGAACGGCATCTTCCGCCGCACCATCCCGAAGCCGGAGGAGCAGACCGATCGGCGCATGCTGCGCGTGCTGGGCCTGCCGCAGCTGACCATGATCGGCGTCGGGGCCATCATCGGCGCCGGGATCTTCAGCCTGGCCGGCGCGGTGGCGCGCGACGTGGCCGGACCGGCCGTGCTGGTGTCGTTCCTCATCGCCGGCGTGGCTTCGCTGTGCGCGGCCTTCGCCTACGCCGAGTTCGCCGGGATGGTCCCGCGCGCCGGGTCGTCCTACACCTACGCCGCCGCGGTGCTCGGCGAGGTCGTCGGCTGGATCATCGGCTGGGACCTGCTGCTGGAGTACACCGCGATCGTCGCGACCGTGTCGATCGGGATGTCCGGCTACGTCGCGTTCCTGCTGGAATCGGTCGGGATCGACCTCCCGACCTGGATGCTCGGCGCGCCCGGCACCGGCGAGGGCCACCGGGTGGACCTGATCGCGATGCTGATCTGCCTCGGCGTGGCCTGGCTGCTCAACCGCGGCACCAAGACCTCCGCGAAGGTCGACGTGGTGCTCACCGTGGTCAAGATCGCGGTGGTGCTGCTGGTCGTCGTGGTCGGCTTCTCCAAAGTGGACACCGGGAACCTGACGCCGTTCGCGCCGTTCGGCTGGGGCGGTGCCGTCACCGGCGCGGCGACGGTGTTCTTCGCGGTCTTCGGCTACGACGCGCTGTCCACCGCAGCGGAGGAGTCCGTCGAGGCCCGGAAGCTGCTGCCCAAGGCGATGCTGCTCTCCCTGCTCATCTCGATGGTGCTCTACGTCGGCGCCTGCATCGTGCTCACCGGCATGGTGCCCTACACCGAGGTCAACCCGGACAGCGGTTTCTCCAGCGCCTTCGCCAGCGTCGGGATGCCCGGCGTCGCCGTGGTGATCGCGGTCGGGGCGGTGCTGGGCATCGTCACGGTCAGCTTCTCGTTCATGATGGGCGCTTCCCGGTTGTGGTACGCGATGAGCCGCGACGGGCTGATGCCGAAGTGGTTCGGCGAACTGCACCCGGTGCGCCGGGTCCCGCACCGGGCGACCTGGATCCTCGGCATCGTCTCGGCGGTGCTCGCGGGTCTGCTGCCGGTCGAGGAAGCCGCCGAGCTGACCAACATCGGCGTGCTGTTCGCCTTCGTCCTGGTCTGCGCCGCGGTCGTGGTGCTGCGCTACCGCAAGCCGGACCTGCCGCGCGGGTTCCGCTGCCCGGGCATGCCGTTCGTGCCGATCCTCGGCGTGCTGTTCTCGGCCTGGCTGATGTCGTTCCTGGCGGGTGAGACCTGGCTGCGCTTCGCCGGCTGGCTGGTGATCGGCCTGCTGGTCTACTCGCTCTACAGCTACCGCAACACCCGCCGCGTGATGCCGGGCGGTTCGGTCGACCTCGCCTCCCTCGACGAACCCGCCCGATGACCGGCTGGAAGCCGCGGGTCGCGGCCGGGGTCTTCGGCGCTGCGCTGGTCACCGCCGCGGTCGTGCTGGGGACCGGCACAGCCGGAACGCTGTGGGGCCTCACGCCGATCGTGGTGTACGCGATCCTGGTGCTGCTCGACGTCGACGTCGTGCTGGCCACGCTCGGCGCGCTCGTCATCGCAGCGGTGCAGACCGGCACCGCGCCGTTGGCGATGGGCGAGCTGATGGGCGAATCGCTGGGGTCGTTCATCGCCGTCGTCGGGATGATCGTGCTGCTCGGCGGCGGTCTCGGCCGCGTGGTCACCGAGACGGGCGCGGCCGCGACCATGGTCCGGGCGGTGCTGCACGGCATCGGCATCAGCACCCGGTTGCGGTTCCGGCTCGGCGTGATGGCCTCCGCGACGCTGCTCGGAGCGGCGCTCGGCACGCTGTCCGGCGCGAGCGCGCTGCTGGTGCCGATCGTGCTGCCGATCGCTGCCGCGCTGCGGGTGACCCCGCCGTCGATGGCCGCGATGTTCCACGCGGGCACCGCCGCAGGACTGGTCACCGGGCCGTTCACGCCACCGGTGGTGACCATCATGGGCGCGGCGCAGATCAGCTACGGCGAGTACCTGCTCAACGCCGGGATCCCGATGGCCGTGGTGGTCTGGCTGACCGGTCTCGGCATGTCCCACCGCATCCAGCGCTGGACCGCCGGCGAGTCCTACCCGGAGGAGGTCGCCGAAGACCTGGCGCACGAACCGGCCGCGGCGAAGCGCGCGACGATCGGGTTCCTCGGCAGCATGGCGGTCCTGGTCGCGCTGGGCATCGTGTTCCAGGCGGGCTACACCTACGTGCTGATCGTGATGCCGGTCAGCGCCGCGATCACCGCGCTCCTCGGCCGCATGCAACCGGGCGCGGCGCTGCAGGCGATGTACCGGGGAGCGCAGCCGCTGCTGTGGCTTTTCCTGCTGTTCTGGCTGCTCAACCCGATGCTGGAGCTGCTGGAGAAGTCCGGCGCCTACGACGCGATGCAGCGGCTGATGGCCCCGACCCTCGACGACGTCGGACCGTGGTTGTTCTGCATCATCGTGCTGCTCGTGGGCTGGCTGGGGATCTCCGGCGCGGCCGTGGCGCAGGTCGTGCTGCTGCAGAAGCTGTTCGGCCCAGCGCTGGCTAGCGCCGGAGTCCCACCGGGCGCGTGGGCCGCGGTCCTGCTCGGCTCGTCGCAGATCGACTGGTTCGGCCCGTTCCCCGGGCCGGACATGATCGGCCAGATGGGATTGGCGCGCTCCCGGAACCTGCGGATGATGATGTACAACGGCTGGGCGATCATGGTCGCCAACCTGGCCCTGTTCGCAGTGCTGTTCTTCGTCCTCACCTGACCCGGGTGGCGGGCGCCGGTCGTCCGAGGGGAGTGCGGTCGTGGGGTTCGCGGAGCGGATGCGGGCGGAGCTGGAGCGAGCGGAACTGCCCGGTCGCGTCGGGTTCGCCGCGTGGGACCTGGCGGAGCGCGAGCCGGTGCTGCTCGATGCCGAGCGGGTGGTGCACTCCGCGAGCACGATCAAGGTGCTGATCATGATCACCGCGCTGCGGGCCGTGCAGGCCGGACGGCTTGGCCTGGACGACCCGCGGGACCTGCCCGCGGAGCGCGTCGGTGGCGCTGGAGTCCTGCGGCTGCTGAGCAGCGTCGACCGGATGTCGTTGCGGGACCTGATCGTCCTGATGATCGTGATCAGCGACAACGAGGCCACCAACGCGGTCATCGACGCCGTCGGGTTCGACGCGATCCGGGACTGCGCGGCAGATCTGGGCTGCACCGCGACCCGGGTGGAGCGGCACCTGATGCGCCACCACGAACCCGGCCGCAACGAGACCACCGCCCTGGACCAGGCCCGCGTGCTCGACCGCCTGGCCAGCGGAGAGGCGCTGCCGCCGGAGCTGACCGAGCACGCGCTGGGCGTGCTGGCCGAGCAGCAGGTCCGCGACCGGCTGCCCGCGCTGCTCCCCGCGGGTGTGAGCTGCTGGAACAAGACGGGCGAGCTCCTCGGGCTGCGCCACGACGTGGGCCTGATCGGCACCGGACGCCCGCAGCTGGTGATCGCGGTCCTGGTCGACGAACTCACCGACGACCGCTCGCTCAACGACTACCGCGGCGGCCCGGCCTGCGACGCCATCGCAGCGCTCGGTCGAAGCGCGTACGACGCCCTGCTCTGAGGCCGGATCTGCGGAGCTCGGCGAACGCGGAACGGCTCGGAAGCACTGCCGCCAACGCGGCTGCGAACGCCTCCAGATCACTCGAATGCGTGTTCTAAAACGCGCTCTGACGTGGTAAGATCGTGTTGTCGGGCAGGGGATTCGGGCACATTTCGACCACTGTGGACTGTCGTGGTTCGGGCACGCGGTTCGCAGTGGCGTTGAATGCTGCCCTCGGCCGCGGAGGGGTACTCGTGGACGGTGTGCACATCAGCCTCGGTTCGTTCCTGGACTACGCGCGCAGCACGCCGCGCGGCTGCGCGGGCATAGTTCGCGACCAGTGGGAGATCTACGTCGCCGAGACGAGCATGGCCTGGACGTTCTACGCGCCGTTCCGGTCGGCGCTGCGGAGGGCGGTGAACTCGCCGGACCCGTCGGCGGTCATGGCCGCGGTGGTGGAGGACGCGCGGCCGGTGCAGCAGCCGCACTTCCTGCAGCTGCACGAGGGATTCGAACGCTGGTGGCGGAAGGTGAAGGCCACCGGTGTTCCGCTGGAGTCCGCCATGTGGACGGTCGGGGAGCTCTCCGTCACCGTCTCCCGGCACAGCGCCATGGCGTTGCGCCATCGAGACGGCAGCACCGAGGTCGTGCTGCCCTACCTGAAGGAGCCGGAACTCGGAACGGATTCGGCGAACCTGGCGCTGCGGGTGCTAGAGCACCTGGTGCCGGTCTTGCTGCCAGGAGCGGCACCGATGGTCCTGGACGTGCGACGCGGAAAAGCCATGCGGCTGCGCAAGAACGCGAATCGAGCGGAACTCGACGCGATGTTATCCGCCGAAGCGGCCAAATACCTCACCCACTGGACGGCCATGGCCGAACTCCGCCGAGCCGAGTAGCGGGACAGCTCCGAGCTGAACGCCGAGTGCGGCGCGGGTTTCGAGCCCGCGCCGCGCTCCGGTGCGGATTTCAGCTGCGCCGGGGCTGGCGGTGCATCAGGCCGAAGCGCGACCACTGGGTCTCGGCGGCTTCGATGGACCGGCGCGTTCGTTCCGGGTCCAGTGTGGACAGCTGGGCGACGATCGCCTGCGCGACCGCCAGACCCGGCGCCAGCGAGGGGAAGAACGCCACTCCCTCGGCGGGGATCAGCACGACCTCCTCGGAGGCCGCGGCCAGGGCGGGGCTGGCGGCGTCGGTGAGCGCGAAGACCCGCGCCCCGCGGCTGTGCGCCTCCTCGGCGGCCGTCACCGTGCTCTGGTAGAGCCGCCAGAAGCTGATCGCCACCAGCACGTCGTCCGGCTCGATCCGGGACATCGCGTTGGCCAGATCGGCGTCCTCGCGCACCACCGTCGCGTCGTACCCGGCCAGTCGCACGTTGTGCCCCAGCGCCGAACCGATCGCGACGTAGCTGCCGTTGGCGATGATCAGCACCTGCCGGGCCTGTGCGATCGCCTCGGCGATGGTCCGGAGCTGCTGCTCGTCCAGCCGCCGGTTCAGCACGGCGAGCGACTCCAGGTCCCGGCGCAGCGATGCCCCGCCGAGCTCGCCTTCGGTGCGCTGCGCGGCGGCGACCTCCGGAGCGCTCAGCGAGGACAGGTAGCGCGCCCGCAGTTCCCGCTGCAGGTCCGACCAACCGCTGAAGCCGAGCGCCTGGGCGGTCCGGCTCACCGTCGCGACGTTGACGCCGGCCAGCTCGGCGGCCTCCGCAGCGGAGCTGTAGGAGACCCGCCGGGGCTGCGTCAGCAGCACTTCCAGCACTGACGTGCCCTTGCTGCGCAGGCCGCGTTCGGGCACGCGCCCCCGCAGCCAGGCCTCGAATCCGTCGGGTTCCCCGGCTGCGCTGCTGGCGGCGCGGTCGGTGGTCATCGGGTTCCTCTCGTCGGTCGCTGCGGGTCAACGCGAACAGTAGTGATCGCGAGGTAACGCAACAGGTATTGCATATCCAGATATCTGCACTATATGTTGCCGGTCACTTCATCTGGTGCGGTGAACCTTCCTGGAGGCACCTCGTGTCCCTGCTAGCCCGCTTGGACCGGCTCCCGCTGAGCCGGCCGCACTACCTGCTGCTGTTGCTCGGCGGCCTCGGCTACACCTTCGACGGGATGGACTCCGCCGTGGTGGCCTTCCTGCTGCCGAGCGTGCAAGACGCGTGGGGGCTGAACAACGCGCAGCTCGGCCTGATCGGCTCGGCCACCCCGTTCGGATTCCTGTTCGGTGCCACCTGCGCCGGGTTGCTCGGCGACCGCATCGGCCGCCGCAAGGTGATGATGTGGGCGCTGGGCTTCTACGCGGTGTTCTCGGTCGTCGGCGCCATGTCGCCGAACTACGAGATCTTCCTGGGCGCCCGGGTGCTCGCCGGGTTCGGCGCCGGGGCGGAGAGCGCGATCATCGCGCCGTTCCTGTCCGAGTTCGTCCCCGCCGCCCGGCGCGGCTGGTTCGTCGGCGCGCTGGCCGGCTTCTTCTCCTTCGGTTTCGTCGCGGCGGCGCTGCTCGGCCGGTTCGTGGTGCAGCCGGTACCCGAGGGCTGGCGCTGGGCGCAGGTGATCACCGCGCTGCCGATCGTGATGCTGCTGTGGTGGCGGCGTTCGCTGCCGGAATCGCCGCGCTACCTGCTGGCCTGCGGCAAGACCGCCGAAGCGGAGCAGGTCGTGGTCGACCTGGAGCGCAAGGTGCAGGCGGCGACCGGGCAACCGCTGCCGCCGGTGCCGGAAGCCGCCGTGGACAAGCCGGCCGAGGCGCGCAAGATCGGACTGCTCTCCGCGCTGAAGTACCTGTGGAGCGGCCGGATGGCGCGGCGCACCTCGATCACCTGGCTGATCTGGTTCGTGATCACCTTCTCCTACTACGGCTTCTTCACCTGGATCCCGACGTTGCTGGTGCAGCAGGGCATCACGGTCACCAAGAGCTTCGAGTTCTCGATCATCATCTACCTCGCGCAGGTCCCCGGGTACTTCTCGGCGGCGTGGCTGGGCGAGTTCCTGGACCGCAAGAACACCATCGCGCTGTACCTGGCGGGCGCGGCGGCCAGCGCGTTCTGGATGTCGCAGATGACCGAGCCGGTGCTGATCACGGTCGCGGCAGCGGTGCTGTCGTTCTTCCTCAACGGCACCTACGCGGCGGTCTACTCGTACACGCCGGAGGTGTTCCCGACCTGGATCCGCGCCTCGGGCACCGGGTTGTCCAGCGCGTTCGGCCGCGTCGGCAGCATCATCGCACCGTCGGTGATCGGGATGTCCGCGGCGACGCTCGGCTTCGCGGGCGTGTTCGGCATGACCACGGCGGTGCTCGCCGTCGGCGTCGTTTGCACCCTGATCTTCGGCCTGTCGACTGCGGGCCGCTCGCTGGAGGACCTGACCGAAGCCGACGCGCGGAAGGAGCCCGTCCGGTGAACCTGTCCGCTGTGGAAGAAGAAGTCCGGCGGGAGATCGGCGTCCGGCTGTTCACGGTGCTCGCCTGGCTGCCCGGCCGGCGCGTGCTGCACCGGGCGCACACCAGCCACCCCGACCGCTACCCGGTGGGCGGTGAGAAGTCCGCCGAGGTCGCGGCCGACTGGCTGGAGCGCTGCATCCACCAGCAGCAGCCGTTCTTCGGGCCCGACGCCGAGTCGGTCCGCCAGGTCTTCGCCGACCACGAGCTGATCGCGGAACTCGGTTGCGGCTCGGTCATCAACGTGCCCGTGATCAGCGCCGACGGCACCACGTTGGGCACCCTCGCACTGCTCGACGCGGAGCACGCCTACGGCCCGGCCCAGGTGGACCGCGCCGCTGAACTGGCCGAACTGGCCGTTCCCGCGCTGACCGAACTGGTCCAGCGCCTCGACGAGAACCAGGAGGATTCGTGACCGCCCTGCTGCTGCGTTCCGGCAAGCTGCTCGACGTCGAAACCGGTGAGTACGCCGAAGGGGATCTCCTGTGCGTGGACGGCCGGATCGCCGAGACCGGCCCGCGCCTGAGCGCGCCGGAGGGCGCGCAGACCGTGGACCTGGCCGGTGCCGCCGTCCTGCCCGGGCTGATCGACGCGCACGTGCACGTCACGGCCGCCACCGCGGATCTCAGCTCGCTGCCGTCGTGGTCGCCGTCCTACGCCACGGCGCACGCCGCGCGGATCATGGGCCAGATGCTCGACCGCGGCTTCACCACGGTCCGCGACGCCTCGGGCGCTGACTTCGGGCTGGCCGATGCGCAGGCCGAAGGCCTGATCCGGGGGCCGCGGGTGGCGTTCTGCGGCAAGGCGCTGAGCCAGACCGGCGGTCACGGCGACGGCCGCTCGCGCGGCACGCGGGTGCACGACGGCCACCAGTGCTGCGCCGGGCTGGGCAGGATCGCCGACGGGGTGGACGCGGTGCGGGCCGCCGCCCGCGACGAGCTGCGAAAAGGCGCGCACCACATCAAGGTGATGGCCAGCGGCGGGGTGGCCTCGCCGACCGACCGCATCGACTCCACCCAGTACTCGATGGACGAGCTGCGGGCGATCGTGGAGGAAGCCGACGCGGCCAACCGCTACGTCGCCGCCCACGCCTACACCGCGCGTTCGGTGAGCCGGGCGCTCAAGGCGGGCATCCGGTCCATCGAGCACGGCAACCTCATCGACGAGTCCAACATCCCCGAATTCCTCGAGCACGACGCGTTCCTGGTGCCGACGCTGGTGACCTACTGGGCGCTCAAGACCGAAGGCCGGGAGTTCGGGCTGCCCGAGGACAGCTGGCGCAAGGTCGACGAGGTGCTGGGCGCCGGGCTGGCCGCGCTGGAGCGGGCGCACCGCGCCGGGGTCAAGATCGTCTACGGCAGCGACCTGCTCGGCGGCATGCACCGCCACCAGAACGAGGAGTTCCGGATCCGCAGCGAGGTCCAGCCCCCGCTGGACGTCATCCGGGCCGCGACCACCACGGCAGCCGACCTGCTCGGCATGACCGGCGAGATCGGCACCCTCGCCGTCGGCGCTCTGGCCGATCTGGTGGTCGTCGACGGTGACCCGCTCACCGACATCGCGAAGCTCGCCGACCCGAAGCACATCCGCCACGTCGTCCAAGCCGGCCAGCTGGTGTGAGGGGAGAGGGGCTCCCGGATTCGGGAGCCCCTTGAACCCCTAGCCGAGCACCGGGTCCCAAGTGAGGCGGGCGGCCGAGGTGCCCAGCCCGGTGGGGCGGGGGACCAGGGCGCCGCCCGGGACGTTGTGGCGGAGCTCGGCGTCGAAGTACCGGCGGCATTCGCGGTGCCAGTTGAGGATTCCGGCCATCCAGTCCTGCAGCTCGGACGCGTAGCGGGTCAGCGTCGCGCGGGCTTCGGCGTCCAGACCGCGCTCTTCGAAGAGCGCGGGCAGCTCGACGTCCACCGTGCGCTCGAACTGCTGCAGGCGCGCGTCCATCACGTCGTGCACCACGCCGAACGCCCGGTCCAGGTCGCAGTCCAGGAAGTTCTGCACCACCACGACCGCGTTGTGCACCTCGCCCTCGTACTGGACCTCCTTGCGGTACGAGAACACGTCGTTGACCAGCATCGCGAAGTCGCTCGCCGAGTTCTCCATGGCCCGGACGGTGCGGGTCCGGTAGATCTCCGGCGGCACGGTCGCGCCGTGGGAGAACCGCGACAGGCTCATGGTCAGCTCCGAACCGAAGGTGCGGCGCCGCATCTCGACGTAGTCGACCGGGTCGGGGATCCGGTTCTGGTGCTGGTTGGCCAGTTCCCACAGCCACGCGTCGAGCATCACCTCGACGGTGTCGCGGAAGGTCCGGCGCTTGTCGATCGGCAGCGGTCTCGCCGTGCGCTGCCAGAGGTCGGCGAGCCCGCGCTCGAGCACGTTGGCCGGGACGACGGGACTGCTGCCCTCGACCGCCATGAGCTCCTTCAGCCGCGCGGTCAGCGCTTCGGCGCCCGCCATGTTGCGGCTGTGGCCGAAGACCTGCGGGTAGTAGTCGTCGCCGTAGGTCCCCCAGGTCAGCCACGCCGAGGCCAGCTCGAGCTCCTCGACGGTGGCATCCGGGTCCAGGCCAGCCGCGCAGTGCGGGAGGTCGTTGGCGCGCAGCGCCCCCTCGTCCCACACCAGCGGGACGTCGGCGAACATCCCGATGGAGCGGGACCATTCGACGGTGCGCTCGCGGACCAGGTCCAGGTGCGGGGACAGCGAAACCGGGTACGGCATCCGGATCTCCCGGCGCGGCACGTGGCTCACCGGCTGGAACGGCGTCCGCGTGTAGCTGCGCATCCGCTGCGGCGCGGTCGAGACCAGCGAGGAGATGATCCGGGCCGCCGAAGTGCCCAGCCCGGTCGGCCCGGCCAGCACGCTGGACCCGCCGCCCTCGGGATAGCGGCCCGACTGCACGTGCCACTCGTGCCCGCCGGACTGCCAGTCCTGCAAGCCCTTGACGTAGCCGAGCACGGCCAGCCGGCCCGCCGGATCGATGCCGTGCTCGTCGAGCAGCTGCGGAACTTCGGTCACCGCGGTGTGCTCGAACTGGTGCAACCGCGAGGTCAGCAGGTCGTTGACCGCCTCCGCGGCTTCCTGCGTCGAGCAGCCGAGGAACTTCTCGAAGACCAGCACGCCGTTGCTCAGCTCGCCCTCGTCCTGCACCTCGCGCTCGTAGGAGAACAGGTCGTTGCGCAGGTGCACGGCGTCGGAGAAGGTGTCCCGCAGCACCTGCATCGGCCTGGCCGCGGCGATCTCGGCCGGCACCTCGGCGCCGACGGCGTGCTCCACCAGGTTCGCCGACCACGGCGCCCCGCCGACCTTGCGGCGCATCTCCACGTATTCGATGGGATTGGACAGCCGGTTCTCGCTGATGTTGGCCAGCTCCCACAGCGATTCGTCCAGCAGGTGCTTGGTGTTCTCGGCGAAGCGCCGCCGCCAGTCCGCGCTCATCGTCGGCACCGTCCGCGTCCACAGGTCCGCCAGCCCGCGCTCCACCGGATTGGTCGGCTCCGCGGTGATCGGACCGTCGACGGGCATGAATGAGGGCAGCCGCTCCAGGTGCTCGCGCGCGCTGGCCAGGTCCGGATTTCGCTTGTACAGCTCCACGAAGTGGTCGTCGAAGTAGAACACCCACACGTACCAGTCGGTGATCAGGTCCAGCTCCGGGCCGTCGGCGTCCGGATGCGTGTACGCGCACAGCAGCGCGTAGTCGTGCCGGTCCAGGTCCGCTTCGTCCCAGATCGCCACCCCGTGCTGCGGCACGTCGATCATGTCCATCCGCCGGGCCCAGCTCTTGCTGTGCTCCCGCGCTCGCGCCAGGTTCGGGTTCAGCCGTGCCGGGTAGGACAGGTAGAACTCCGGCAGTCGGAAGGCCTGCATGGTCCGCGCACCTCTCTGCGATGGTCACCGACCCTGCGCACGAAACCAGTCGCGCCTGCGGCGGCCAATGCCCCGGAAGTCCTTCCACACGATCGGGAAGTGCCGTCGCCCGCATAGCCCAGCGCGGTGTTGCGGACAGTCAACTCCGCTGGTGGACGACCTCGCCGTCGACCACGGTCAGGTCCACTTCGCACTGCCAGATCTCGTTCGGCGGCTGGGAGAACGGGTCGCGGTCCAGCACCACCAGGTCGGCCGCCTTGCCGACCTCGACGGTCCCGGTCTCGCGGTCGGCGTGGTTGACCCAGGCGCTGCCCGCGGTGTAGGCGGCGAGCGCGTCGACGAGGTCGAGCGACTGCTCCGGCAGGAACGGCGGATCGTCGGAGCCGGGTTCCCTGCGGTTGACCGCGACGTGCACCGCCAGCACCGGATCGGCCTCGGACACCGGCCAGTCGCTGCCAGCCGCCAGCACCGCGCCCGCCGCGCGCAGCGAGCGGAACGGGTACTGCCAACCGGCCCGCCGATGTCCCAGGCGCGGGGTGGTCAGCTCGGTCATCGCCGCGTCGTTGACCGCCCACCGCGGCTGGATCGTCGCCACCACGCCGAGCTCGTGGAAGCGGGGGAGGTCGGAGGGCTGCACCACCTGCACGTGCGCGATCTGATGGCGCAGATCCCGTTCGCGCGCACCGGAAAGCGCGTCCAGCACGTCGCGCACCGCCCGGTCGCCGATGGCGTGGAAGTGCAGCTGGAACCCGGAATCCGCGAGCTCCGGCACCACTTCGGCGAGCTGTTCGCGGTCCACGAAGGACAGTCCGCTGCCGTGGCTGCCGAGGTAGGGGAGCAGCAGCGCGGCGGTGAAGTTCTCGCACACGCCGTCCTGCATGATCTTCACGGTGTCGGCCCGGAACCGCTGGCCGCGCGCCTTCTCGCGGCGGTGCCGCAGCTCCTCGATCTGCTCCCGGCCGCGGGCGCGATCCCACCACAGCGCGCCACGCACCTTGCCGGTCAGCAGTCCGCGCCGGTCGGCGTCGAGGTAGGTCGCCAGGGTGTCGTCGTAGCCGAGGTAGGGGCCGACGATCGCGTCGTGCCAGGACGTCACGCCGCGGGCGTGCAGGTGCCGTTGGCCCTCCATTAGCCCGGCCAGGTACTCGTCGTCACCGGTCGGCGGCAGCACCCGCTCGACCAGCCGGGTCGCACCCTCGTGCAGGGTCCCGGACGGATGACCGTCGGCATCGCGTTCGATCCGGCCGTCCGGCGGGTCGGGGGTGCGCCGGTCGATCCCGGCCAGCCGCAGCGCGGCGGTGTTCACCCAAGCGCCGTGGTGGTCGCGGTTGAGCAGGTACGCAGGGCGATCCCCGGTCACCGCATCCAGCGCGGTTCGGCTCGGCGCCCCGCCGGGGAACGACCCCATGTCCCAGCCGCCGCCCAGCACCCACCCCGCGTCCGGGCGGGTCCGCATGTAGGTCTCGACCTGCCGCAGGCACTCGTCGGCGTCGAGGCATTCGGTGAGGTCGCAGCGCAGCCGCTCGATCCCGCCGTAGATCGGGTGCACGTGCGCGTCGTGGAACCCGGGCAGCAGCAACCGGCCGCGCAGATCGACGAACTCGGCGCGCGGGAACCTGCGCGCCGAGGCGTCCCGGCCGACGGCGACGATCCGCCCGTCGCGCACCGCCACCGCATCGGTGAACGAGCGGGCGGCGTCCATTGTGGCCACCGGCCCACCTGCGAACACCACCTCGCGCATGCCGTGGATTGTGGCAGCAACTCCACGCCTGCGGCCCCACCGGGATACGCAGTTTCAATTGAAACTGTGCTCCGGCGCGGGTGGGATCTGCAGTTTCAATTGAAACTGCGGTTCGGACCGAAACACCGGTCCTGCGGGGTGGTGGCTAGCGCGGTTCGCCGGTGATGAGGGCGACGGCCTGGTCCCGGACCGGTTCGGTGACCTCCGGGATCCGGAAGCCCTGGTCGCGGATGTGGGCCAGGAGGTCGGCCTCCGGGGCGACGCCGTGCTGGCGCAAGTAGTAGCCGACCGCGCCGGGCCAGACCCAGCTGCCGTCGGTGTGGAAGGTCATCGGCACCGACGGGGTCCGAGCCGGGTCGAGCCGGTCGGTGTCGTAGCTGCGCGCGGCCAGCACGATCGGGGCCTTCTCCAGGTAGTCCGCGATCGGCCCGAGCTCGGTCGGGTCGAGCTCCGGGCGGTCGGTGATCGGCCGACCGGCGTCGTCGAAGACCTCCGCGGTGCGCAGCTGCGCCGCGGGCGCGGCGACGAGCCAGGCCGGGGTCGCCGAGGCGGGCCGCGGGAAGCGGCTGAGCTCCTCGGCGGCGGCGCCGGCCGGGGGAGTGGTGCGCCAGCTCGGCTCGTAGTCGCCGTTGAAGTCGACGGTGTAGCTGCCCGGGCGCTCCAGCCGGTACAGCGCGCTGACCCAGGTGCCGCGGTCCGGCTGGTACATGCCCTGGCGCAGCCGCGTGAACAGCTGGGCGGCTTCCACCGGCGCGGCCAGCGGAATGGCGGTGCCGTTGGGGGCGATCAGCTGCGCGGCCAGCTCCTGGTGGCTGCCCAGCGCGCGGTATTCGACGGTGGCTTCCCGCCAGCCAGGGGGCAGCGCGCGCACGATGACTCGGCCGATCTCCTGGATCAGCTGCTGCTGCGTCGCCTCGTCCAGCGATCCCGATGGGTCCTGGGGTCGTCCCGGTTGGCTCATGCCTCGCATCCTTCCAGCCACGTGGTGATCTTGGGAGCGGTTTGGCCCAAGTACCGGCGCGGCTTCGCCCTGTGCCGGCTTCTGCTGCGTTCGGAAGCTTAGAACCGAGTATCACCCGTTCGTGTGGCGGTGGGGCTTGGCATCCGGCGGTTGCGGCGATGCTGGTGAGAGGTCCGCGGAGGGTGCCGGTAACCGGCCGGACACACCCGTTCCGATGATGTAACGCTTGTCCGAGAAGTCGATTGTTGACAATCCCAACCGGCCGCCCTTAGCTTCGAGCCAACCGGGCGGAATGCGGGAGGTGCGCCATGCGAATCGAGTCGTACCGGAACCCTCGCCCGGCCCGTTGGTTGTCCTCTTCCTCGCTCTGGATGCGACATCTCTGACCGATCGAATCGGCAGTGGGGCGAGCGCGGCGATCACGCGGCTCGCCGATAGCTCGATCACTGGTTGCCCATTCCCCGCGCGGGTTCTCCGCAGCGGGTTCACGCGTTCTGCAGGAAGGAGGTTCGGCCGTGGCTATCGTCGACCGCGACCCGATGATGCGGGTGATCTGGACGGATCCCGTGACCGGCCGCAACGGCTACCTGGTGGTGCACAGCCTGGTGTCCGGTCTGGCCACCGGCGGAACCCGGATGCGCGCCGGGTGCACCTTGTCGGAGGTGGAGGACCTGGCGCGAGGCATGGCGCGCAAGACCGCGGTGTTCGACCTGCCGGTCGGCGGTGCGAAGGGCGGCATCGACTGCGATCCGAAGGATCCCGAGGCCAAGGGCGTGCTGCGCCGCTTCGTGCAGGCGATGCGGCCGTACCTGGACGCGCACTGGGTGACCGCGGAGGACCTCGGGGTGCCGCAGCACCTGATCGACGACGTGTTCGCCGAGGTCGGGCTGCACCAGTCCTACCACGCGGCGATCCTGCGAGCCCCGGACGTGGAGCGCACCCTGCGCCGCGTGCGAGCCGGTCTCAACGCCCCGGTGCCCGGCGGGCTGCTGCTCGGCGACGTGGTCGGCGGCTTCGGTGTCGCGCAGAGCTGCCTCGGTGTCGTGCACGCGAGGGGATGGGCTCCCGCTTCGACGACGGTCGCGGTCCAGGGCGTCGGGACGATGGGCGGCGGTGCGGCCTACTACTTGCACGAAGCCGGGCTGAAGGTCGTGGCGATGGCCGACGCGGCGGGAACGCTGTACGACCCGGACGGTCTGGACGTTCCGGCGCTGCTGGAAGCGCGCGACCGGTTCGGCGAGATCGACCGCGCCCTGGTGCCCGAACACGTCCAGCGCTCGCCGCGCGAAGCGGTCCTCAGCGCCGAGGTCGACGTGCTCATCCCGGCGGCGGTGTCCTACGCGATCGCTCCGCCGCAGGTGCCGGAGGTCAACGCCAAGGTCATCGTCGAGGCGGCCAACACCCCGGTGACCGCCGACGCCGAGGAAATGCTGGCCACTCGCGGCATTCCGGTGATCCCGGACTTCGTGGCCAACGCCGGTGCGGTCGCCTGGGCCTGGTGGCTGCTGCTGGGGCGGGTCGACGCGGACCCGGTGCTGTCGTTCCAGGTGTTGCGGGAGGAGATGCTCGCGAAGATCCCGCCGCTGCTGGCGGCCTGGGACGCCGAGGGGCTCACCCCGCGGGCCGCGGCGCTGATGCTCGCCGATCAGCGGACCGAGCAGAACATGGCCGCGGAAGCTCGCGGACAGGGCCTGCTGAGCATCCCCTGAGCACCTGTCCCCGGTCCTGTTCGTCTTCGAAGTGGGGTGGCCGCCCAGCCGTCCCCGGCGCTCGCCGCGCTGGGGTTCGGCCGGCGGCGCCGCCGCGCGAAACCGCTTCGCAGGAAAGGATCTAACCGGAATTTCCGCCCGCTTTCACGTGCGGCAATTGACGTGTGACAACCCGCAGTCGGAGTGCTAGCGTTCGTGGTGGTTGCAGTTTTGGTCCCAGCAGTACTGGAAGAGTGCCTGCCAGAACGCAGGCGCTTTTTTTGTGCCGTGGTGTGCCGGCGCCGCGCCGGCACGAGGTGATCATTCCGCGACCTCGGGTCTGCGCAGTGTTGACCCTGGCCAGCAGAATCAGGAGAAACAAGGAATGGCTACCGGTACGGTCAAGTGGTTCAACGCGGAGAAGGGCTACGGGTTCATCACCCCGGACGGCGGCGGCGCCGACGTGTTCGCCCACTACTCCGCGATCGACGCCTCCGGTTTCCGCACGTTGGAGGAGAACCAGCGCGTGGAGTTCGAGATCGCTCAGGGCCCGAAGGGTCCGCAGGCCGCGAGCATTCGCGCCATCTGACTGACGAACGGTCGTGCCGCTCCGGCACGACGGCGCATCGGAGAGAGCTCTGATGCCGCCTCGAGGGGCGGCAGGTCCGGGCCGTCCGCGGTGCCGGTCTGCCGCCCAGGAGGACCGCAGTTTTCACCCGATCCGGGGTGCCTCGCCGGGGTAGGCTTTCGAGCCGCTGACGTCTAACCCGGTGCGAGGTCGAAGTGCCCCTGCGTGTGGTTGTCGCCGGTTCGACCGGCGTGATCGGGAGAGCCCTCCTCCCGATGCTGCGGGAACGAGGTCATCACGTGACCGCGCTCGTGCGCGGCGTGGATCGGTTGGACGGTTCCGCACCGTTCGACGACGTCGCCGTCGCCGATCTGCAGGATCTCGACGAGGTGCAGCGCGAGTTGCGCCGCGCCGCACCGGATGTGGTGGTGGACCAGACCTCCGGGATCGGCCGCACCGATCTCTCCGACGGCCAGCTGCGTTCCGCGCGAACGCGCGAGCGGGCTTCGAAGAACTTGGTCGAGGCGGCCGTGGAAGCCGGTGCGCAGCGCATCATCGGGCAGAGCACGACCGCTGCCTACCTCCCGCACGGCCACGACGTGCTGGACGAGGAATCACCACTGTGGACCGACGCGCCGGGCTGCTGGGGCGACGCCGTCCGGGCCCAGGTGGCGGTGGAGGAAGCGGTCCTGGACTGCCCGGACATCGAGGGCGTCGCGCTGCGCTACGGCAACCTCTACGGCCCGGGCACGCAGTACGCGCCGGGCGGCGCGATCCACTCCAAGGTGTGCGGCAGCCAGCTGCCGGTGGTCGCCGACGAAGTCGGCCTGACCTCCTTCACCCACGTCGACGACGCGGCCGGGGCGGTGCTCGAACTGCTGGCTAGCGGTGACCCCGGCGCGTACAACGTGGTCGACAACGAGCCGGCGGCAGCGGTGGAGTGGCTGCCCGCCTACGCGCTGATGGCGGGCGGGCCGGCCCCGGTGTCGCTGACGCTGGAGCAGGCCAAGGCTCAGCTGGACTGGCTGACCGTCCACCAGCTGACCGAGCAGCGCGGTGCGACGAACTTCCGGCTCCGCGAAACCCTGGGCTGGCGCCCGAAGTGGCCCAGCTGGCGGGAGGGCTTCGCCGACCTCTTCGGCCACTGGCCGGGCTGAGGGCGCCGCAGCAGTGTGACTTTGTCCATCCTTCGCGGTGGACTCAGCACCGGTTCGGCGGGTTAGGTTCTAGCGAGACCAGTTCCCAGCCCAGGTCGGAGAGTGCCCCGATGACCACCGCCGATGTGCGCGCGCTGCGCGAATTACTGCCCGACGGACGCGTTTTCGACGACGTCGACGTGCTGGAGGCCTACCGCAACGACCGCGCCAGCTTCTGCCCGGCCGGCGTCCCGGCGGCGCTCGTCCGGGCGCGGTCCACTGAGGACGTGTCGACGACTCTGGCGTGGGCGCACCGGAACCGGGTTCCGGTGGTGCCGCAGGGTGCCCGCTCCGGGCTGTCGGGAGCGGCCAACGCGTTGGACGGCTGCATCCTGCTGTCGCTGGAGAAGATGGACCAGATCCTCGACATCGACGCCTCCGAGCAGATCGCCGTCGTCCAGCCCGGCGTGGTCAACGGCGTGCTCGCGGCGAAGGTCGCCGAGCACGGGCTGTTCTACCCGCCGGACCCCGGTTCGCGCAGCATCTCCACGATCGGCGGCAACGTGGCCACCAACGCCGGCGGCATGTGCTGCGTGAAGTACGGCGTGACCGGCGACTTCGTCCGCGCCCTTGAGGTCGTGCTGGCCGACGGCCGGGTGATGCGCACCGGCCGCCGCACCGCCAAGGGCGTGGCCGGCTACGACCTGACGCACCTGGTGGTCGGCTCCGAAGGCACTCTCGGCGTGGTCACCGAGGTCACCGTGGCGCTGCGACCGGCCGCCGCGCAGCCGCTGACCGCGGTCGCGTTCTTCCCGACCGTCGTCGACGCCGCGCGCACGGTGACCGGATACCTGGCGGAGGGCTACCGGCCGTCGGTGCTGGAGTTCATGGACTGGCCCACGGTCCAGGCGGTGCAGAAGCTCGCCGACCTGGGTTTTCCCGAGGGCATGGCGGGCATGCTGCTGGTGCAGTCCGATCGCGGCGATGCGGCGCCGGGTGACCTGGCCGCGTTCGAGGCCGTGGCCCGCGCCAACGACGCCTCCGAAGTGGTCGTCGCCGACGACCCGGCGGAGGGAGAACTGCTGATGCAGGCGCGACGGCTGGTCGGCGACGCCCACGAGAACCTGGGCGTGGCGGTGCTGGTGGACGACGTGTGCGTGCCGCGGCGCAGCCTGGTCGACCTGGTCGAGGGCCTGGGGCGGATCTCCGAGCAGTACCAGGTGGAGGTGCTGTGCGCCGGGCACGCGGGTGACGGCAACATGCACCCGTCGGTGGTCTTCGACGCCAGCGACGAAGCGGAGTCCGCCCGCGCGCAGCAGGCGTTCGACGCGATCATGGAGCTGGGCCTGGAGCTCGGCGGAACCATCACCGGCGAGCACGGCGTCGGGCACCTCAAGCGGCGCTGGCTGGGGGAGGAGCTGGACGAGGCCGCCCTGAGCGCGCAGCGCGCGATCAAGGCGGCCCTGGACCCGCACAACATCCTCAACCCGGGCCGGGTCTTCCCCGAGCAGGGCGGAATCACCTCGCGCTCGGCGTAGCCGCGGGTCAGTCGTGGTCGTAGGACTCGTCGACCGGGGCCGGGCGGTGCTGGTCGACGAGATCGGCCGGATCGACGTCGAGGGGGACCTCGACCTGTTCCGGTTCCTCTTCTTCGGGCAGGTCCTCGGCCTGGCGGGCCTGTTCGACGGCGTCGGCTTCCGGGGTCTCGGGGTGCATCGGTCCTCCAGTCGGTAGCCGGTCGGAGCACCCGCCACCGTAACCAGCTCAGCCGGGCAGGTCATCCCGAGACGTGGTTCGCGCATGACCGATTCGGCCCTGCCGCGACGCTGCCGCGGATAGGATCCGCGTCGAACGCGTATTCCACACCGGGAGTGCTCAACCGTGGCGGTCGCTCTAGGCGCTCTGATCGTCTTGTCCGCGGCGTCCGCCCTGATCGGTTGGCGGTGGACCCGGCCGAGCCGGAACCCGCGCGCAACTCCGTTGCGGCACCCCGGGTTCTGGCTTCTGGTGGTGGTGGCAGCGATCTACCTCAACCAGGTGCTGTGCACGATCTACCTGGTGCGGGTGCACCACGGCGATCCGGAGTTCATCGCGCGGTTCCTGCCGAGCGGGTGGTTCGCGCTCGCCGACGACGATCCGGCGATGCTGTGGCTGGCGGAGGTGTGGCCGCAGCCCGGACTCCTGTCGTGGACCCTGCTGCGGGTGCCGGCCCTGCTGGAGCTGCCGTTCGTGCTGCTGGCCTACCTGACGATCTGCCGCTGGTTCGGTGCCGAGGTGTTCGACCGGGCTGCGGTCTGGCCGGTGGCGGTGTCCTGGACGGCGACCTTCTGCTTGATCGAGTGGTCGCTGGCCAACCCCTACACGCTCCAGGACATCGCGTTGCGCGTCGTGTCCGGGCTGGTGACCCCGTGGTTGGTGGGGCGGCTGACCGCGGGGGAGCGGCAGCGGGTGAGGTCGACGGCCGATCTGGCGCTCTTCGCGGTGTCCGCATCGGCGCTCGGCGTGCTGGTGCTGGTCGTCTACGACACCGCTCTGCTCTACAACCTCGCGCACGTCGGCGACGCGTTGCCGATCGCGGCGGCAGCCACCGGGGCTCTCGTCGTGGCGAGGGTGCTCGCGCGGTGGTCTCCGACGACGCAGGCAGGACCTGGCATCACGGCGGTCAGCGCATCCCTGGGCTGGTTCCTGGTGTTCTTCCTCGCGCCAGCGCTCCCGATCCGCTACGGGCTCTCCTTCGGAACACCGATGTTGTCCGCAGTGGCCGGTCTGGTGATCATCGCCGCGGCCGTGGTGTGCGGAGTGCACGAGACCGCGCGCGGCTCGGCGGTTCCGTGGCGGGCATGGGGCGCGGAACTCGTGCTCGCGGTCGCGTTGGGAGCAGCAGCCGCCGTGGCCGCGTTCGCCGTTGCGAGCGGATATCCCGAGTCTCGGCTGCTGGCCGCCGCCGGGGCGTTCTTCGCGCTGGTGATCGTCGTGTGCGGGCTGCTGGACCGGGTGCTGAAAGCGAGGTGAGCGGAACCCCACTGCGGGAGTTCCGCCCACCTGCGATCAGATCAGCCCACCGACCGGCCGGCGTAGTCCGGCAGCGGTTCGACGAGCCCGGTCAGCCGCTCGGCGACCTCGGCGGGGAACGGCGAGGTACCGCCCTGCTCCTGGTCGACGTGCAGCGCCATGATCTCCTCGGTGGCCACCACGGTGCCGTCCACCGACATCTCGTGGCACAGGCGCAGCTTCTTCGCGCCCGCGCCCACCACGCGACTGGTGATCACCATCTCCGCGTCCGGCCCGACCTCGCGCAGGTAGCGCACGTGCGCTTCCACGGTGTACAGCGAGCAGCCGGTGCTGGTGCGGTAGTTCTCGTCCAGGCCCACCTGGTCCATCACCGCGTCGGTGGCGAACCCGAAGACCAGCACGTAGTAGGCCTCGCTGAGGTGGCCGTTGTAGTCGATCCACTCCGGACGGACCTGCTGGCGGAACTCCGCGAGCCCGCTCACTTCGCGCCCTTCCGGACCTCGTCGACCGCCCGCATCACGGCGATCACCGCGCGGTCGCGGTCGGCGACCAGCTCGGCGATGCTGCGACCGCCTGCGGCCTCCTCGCAGCCCTCGACCATCGCGTCGCGCAGCTCGGTGGTGAGCTCGGGCGCTTCCAGCCGGGTCCACGGCGACTTCAGCGACGGGCCGAAGTGGTCGAGCATGTGCGCCATGCCGCCCTCGCCACCGGCCAGGTGGAAGGTCAGGCACGGGCCGAGCAGCGGCCAGCGCAGCCCCGGGCCGTCGGTGATCGAGGCGTCGATCTGCTCGACGGTCGCCTCGCCGTTGGCCACCATGTGCAGCGCCTCGCGCCAGATCGCCTCCTGCAGGCGGTTGGCGATGAAGCCCGGCACCTCGCGGTCCATGGTGATCACCGACTTGCCCGCGACCTCGAAGAACTCCGAAGCCCACTGCACGGCCCACGCCTCGGTCTTCTCGCCGCCGACGACCTCGACCAGCGGGATGAGGTACGGCGGGTTGAACGGGTGACCCACCACGAGGCGCTGCGGCGTCGGGCAGTCCACCTGCATCTCGGTCATGCCGTAGCCCGAGGTGGACGAGGCGACCACCACGCCGGCCGGGGTGGCCGCGTCGATGCGGGCCAGCAGGTCCCGCTTGAGCGCGAGGTCCTCCGGCGCGCTCTCCTGCACGAACTCGGCGTCGGCGACGGCGTCCTCCAGCGTCGCGGCGATGACCAGGTTGTCGCGGGAGGCGCCCTCGGCCAGGCCGAGCTCGGTCAGCGCGGGCCACGCGGCGTCGACCAGGCGGCGCAACTTGGCCTCGAACCCCGGAGCCGGGTCCCAGGCGGTCACCTGGTAGCCGCGGGCCAGGAAGTGCGCGACCCAGCCGCCGCCGATGACACCGGCACCGATGCAGGCGACCCGGCGAACCGAAGCGGGGGAGGGAGTGTGCTCGTTCAACTCAGAATTCCCTTTCGACGGGTGTCAGCGCTTCTTCAGGCCGAGCTGCTCGCGGGCCTGGTCGGGGGTGGCGATCTTCATGCCCATGCCCTCGACGATGCCCACCGCGCGCTCGACGAGCTGGCCGTTGGTGGCCTTGACGCCCTTGCTCAGGTAGAGGTTGTCCTCCAGGCCGACGCGCACGTTGCCGCCCAGCGCCGCGGCCAGACCGACCCAGCGCAGCTGGTTGCGGCCGATGGCGAAGCTCGCCCAGTTCGCGCCCTCCGGCAGCATGTTGATCATCGCCTGCAGCAGGCCCGGGTCCGGCGGGGCGCCCCACGGGATGCCCGCGCACAGCTGGAACAGCGGCGGGGCGTCGAGCAGGCCCTCGGCGAGCAGCTGCTTGGCGAACCACAGGTTGCCGGTGTCGAAGATCTCCAGCTCCGGCTTGACGCCGAGCTCCTGGATCCGCTTGGCGCCGGCGCGCATCATGTCCGGGGTGGAGATGTAGAGCTGGCTGCCGTCGCCGAAGTTCAGCGAACCGCAGTCCAGGGTGCAGATGTCGGGCAGCAGCTCCTCGACGTGCGGCAGCCGCTCCAGGCCGTTGACCAGGTCGGTGCCCTCGACCGGCTTGAGCGGGTCGTCGGGGGAGATGAACAGGTCGCCGCCCATGCCCGCGGTCAGGTTGATGACCACGTCGATGCCGGTTTCCTTGATGCGCTCCACGACCTCGCGGTAGAGCGCGACGTCCCGCGAGCCCTGGCCGGTCTCGACGTTGCGGACGTGGATGTGCACCACGGCCGCCCCGGCCTCGGCGGCCGCGACCGCGTCCTTGGCGATCTGCTCCGGGGTCACCGGGACGAACTCGCTCTTGCCGGTGGTGTCACCGGCGCCGGTGAGCGCGGCGGTGACGATGACTTCGTTGGCCATCGGGCTCTCCTCTCGTGGGTAGGGTTCAGCGCCCGGGCACCCGAGGCGGGTGTCCGGTGGAGTTGTGGGGGATGTCAGTGCCGGACGATCTCGCGTTCGACGAACTCGCGCAGCACCTTGCGCATCCGCTCGACGGACCGGCCGGGGCGTCCGGCGAGCACCTGGATGCCGAGCCCGTCGATCAGCGCGGTGAGCGTGACGGTCAGCTCCTCGGCGTCGGTGTCGGCGAACACGCCCTGCTCCTGGCCCTGCCGGATGGTGCGGCCGATGGTGTCGTGCCAGCGCGTGTAGGAATCGCTGTGCAGGACCTGCAGATCCGGGTTGAGCGCGCTCTCGGTCCACACCTGCAGCCAGATCGACCACTCCTGGCGCAGCAGGCCCGGCGTGGGCAGCTGCAGCTCGACCAGCCGCAGCAGGCGCTCGTGGGCGTCTTCGACGGCGTGCAGCTCGGCGACCTGCCGGTCGAAGGCCAGCCGCACCGAGTAGCGCAGCGTCTCGGTGAGCAGGTCGTCGCGGCCGGGGAAGTAGTAGTGGATCGTCGCGGCGCTGGTGCCGCACTCCTTGGCCACGTCGGAGACGCGCACCGAGTGGAAGCCGCGTTCGGCGATCAGCCGCCAGGCCGCGTCGAGGATCTGCTGGTAGCGGCTGGCTTCCCGGAGATCACCGGGGTCGCGCCCGGGCCGGGCGGTGCGCTGCGGCGCGGCCGCCACCGTCTCGACGTCGTCCCCGCCGTTGATCAGCCAGTTGACCGTGACACCGGTGAGCTCGCCGATGCGGGTGAGCTCGACCGGGGTGAACCGCCTGGTGCCGGTCAGCGATTTGGACAGCTTGGTGGGGTCCAATCCGATCTGCTCGGCGAAAGCCCGTTGGCTTCCGGGATACTGGCGCAACACGTCGCGCACCCGTTGGCGCAACGCAGCCGTCGTGTCCTCCACGGGACGGAACGCTAACAGCACATTGCGAGAATCGCAATGATCTGGGCGTGTTGCGATCGGGCCGGATGATCCCCTGTCGGATGAATATCCCCAGTAAGCGGCGTTGAAATGCCGGTCGGGGGAGGCCGATCGGGTGGTCTATGTGATTGATAAGTCAGTCGGTCGCAATGCTGGGCAGGGCCGGGTGGTGCGAGCCTAGAACGAACGTGCTGAGCTGAACCCGTGGACCCGACCGAGTCGAAGACGCGTTCCCCCGAGGAGTCAGCCACCCGCTGGCAGGTGCTCGCCATCTGCCTGGTCGCGGGATTCATGACGCTGCTGGACGTCAGCATCGTCAACGTCGCCCTGCCTTCGATCCAGCAAGGCCTGGATGCGCCCGCCGCCGCGCTGTCCTGGGTGGTCTCCGGGTACGCGCTGACCTTCGGCCTGGTGCTGGTACCGGCGGGACGTCTCGGCGACGACCGCGGCCGCAGCCGGATGTTCCTGCTGGCGCTGGGGGCGTTCACGGTGGCCAGCGCGCTGGCCGGATTCGCGATGACCCCGCTGTGGCTGGTGGTGGCCAGGCTGCTGCAGGGCATGGCAGGCGGTCTGCTCAACCCGCAGGTGCTCGGCTTGATGCAGCAGCTGTTCCACGGCCGGGAGCGCGGGAAGGCCTTCGGCCTGTTCGGCGCGGTGGTGGGCATCTCCACCGCGATCGGCCCGCTGCTGGGCGGGCTGATCATCCAGCTGGCGGGTGCGGAGCACGGCTGGCGCTGGGTGTTCTTCGTGAACCTGCCGATCGGTGCGGCGGCGATCCTGTACGGCCTGCGCGTGCTCCCGCGCGACAGCGCGAAGGGGGCGACGCGCAGCCTCGACCTGGTGGGCGTGCTGCTGCTCGGCGGCGGTCTGCTGTGCCTGCTGCTGCCGCTGGTCGAGCAGGAGAGCGGCCGGTCGACCCCGTGGTACCTGGTGATCGTCGCGGTGGTGCTGCTGACGTCGTTCGTGGCGTGGGAGCACTGGTACGACAAGCGCGGGCACTCGCCGCTGGTCAACCTGCGACTGCTGCGCATCCGCAGCTACTCGTTCGGCGCGACCCTCGGCCTGCTGTACTTCGCCGGATTCACCAGCATCTTCTTCGTCCTGGCGGTGTACCTCCAGCGCGGTCTGGGCTATTCGGCGCTGCAAGCCGGGCTCGCGCTCACGCCGTTCGCGGTCGGCTCCGCGGTTTCGTCGGCGATGAGCGGACGACTCGTGTACCGGATGGGCCGCCGGCTGGTCGTCATCGGCCTGATCGGTGCGCTGCTCGGTCTCCTCGCGACCGACCTGCTGCTGCGCACCCAACCGGGCTCGATGGCGGGAGTGGTGACGGCGCTGCCCCTGCTGGTGGCGGGAGTCGGCAGCGGCCTGGTGATCTCCCCGAACCAGACAGTGACCCTCAGCGAGATCGACAGCGCCCACGGCGGAACGGCGGCCGGAGTCCAGCAGACCGGCCAGCGGATCGGCTCGGCGGTGGGTACGGCAGCGGCCTCCGGCCTGTTCTTCGGAGTCCTGGCCACCGCCGGCTTCGACGCAGCGATCACCAGCGGCCTGATCGTCTCGATCGGCTTCGTCGCAGCAGCCCTCCTGGTGGCCCTGGCCGAAGTCGTCCTGGCCAAGCGCGCCGTTTCGCCTGCTGAGGCTCCGTGAGCACTTTGGGTTGCTATAGCCACCCAAAGTATTCACGGGTCCTGACCAGCGCGATCATCGCCTCGACATCCACTGGACTTCTCGGGACGAACGACCGGGGTGGCCCGCTCTGAGCCGGAGCTACGCTCCTCGTGGCTTGTTCGCCGAGGTGAGCGCGGGGCCGGGCGTCGGCAGCACGGGGGAGTCATGCGGCCAACTGGTGATGGGTTGCTGAGCAGACGTGCCGCGCTGGGCGCGCTCCTGGCAGCCGGTGCGTCTCCACTGGTCGTGGCGTCCTGCGCGAACCAGGCGCCAACCACCACTGGACCCGTGCTGCCCCGGCCTTCGACGCCGGAGGACGCCTTGTACCGCCTCCAGGACGGGAACCAGCGCTTCGTCGCGGGCACCCCGCTGCACCCGAACCAGACGCTGGAGCTCCGCCAGCAGCTCGCCGGTCATCAGCAGCCGTTCGCCTCCGTGCTCGGTTGCGCCGACTCGCGGACCGCCCCGGAGCTGGCCGTGGACGCCGGCATCGGCGATCTGTTCGTCTGCCGCGTCGCAGGGAACATCGCCACCCCTGCGGACACCGCGTCGCTGCTGTACGCCCAAGCCGTGCTGGGCACCGAGGTGCTGCTCGTGCTCGGCCACGACAACTGCGGCGCGGTGAAGACGGCGATCGAGGTGGCCGAGGGAAAGACGCCCCCGGGCGAGTTCGCGCCGCTGGTGGCCCCGATCCAGCCGGCCGTGGCCCAAGCCCGCCAGGCCGGAGCAACGGGCGACGCCCTCCTGCACGAGGCCGTCGTGGCGAACGTCCGCCACGTGGTCGCGGCACTCCCCGAGATGAGCGCCGGATTGGCGCAAGCGGTGCGAGCCGGACACCTGACCATCCACGGAGGCGTCCTCACCCTGTCCACGGGCAAGATCGACCCGGTCACCTGAACCCGCCCCAGTGCGCTGTTCCGCCTGCTCAGGCTTCGTGAGTACTTTGGGGTTCTCTAGCGCCCCAAAGTACTCACGTGCCGTGACCGGCCTGGACATCGTGGTGCGGGCCGGTAGTTCCCCGGGGTGGAACGTTCTTGACCTCGACCAGACTCGAAGTTCTAGCGTTGCCTTCATGGTGGACGACATCGACGGCGTTACCGCACTGATCGAGGTGTTCCGGACCGCCTGGGCGAATCGGGACACCGCCGCGTTCCGGTCGATCTGGGATCCGGAGCGAGAACTCGTCTACTGCCCGGCCGAACTGGACCGGCCGCTGCAGGGCGCGGATGCGGTCGGCCGGTACTTCGATCGCGTCGTCGCCGACATCCGCCACGTGCACGCGATGACCGTCTCCGATGTTCGGATCGAGGTCATCGGCGATGTCGCGTGGGTGTTCTTCGCCTTCGACGTCGAAGGTTCGAGCGGGAGCGCTGAGCCGTTCGAAGTGCACGGGCGCAACACGCTGATCGCGCGTCGCACCGGTGCTGGGTGGAAGGGGATCCACTACCACGAGTCGTTGCGCGGCCCCGTCGTCGTGCAGGGGTAGGAACAGGGCGGGCGCAGTCGATCGCGCCCGCCCCGTTCCGCGTGTTCGGCGCTATTCCTTCGCGGCGTCGGACGTCGCCTTGGCCAGGCGGGCGTTGCGGTGGCCGTAGGCGAAGTAGATCACCAGGCCGAGGGCAAGCCAGGCCGCGAAGCGCAGCCAGGTGATGATGTCCAGGTTCGCCATCAGGTACAGGCAGGCCAGGGCGCTGAGGATCGGCAGCACCGGCGACAGCGGCACCCGGAACGGGCGGGCGAGCTCCGGCTTGCGGCGGCGCAGGACCGGGACCGCGAGGGAGACGATCACGAAGCCCGACAGGGCGCCGATGCTCACCATGTCGGCCAGCTCGGAGATCGGGATGAACCCGGCCATCAGCATGATCAGCACCGCGCCGCCGATGGTCATCCGGTGCGGCGTGCCCCACTTCGGGTGCACCTGGGAGAGCTTCGGCGGCAGCAGGCCGTCGCGGCTCATCGCGAAACCGATCCGGCCGATGGTGACCAGCTCGACCATCATCACCGAGGTCAGACCCGTCACCGCGCCCAGTGCGATCAGCGCGGCCACCCACGGCTGGCCGACCGACTGGAACGCCGCGGCCAGCGGGGCTCCCTCGTCGATCTGCCGGTAGTCGACCATCGCGCTGAGCACGATCGCGACCAGCACGTACAGCACGGTGCACACGATCAGGCTGCCGAGCAGGCCGACCGGCAGGTCGCGCTTGGGGCGCTTGGTCTCCTCGCCGAGGTTGGCCAGCGCCTCGAAACCGGTGTAGGCGAAGAACACGATCGCCGCCGCGGTGAACACGCCGCCGATGCCGTACATCGACTGCTCCATGCCGAGCAGGGCCTGCACCAGCGGCTGCTCCAGCGCGCTGGCGGTCTCGGTGGCCGGCTGCGCGGGCGGGATGAACGGGTCGAGGTGGGCGCCGTTGAAGAAGAACAGCCCGGCGACGATCACCAGCACGCACACCGACACCTTGACCACGACCAGCGCGTTGGTCACCCACGACGACTCGCGGATGCCGATCACCGCGATCACCGTGAGCACCGCGATGATCAGTATCGCGCCGACGTTGACCGTGGCGTCCTCGCCGAACCACTCCGACGGCAGGCCGAGCAGGTTCGACACGTAGCCCGACCAGCTGCGCGAGACCACCGCGGCGCCCAGGGCGAACTCCAGCAGCAGGTCCCAGCCGATGATCCAGGCGAACAGCTCGCCGAGCGTGGCGTAGCCGTAGGTGTAGGCGCTGCCCGCGGTCGGAACCGCTGAGGACAGCTCGGCGTAGCACAGCGCGGCCAGGGCCGCGACGATCCCGCCGATGACGAAGGACAGCACCACGCCGGGACCGGCGTGCTCCTTGGCCTGGATGCCGGCCAAGGTGAACACACCGGTGCCGATGATGATGCCGATGCCGAAACCGATCAGGTCCTTGCCGGTCAGGCTGCGGACCAGTCCGCTGCGCTCACCGCGGTCGATGATGTCCTCGACGGGCATCGTTCGGAAGACGCTCACGGGCGCACCGTAAGCGAGGCTCGGCGAGATGGCGCGACCGGCGTCGCTTTGTGTGATCCTTTCGGTACGAAACGTGACACTCGGTGTTCACCGGATGTCAACGAGTGATCCGGATCAAACGGTCAAATGCGCGGTGGGCGCTCCATTCAGGCGGGCACGGCGGAGGTGTCGCGCTCCCACACCCGGTGCTTGCCGAGCACGGTGACGAACTCCTCGATGAAGCCCTCCGGCAGCGCACCGCCGCTGTGCGCGGCCATGACCACGCCGAGGTCGGCGACCACGCCGTCGGTCCCGGAGCCCTTGCGCGCTTCGGAGACCCCGGCGCGTTGCAGCAGCTCCATGCCCTCGTCGCTGGCCGCGACCGGCTTGTGGTGCTTGTAGGCCTCGGCGACGAAGTGCACCGCGTGCCCGTCCTCGGCCAACGAGCGCACGCTCTCCGCGCCGCCGGGCACGATGACGCCGTCGTAGAGCACCGACGCCATGGTGTGCACGGCCCGGTCCACGGTCACCTCGTCGCTGTCGGTGCCGCGGACCTTGCCGTCGCGCAGTCCCAGCACCTCCGCCAGTGCGCCGCGCTCGGCCAGTCCGCGCTGGATCTGGACGACTTCCGAGGCATCCACGCCGTCTGCGACCAGCACCGCGACCTTGCGGCTGGTGATCGTGTCGGTGCGCGAATTGGCCAGGCTCAGCGCGGGGGAGCTGCGGCCGTGGTTCGGCTTGCCGCCGCTGGGCGGTGCCACGCCGACGCCCTCCGCCACCGCTGCGGCCAGCTCGTGGTCGATGTTCTCCAGGTGGTCGACGACGTTGGCGCGCACGTGCTGGTGGTCGACCTTGCCGAGCTCGAAGCGGAACGCCGCGACGATGTGCTCCTTCTCCCACGGCGCCATGCTGTTCCAGAACAGCGTCGCCTGGCTGTAGTGGTCCTTGAAGCTCTCGCTGCGCTTGCGGATCGTGTAGCCGTCCACCTTCTGCTGGTAGTGCCGGAACACGTCCTCGTCGGCCAGCGCCGGGCACCCGCCGGACAGGCTGTTCTCCGTGTAGCTCGTGCGGCCCTGGTGGATCTTCTGCTGGCCGTAGCCGTCGCGCTGGTTGTTGGTCACCTCGGCCGTCGGCCGGTTGATCGGGATCTGCGCGAAGTTCGGTCCGCCGAGCCGGATCAGCTGGGTGTCGAGGTAGGAGAAGTTGCGCGCCTGCAGCAGCGGATCGTTGGTGAAGTCGATGCCCGGCACCACGTTGGCGGTGTGGAAGGCGACCTGCTCGGTCTCGGCGAAGAAGTTGTCCGGATTGCGGTCCAGCACCATCTTGCCCACCGGGCGCACCGGCACCACCTCTTCGGGGATGATCTTGGTCGCGTCCAGCAGGTCGAAGTCGAAGTCGAACTCCGCCGACTCCTCGACCAGCTGCACGCCCAGCTCCCACTCCGGGTACTGGCCGGCCTCGATGGACTCCCACAGGTCGCGGCGGTTGTAGTCGGGATCGGCCCCGGCGATCTTCTGGCACTCGTCCCACACCAGCGAATGGCTGCCCAGCACCGGCTTCCAGTGGAACTTCACGAAGGTGCCTTCGCCGGCGGCGTTGACCAGCCGGAAGGTGTGCACGCCGAAGCCCTGCATCATCCGGTAGCTGCGCGGAATCGCCCGGTCCGACATCAGCCACATCATCATGTGCAGCGTTTCCGGTTGCAGCGCCACGAAGTCCCACAACGTGTCGTGCGCCGAGGCGGCCTGCGGCATCTCGTGGTGCGGTTCGGGCTTCACCGCGTGCACGAAGTCGGGGAACTTGATGCCGTCCTGGATGAAGAACACCGGCATGTTGTTGCCGACCAGGTCGTAGTTGCCCTGCTCGGTGTAGAACTTGGTGGCGAAACCGCGCACGTCGCGGACCGTGTCGGCCGATCCCCGGGAACCGGCGACGGTGGAGAACCGGACGAACACCGGGGTGCGCTGGTTCGGATCGGTCAGGAAGCGCGCGACGGTGTAGTCGGACAGCCAGCCGTCGTAGGGCTGGAAGTGCCCGTAGGCCCCGGCGCCGCGGGCGTGCACCACGCGCTCCGGGATGCGTTCGTGGTCGAAGTGCGTGATCTTCTCCCGGGCGTGGAAGTCCTCCAGCAGCGTGGGGCCGCGCTCACCGGCGCTCAACGCGTCGTCGGTGTGGTCGATGCGCACGCCCTGCTGGGTGGTCAACTTCGTGCCGGTGAGATCCTGCCGGACCCCGTCGAGCTGTCGTTGCTTGTCGTCTTCGGTGCCCATCGCGCCTGGCTCCCCTCGGTGTCGGCTGAAACCGCCCACCAGGTTTCCCGCTGGTGCCGGGGGCTATGCGCGTTCAGGACCCCAGCGCGGCGGGCAGCCAGTGCAGCAGTCCGGGGGCACCGGCCACGAGCAGGAAGTGCGCGGCCCGGCCGATGAGGCTGGCCGCGAGGAAGCCGATCAGCGGCAGGCCCGCCGCGCCGGAGAGCAGGCACATCAGGCTGTAGGGCGGGATGCCGGGGATCGAGGTCAGGCACAGCACGCCCAGCCCCCACCAGGGGCGGTCGACGGTGCGCTGGTGGAACTTCTCGAACCAGGCGGCCCACCGGCCGGTCCGCCGCTTGGCCTCGAGCTTCTTCAGCATCCGCTCGCCGAGCGCGAACCCGCCCTTGCCCGCGAAGTAGAACAGCGTCTTGCCGGCGACCTGGCCGATCGCGGCGGCCAGCCCGAGCGCCCACCAGCTCACGCCATCCACATTGGACACGACGCCCAGCAGGTACAGCTCGATGTTGACGAGTGGGAAGAAACTACCCAGCGCCGCGGTGCCCGCAGTGGCCAGCAGCCACCCGATCATCGGACCACCCGCTCGCGCGGCGGAGCAAGGCGGTCGATCACGTCACGCACTCCACAACGACCAGAACAGGACGACCCACCCTACCGAGCCGCTCCCCGCAACACCCGGCCGGGGACGGGTGCGAATTTCGTGCGAAATCGACCAACATCCGGGCGAACCTCAATTCGTACGAAATTGACCACGCCTGGGGTGGCGCGGCTGCATTTTCGCAGGTGGTGGCCCGTGAGTACTTTGTGGCGCTATAGCACCCCAAAGTGCTCACGGGGCTTGACCAGCGGGGATGTCGCATTCGAGCGTTTCGGCGGGATTCGCCCGGGTAGTGGTCGGTTTCTCGCGAAATCGACCGCCTCACGCTTCCGGGGGAGTGGGGTCGGCGTCGGGGTCCCAGCTGAGGAGGCGGACGCGGCTGACCGTGCGGAGGTGGCGGCGCATCGCGGTGACCGCGGCGCGGGCGTCACCGGCGCGGATCGCTTCGGCGATGCGTTCGTGCTGGGTCAGGGACTTGCTCGGGCGGTCCGGCTGGCGCAGGGATTCCTGGCGGCTTTCGGCGATCTCGGGTGCGATGGTGCGCATGAAGTCTGCGAGCAGGGAGCTGTGCGCGGCGGCGGTGATCGCTGCGTGGAACCGGCGGTCGCCCTCGTTGCCGAGCTCGCCGTCGGCGATCTCGCGGCGCATGTCGGCCAGGGCTGCGTCGATCTCGGCCAGGTCGTCTTCGGTGCGGCGCTGCGCGGCCAGTTCGGCGAGCTTGGTCTCCAGCGCTTCGCGGGCGTCGAGCACGTCGGGGAGGCGGCGCTTGCGGGCCACCAGCTCGTCGACCGGTTCGACGTCCAGCGACTCGCGCCGCAGGTAGGTGCCGCCGCCGTGCCGGACCTCGACCAGCCCCTGCACCTCGAGCACCACGATGGCCTGCTTGACCGAGGCGCGGCTGACACCGAGCTGCTCGGCGAGCTTGCGCTCCGGCGGCAGGCGGTCGCCCGCGCGCAGCCCGGAAGCGGCGACGTGCTCGCGCAGCCGCTGCACGACCTGCTCGTACAGGCGAGGGCGGGCGAGCGGGCGCAGGGCGTCGGACACCGGGTTCCTCCAGGTAGGGGAGCGGGCGGTGGTCAGGCTAGCACCGTGGACGAGTGGCTGAGCCAATTTGGCCACAGAACGCTTGACGGCGCCTGGCCGGCGGGCAAAAGTGGATGAGCCAGTGGACCAATGCTCGGACGATCGTGGAGGTGACCGTGCTGTTCCCGAAGTTGCGGCAGCCGGACGAGAAGGAGGCGCTGCGCTTCGGCGCGCGGGCGCTGAACTACCAGGAGCTGGCCGGGGTGGCCGCCGCGATCGCCGAACGGGTCGCCGGTCGCGAGCGGGTCGCGGTGTGGGCGACCAACGAGCTCGAGACCTGCGCGGCAGTCATCGGCGGGCTCAGCGCGGGCGTCGCGGTCGTGCCGATCAACCCGAAGGTGGGGGAGCGCGAACTCGCGCACATCCTCAACGACAGCCAGCCGGAACTGCTGCTCGCCGCACCCGGGTTCCAGGCGCCGGAGGGTCTCGGCGAGATCCAGGTGCACGAGGTCGACCTGAGCGCCCGCGGCGGTGAGCTGCCGCCGGAGGCGGACGAGGGCGCCCCGGCGCTGATCGTCTACACCTCGGGCACCACCGGCCCGCCGAAGGGCGTCGTGCTGCCGCGCCGCGCGATCAGCGCCAACCTCGACGCGCTCGCCGAGGCCTGGGAGTGGACGGAGCGCGACGTGCTCGCGCACGCCCTGCCGCTGTTCCACGTGCACGGGCTGATCCTCGGCACGCTCGGACCGGTGCGGCTGGGCGGCACCGTGCACCACCTGGGCAAGTTCTCCTCCGCCGCCATCGCCGAGGAGCTCGCCGGGCCGGCGACCATGATGTTCGGCGTGCCGACCATGTACCACCGGCTGGCCGAGGACGCCGAGCGCGACCCGGAGATCGGCAAGGCCGTCGGCAAGGCGCGGCTGCTCGTGTCGGGTTCGGCGGCGCTGCCCGCGGTCGAGCACGAGCGGATCGAGCGGCTGACCGGGCAGCGGGTCGTCGAGCGCTACGGCATGAGCGAGACAATCATGAACTGCGGCGTGCGCGCCGACGGCGACCGCCGACCCGGTTACGTGGGGCGCCCGTTCGCCGGGGTCGAGCTCAAGCTGGTCGACGAGCAGGGCGCGGAGATCGAGGCCAGCGACGACGAGACGGTCGGCGAGATCCTGATCCGCGGCTCGAACCTGTTCAGCGGCTACCTCAACCGCCCCGACGCCACCGAGGCGGCCTTCGCCGACGGCTGGTTCCGCACCGGCGACGTGGCCACCCGGGCCCCGGACGGCTACATCCGCATCGTCGGGCGCAAGGCCACCGACATCATCAAGAGCGGCGGCTACAAGATCGGTGCGGGCGAGATCGAGAACTGCCTGCTGGAGCACCCGGCGGTCGCCGAGGTCGCGGTCACCGGTGAGCCCGACGCCGACCTGGGCGAGCGGATCGTGGCCTGGATCGTGCGCGCCCCCGGCCAGGAGGTGACCGACCAGGAGCTGGTCGACCACGTGGCCCGGCTGCTCACCCCGCACAAGCGGCCGCGCGAGGTGCGCTACCTGGACGCTTTGCCGCGCAACGAGATGGGCAAGGTGCAGAAGAAGGCCCTGCAGCATGGCTGAGCACAGCGCGGCTCGCGCGCTGGTCGAGGCGA
>NZ_JAQGLA010000023.1 GCF_027853915.1 Saccharopolyspora oryzae
CCTTCGGGGTTTGCAGGCTTGACTTCCAAGCCGCAGCCCCGGTTTGGCTTTTTGTCACGGGGATGACCCGGTGTGGGATGGACGGCGGGTTTCGGGGTCGGCTGCGGTGGCTTCGAGGGAGCGACTGGTGTCGGGTTCGGTGTGGGTGGACTGGTGCACTTTCTTCCGTTCCCTTCGTGGTTGGTTGGCGCTCTTGGATTGGGGGGTGGGTGTTCGTTGCCTTCGGCGTGTTGCGGGTTGTTGGTTGAGCCGCGGTTGTCTGGTTTTGGGCAGGTTGGGGTTGTCCACCTGCTGTGGGTGGGTTTCATTGGGGTTCCTCCGGGGGGCGTGGTTTGGGTATGGAGTTGTGGAGGGCGTCGCGGAAGGCGGCGGGTAGTGCTTTGCCGCCGGGGCGCGGTGTTCGTGTTGGGTCGATGGTGGTGGTGGGGTGAAGAGCGGTCGGCCTTTGTGCAGGTCGATTTGCCAGTGTTGTTGGTGGGTTGTTCTGTGGTGGTGGGCGCAGAGCATCACCATGTTGTCCACAGTGGTGGGTCCGCCGTCGATCCAGTGCACGATGTGGTGGGCTTGCGGGGTGCCCGGTGGGCGGTCGCAGTCCGGGAAGGCGCAGGCTCCGTCTCGGGTCAGGAGGGCTGCTCGGATGTGGGGCGGGGCGGTTCGGTGTGCGGTTCCGACGTCCAGCGGGAGGCTGTCTCCTCCCAGCATCATCGGGAGGACCTCGCTGTCGCAGGCGATTCGGCGAACCGTTTCCGGGGTGATGGGTTGGTCCGTGCTGGTCAGCATTCCCGGGGTGTTGGTCGGGATTTGCTGCTTGAGGTCGTCGTAGTCGATGGTGATGGTCAGGTGGGGGCGCTGGCCGCCGGTTCGGGGCATGTGGTCGGACTCCAGGACGACGTCCAGCATTGCCGACAGGCCGTCGGCGTTGCGCTGGGCCGGCGTGCGGGGGTCCTTTTCTCCGTTGGTCTCCGGGCGGGGTGCGGACAGCGGGCGGATGGCTTCGACGAACTTCGCGCCGGTTTCCTTGTCCAGGCGTGCCTTGATGACCAGCATGCCGTCGAGGGCGGTGGCGTAGTGCAGCTCTCGGGACTCGTGCTGGGCCTGCTCGTCCTTGGCTGCGCCCGATCCGTCGAGCGTGTGCTTGACGTGGTCGGCGAGTTTTGCCAGATCGCGCGGGCACATTCGGCTCGCGTTGTTCACCAGGAGCTTCTCGACCTCGCCGGCTCGGTGGCGCGCGTGTTCGGGCAGTGCGCCCACGCAGCGGGAGATGATCGAGGCGTGCTTCAGGTCGAGTGCGCCTTTGGCCAATGCTTCGACGGTGGCGGGAAGTTCAGCCGAGATGGCAGCGTTTGTCCCTTCCGGAGCGTCGTTGGGGTGGGTTGTGGCTTTGGCGATAGTGACGCGGGTTTTCGCGTCGGAGCCATCGATGTGCAGCAGTCCCTTTAGCCACACCTGCGTTGAACGGGCGCCTTGGGTGGCGAAAATGCGGCGCCGGTCGGCCTCGGCGATCAGCTCCAACTGCTCGACTCGGGCCTGGCGGATTTCGCGCTCTAGTTGGCGGATTCTGGCGGTGAGTTCCGTGCAAGACGCCATCGAGCCCACCCGCGACCCGGCGGCACGCGGCGGGGCACCGACGGGCCCAGGCGTAACCGAGGGCACGAGCGCACCGGGGTCGGGCGCCGTGTTCGGGGTGGTCAGCAACGGTGTCATGCCATTCATTGTGCCGACGGTCCGAACAGGAATTCGACCGAATTTCGGTCGCACGATCAGGTGATCATAGATGGTTTGAAACGCGAAAACCGTTATGGCGCAACGTGAAACGAACTCAAGGTTGGTCAGTTGCCGTAGTAGTTGTCCGGGCCGACGGCGCTGCGGGCCTCGCTGGCCGCTGACTTCAGCTGTTCGTCGCCCGATCCGTCCGATCGCAGGTCGATCCACTTGGACTGCGCCACGATCACGTATCGGTGGTCCTGGCCGATGTACTGCCACTCGTCCGCGGCGGTGACGTCGTTGTCGCACACCCCTGATCCGGGGCCGGAGTTCGGGTCCCAGCAGCCGAGCTGCATGAAGTCCTGGGCGTCGAGGGCGTTGTAGGCGGTGTCCGCGGTGTCGTAGTCGGCGAACGGGTAGACCCACACCGTCGTCAGGATTTCCGAGTCGTCGTCGACGAAGTTGGCCACCAGCATCTCCGAGCAGCCGTTGTCGGTCAGCACCGATGCCACCTCCTCGGAGGCCCATTCCGTGCACGGTCTCGTGGAGCCCGCTTCGTACTGGTGGTGTCTGCCGCTGTCGTCGGTGAAGTCGTCCGGCATGAACGCGTCCAGGGTGAACGGGGTCTGGTCGGTCGACTCGTCGTCGAGGGTTTCCTCGTCGGTGGTGGTCGTCTCCTCGGTCGTCGTTTCTTCGGTCGTCGTCTCGTCTTCGGAGGACGACGTTTCGGTGTCGTAGTAGTCCGAAGTCGACGTGTCGGACTCGGCTGTTGTGGTCGGTGTTGAACCGCCGGAGCCGGAACTGCTGTCGATCGCGGCGAGCACGATCAGCACGCCGAGTGCGCAGGCGCCGAGGGTCCAGGCGAGGGCGGGGAGCCAGGACAGCTTGGCCGGTGGGGGAGTCGGTGGTGGTGCAGGGGGCTGGTCGGCTCGCGGGTCGACCTTGGTCGCGGCGATGGTGGCCGTCCGGTTCTCGGTGATCATCGAGATGATTCCCGGTGGCAACCACTGGGTGTCGCCCTTCAAGGCGGCCAGCGAGTCGAGCAGGGCTGGGACCTCCGGGCGGGCTTCCGGGTCCTTGGCCAAGCAGGCGGCGATGAGCTCGGTGAGCCCGTCGGGCAGCTCGGAGAGGCCCGACAGGTCCGGTTCCTCGTGCACGACGCGGTACAGGATCGCCTGGGGCTGGCCGGCGCCGAACGGGCTCTGGCCGGTCGCGGCGAACACCAGCAGGGCGCCGAGGGAGAACACGTCGCCAGGTGCGCCGACCTGGGCGCCGGTCGCCTGCTCCGGGGACATGAACGGAGGCGTTCCGAGGATGTCCACGGTGTGCGTTTCGTCCATCGCCCGGGCGATGCCGAAATCGATCATCCGAGGGCCGTCCTCGGCCAGGATCACGTTGCCGGGTTTGAGGTCGCGGTGCACCACGCCGCCGGCGTGGATCGCCCCGAGCCCTTCGGCCAGACCTGCTCCGAGGGCACCGATCGCGCTCGGAGGAAGGGGCCCCTGCTGCTGCACGGCTTCGTGCAGCGTGGGGCCGGAGATGTAGGCCGTGACCAGCCACGGCGGGTCGGCGTCGGGGTCGGCGTCGACCACCGGGGCGGTGTAGAAGCCCGCCACGGCGCGTGCGGCGGTGACCTCGCGCGCGAACCGCCGCCGGAAGTTCGCGTCGTCGGCGAGCTCGGGGCGCACCACCTTGACCGCGACCAGCCGGCCGCCCGGGGACACGCCGAGGTACACCTGGCCCATCCCGCCGCGTCCCAGCCGGTTCCGCAACCGGTACGGCCCGACCTCGCGCGGATCGTCCGGTTGCAAGGGCCTCAGCAACGAATCGCCTCCCGTCGGCGGCGCATCACCACGATGCGATCGGCTCTGATCATGGCACCAGGAATCCGCTGACTGCCAGCATTTCCCCGGATCTCCGCCGACGGATGCAGCGAGAGTTCCGGCGCCGGTGGGGAAGAGGCGGAAGCCGCTCCGAATCATCAGTGGTCTTGCTGATTTTCGCGCGAACCCAGGTGCGGATCGAGGCGGTCGGCTCGGTAGGGCGATACTCGGACGATGGCGACGAGTGGTCTTCCCCATGACGTCATCGTCCGTGCGCTAGAGGAGGCCGACTGGCCCGCGGTGCGTCGGATCTACGGCGAGGGCATCGCCACTGGTGATGCCACCTTCGAGACCGAGGTGCCGGGGCGCGAGGCGCTGGAGGAGAAGTGGATCGCCCACCACCGGTGGGTTGCCGTGGTGGACGGCGAGGTCGCTGGTTGGGCCGCCGTGGCGCCGGTCTCCAGCCGGGAGTGCTACGCCGGTGTCGCCGAGACGTCGCTCTACGTGGGTGATGGTTTCCGCGGACGCGGTGTGGGCAAGGCGCTGGTGCGCAAGCAGGTCGCCGCTGCCGACGCCGGTGGGCTGTGGACCTTGCAGACCTCGATCTTCCCGGAGAACCGCGCCAGTCTCGCCCTGCACCACACGGCGGGGTTCCGCACCATCGGCATCCGCGAACGCATCGCTCGGCACCACGGCGTGTGGCGCGACACCGTCTTCCTGGAGCGCCGTCGCGCGCACGACTGACCTGATCGGGCGAAGCATGTCAGTGGGTGTTCCTAACCTCGGCCGCGTGCGACTGGGCGACTTCCATGCCGAGCTGGCCGACGTCGTGTGCCAGGTGCTGCTGCTCGCCAGGCACCACGGGATCGACTTGGAGGCTGCGGTGGCCGACAAGTGGCTGGTGTGGAGCCCTGGTCGTTACTCCGAGTGACCTGGGGTCGCTCGGCCGGCTGGCGGGGTCGCTTCGCCGGATTGCGGCCCGGTTGCGCGCTTTCGTGCGCGGAGTGGCGACCGTCACGGCCTTCAGCAGCGCAGTAGGGACGAAGGCCCTGGCCACGGAGCGTGGTTGTTCGGCATGCTGGCTGTAGTCGCCCAGTCCTGGTCGGGGCAGTCCGGGCGATACCCGTGCCTTTCTGCGAGGAGTACGACCATGGATGACACCCGGTTCGAGGCGTCCGCAACCACTGGTGTCGCGGAGGCCGAGCAGACTATCCGGACGCTGCTGGAGTCCGTGCCCACCGCTCAGGTCGTTCCAGCGCCGCGCGGCTCCGCCGAGTCGAGCGGGCGACCCCGGTTGGTCATCAACCGGGGACCCGATGCGGGGACCGGCTTCGCGCTCGACGGACCGCGCATCTCGATCGGTCGGGATCGGGACTGCGACATCGTGGTCGAGGACATGACGGTGTCCCGCGTGCACGCCGAGCTGCGGTTGCGCGAGGGCCGGTACGTCGTGGTGGACGGCGGTTCGCTCAACGGCACCTACCTCAACCGGCGCCCGGTGGACATCGCCGAGCTCGGTGACGGTGACGAGCTGTGGATCGGAAAGGCCCGCTTCACCTTCCGCACCGGCGGCTGAGGCCGATCGCTCCTACAGTGGAGATGTGGGCGGTGCTGGTGTGACCACCGTTTTCCTGGTCGACGACCACGAGGTCGTGCGGGTGGGGCTGGTCGACCTGCTCGATTCCGAGGAAGACCTGTCGGTGGTCGGGCAAGCCGCTTCGGTCGGTGAGGCGCTGGCCCGCATCCCCGCGATCGGTCCCGACGTGGCTGTGCTGGACGTTCGGCTGCCGGACGGCAGCGGCGTGGAGCTGTGCAGGCAACTGCGGTCCCGCGTTCCGGGGCTGCAGTGCCTCATGCTGACCTCCTTCACGGACAAGCAGGCCATGCTCGACGCGATGCTGGCCGGGGCCGCGGGCTACGTCGTGAAGAACATCAAGGGGATGGAGCTGGCATCGGCCGTGCGCCGGGTCGGTGCGGGCAAGCCGTTGCTCGGTGAGCAGGAGACCGCCGCGCTGGTGAACAAGTTGCGCGCGGAGCTGGACGGCACCTCGAAGCTGCCGGACCTGACCGGGCAGGAGCGGATCCTGCTGGACTGCATCCGCCAGGGGATGACGAACCGGCAGATCGCGGACCGGATGTTCTTGGCCGAGAAGACCGTCAAGAACTACGTGTCGCGGCTGCTGAGCAAGCTCGGCCTGCAGAGCCGCACCCAGGCGGCGGTGCTGGCCACCCGTTTGCGCCACCCGGAATCGTGAAGCACTCGCCGGGGTCCGCGCGGCCTGTCAGAGTAGAGCTGTGAGCAGGGCTGACCCACCTGGATCGGAGGAATTGCGGGAGGGGGCCGCGCCATCGGTGGTGGGCACCCTTTCCCGGTTGCGGCTCAAAGAGCTGCTGTCCCAGGTGCAGGCGCGCATCGAGGAGATCGTCGGTCTGCGGGACCAGATGGACGTCCTGCTGGAGGCCGTGCTCGCCATCTCCTCGGAACTCGAGCTGGACGCGGTGCTGCGGCGCATCGTGCGCACCGCCATCGACCTCGTCGACGCCCGCTACGGCGCGATCGGAGTGCTGGCGCCGGACGGCACGCTGGGCAGGTTCATCTACGACGGCATCGACGAGGAGACCGTCCACCGCATCGGCCACCTGCCGACCGGGCACGGCGTCCTCGGGGTGGTCATCGAGGCCGACAAACCGCTGCGGCTGGACGACATCTCCGAACATCCGGCTTCGGTGGGCTTCCCCGCGAACCACCCGCCGATGCGCACGTTCCTCGGGGTGCCGATCCGGGCCCGGCAGGAGGTCTTCGGCAGGTTGTACCTGACCGAGAAGCTCGGTGGTGGCTCCTTCACCGAGGACGACGACGTCGTGCTGCAGGCGTTGGCCGGCGCGGCCGGCATCGCGGTGGACAACGCCCGGCTGTTCGAGGAAGTCCGCCGCCGCGAGCGCTGGTTGGACGCCACCGGTGAGATCACCGCGGAACTGCTGGCGGGCACCGATCCGATCGACGCTCTCCAAGTGATCGCCGAGCGCGCGTCCGAGCTGACGCAGGCCGACTACGCGTTGCTCGCGGTGCCCACGCCCGGCGACGACGTCGAGACGGAGGAGCTGACGGTGACGGTCTCGGCCGGTGTCGGCGTCGAAGACCTCGTGGGGCGGTCGATCCCGGTCGAAGGTTCGGTCACCGGGCAGGTGTTCCGGGAACGGGTGCCGCGCAACGTCCCCAGCCTGTCCACGGTCGAGGGTGCTGCGGTCGAGCTCGGGCCGGCGCTCGCGGTGCCGATGCGGGCTGAAGGCACCATCTCCGGCGTGCTGCTGGCTGTGCGGCGGGCCGGGTCCAAGGGGTTCGACGAGGAGCAGCTGCTGGTGGTGTCGTCCTTCGCCGACCAGGCCGCGCTGGCGCTGCAGTGGGCCGAGGCGCAGGCCGCGCGCCGCGAGCTGGACGTGCTGGCCGACCGGGACCGCATCGCCCGCGAACTGCACGACCACGTCATCCAGCGACTGTTCGCCATCGGCATGGCCATGCAGGGAACCCAGCGGCGGGCGTCGCGGACGACCGGCGTCGCGGACCGGTTGACCGAGCACATCGACCAGCTGCACGAAGTGATCCAGGACCTCCGCGCCAGCATCTTCGACCTGCAGATCGCCGCCGAACACCCGAGCGGCTTCCGCAACCGGGTGCAGCGCGTCGTCACCGACGTGGTGGGGGACAACCCGATCCGGATCACCATGCGCATGTCCGGACCGCTGGACGTGCTGCCGTCGCGGCTGGCCGAGCACGCCGAGTCGGTGGTGCTGGAAGCGGTGAGCAACACCGTCCGGCACGCCCGGGCGTCGGAGCTGTCGGTGACGATCTCGCTGGACGACGACCTGACCATCGACGTCACCGACAACGGCGTCGGGATCCAGAGCACCGTCGCGCACAGCGGACTGCACAACCTCGCCGAGCGAGCGGTGCAGATGGGCGGCCGGTGCAAGGTGGAGCGGTTGCCGACCGGTGGAACCAGGGTGCTGTGGACGGCTCCGCTCAGCGCCCCACCCGGGTGAGCCGCGACCGAAAATCGTTGTCCCCCGGGCGGTCGGCCGTGCCATGATCCGGCAGGTGTCCGCATCGCGTGCTGAACTGCTGCGCTGGCAGTTCGACCTGACCTGGTCGCTGTTCGAGGTCCACCTCGCCGAGCTGGTTCCCGGGGACTTCCGGTGGGAGCCCGCCGCGGTCTGCTGGACGGTGCGGCGCGGTGCCGATGGCGGCTGGGTACCTGATTTCGCCGAGGTCGAGCCCGATCCGATCCCGGCGCCCACGATCGCCTGGCTCACCTGGCACCTCGGCTGGTGGTGGACGGTGACCATCGACCACGCGCAGGGCAGGCCGCCGACCGAGCGGATCGACGTCCGGTGGCCCGGTGACGAAGCCGCGGTCGGGTGGTTGCGCGGGTTGCATGACGAGTGGTCTTCGGTGCTGGACCGGTTGACCGACGCGGAGCTGGACGGACCCGCGCCGTTCCCGTGGCCGGACGACCCGGACAAGACCGTGGCGCACATGGTCGCCTGGGTGAACGCCGAGCTGATGAAGAACGTCGCCGAGATCGGGCAGCTCCGCCTGGTACGAGCAGCGGGCTAGCTCGCCGCACCGCCTGGCGTCGGTCACCCTGGGAGAGGACACCGTCCTCGCTTAGGAGCAGCCATGAGCTCTGCAACCGAGCGCGACGTCGATCCGACCTTCTACCGCAGCCCGGGGGAAGCCATCTCCGCCCCGGCGGAGCGCCTGGCCTACGTCGTCGCCTTCGACCGGACCGCCGAGCGACCAGATGCCCTCACCGCGATCGACACCGATCCGGAGTCGGCGACCTTCGGGCAGGTGGTCGGCTGGACCGACCTGCCGACCCGCGGCGACGAGCTGCACCACTTCGGGTGGAACGCCTGCAGCAGCGCCTTCGCACACGCCGGTCACCACACCAGCGGTCTGCGGCGCCGCTACCTGTTGCTCCCCGGGATCCGTTCGTCGAACCTGCACGTCTTCGACACCCACCCGGATCCCCGCCACCCGAAGCTGGTGCGGACCGTGGCGGCCGAGGAGCTCGCGGCCAAGGCGGGCTACTCCCGGCCGCACACCCTGCACTGCGGACCGGACGGGATCTACCTGTCCTGCCTCGGTGCCGCCGACGGAGCCGACGGTCCGGGCGGCATCGCGGTGCTCGACCACGACTCCTTCGACGTGGTGCGCGCTTGGGAGGTCGACCGGGGACCGCAGCGCCTGGCATACGACGTCTGGTGGCACCTCAACCGGAACACGATGATCACCAGTGAGTGGGGCACACCGTCGATGCTGGAGAACGGCGTCGACCCCGACCTGCTGCTGCGCAACGAGTACGGGCACGCCTTGCACTTCTGGGATTTGGCCGAGGGACGGCACGTCCAGCGCGTCGACCTCGGGGCGCAGCACCAGATGGTCCTCGAACTGAGGCCTTCGCACGACCCGAACGCCACCTGGGGGTTCGCCGGCGTGGTCGTCAGCACCGAGGACCTGTCGGCGTCGGTGTGGCGGTGGTTCCGGGCCGATGACGAGTGGCGGGCGGAGAAGGTGATCACCGTTCACGCTGAACCGGCACCGGCCGACCAGCTCCCGCCCGTGCTGCGGCCCTTCGGTGCGGTTCCTCCGCTGGTGACCGACATCAACCTGTCCGTGGACGACCGGTTCTTGTACGTGTCGTGTTGGGGGACCGGTGAGCTCAAGCAGTTCGACGTCACCGACCCGGAGCACCCGCGGGAGACCGGATCGGTCCGCCTCGGCGGCATCACCGCTCGCGCCGCGCACCCGGCTGCTCCTGCCGAGCCGCTGGCGGGCGGGTCGCAGATGGTGGAGGTCAGCCGGGACGGGCGCCGCATCTACCTGACGAACTCGCTGTACGGCGCGTGGGACGACCAGTTCTACCCCGACGGTGTGGGCGCCTGGCTGGCCAAGCTCGACACCGACCCGGGCACCGGCGGTCTCACCGTCGACGAGGCGTTCTTCCCGCACGGGGAGCAGTTCCGCGGGTTGCGCGTGCACCAGGTGCGCCTCGAAGGCGGTGACGCCTCCTCGGATTCGTACTGCTACCCGTGATTCAACGGTTCCAGCGTTCGGATGTGCTCGGTCTCGGGTGCACGTCGGGTGGCCGGGATCTGCGGTTCCGGCTGCTCGTGCGACCGGACAGCTGCGCAGCCGCATGCTGTGCCGATGAGTGCTGCGCCGACGAGTGCTGCCAGCCGGGCCAGATCGGCGGAGCCTTCCCAGATCAGGTCGCCGTGTGCGTGGATCACGAAGCTGTTCAGAAACATCCAGCACAGCAGCGCCGTCATCAGCGAGCCGGGGAGGTTCCGGATCGCGCACGCGTAGCCGAGGACGACGATGCCCAGCACGGCGAGCGCAGCGACCGGCTCGCCCGACCACCAGGACGCCGCTCCGGCGGGCACCATTCCGGCGACCGCCACGAAGAATCCCACCGCGGAGGCCGTTGCGGCCCCGGCGACGGGCGGACCGGATTCACGCATCACCACCGCCTCCTGCGGGAGGTGGCCTCACCGCCACCTGGTCAGTCCGCGCAGCGTCAACGCCACGCCCAGGAAGAGCACGATCAATCCGACGGCCCACAGCAGGTGCGTCATCCGTGACACCTCCTCGCCGGACCTGCTGCCGACTCCTCCAGTACACCCCGCCGGGGCGGACTCGGACGTTCGCCTTGACGGGATCCGGACGAGGACAGCGGTGGTCCGGACGTGGTGCTGACGCAGTTACCGGAGCTCCGCCCTGGAGCGGCGGATGCGGCGTGCCACGCCGCGACCGAGGTTGTAGAGCACCAGCGTGATCCCGGCCCACGGCAGCACCAGCAGGAGCATCCGCATGACGCCGACGACGGCCGCTGCCGCATCACCCGTCCGGATGGCGTTGCCCACGCTGTGCCAGTGCGTTCCCAGCGCTTCCCACACCACGGGCAGCACGCTCGGCGCGAGCAGCAGGAATCCGATGATCCAGTAGGCCAGGCAGGGGATCACCAGCACCACCCAGGCCGTGATCACCCACCGGGCCCACGGTTTCAGCTCCCGGACGCGGGGGTGCGGCGGACGCCCCGGCAGCATGCTGCGCAGGACCGGGCCCATCCGGTCGAACAGGTCCGGGACGCCGACCAGATCGCTGAGGATGTAGTAGCCGTCCAGCCGGATCGACGGCACGAACTGCCAGACCGTCGACACCTGCCAGACCACCAGCGCGACCAGCAACCAGGGCAGGCCGGTCTGGGTGAAGATGACGATCAGCACCAGCATGGCCAGCACGTTGAAGTAGACGCCGCCCAGATCGGTGCGCAACCGGCCTCCCCGGCTCAGCCGGTAGGAATCGGTGACGGTGCTGTACATCGCGGGCCACACCAGGTAGATGCCGACGCCCATCGCGCCCGGCCGCGCGCCGCCGTAGCGGCACGCCGCGACGTGCCCGCACTCGTGGAAGATCCCGGCGGCGATGAGCACGCCGAGCACCAGCAGGACCTGCTCGGGCTGGTCGATCAGCTCCCGCGCACCCGCCAGCAGCTGGGCGACACCGCCCTGGAGCGCCAGCCAGGTCTCGGCGGCGATGAAGGCGACCAGCGCGAGGACCACGATCGGTGGCCAGAACAGGGGTTGGAAGATCCGCGCGATCACCGCGACGACGTGCTCGGGAACCAGCGCGACCCGGAACTTCAACGCCAGCAACCGATCCCGGCCCTTGGGCAGCGGAGCGGACTCGTCCGGTGCGGAATCGCTCGCCACGATTCCCGCGCGGCGCAACCGGTTTTCGACGAGGTAGGACACCTGCTCGGCGGTGATCTCGCGGCCCCAGCCGGTGCTGAGCTCGTCCGCGAGCTGCGCGTAGCTGCGCTGGCCATCGAGTCCTCCCGCCACGAGGTAGAGCAGGTGGGAGAGCTGGAGGATCTGGCCGTCGACGCGGCGGACCAGGTAGGGCGGCTCGCGGTGGCCGGAGCCCTGGTACTGGCCGATCAGTTCGGTGCCCGCGACGAGGGCCGGCACGGTGAGCAGTTCGGCCGCGGGTTCGCCGGTTTGCCCCTCAGCGGCCATCACGACTCCTCGGAGTGCTGGGTGGTCGGCGGGCGCACGGGATACCGCGCGCCCGCCGACCCGTGGTGCACCGTCACGTGCCCGGTGCACCATCGACGTCAGCTCGGGTTGCCACCGCCGTTGCCGCCGGTGCCGTTGCCACCGATGCCGTCGCCGCCGATGCCGTCGCCACCGTCGCCACCGTTACCGCCATCGCCGCCGGAGCCGCCGTCACCGCCGTTGCCGCCGTTGCCGCCGCCTTGACCGCCACCGGTGCCGCCACCGGTGCCGCCGTCACCACCGGTGATGTCCCCTGTGGACGTGATGTCGTTGTTCCCGTAGGCATCGATGTGGTCGTGCGGGTGGTCGAGGACGACGACGTCCGTACCGTTCCACGGAAGCCAGAAGGTCGACATGACCGTGCGCGCCGGGAGGAACTCCACGCGCTGGGCATCCAGTTCGGCGTCGTTCAGCGGTCCAGAGGTTCGTGGCATCAGGTGCTCCTTCGCAAACTCAGTGAATCCACCGGAAGAACCGGAACGAGGCCACCCCCTCAAGGATCGCGCCCCAGTGGCACGTTCCCGGCGCACGGAGCAGAACGTAGAAGCACCGGGCCGAGGATGCACCTCGAATCACCCGCTAGGATTGCGCCTCTCGTGGGACCGCCGTGCGCGTTGAGTCGGGGATGGCTCGTTCGCGGAGTCGTGCGAGACCACCGCCAGGTGGCCGTTTTCCGTTGCGGGACCAGGTGTTCAGGGGTTCTGCCGACCGGTCCCGGGTGTCGCGGCGAGGTGGCCGCCGGGGCCGCCGTTGCCGCCCGTGCCGCCGGTGTCGGCGATGCTGTTGAGACCGCGGAGCCCCGGGATGCCGGGGGTGATCCCGTCGCCACCGGTACCGCCGTCGCCGCCGTCGCCGCCCGTGCCGCTGATGGTGTTCACCGTGGCCCGAGCGCCGTCCTGGGACATGATGTTGCCGATGTTGGCCGCACCGCCCGCTCCACCGGTTCCGCCCTTGCCGCCGCTGCCCTCGACCTCGTTCTCGGAGGTCGCGGCTTCGCGGGCGCTCATCTCGTAGGCGGATCCGCCGTCGCCACCGCGACCACCTCGACCGCCTTTGCCGCCCTGGACGGTGATGTCGTCGATGCCGGTGCTGACGATGGTGCCGGTCCGGCCGTTGCCCGCGCCGCCGCTGCCGTTGGCCTTCGTGCTGCCACCGCCGCCGAGGTGACCGTTGCCGCCCTTGCCCCCGTCGCCGCCGGCGCGGCCGGTCACGACGATGAGGTCGTCGCCGGCACCGGCGTTGATGGTGCCCGCCACGGCGCCGTTGAGGTAGAACCGGTCGTTGCCGTCGGTGCCTTCGACGACGGTTCCCTCCGGGACGCCGCGGTCGCAGACGATGTCCATTCCCGAGCCGTTGGAGGTCCGGGTGCAGGACGGCGGCGCGGCTTGAGCCGACGGGATCGCTGCGAGGCTGAAGGTCACCGCGAGCACCGCGGCGCTCGGCAGCGGTGCCCAGCGCCAGCTCCCGGAGTCGGCCCGCGACGTCGGGTCGCAGTTCGCGGTGGGGGTTTCGGCCCACGTGGTCCGATGTGGACGATTGCGCATCGGCACTGCTCCTTACCGAAGGTGGTTACGGCTAGGCCAAACAGCGCGGAAGTCTAGGCCGAATGGACGTGTGGTGGTGGGTGCCAGGAGGGTGATGTTGGGGGAAAGATCTGCGATCACCCACCTGGGTGGCGGCTGTTCTGCGGCCGGGGTGGCGAGACTTCCCGGAATTCCGGATCATTTCGTCCGCCGGTGTTGGGCAATGGTTTTGGAAATGGCGTTCTAATGAATTTGAGGTAGTGCGTCCAGATTTTTTCGAATAGGTCGTCCGGGCGCGCCATGGCATCGTTGAACAGGGATTTTCCATTGATCTGAGCATTGTGTTGATTTCGGACTGCGCTGGCCCTTTCCGGCACTTACCCTGCGTCCTGATGCCAACGAAAACTGGGGTGTTGGATAGGAGATCTGGGGGATTGTTGTGACCTTGTTCCGGCATCGATCTCCGCCGAGCATTCCGAGCCCGCGCGACAAGAGGAGGACCAGGTGTTCGATGAGACTGGACCGTTGAGCTTCGAAGAACTGGACGAGCAGCGCCTCGAGTTCCTGCCCGCACGCACGGTCATGTCGACCTTCCCGCTGCACAGCGGCGGCGGGGACAACTTCGTGATCAACGGTGGCGACGGCGGTCAGGGCGGCGGAACCGGTGGCGGTCAGGGCGGCGGTGACGGCGGCTCCGGCGGCGACGGCAACGGCGGTGGCTCCGGCGGCCCCGGTGGCCTGGGTGGCTTCGGCTTCGGCGGCTTCGGCATCGGTGGCCCCGGAGTCGGTGGCAACGGCGGGCCCAGCATTCCCTGGTGACCTGACCTGAACGTGGTGCGGTGGGCGGAACGCGCTGCGGTGTTCGTCCCATCGCAGCGCGAAGCGGCTTCCGCTCGACCGCGCCACGCGGACCGCTCGGGCATGCCCCGCCCGAGCGGTCCGCTCCGTCGTGCACTGTGGACGGTGCTCGATCCCCGCCGAGGGTCCCGTTGTGTTGTGCGTTCATCCAACGGGGTGAACGGGCGTTGGAGCTTCGGCCGATTCCGCGCCGCGAGGTCGTGCCTCAGTCTTTGCTGATCAGTGGCACGCGGCAGGGGAGGGGCGAGCCGATGGGCGACACGCCGGCGGTCAAGCGGGTGGAGACCAACGGTGTCGAGCAGATCCCCGACGCCGAGCGCACGGCGCGACCGCTCGACCTGTTCCGGCTGAGCTTCGGCGGCGCGAACACCTTCTCCACCGCGGTGCTCGGCGCGTTCCCGATCCTGTTCGGGCTGTCGTTCTGGCAGGGCCTGGCCGCCACGGTGCTGGGGTTGGTGGCCGGCGCGCTCGTGCTGTGCCCGATGGCAGTGTTCGGGACGGCGAACGGCACCAACAACGCGGTTTCGTCGTCGGCGCACCTCGGCGTGCACGGGCGGGTCGTCGGCTCGTTCCTGTCCCTGCTCACGGCGATCACCTTCTTCGCGATCTCGGTGTGGAGCTCCGGGGACGCGCTGGTCGGCACCGCGAGCCGCGTGCTGGCCGTTCCGGAGGCGCCCGCGTCCTTCGCCGTCGCGTACGCGATCTTCGCCGTGCTGGTCCTGGTCGTGTGCATCTACGGGTTCCGGATCATGCTCTGGGTGAACAAGGTCGCCGTGGTGGCCGCGACCGCGTTGTTCGTGCTCGGCGCGGTCGCCTTCGGCGGCGGTTTCGACCCGTCCTACCCCGGAACCCTGCTGACCTCGGAGGGGCCGGTGTTCTGGGCGTCGTTCATCGGATCGGCGCTGATCGTGCTGGCCAACCCGATGTCCTTCGGCGCGTTCCTGGGGGACTGGTCGCGCTACATCCCGTCGAGCACCCCGCGCGGTCGCGTGGTGGGGGCGGCGCTGCTCGCGCAGCTGGCGACCATCGTCCCGTTCGGGTTCGGGCTGGTGACGGCCACGGTGATCGCCGTGACCGCGCCGGAGTACCTGGCCGCTGAAGCGCCGAACTACGTCGGTGGTCTGCTCGCGGTGTCCCCGGGCTGGTACTTCGGGCCGCTGTGCCTGATCGCGCTCATCGGCGGGCTGTCGACCGGCACCACCGCGCTGTACGGCACGGGACTGGACTTCTCCAGCGTGTTCCCGAGGTTCTCGCGGGTCCAGGCCACGGTGTTCGTGGGCGTGGGGTCGATCGCGCTGATCTTCGTCGGCCGCTTCGGCTTCAACCTGGTGCAGAGCATCTCCACCTTCGCGGTGCTGATCGTGACCTGCACCGGACCGTGGATGATCGTGATGATCCTCGGCTACCTGACCCGCCGGGGTTGGTACGACCCGGACGCGCTGCAGGTGTTCAACCGGCGGCAGCGGGGTGGGCGCTACTGGTTCGACCGCGGCTGGAACTGGCGGGGCATGATCGCGTGGCTGGTGTCGGCGGGCATCGCGCTGGCGTTCGTGAACATCCCCGGCCAGCTGGTCGGACCGCTCGGCGAGCTGGCCGGTGGGGTGGACATCAGCCTGCCGCTGTCCCTGGTCCTCGCGGCGATCGGCTACTTCGGCCTGCTCTGGGCCTTCCCGGAACCCCGCGGCGTGTTCGGTCCGGAGGGCCCGCGCTGGGTGCCCTGCGCGGACACCCCGGTCCCGCCGATCGTCGCCGACCCCGAACCGGCCGCGGCTACCGCCCGCTGACCGACCCGGTCCGGTCGTGGGGCCGCAGTTTCAATTGAAACTGCGGTTCGCCCGCGAGGTGGGGGTCAGGCGCCTCGGGCTTCGGCGACCTGGTGCAGGAGGCGGTCGAAGACCTGCTTGATGAGGTCCGGGTCGGGGCTCGGCAGGCCGGACAGGGCGCTCAGGTAGAGGCCGTCGCCGACCATGCGCACGATCTCGGCCAGCACCGGGTCGCCGATGTAGTCGGTCAGCAGTTCCGACCAGCGGCCGAACACCCGGGCCAGCACCTCGGTGCCCGCTTCGTTCAGGCCTTCGGCGCTGCGCAGCGCGGCGATGACCGACCAGTAGAGGGCCATCTCCTCGTCGCTGCCGGGCAGCGAGGTCTCCAGGAAGTACCGGACGACGTCGACGCCGTCCCTGGTCGCCTGCTCGAACTCGACTTCGGCTTCCTCGCTGAGCCGCAGCGTGAGGCCCTGCAGCATGGCCTGCTTGGAGCGGAAGTGGTAGAGCAGGCCGCCTTTGGACACGCCTGCTTCGGCGGCGACCGATTCGAGGGTCACCGCCGCGGTCCCCTTGCGGATCAAGATCCGCTGCAGCGCGTCGAGGATGCGGTCGCGGGTGTCGGAAGCTGCCACGGTTTGAACTATACCGGCTGGACGGTTACTATACCGTCTGGACGGATTCTGTACCGACTGGACGGTGCAGATTGACCAAGGCCGTGTAGAGATGACCAACCTGAAATCGCCTCGTACTTCCCGCGGGCAGTGGACCGCGCTCGCCGCGCTGCTGCTCCCTGTCCTGCTGATCTCCGTCGACAACACGGTGCTGAGCTTCGCCGTGCCGCACATCAGCGAGGAGCTGCGCCCGACCGGCGGTCAGCTGCTGTGGATCGTCGACATCTACTCGCTGATGCTCGCCGGGCTGCTGGTCACGATGGGCACCCTCGGCGACCGGATCGGGCGCCGCCGCCTGCTGCTGATCGGCGCGACCGGGTTCGGCCTGGCCTCGGCGCTGGCGGCGTTCGCGCCCAACGCCGAACTGCTCATCGCCGCTCGGGCGCTGCTGGGCGTGGCCGGCGCGACGCTGATGCCGTCGACGCTGTCGCTGATCCGCAACATCTTCACCGACCCGCGCGCCCGGACCACCGCGATCGCCGCCTGGACGGCGACCTTCGCCGGTGGTGCCGCGTTCGGTCCGCTGCTGGGCGGGCTGCTGCTGGAGCGCTTCTGGTGGGGATCGGTGTTCCTGATCAACCTGCCGGTGATGGTGCTGCTGCTGGTCGTCGGCCCGCTGGTGATCCCGGAATCGCGCAACCCGCAGCCGGGTCGCTACGACCTGCCCAGCGCGGGGCTCTCGCTGCTGGCCATGCTGGCGCTGGTCTTCGGCGTCAAGGAGTTCGCCGGTGGCGGGTCGCTGGCGCTGCCCGCCGCGGCGGTCGCGCTGGTCGCCGGGTACGTGTTCGTGCGCAGGCAGCGCCGGCTGGAGCACCCGATGCTGGACCTGGGCCTGTTCGCCAAGCCGCGCTTCAGCGTCGCGGTGGCCAGCAACCTGCTGGCGGTGTTCGTGATGGTCGGCGGGCTGTTCTTCATGACCCAGTACCTGCAGCTGGTCCTGGGCATGACTCCGCTGCGCGCGGGTCTGGCGCTGCTGCCGGGCATCGGGCTGTCGGTGGTCGGCTCGCTGGTGGCGGTCCGGCTGATCCGCCGGGTCCGCTTGGCCGAGCTGCTGGGCGCGGCGATGTTCGCGACGGCGATGGGCTACCTGCTGATGGTGCTGCTCCCGCCGCAGGGCGGTGCGTGGCTGGTCGTGGTGGCGTTCATGGTGGTCGGCATCGGTGCGGGCATCACCGAAACGGCGACCAACGACGCGATCATGAACACGGTGGCCCCGGAGAACGCCGGTGCGGCATCGGCGATCTCGGAAACCGGCTACGAACTGGGTGCGGCGCTGGGGACCGCGGTGCTCGGCAGCGTCGTGACGGCGGCCTACCGGGGGCGCGTCGACGTGACCGGCATGCCGGAATCCATTGTGGACGCCGCTCGCGACACCCTGGGCGGCGCGCTGTCGGTGGCGGGTGATCTGCCGGTGGAGCAGGCGGCGGCCCTCCGCGACTCGGCAGCGCACGCCTTCACCTACGGCGTGCACGTGACGAGCGTGGTCGGCGCGGTGGTGCTCGCCTTCGCGGCCTTCCAGGCCTGGTGGGTCCTCTCCCGCCGATGACCTGAGCGGGGTGGTGGTTTCGCGTGAAATCGCCACCCCTGCCGGGAATTTCCGAACCTGTTCCGGCTGCCGTCCGCGAGCCGCGGGAGATCGGGTTGCGCCGCAGGTCAGGCGGGTTCGGAGCCGGGGATTGACAGGTGATCTGCGACACCGCATTCTTGGTATACCGTATTCCATTAGTCGCAGCTCGCCGGATCGGTCGGCACACCGTCCGCCCCGCCTCCGAGCCCACTGGTGGCGCCAGACCAACAGCCAGCGCACCGCCTGCCTGCTGGTCCCCCTGATGGAGTGTGACATGCCCGAACCCGCTCACCCGCACCTCGCCGCGCTCGATCCCGAGGGGCGCCTGTACAACGAAGATCTCGCTCCAGCGACCGAGCGCCGGTGGAACTCGTACAACTACTTCGCCGTGTGGATGTCGGCGATCCACAACATCGGCACCTACACGTTCGTCGCCGGGATGTTCGCCCTGGGCCTCACCGCGTGGCAGGTCCTGATCTCCATCACCATCGGCATCGCGGTGCTCTACTCCGGACTCCTCCTGGCCGGGCGGATGGGGGTCGAGACCGGGATCCCGTTCCCGGTGATGGCCAGGATCAGCTTCGGCGTCTGGGGTGCCAACCTGCCGGCCCTGATCCGCGCCGTCATCGCGATCGCGTGGTACGGCATCCAGACCTACTTGGCGTCGCTGGCCGTGGTCGTGCTGCTGCTCCGGATCGATCCGGGCTTGAGCGCCTGGCAGGACCGGTCCTTCCTGGGGCTGTCCCTGCTCGGGTGGGCGTGCTTCCTGCTGCTCTGGGTCCTGCAGCTGTTCGTCGTGACCAGGGGCATGGAGGCCGTGCGGCGCTTCCAGGACTGGGCCGGCCCCTTGATCTGGGTCGTCATGCTCGGGATGGCGGTGTGGTTGTTCGCCCAGGCCGGCTGGAACCTGCCGATGAACCTGTCGGTGCAGCCGGTCGAGGGCAACACCACCCTGGTCGTGCTCGGCGGAGCGTTCCTGCTCGTCGCCACGTACGCGACGATGACGCTGAACTACTGCGACTTCACGCGGTTCGGCAAGAGCCGGGGTTCGGTTCGGTGGGGCACCTTCTGGGGAATTCCGGTCAACTTCATCGCCTTCTCCGCGGTGAGCATCGCCACCACGGTGGGTGCGGTGACCGTCTTCGGCACCACGATCACCGACCCCGCGCTGATCATCGCCAGGGTGCCCAACACCGCCGTCCTCGTGATCGGCGCTGTCATGTTCATCATCGCGACGATCGGCGTGAACGTCGTCCTCAACTTCGTCTCGCCGGCGTACGACCTCGCGAACATCTGGCCCAAGCACATCACCTTCAAGCGCGGTGGCCTGATCAGCGCGGTGCTCGCGCTGCTCGTGATGCCGTGGAAGCTCTACTCCAGCCCGATCGTGGTGAACTACTTCCTCGGCGGGCTCGGCGCCCTGCTGGGGCCGCTGTTCGGCATCATGGCGGTGGACTACTTCCTGATCCGCCGCGGACGGGTGCTGATCGACTCCTTGTACAAGGTCGACGAGTCCGGCGAGTACCACTACGTGCGCGGCGTCAACCGCACGGCCATCGCGGTGCTCGTGCCGACTGCGGTCATCGCGGCCGTGATCGCGCTGGTCCCGGCTTTCTCGGCCGTCGCGGCCTTTTCGTGGCCCATCGGTGTGGTCCTCTCGGGGCTCGCGTACTTCGCCGCGATGCGTCGATCGCCTGCCGCCGAGGGCTCCGGGGATTCGCACGACGTGTCTTCGGTCCAGGCGGTGGACGGTTCCACCGCTGAACCCGACCGCCGGCATTGACACTCCATTGTGGATGCAGTGCGCGCTCGCGATGGTCTTCCGCCGCTTCCTTGAAAAACCGGTTGCTCGTGAGGTGAGGCCGTGGTTGTCTCATTAGTGCACCAGTCGTCGCACTAGTGAGGTCGCCGATGCTCCTTCGAAGCGTTCGTCCCGCCCTGCGGTCCCCGATGGCCGCGTCGCCCTCGAATGCTTCGGAGTTCGTGCATGCCAACGCAGATCACCGCGCTCGCGGTCAGCAAGTCCTTCCACGGCAGGCCCGTCCTCGACGCGGTGACCTGCTCGCTCGCCGCGGGTGAGCGCACCGGGATCATCGGCGAGAACGGGTCCGGGAAGTCCACCCTGCTGCGCCTGTTCGCCGGACGCGAGCGGCCCGATGGGGGAGAGGTCCTCGTCCGCGCCGAGGGCGGTGTCGGGTACCTCGCGCAGGACGAGCGGCTGCCGCCGCAGCTGACCGTCCAGCACGTCATCGACCGGTCCTTGGGCGAATTGCGCGCCATCGAGCAGCGGATGCGCGGGCTGGAAGCCGCGATTGCCGCGGGCGACGAAGCCGGGTTGGCCGAGTACGGCGAGCTGACGACCACCTTCGAACTCCGGGGCGGCTACGACGCCGACGCCAGGGTGGAGCGGGCGCTGCACGGTCTGGGTCTCGGGCTGGTGGATCGCGACCGCGCCGTCGGCGGCTTGTCCGGTGGCGAACAGGTCCGGTTGCGCCTGGCCGCCGTGCTGGCAGCCGGGCCCGAGGTGTTGCTGCTGGACGAGCCGACCAACCACCTGGACGACGACGCCCTGGACTGGTTGGAACAGCACCTGCGAGCCCGGCGCGGCACCACGGTGGCGGTGTCGCACGACCGGGTCTTCCTCGAGCGGGTCGCGACCAGCCTGCTCGAGGTCGACGCGGACCGGCATCGCGTTGTCCGGTACGGCAACGGTTACGCGGGATTCCGCGCGGAGAAGGCGGCTGCGCGGGAGCGGTGGGTCCAGGACCGTGCGCAGTGGGAGGCCGAAACCGACCGGCTCCGGGAGGTCGCGGCCACCAGCGCGCGCAACGTCGCTCCGGGGCGGGCCATGCAGGACAACAACAAGATGGCCTACGACCGGGCGGGCGGAAGGGTGCAGCGGTCGCTGGCCAGCCGCGTCCGCAACGCCGAGGAACGGCTTCGCCGCCTGCTCGCGGATCCGGTGCCGGTGCCACCGGAACGGCTGAGCTTCACCGCCGCACCGCAGGCCGGCGACGTGCGCGGAGCTGTTCTCGACGCCACCGACATCGCCGTCGCGGGCCGCCTCGCGCGGACCAGCGTCGCGCTGGCCGCGGGGGAGCGGCTGCTGATCACCGGCCCGAACGGCGCGGGCAAGACCACCTTGCTGCGCGTGCTGGCCGGGGACCTCGCTCCGGACCGCGGCACCGTCACCCGCAGCGGCAGGATCGGTTACCTCGCCCAGGAACCGGACCCCGCCGTGCCCGGCGAGACGCTGCTGGCAGCTTTCGCCAGTGGACTCCCCGGAGAACCCGCCGAGCACGCCGAACGGCTGCTGTCCCTGGGGCTTTTCGCCAGTGCGCAGCTCACGACGCGCGTGGAGAACCTGTCCAGCGGTCAGCGGCAGCGGCTCGCGCTGGCTCGGCTGGTCAGCGAGCCGGCGGACGTGCTGCTGCTCGACGAGCCCACCAACCACCTGTCGCCCGACCTCGTCGAGGAGCTGGAAACCGCCTTGGCCGACTACCGGGGAGCGCTCGTGATCGTCAGCCACGATCGTCAGCTGCGGCGCCGTTGGCGAGGCGCTCGACGTGCTATGCAGTAATTATTATTAACAAGAATGATTGCTCGCTGTATATAGTTCACCTCTCGTCTAGCATGTGTGCATGGGCAAGAAGCAGGAGCCGCACCGGCTGCCGAGCGGAGTCGGATTCTTGTTGGCGCAGCTGGGAACGCATGCGGCCGCCACCTTCGCCTCGAGCATCGAGGACTTGGAGCTCACGCCGCCGCAAGCCGGGCTGCTCTGGATGCTCGCCAGGAAGCCGGGGCGCAGCCAACGCGAACTCGCCGACGACCTGGGCATGCCGCCGAGCCGGTTCGTGCCGTTCGCCGACAAGCTGGAGGAGCGCGGGCTGATCGAACGCCGCCGCAACCCGGACGATCGCCGCCTGCACGCGCTCCACCTGACCGAGCAGGGCTCGGAAGTGCTGGGGAAGTTGGGCGCCGCCGCTCGCCGCAGCGAGGACGTGCTGTGCCGGGCGCTCGCGGATGACGAACGCGAACAGCTCGCCGCGCTGCTCGGCCGGATCGCCAGCGACCAGGGCCTCTCGCCCGGCGTCCACCCGGGGTACAAGTCCGTCCGAACCTGACGATCCGCCGTTGAACGACGGGCCGCGCACTCCTGAACGTGCCGGTCTCGAATGATGACGCCTTGACAATCGTTCCGTTTTGTAATCATTCTAGGCTGTACATGGAAGCTGGAGGAGATGCCATGACAGCCAACCCGGACGCACAGCGCACCGAGCACTCCGCGCGTCGCCCTCAGAGCGGCCCACCACTGCTGGCACCGGTGCTGGCCTTCGCCGTGCTGACCATCGCCTACGTCGTGGTCAACAGGTCCACGCCGCACCCCGACGCGTCGGGAGCGGAAGTCCTCGACTACGTCCAGGGACGCAGCGGCACCATCCAGCTCGGTGCGTTCCTGCTCTTCGCTTCCGGGGTGCCGCTGGCGCTGACCGCTGCTGTGCTCTACCGGCGGCTGCGGGCGCTGGGCATCACCGCGCCCGGTTCGGCGATCACCCTCGTAGGCGGGGTGCTGGCCGCCAACGCCCTGGTGCTCAGCGCGATGTTCAGCTGGAGCAGCAGCCGACTGGCGGCGGACACCGGCCCGGCGCTGGCCCGGGCCTTGGCCGATCTCTCGTTCCTCGCCGGTGGTCCGGCCTACTCCGTGATGTTCGCGCTGCTCATGGCGGGGGTTTCGGTGCCGGGTCTGCTGGCCGGGCTGCTGCCGCGCGCCGTGAGCTGGGCCGGACTCGTGCTCGCCGCAGCCGGGGCGCTCTCCTCGCTCGCCCTGGTCGTCGACGGCTTCGCCTACCTGCTGCCGGTCGTCCGCTTCGGCGGACTCATCTGGCTGGTCGTCGCCGCCGCGACGTTGCCGCTCACCCGCCGGTCGCGCCACCAGTGACCCAGCGGCGACCAGCAGGAGGGAGAGGGCATGTCGGGCAACGATCGAGGGCGTAGCACCACGTCGACGGCGGCGAGGATGGCGCGCTCGCTCGCCGACGCGGTCCTGCGCCGAACCTGGATCGAGCGCGCTTGCTACCTGCTCGCCGCGGTCTTGATCTGCAGCGGCCTGTTCCACCTCGGCGTCCTGCTCGTGACCGGCGGTTCCTGGAGCGGACCGGTGTCGTGGCGCAAGCCGGCCACCTTCGGACTGTCCTTCGGGCTGACGCTGGCCACGGTGACCTGGGTGCTTTCGTTCGCGTCGGGTCGCTCCCGCGACCGGGCGGTGCTGCTGGCTGTGTTCGCAGGTGCCTGCGCTGCGGAGGTCGGCATGATCACAGTGCAGGCGTGGCGGGGCATGCCGTCGCACTTCGGGGTCACCGGAGCTGGCGCGGGGTTGCTCTCCGCGGGAGCCGCCGGTGGCGGGGTGGCCCTCGTCGCCACGCTCGCCACGGCGACCGTCCTGGTGTGGCGCCCGGATCCCGGCATCCCGCCCAGCATGCGGTTGGCGCTGCGGGTCGGTTTCGCCTCCCTGATGGTCGCGCTCGCGCTCGGGGTGTACATGCTCGCCCGCGGCATGGTCCTCTCCCGCGTCGGCGGTGACGTCGACGGCGCTTTCGCCTTCACCGCGGGTATCAAGCCCGGGCACGCCGCCACCATGCACGGCGTGCTCGTCCTGCCGTTCCTGGCCTGGATGCTGTCGTTCGCCGAGTGCCCCGAACGATCCCGCCTCGCCCTCGTCCGGCTGGCCAGCTCCGGGTACGTGCTCTTCGCCGGCATCGTGGTCGTGGAGGTGCTCGCCGGGGTCCGACCGCTGCCCGTGAGCGCAGCTCCGGTCGTGGCAACGGTTTTCGCGCTGGCGGGTACGGCGCTGCTGATCATCGCGTTCGGTCTCGCGCTACGAGCACTCCACCGGCCGAACTGCGCCGAATAGGTTTCACAGGACGTGGGCGAGGGCTTTCTCGAGGGTGGTGGGGCCGGTGATCTCCTTGCCCGCTCCGGGTTCGACGCCGAGCTTGCCCGCGTTGAAGCTGTCGTACATGTCGGTGAGCAGGCGGGCTGCGTCGGCGCTGCAACCCGAGATGCCGGTCATCTGGTCGTGCCATTCGCCGCGCGGTACCTCGACCGCCTGGACGGGTCTGTCCAGAAGGGACGAAAGCGCTCCGGCGACGTCGACGGGGGAGTACTGGTGCGGGGCGGCGACGAACCGGGTCCGCGGGGAATCCGCCGGGTCGGCGAGGGCGTCCGCGATCGCCTCGCCGACGTCGACCGCCGAGACCATGCGGTGTTTTTGCTCGAGCGGGACGAGGAAGCTGGGGAGGACGCCGTGCTCGCGAGCGGGTTCGACCCCGTAGCGGAAGTTCTCCATGAACAGCGGGCAGCGCACGACCGTGGTCGGCAACCCGGTTCCGCGCAGCGCCGTCTCGAACGCCCGCGTGGTGAGGATCAGCCCGGTGCCCTCCGGGATCTCGGAGCCTTCCGCGGACAACGCGACGACGTGCGGTGGCCCGGCGATCTCCAAGGCGCGGACGATCTTGCCGATCTGCTGGTCGTAGGTGGCCAGGACGTCCGGGGAGTCGTAGTACGTCGGCAGCATGACGAACGCGCTGTCCACCCCGGTCCAGGCGGCGACCAGCGTGTCGACGTCGTCGATGTCCGCGACCGCCAGCTCGCAGCCCAGCTCCTCGAGCCCGCGACCTCGGCCGGCATCGCGGACCAGCGCGCGCACCGGCAGACCCCGCCTGCGCAGCGCTGCTGCCACCTGTCCGCCGACCAGGCCGGTCGCTCCGAGCAGTGCGTGCATTCCATCGTCCTCTCGCGGTCGGCCGACCGGCCGACGTGGTATCACCGGCGCCGCTCGAGGGCTGATCCGGGCTGGTGCAAGGAAATTCTGCGCGCCGGCGCGGGTGAGCGCCGACGCGCAGCGGTCAGGCGTCCAGTGCTGCGAGGACGTCGGTGTAGGTCGGTGCGGTCGACGCCGCCTGCTCTCCTGCCTCCGAGAGCTCCATGATGGCCTGGATCCGCTCGTACACCTCGGTGGTGTCGACGGTCCTGGTCAGCATGCTCACGTAGCGGCGGGCGGCCAGCCCCAGCTCGGGGTCGTGCTCCTCCGCGTCGATCATCAGGAACGGGTTCGGCGGCGCGTCGGCGAGCAGGTCCTGCCACGACTCGCCCTTGACCGCCGCGCGCCACAGCGAGGTGCGCGCCACGTCCTGGACGACCACGTCGTCGAACCAGGGGCGGACGAATTCCACCTGTTCCCGGGTGGTTCGCGCGTTGAGTCGGGTCAGGTCGCCGTCGGCGGTGCTGAAGGTTTCGGCGAGCCGCACGGCGTGCGCGAGGGCCAGCGCCAGGCCGCGGCCGAACGTCGGGTCCGTCAGGCACACGCGGTCGCCGAGCGGGAAGTAGCCCCTCGGTGCGTCGGGTTTGAGGGTGCGCAGCACGTTGCGCAGCCCGGGCATCGGAACCACGTCGCTGATCGGCGTGGCGTTGCCGGCGGCGAACCACGGCGCGAACTTGTCGAACAGCGCCACCACGCGGTCGAAGGCGTCCGGATCGCGCAGCTTCTTCAGCGCCTCGTCCTCCGGCAACCGGCCGATGTCGATGGAGAAGACCCCGCAGTCGTGGGCGAACAGCGCCGCACCGTAGCCGAGACCGTCGACGACGGTGACCGAACCGTGCTGCAGCGGCGGCCGCTGCACACCGTCGCGCAGAGCGTAGAAGCGGCTGTTGTAGACCTTGCCGCACTCGGCTTCCGACACCGTTTCCAGGTACTGCTGGCCGACCTTGGACCGCGCACCCGTGGCGTCGATGACGACGTCGAAGTCCACCACGCCCGCGGCGGTGCGCACCCCGGTGAGCACCCCGTCCACCGGCTCGGCGAGCTGCGCGGAAACGCCGGAGTGGAGCCGGATCCGGCTTTCCCCGGCCACTGCGCGGTGCAGCGCCCACTCCAGCGTGTTGCGCCGTGCCGCCATCATCACCAGGTCCTCGTCACCCGGCTCGACGGGGCCGCGGATGCCGCTGAACGGCAGCTCGTCCACGCCGTGGTCGTGCATGTCCCGAAGCACGTCGGGCAGGTTCTCCCGCAGCAGGCGGCGGAACAGGCCCAGGTAGACGTGCGGGTGGTGGGACTGCGGTGCGCCGGGGCGCGGCCAGCTCTGCACGTCGGCCAGGTCGGCAGGCGGGGGAGCGTCGCGTTCGAAGACCTCCACCTCGAACCCGCGGCGGGCCAGCAGGATCGCGCTGCTCAACCCGCCGACGCCGCCACCGACGACCGCGATACGTGCTGCCATGATGCTCCTCGTGTGATGTCCGACCGCCCGGATCTCGTGGTGCGCCCGGGGTTTTCGGGAAGGATGCGGGGTTTTCCGCGGGAAGGTCAGGCGTCGACGGGGTTGTCCGCCGGCTCCCACTCGACGCGCAGGTGGCGCGGGCCGTGGAAGGACGCGTTGTGCAGGTAGCCGAAGTCCTGGCCGTCGACCAGCCGCATGTGCGGCAGCCGGCGGGTGAGCTCTTCGAGGATGATCCGCATCTCCAGCCGGGCCAGCGGGGCGCCGATGCACGCGTGCGCGCCCATGCCGAAGGCGAGGTGGCGCTTGGCGTTCGGCCGGTGGATGTCGAGCTCCTGCGGGTTGTCGAAGACCGTCTCGTCGTGGTTGCCGGAGCCGATCACCAGCAGCACGCGGCTGCCTGCCGGGATGGTGACGCCCTCGACCTCGACGTCCACCAGCGCCTTGCGCCGCCAGCACTGCACCGATGCGCGGAAGCGCAGGCACTCCTCGACCGCGTTCGGGATCAGCGCCGGGTCCGCGCACAGCTCTTCCCACGAATCCCGTTGGGACAGCAGGAATCGCAGCGCGTTCGCGGTGGCGTTGGTGGTGGTTTCGTGGGCGGCGACCAGGCCGCTCATCATCATGTTCTGCAGGTGGTTGTCGTCGACCAGCTCCGGGTCGTCGCGGTGCACGTCGATGGCGGTGGGCACCCAGCCCTGGCCGCCCTCGCGCTTGAGCCGGTCCACCAGCTGCCCGGACAGCCGCCACCACTGACCGACCTGGTCGGCGATCTCGACCTGGTGCTCCTCGGTGGGCTTTCCCCAGGTGAACATGCCCATCTTGATGGTGTAGTGCCGGGCCCGGTCGATGTCCTCGTCCGGCACGCCGCACACCAGCAGGCCGACGATCGCCGGGACCTCCCACAGCAGGTCGTCGATGAGGTCGGCGGTGCCGCGGGCGACGAACGCGTCGACGTAGCTGCTGACCAGGTCCCGGATGCGGCCCTCCAGCTTGGCCACCTCTTCGGCGGCCAGCGGCGGCGCGAGGCGCTTGCGGCGCCGCATGTGCACCGGTTCGTCCTCGTTGACCAGCACCGGACCGGGTGCGAAGTCGTACTCCGCGAGCCGAGCGCGCGCCTTCTCCCCGAGCGGGGTGATCGGCTCCAGCGCGTTCGAGGCGGAGAACCTCTTGGTGTCGCGGAAGAACTCCTTGACGTCGCGGTAGCGGGTCACCACCCAGTGGTCGAGCTCCGGGCTGTAGAAGACCGGCTCCTCGGCGCGCGCCGCAGCCAGCAGCGCCGCCGGATCTTCCTGGTAGGCGTCGCCGAACGGGTCGAATTCCGCCGCGATCCGCGACGCGGGGCAGCCGGCGCCGGAACGGCTTGGATCCACGTATAGCTCCCTTGTCCCCACGCGATCGATCCGGACAGCTCGAATGCGTCCGGAGAAGTCCGCGCGCTCAGGTCACGACCAGATCACGCGGTCCATTCACACTGCCGAGTGAACGGTCCGACTGTCAAGATCGGGATGGAAATTCCTGGGCGGCGGTGTGTGTCGCAATCCTTGTTGACTATCGCGAGAAGCCGTGCATAGGCTTCGGGGCGTTGATGAGCCGCTTCGGGGGCCGCTTCCGGCACCCGCGTCGACCGGTAGTTCGCTTTTAAACGAAATCGTTGGTCGGTGCTCGCGGAACCATTGGTACTGATGGGCGACGGCGGACGAGTGTGCCCGTGACCTGGGGTTATCGTCCTCCGTTCTGGAGTTGTGTCAATTTTTGTCGGGTTTCTGGGGGTCCTTTGCCCGAAGTGGAGAAGCTTCAAGATCGTACGGTTCGGCGGTTCGGAGTGGATTAGTCCGTTCGGCCGATGGAATGGCGCGGCGCGGTGCTAGTGCGCGGGCGATGGCATTTGTCGTGACGAATGTTGAAATGCGTACTGGTAATAGTGCGAAAAGCGGTGCGCCGACAGCAGCAATGCGGATTCCAGTTCCGCGGAAGTGTCAAGGCGTGGTTTTTGCCGTTCTTGACGTTCGGGAGTCGACACGCAGACAGGCCTGGGCGACCTGGCCGGAGGAGAGACCCAGTGCGGGAACAGAACCAGCCGAGCGCTCCGGGTGCGCGCGGCGACCGAATCCTGCCCAGCTTCGCCGAGGCGGTGGAGTACGCAGACCAGCAGGTCCGCGCGATCGCGCTGGACGACCTGCGCGCCGCGGGCGTGTACCGCACGCCCCTGGAGTACTACCTCGTCGGCACCTACCCGCCGCTGAAGTTCCTGCACGACATCGATGAGCACGAGGTGTTCCGGGACGTCACCAGCTCCCAGAACGTCTACCTGCACATCCCGTTCTGCGAGCAGTACTGCACGTTCTGCCACTTCTACAAGGAGATCAACGCCGCCGACTCCTGGGTGGACCGCTACGTCGGGGCACTGCTGGACGACATCTCCGGGGTGCAGCAACGGGTTTCGGCCGAGTCGCCGGAGGGGCTGAACGCCTCGTCGATCTACTTCGGCGGCGGCACCCCCTCCTACCTGAAGGCGCCGCAGATCAACCGGTTGTTCGAGCACCTGTGGAAGAACGTCCGGACCCGCCCGGACACCGAGATCACCTTCGAGCTGCACCCCGGCGTGGTGCGCCAGCCCGACTACGAGGACCGGCTGGACGCCATCGCCGCCGGCGGGGTCAACCGCTGGGTCTTCGGCATCCAGTCGATGGACGAGGACGTGCTGACCAAGCTCAACCGCGGGCACGGCCGGGCCGAGGTGTACCGGCTGCTGGAGCTGCTGGACCAGCGCGACATCCACAACCTCAACGTCGACCTGATCTTCGGGCTGCCGCTGCAGAACCTGCGCAACTGGTACGACACGATCGTCGAGCTGATGGACGCCGGGATCGAGAAGTTCAACATCTTCCCGCTGATGTTCAAGCGGTCCGATCCGATCACCCGCCAGTACATGCGCAACCCGGAGCTGTTCCCGGATGCGGCGGACCGGCTGCGCATGCACTACATGGCCGAGTACGTCCTCGACGCGGCCGGATTCGTGCGCGGGCCGGTCTTCTACTACGCCAAGGGCAAGGTGCACTCCCAGCAGCAGCAGAACAAGTTCGACTCCATCGAGGAGGACAACCTGGTCGCGCTCGGGGTCAGCGGCTTCGGCTACATCGGCGGCACCCAGTACTACAACGTGTGCGACAACCAGCAGTACATGGACGCCATCAGCGCGGGCAAGGCGCCGGTGTGGCGGGGCCACACGCTGCCCGACGAGGAACGGGTGCGCCGCGCGATCATGTTCGGCATCCGCTCCGGCGGCGTGAACTTCGACGTGCTGCAGCAGCGCTACGGCATCGACGCGGGGGAGTTGTTCGCCCCCGAGATCGGCAGGCTGAGCGACCTCGGACTGGTCTCGGTCGAGGGCGCGCAGATGAACCTGACGGATCTGGGCTGCACCTTCGTCGACGGCATCGGCTACCTGTTCGCCAGCGAGGAGATCACCTCGTACGTGGCCGGGGCCAACGAGCTGATCGTCTCGCCCTCGCAGGACCCGGTGGACCGCTACGACTACTCGCCGATCGGCCGGCTCGACCTGCCGGGCGGGATCGCCGACCGCTACCGGGACGGGGCGCGCTCATGACCGCGGTCAGCGCCCCGCCGATCGAGAAGTGGCAGGACGTCGTCCCGTACCTGCTGGCCGTGGACCAGGGCTGGCACAACCTGGCGACCGGCATGCCGCTGGAGCTGCCCGCGATTTCCGACGCCGTGCGGGAGGCCTTCCGCGCCGCCGTGGCGGATCCGAGCTTCACCAGCCGCGTCACCCGGTACCACGGTGTGCACGGGGACCCGGAACTGCGCGAGCAGCTCGCGGGCCGCTACGCCGAGCGGTTCTCGCTGCCGGTGTCGGGTGCGAACGTGCTGATCACGCCCGGCGCGCAGGCCGCCTTCCACTACATCTCGGAGCTGATGGCCGACCGGGGCAAGAAGGTGGTGCTGTTCGGGCCGGAGTACCCCGGATACCTGACGCACCGCGACGTCGCCTACGACATGGTGCCGGCCGAGGTGGTGACCGAGGGCGACGACGAGTTCCGCTACGTCCCGCCGCGCGGTGCGCTGAGCAGCGACGTCGGTGCGGTGGTGGTCTCGCGGCCCAGCAACCCCGCAGGGAACGTGATCTCCGACGAGGCGCTGGCCGAACTGGCCCGGGAATGCGCCGAGGTCGGGGCGCTGCTGGTGGTCGACAACGCGTACGCCCCGGTGGTTCCGGGGCTGGCCTTCCGCGAGCTCGGGATGCCGTGGGCGGACAACGTGGTGCTGGTCCAGAGCTTCTCGAAGGCCGCGCTGGCCGGGGAGCGGCTGGGCTTCGTGATCGCGCCGGAACCGCTGATCGAGCTGTTCGGCGGGTTCCAGTCGCAGGTCGCCACGTTCCCGCCGCAGCTGGTGCAGCTGGCCGTGCTGATCCTGCTGCGCGACGACCGGTACCTCGAGCTGTGCCACCGCGATCTGCGCGAGAGCTACCGGCAGCGCCACCAGCTCATCCGGGAAGTCCTGGACGCGCGGTTGCAGGTGCCGTTCCGGTTGCACGCCTCCGACGGCGGGCAGTTCCGCTGGCTGCACCTGCCGGAGCTCGAGACGTCCACTTCGGAGCTGTTCCACGAGCTGAAGGACCGCGGTGTGCTCATCGCCCCGTCCGCCCCGTTCTACCTGCCGCACCTGCACGGCGAGCCGCACGCGCGCCGGTCGGTGCGCATCGGGGTGACCGCGACGCACACCGAGATCGAGCAGGGCCTCGGGATCCTCGCGGAGGTGGTCAATGCCGGACGCTGAGCGCAAGCGGGTCGTGGACCGCATCGTCGACCACCTCGACTCCGCCGGTGTGCGGCACGTCTTCGGCGTGCACGGGGCCAACGTCGAAGACCTCTACGACGCGATCTCCCACGGCTCCGGCCGGGTGACCGGGGTCGTCGGCAAGCACGAGTTCTCCGCCGGGGCGATGGCCGAGGGCTACCACCGGGCGAGCAACCGCCTGGCCGTGGTCGCGGCCACCTCCGGCGGCGGGGCGCTCAACCTCGTTCCGGCGCTCGGCGAAGCCTACGCGTCCGGGGTTCCGCTGCTCGCCCTGATCGGGCAGCCGCCGACCTCGCTGGAGGGACGCGGTGCGTTCCAGGACCAGAGCGGGCTCAACGGCTCGCTGAACGGTCCGGCGCTGTTCGCCGCGGTGTCGCGGTTCTGCGCCCGGGTGGAGAAACCGGACGAGATCGCCGACCTGCTGCCGCGCGCGATGCACGCCGCCGAGCGCGAGCGGGGGCCTGCCGTTCTGCTGATCCCGAAGGACGTCCAGCAGGCGGTGACCGAGCTGGAACCGGTGGACCTCCCGGTCGAGGAGGAGGAACCCGGCGAACTCGACCGACAGGTGCTGCGGGCGCTGGAAGCGGCTCGGAGCGGCGGGCCGACGTTGATCGTGGCCGGTTCGGGCGTGGTGCGCGTGGACGCGCGTGCGGAGCTGGCGGGCTTGGCCGAGCGCCTCGGTGCGTGGGTGGCGGTGGAACCGGACGCCAAGGACGTCTTCGACAACCACGACCCGCGGTTCGTCGGGGTGGCCGGTGCGAACGGGCATCCCAGCGTGCGGCACTGCCTGGACCGCGCGCGGACCCTCGTCCTGGTGGGTACGAGGTTCCCGCAAGTGGCTCGAGCCGGGCTCGAAGCTTCGTTGCAGGGCACGGAGATCGTCTGCTTCGACCGGCAGGCTCCCCACGTCGGGGACGAGGCGCTGCTGGAAACCGGTGAGCTGCGGGCGAGCTTGCGGTCGGCCGTCCAGCAGCTGTCCGGGGAAGCACCGGCAACACCGCCGCACGACGGGCTGGACTTCCTGCCGCACGAGCGCACCGAAGGAGACCGGATCGCGCTGCGCGAGGTCGTCGGGACGATCGCCGACGCGGTGCCGGACGACGCGGTCGTGGTCTCCGACGCGGGCAACACCGGGTGCGGCGTGCTGCACTTCCTCCCGGCGCCCGCCCGCGGCCGCTACCTGCTCGCGCTGGGCATGGGTGGCATGGGCTTCAGCTTCGGCGCCGGGATCGGCGCGGCGTTCGCCACCGGGCGGCGCACCTTCGTGCTGGCCGGCGACGGCTCGTTCTACATGCACGGCATGGAGGTGCACACCGCGGTCGAGCACGACCTGCCGGTCACCTTCGTGATCTTCAACAACAACTCGCACGCGGCCTGCAAGTCGCGCGAGGAGCTGTTCTACGACGGCGAGCACACCTACAACGCCTTCCGGGACAGCGACATCGGCGCGGGGATCGCCGCGATGTTCCCGTCCATCCGGGCGCGGACCGTCCGGACCCTCGACGAGCTGCGGGCCTTCCTGGCCGGGAGCACCACCGGTCCGTCGCTGGTGTCGGTCGAGATGCGCCCCGACGAGATGCCGCCCTACCTGCCGTTCGTGCCGACCGATGATTCGACCGAGAGGACATCGCCGAAGTGAGGGTTTCCGACGAAGAACTGGCCGAGATCCCAGGGCTGGCCCGCTGCGAGACCCGGTCCATGGCCGAGATCGTCGAGCAGGCCAAGAAGGCCACCAAGGACTCCTACCCGCACGAGGAGGTCTACGGGGACTTCTGCACCCTGCACACCTACATCGACTGCCCGCCCCGCGACGTGTTCGACTACCTGGCCGACGTGCACAGCCAGGAGGAGTACACCTTCAGCGTGCGGGGCCTGCAGCCGGTCGACGACACCGGGCTGCACGTGGGCTGGGACCGGGTGGACGAGATGACCCGGATCTTCCTGCGCATCGAGTCCAACCCGGACGCGATGACCATCGACTACCACGCCGCCTGGGACCAGGGCGAGGACCTGTGGATGATCTACCTCTTCCGCGTCCTGCCCGCCGAGCTGGTGCTCAAGAAGCCGGGGTCGGTGGTGATGATGACCAACTGCCACCACCCGTACTACGCCGAGAACCCGTACCCGGAGAAGTCGCCCGGCCCGGACCGGGTGTGGGTCGGCGAGCTGTGGCGGTACTTCAACGCCGGCCACCGCATCGAGATGGACAACACCAAGGCCATCCTCGAACACCGGCACCGCAACGGGATCCCGATCGTGCCGGGGGTCGTGCGGTGAAGCCGGTCAGCCTGATCGACGTCGCCAGCTACCAGCCGCCGGACCAGGTCGGCCGCGAGTACTTCGAGCAGTACTCGCGGCCGGACGACCCGCTGCTGCGCAACCCGATGTTCCGGGCGCCGGAGTTCCGCCGGTACGCCTCGCGGGAGCAGACCGGGGCCGACCTCATCGAGCAGGCCGCGCACGCGCTGGCGGAGCGGCACGGAACCGGCGTGCTCCGCGACGTCGACGTCCTCATCACCTACAACGCGCTCCCGGACGTGCCGTTCCTGGGCTCGGGCGCGGAGGTCGCGCGACGGCTCGGTGCGCAGCCGGAGTCCATAGTGGACCTCCACAACGGGCACTGCGTGGTGTTCCCGCACATGCTCGACCTGGCGCGCAAGGTGCTCCAGGAGCAGGGGGCCAGGACCGCGCTGCTGTGCGTGTCGCAGAACGCGGGCAAGATCTTCACCCAGCCCGGCGTGCGGACCTCGGCGCACGCGTCGGTGCCGGGCGACGGTGCGGCGGTGGCGCTGGTGGCGGCGTCGGACGAATCGCCGATCCTGGCCACGAAGGTGCAGCACCACCCGGAGTTCGCGCCGGACGTCAACATCACCCTCGCCGACGGCCGGCTGTACTGGGAACCGGGCACCGCGGAGATGGACGTCGGGTTCGACAACACCAAGGCGCAGAACGTCATCGAGCGCGGCACCAAGATCGTGCCCGAGGTGGTCCGCGAGGTGCTCGGCCGCATCGAGCACGACGTGGCCGACGTCGACCTGCTGATCACCAACCAGCCGAACCGGCTGCTGCTGCGGAACTGGTCGCGGGACCTGGGCATCGACCCGGCCAAGCACTTCGACACCTTCGACTCCTACGGGAACCTCTTCGGCGCCGGCGTGCCGGTCAGCCTCGACCACGCGCTGCGGGCCGACCGGATCGCGCCCGGATCGCTGGTGGTGCTCGCCGGATTCGCCGGAGCGGGGGAGATGTCGGCGTGCGCCGCGATCAGGTGGCAGGGCGGGAACTAGTGAGCCCTTTCCATCTTGTCCGGTCTGCGACCGCGAAGCACGAACGGCGCCGCGCGGTGAGGGTCGCATGCGCCGTCAGGCGCATAGCCCACCCTCGCAGCTGGCACCGCCGCGGGTTCTCAGCGTTCGCCTGGCGAGGACGGCCCGACTGCCGTGTATTGGCATACATAAAGTCGGGCACCCGGAGTCCAGGCGGGCGCTGAGGTTCCGCTACTTGCACCGCTACGCAAAACGAGGGTGGAAAAACCTCATGTGGAAGGGAACCGGATGAGCGGGGAGACCAAGACCTCCGTGGAGAGCACGGCGCTGGCGTTGCTGGCCGAGGTGCTCTACGTGGAGGTGAGCAAGATCGACATGTCGACCAGCTTCACCGAGCTGGGCCTGGACTCCATCCTCGCGGTGGAGTACGTCGCGATGATCAAGTCCGAGCTCGGCGTCGCCGAGACCGTCGAATCCCTCTACGAGCACGGCACGCCCGAGGCGTTCGTCAAGCACCTCGCCGCGAACGCGTAGGGGATGCCGTGCTGACCAGGGAAGAGGTCTTCGCGGTGGTGCGCGCGAACATCCTGTCGGTGCGCCCGGACATCGACCCTGCCGAGATCGGCGAGGACCGCAGCATGACCGACCTGGGCTGCGACTCGCTGGACCGGATGGACGTGGTCGTCGGATCGCTCGACGCGATGGGGCTGGAGCTGAACTCCGAGACCTTCGCCGGAGTGCACGACATCGGCGGCCTGGTCGACGTGCTGCTGGCGAACGCCAACGCGAACGAACCGTGACCGGGCCGCCTCGCCTCCTGGGGCGGGGCGGCACCCGGGTCGGAAGGAAAGCACAGATGAACTTCGGAAACGCGCATCGGGTGGGCATCGACGCGGTGGGCGCCTACTGCGGCAGCGCCTACCTGGAGACCGAGGACCTGTTCGCCGCTCGCGGTCTCGACTCGGCGCGGATCGGCAACCTGGGGTTGCGGCGCAAGAGCGTGGCCGCCCCCGGTGAGGACATCGTGGCGATGGCGGCCACCGCGGCCCGGCCGGTCGTCGACGCGCTCACCGACGCCGAACGCCGGAGCATCCGGACGCTGGTGGTGGCCACCGAGTCGCCGCTGGACCTGTCGAAGGCGGCGAGCACGCACGTGCACCGCCTGCTGGACCTGCCGCGGCAGTGCCGGTTGTTCGAGGTCAAGCAGGCCTGCCACGGCGGTGTCGCGGCCCTGCAGCTGGCGGCGTCGGTGGTGGCCGCCGAACCGGGCAGCCGGGCGCTGGTGATCGCCTCGGACACGCCGGTGCCGACCCGGGGCTCGTACATGGAGCCCGCGCAGGGCGCCGCGGCGGTGGCGGTGCTGGTCGGGGAGGAGCCCCGGATCGTCGAGCTGGAGCTGGGCACCTCCGGTTGCTACGGCTACGAGACGCCCGACTTCTTCCGCCCGGCGCCGGACGTCGACGTGATGGACACCGACCTGTCCCTGATGGCCTACCTGGACTGCCTGCTGGGCGCGTTCGCCGACCACGCCGCGCGCAAGCCGGGGGTCGACTTCGTCGAGTCCTACGACCTGCTGGCGATGCACACCCCGTTCCCGGGGATGGTCCGCGGCGCGCACCGCACCGGCGTGCGCAAGCTGTCCGACCTGGGCCGGGGTGGTGAGCAAGAGGACTTCGCACGCCGGGTGGCGCCCTCGCTGCGGTTCCCCGAGCAGGTCGGCAACATCTACTCCGGAACGACTCTGCTGGCGCTGATCAGCGCGATCGCCGCGGCGCCGACCGAGGAGCGGCTGTCGGTGGGCGTGTTCAGCTACGGATCCGGGTGCGCCTCGGAGTTCCTCGCCGGTGAAGTCGTGCCCGGTGCGCGGCAGCTGGTCGCCGGAACCGGGCTGGAGCGCGAACTCGCGGACCGCACCAGGCTGACCGTCGAGGACTACGACGCGGCCGTGGACCGGGCGCAGGCCGTCGGGTTCGGCGCCGAGCACGGCGAGGTCGACGGTGCGGAGCTGGAGAGCTGGGGAACCGGTGGGCGTCCGAGAGCGGTGCTGGCCTCGGTCGCCGACTACCGCAGGGAATACCGATGGCTCCAGTGAGCGTGGAGATCAGCGGTGCTTGCGCGCGGCTGCGGTTGTGCCGTCCGGAAGCGGGCAACGCCTTGCGCGGTGATGTGGTGGGCGAGCTGCTCGGCGGCCTTCGCATCGCGGAGCGGACACCGGGTTGCTGTGCGGTCGTCCTGACCGCAGAAGGGGACTCCTTCTGCTCCGGAATCGATCTGTCCATAGTGGAGTCTCCAGGTTCCTGGACGGCCGTGGACGGAAGGGCTTTGTGGGAACTGCTGTCCGGGCTGGCTACCAGTCCGCTGGTGACCGTCGCGGTGGTGGACGGCCGCGCGACGGGCGGCGGGGTGGGGCTGGCGAGCAGCTGCGACTTCGTGCTGGCCGGGCCGAACGCGCGCTTCCGCCTCACCGAACTGCTGATCGGCCTGGTACCGGCGCTGATCACCCCGTTCGTCTCGGCCCGGATCGGCACGCGGGAGGTGTTCCGCAGATCGGTCCTGGCTGACGAGCTCGACGCCGCCGAGGCCCACGCGCTCGGTTTGGCCGACGAAGTGGTGGAAGAACCGGAAGAGGCGCTGCGGCGGATCCTGCGCGCACTGCGGCGCATGCCGAGGCCTGAAGCAGTTGGCGATCTCAAGTCCTGCCACCGGATTCTCGATCCGCTGCCGGAGGACTACTTCGACCACGCGCACCGCATGTTCGAACGAGCGGTCACCGATCCGGGCGTGCGTTCCCGGGTGCAGCGGCTGCGCGAGGAGGGGTTGCTGTGAGCGATCTCGTGACGGTCGAGATCGACGGCCGCGTCGCGGTGGTCACCGTGGCCGATTCCCGGGGCGGCAACGCGATCTCGTCCGCCCTGGTCGAAGCCGTCCCGGCCGCGCTGGCCGAGGCGGTGTCCGACCCCGCGGTGCACGTGATCGTCGCTGCTGGCCTGCCCGCGGTGTTCGCCGCCGGTGCCAGTCGCGAGTACCTGCTGACCGACGAGCGCGCCGACGTCGAACCGTTCGTCCGGGCCTTCCCGCACTGCCCGCTGCCGGTGGTCGCGGCGATGCAGGGCCACGCCATCGGCGGCGGGCTCAGCTTCGGCCTGTACGCCGACGTGCCGGTGCTCTCCGAGCGCTCCCGCTACGCGGCGAACTTCCTGAACTACGGCCTGGTCCCGGAGTACGGCACGACCTGGCTGCTGCCGAGCCGACTCGGGCACACTCTCGGCACCGAGATGCTGCTGACCGCTCGCGGCTACGCGGGAGCTGAGCTCCGCGCCCGCTCGGCGCCGGTGAAGGTCGTGCCGCACGAGTCGGTGTTCGACACCGCGCTCGAGCTGGCGCGTGGGATGGCGCGGGCGCCGCGGTACGCGTTGGAGCTGCTCAAAGGCCAGTTCGCCGAGCAGGCGCTGGCCGCGGGCGACGCCGCGATCGAGGTCGAGGTCGGCAGGCACGAAAAGGCTTGGGGTTCCGCCGATTTCCGGCGGCTGGTCAAGCAGCGGTACGGACGAGCAGAGGAGATAGCCCGGTGACCAAGAATGCGCAGTTGGCTCCGTTGGCGATCGTGGGGATGTCCTGCCGGGTGCCGGGCGGTGACGACGTCGACGAGTTCTGGGAGACGCTGCTGGCCGGCCGTCCCGCGATGGGACCGGTCCCCGCCGAACGCCTCGTCGGCTACGACGCCGAGGTGGCCGGGGAAGGCGGGCTGACCGCCGCTCTCGTGTCCGATGTGGACACCTTCGACGCCGGGTTCTTCGACGTGGTCGGGCGGATGGCGGTGTGGATGGACCCGCAGCAGCGGCTGCTGCTGGAGACCACCTGGCGGGCGCTGGAGTCGGCGGGCATCGCGCCGAGCAGCCTGCGCGGCCAGGAGGTCGGGGTGTTCGTCGGTTCGTCCACGAGCGACTTCCGGGACGGGATGATCAGCACCGGCGTGCTGGACCGCTACTCGCTGACCGGCAGCATCGCCGCCTACCTGTCGAACCGGGTCTCGAACTTCTTCGACCTGCGCGGCCCCAGCATCACGGTCGACACCGCCTGCTCCAGCGGCCTGAGCGCGCTGGCGCTGGCTGCTTCCGGGCTGCGCGCGGGCGACTTCGACACCGCCATCGTCGGCGGCTCCAACGTCTACGCCTCGGGATGGCTCACCGGAGCGCTGGCGCACATGGGTGCGTTGTCGCCGACGGGGACGTGCCGCCCGTTCTCCGACGACGCCAACGGGTACGTGCGCGGGGAAGGCGTGCTGTGCTTCGTGGTCAAGCGGCTCGACGACGCGCTGGAGGCAGGTGACCCGGTGCTGGCGATCATCCGGGGCGCGGCGGCCAACCACGACGGCCGGGCCGGCGGACTGGTCAAGACCGACAGCGGTTCCCAAGCCCGGCTGCTGCGCCGGACGCTCGCGCAGGGCGACGTGGACCCGGCGTCGCTGGGCTACCTCGAAGCCCACGCGCCCGGGACGAAGTTGGACGTCGAGGAGCTCAACGGTCTGCGCGAACTGGTCCGCGAGCACGCAGCGGGGCCGGTGCGCTTCGCGGGACCGGGCGAGCGGTTGTGGATCGGCACTGTGAAGGCCGTCATCGGTCACCTGGAGGGCGCTGCGGGCACGGCGAGCCTGGCCAAGGCGGTGCTGGTCCTGGGCAACGGGGCGATCCCCACCGGCGCCGGGATCCTCGGCATGGACGGGGATCTGGAGATCCACGACCAGCCGGCCGAGGTGGCGCAGGGCAGCGTGCCGTGGGAACCCGGTGATGCTCCCCGGAGGCTGGGCGTCAGCTCCTTCGGCATCGGCGGGTCGAACGCCCACGTGGTGCTGGAGGAACCACCCGCCGCGGACTCGCCGGACGGCTCCTGGGGTGGGACGTCGATGGTGTTCCCGATCAGCGGTACCGATGACGACGCGCTGCGCCGGGTCGCCGCCAGGCTCGCCGAGTTCGTCGCCGGTCCGACGGCTCCGGAACCGACCGCCACCGCGTGGACGCTGCAAACCGGCCGCGACCACCTCACCGCCCGAGCGGTGGTGCGAGCGAGCACGAACGAGGAACTGCGCGCCGGGCTCGTGCTGATCGCGGAAGGCGTTGACGCACCGGAGGAAACCGATCCGCGAGTCCGGGAATGGCTGGGCGGCGGGGAGATCGACTGGTCGAAGCTGTGGCACCACCCGCCGCGCCGCCGCGTGCGACTGCCCGGCTACCCGTTCCTCCGCACGCCCTACGGGATCGCCCCGAAGACCCGCAAGGTCGCCCGGTGAGGCGCGAGGTCCTGATCACCGGCGCGAGCGTGCTCAACTCCGTCGCCGACGACCTGGACGGCTTCACCGCGGCCCTGCGCGAGGGCCGGAGCGGGGTGCGCGCGGTCGACCTGCCCGCCGAGTCCAGGGCGGGAGTCGCCGCGCAGCTCGACGGGTTCTCCGTCGCGGCCTGGACGCAGCGCCATCTGCACGACGCCCCCGACGCAGCGGCCCGGCTCCAACGCGCGACCCGCCGATCCGCCCTGCCCGGGCAGACCGCCGCGTGCGTCGCGGAAGAGGCGTTGCGTTCGGCCGGGCTCGAGGATCGGGAGAACACCGCTCTGATCGTGGCGGGCAACAACCTCGCGCTCGGCTACCACGCCGAGGCCCTGCGCGGATTCCACGACCGACCGAGCAGCCTGCGGCCCTCGCACGTCCTCACCCACCTGGACACCGACGTCGTCGGGACGGTCAGCGAAGCGACCGGCGTCGCGGGCGAGGGCTGGACAGCCGGCGCTGCCTCGGCCAGCAGCACGGTCGCCGCGATCCTCGGCGCTCGCCTGGTCGCCGCGGGCGAGGTCGACTCCTGCCTGGTGGTGGCACCGGTGGCGGAGCTGTCCGCTGCTGAGCTCCGCGCCTTCCGCGACAGCGGCGCGATGGCCGCACCGGACGAGGAGGTGGCTCCGCGGCAGCTCTGCCGCCCGTTCGATGCGCAACGACGCGGCTTCGTCCACGGCCAAGGCGCGGCAGCGATCGTGCTCGAGAGCCGCGCGCGAGTGCGCCCCCTGGCGTCGATCGCGGGCTGGGGCCAACGCCTCGACGCCCGCCGCGGCACCGATCCGAACCCGGCGGGCCAAGCCGCCGCACTGCGCGCCGCGCTCGCATCGGCCCGAGTCCGGCCGCACGAGGTCGACTACGTCAACGCCCACGGCACCGGATCGAAGGCCGGCGACACCGCGGAGGCCCACGCCCTCACCGAGGTCTTCGGCTCCGCACCCCTGGTCAACTCCACGAAACCGCTGGTGGGGCACTGCCTGACCGCAGCGGGGTTGCAGGAGCTGATCGCCACCGCGCTGCAACTGCGCGGCGGATTCGTCCACGGCAACCCGAACCTGCACGAACCCATCGATGAAGACCTGCCCCTGGTGGGTCAGGCCGCCAAGGCGGCACCGATCCGGCTGGCGGTGTCCAACAGCGTCGCCTTCAGCGGGATCAACGCCGCGATCGTCCTGCGCAGCTGAGCGCGACAACTCACGTCGAACCATGGAGGTCGAGTGACCAGCAATGCCCCGAAGGGACTCCTGCACGTGCCCGCCGACGAAGGGGAGTCGGTGTGGATCGGCGCGGACATCTACACGCTGAAGGCGACGAAGGAGAACACCGGAGGCTCCCTGAGCCTGATGGAGGTCTCGGTCCCACCCGGCGACGGCCCGCCCCCGCACATCCACGCCCACGAGGACGAAGGCATCTACGTCCTGGCCGGTGACCTGGAGTTCTTCAGCGGTGGCCAAACCTTCCAGGCGGGCCCGGGGGACTTCGTCTTCGTCCCGAGGGGAACGGTCCACAGCCTCCGCAACATCGGAGTCCACCCGGGCAAGACCCTGACGATGTACACCCCGGGCGGCATGGACCGCTACTTCGCAGGCGTCGGCGACAAGGCCGAACCAGGAGTGCCTCCGCAGCCGATGTCCGAAGAACAACTCCACCGGGCGATGACCCTGGCGCCCCAGCACGGCCTCGAAGTCCAACTGCCCCCACCAGGCGAACCCGCCTGACGACCCGGGATCGAGATCGCCGGAAATGCCGTTCCGGCAAGGGCGTTTCCGGCGAGCTCGGCGGGCGTAGCGCTTCCACTTTGGACAGTTCGATGAGGTTGCCCGTACGACGGGGTGAGCTCCCCCGCGCCGTTCGGCGTTGCGCTCGGCGCGAACCCGGGGTGCCCCGGCGAATCGGCTCCGCAGCGATACGATGGTCCGGTAGCCGCAGACGCAAGAGCCGCTGGCCCGTGATCGCTGCTCCGCATCCGGCGCCGAGGCCGGACGGGAACATCATGAGCACGGGTAGAGGGCCGAGCCTCACCGAAGTCGTCATGGAGCACGTGCGCTCCGCCGTCATCGAAGGCACGATGCGTCCGCAGGAGTGGTACAGCGTCTACCAGCTCTCCGACGAGCTCGGCGTCTCGCGTTCGCCGGTCCGCGAAGGCCTCCTGCGGTTGGAGGAGGCCGGTCTCATCCGCTTCGTGCGCAACCGCGGCTTCCAGATCATCCCCACCACGCCCGAGGACGTCGCGGAGATCTTCTCCATCCGCCTCGCCCTCGAAGTCCCGGCCGCCCATCGCGCCGCCCTGTACGCCGACGAGTCCTTCACCGCCGAGGCGGCGGAACTGCGCCGGCAGATGTGCGAGGCCGCCGAGCAGGACGAGGAGACGCGCTTCTTCGCCGTCGACCAGGAACTGCACGGCATCGTGCTCGAGGCCGGCAGCATGCGGCGCGGTCACCGGATCGTCGATCAGCTGCGGGTTTCGACCCGACTGCTCGGGGCTTCGACGGCCGGCCGGAGCCGGGAGTACTCCGACATCATCGGCGAACACGATCCGATCATCGATGCGATCCTCGCCGGCGACGGCCCTGGCGCAGCGCAGGCGATGCGGGACCACCTCGAAGCGACTGCCGTGCTGTTGGTCGGTCAAGCGCTGCGCTACGCGGAGCGGTCTGAGGACCCCCAGGAGCTCTGGACCCGGTTGAGGACCGGTTTCGACTCCTGATCCGCTCGTCCTGCGCGCTGCGGTGTCCGGATCCGCTCGGCCCGGACACCGCGGCGGCGGGACGCTCACGACTGCTCGGCGCCGGGCCCGTCGGTCGACTTCTCCTTCGGGAAGTACTGCAGTGCGAAGGCGGCCAGCGCGCAGGCCGTCGCTGAGCTGAACGCCGACCAGTTGAGCGTGGACGCGGCACCCTCGACGAGCCCGGGGCTGAGGGCGACGACGCCGAGCAGTTGGCCGAGCACGATGAGCGAGCCAAGCGCGAGGAAAGCGACGAGGGCGATCCAGAAGATGAATTCGAGGGCCTTCTTCACAGCGGATCCTCTCAGCTCGGAATCGGCAGCCAGCCCATGGCGATGAGCCACCCGATGGCGATGACGGGGACGACGAACCAGATGATGAGCGGGACGAACGTCTTCTGGGGGTTGACCTCGGCCATGCCGGAGGCCAGGTAGATGGGTGCGCCCACCGGTGGGGAGGCGCCCTCGGTCGAGGTGCACACCAGGATCGCGCAGATGGCCACGACGGCCGGGACGTCGACGGTGCCCAGGGCGATGACCGCCGGAGCGGCGATGGCCGCTGCCGTAGCCGTCGAGGACAGCGGCGTGGCCACCAGGACCGCGGTGAGGCAGACGACGAGGACGAGCAGTGGTTTGGGCAGGTCCATCTGGGCCAGCGTTTCGGACAGCTGCGGTCCGACTCCGAGCTCGCTCATGATGTTCGAGGCGGCCAGGGCGGCGAAGAGGGAAATGCCCACCGTGGCGAACTGCGGTGCTTCCGCTCGGATCGCCCGGCGGAGGTGTCCCCAGTTGCCGCGCAGGCGCTTGCGGCCCTCGACGAGCGCGATCAGGGAGATGAGGATCGGCACCCAGACGATGATGGAGATCTCTCCCATGGCCGCTTCGCCGATCCGGGCTTCGGACTCCAGCAAGTTGAACAGCGGCCCGAAGGTGAGCAGCACGGGGATGAGGATGCCGGCGAAGATCGTCATCGACGTCCACCCGCTCGCCAGCGCCCTGCGGAAGGGTGCGAGGTGGCGGGAGTCGGTGCGCTCGATGCCGTCGCGGCGGGTCCAGATGAAGACGACGAGCATGCGGTAGAGCACGCAGTAGGCGCCGGCGACGAACAGCGAGACGTAGACGTCACCGGCGCTCACGCCGACGGCGGCCGGCGTCGCCAGGATGATGAACATGGTCGAGTTCGGCGGCAGCGCGACGCCGAGACCGGAGTTGCCGGCCACGAGGGTGGCGGCCCGCGCACGCGACCAGCCGTTCTCCTTCATCCACGGGATCGTCACCGAACCGACGGTGGCGGCGTTGCCCGCGGTCGATCCGGCGACGAGTCCGATGGCCGCGGATCCTGCCGTCGAGACGTAGGCCGCTCCGCCGCGCAGGCGGCCGAAGACGGAGTTGAAGATCTGGATGAGCCGTTCGATGAGGCCCGTGGCCGAGACGATCACGCCCATGAAGACGAATGCCATGCCGGCGAAGGTCACGTCGTTGTCGAGCGCGTCCCAGACTCCGGTCCACAGCAGCGACAGCGCGTCCTTGCCGCCGACGAGCGCGGTGGCCAGGAGGGCTACGAGCAGGGACTCGGAGATCGGTCTCCGGAGCGGGACGTTCATCACGACGGTGACAGCGATGAAGACCAGCAGCGCGAGGATGCCCATCGTGTTTCACCTGTTTCTTCGGTTCAGCCGCTCAGCGCTGAGCGGGGTGCCGGGGGTGTGCCCGGTGGAGCTTGTGGTCGTCGGGTGCTGAGGCCACCGCGCGGTGGCTAGCGGGTGCCGAGTGCTCGACGGAGCAGTTGGGCGAGGTGGAGCCCCTGCTTCTGATCCGCGCCGCGGGCCCCGTCGGCCAGGCCCTCGCGGATCTGCGTGCGGCAGGAGTAGCCATCGGCGAGCACGACGGCCTCCCCGTCGAGTTCGCGGATGCGCGGGAGCAGTTCCCGCTCGGCGAGGCTGCGGGAGAGATCGGCATGACCGGGTTCGAACCCCCAGTTGCCTGCCAGCCCGCAACAACCGGTCTCGATCTGGGACTCCGCGACGCCGAGACGGGCCAACGTCGTCCCGGTGCCTCCGTGGCCGCGGCGGGAGCGCTCGTGGCAGTGGACCTGGGAGAGGGCCGGGATCGGCAGTTCCCCGAAGGGCCAGTCCGCGTCGTCGACGTGCCTGGCGACGACGTCGCCGAGCGTGACGACCTGCGCGGCCAGCCGGTGCGAGCGCGGGTCGGCGGCGAGGAGTTCGGGGGCCTCTTCGGTGAGCATCGATGCGCAGGACGGTTCGAGGACGACGACGGGGGTGCGGCCGTCGATCCACGCGTCCAGCGACTTCAGGGTGCGGGCGAGGACCTGCTGCGTTCGCGCGAGTTGGCCGGTCGAGTGCCAGGTCAGCCCGCAGCAGAGGAATCCGCGGGGAACGATCACGTCGTAGCCGAGCGCGGTGAGGACGGCATGGGCGTCGGCGGCCACGTTCGCGTCCAGGTGGTTGGTGAAGCTGTCCGGCCAGAGCACCACCGTTCCGCGGGAGACGCGCTGCTCGCTGGTCGACGTCGAACCTGTCGGTTGCTGCTCGGCGCGGAACCGCCGTGATTTCGACAGGGACTGGAAGCTGCGCGGGGAGAAGCGGATCATCGAGCGGCTGGCGTCGACGCCGCCGAGCCGCATGACGGCCTTCTCCACGGGGCGGATGGACAGGAGGGCGTTGACCGCTCGCGCGGCGCCGGGGATGAGGTGCAGAACCCTGCTGGTGAGCGGCAGCCAACCCATCGAGTAGTGGGCCATGGGGCGGCGCCGACCCGCGTAGTGCTGGTGGAGGAACTCCGACTTGTAAGTGGCCATGTCCACGTTGACGGGGCATTCGGAGGCGCACGCCCGGCACGAGAGGCACAGATCGAGCGCGTCCTTGACGTCCTCCGAGCCGGTGCCCTCCGGGTGGAGGTCGCCGCGGAACATCTCGGAGAGGATGCGGGCTCGGCCGCGAGTGCTGTGCACCTCGTCGCGGGTGATCTGGAAGGAGGGGCACATCGCCCCCTCGTCCGAGCGGCAGGCGCCGACGCCCACGCATCGGTTGACGGCGTTGACGAGTGAGCCCCGGTCGCGGCTGAGCGCGTGCACGGGGACGAACTCCTTGCTTCGCTGCCCCGGTGCCGGGCGGATCCCGACGTCGACGGCATCGGGGTCGACGAGCACACCCGGGTTGAGGGCGCAGTCCGGATCGAAGGCCGTTTTGAACGCGGCGAAGGCCGCGAGCGCCTCGGGCGGGTACATGTGCGGCAGCAGAGCGGACCGAGCCCGACCGTCGCCGTGCTCGCCGGAGAGCGAACCGCCGTGGGCCGCGACGGTGGCGGCGGCATCGGACATGAAGGCCCGGAAGACATCGAGGCCGTCCTCGGTGCCGAGCTCGAAGGAGATGCGGATGTGGACGCAGCCTTCGCCGAAGTGCCCGAACGGGATGCCCCGCAGACCGTGCTCGTCCAGCAGGGCGTAGAGATCGCGGAGGTAGTCGGCGAGCTGCTCGGGCGGCACGGCGGAGTCCTCCCAGTTCGGCCAGGCCTCGCCGCCGTCGGGCAGGCGCGTGACGAGACCCGCCGCGGATTCCCGGATCCGCCAGAGCTTCCGCATCTCGACCGGATCGGAAACGATCACCGCGTCCACGGTGCGGTGCTGGGGGTGCGAATCGAATTCGGCCACGAGTTCCTCGGCGCGCATCCGGGCGTCTTCGGCCGTCTCGCCGGTCGTCTCGCAGTAGAGCCAGCCACCTGCCGGGCGCGGATCACCGACACCGCCCGGGAGGATGTCACCGGCATCGCGGCCCTGGCTGATCCGCAGCACGTCGAGGAGGTCTCCGCCCATGCCCTCGGAGGTCACCACGCCGTTGCGCCGGGTCAGCGGCGCGGCCGCGGCAGCGTCGAAGACGGTGGGGAAAGCGAGGACGGCCAGGGCGGTGGCCTCCGGCACGGGGACGAGCTGGACGACGGCCTCGACGATGATGCCCAGGGTTCCCTCGGAGCCGGCGAAGGCCTTGGCCGTGTCGAAGCCGTTCTCCGGGAGCAGGTGGTGCAGCCCGTACCCGGAGACCTGCCGGGGGAATCGACCCAGGGTGGTGCGCAGCAGCGCGAGGTTCTCGTCCCGCAAGCGAAGGAGGGCCCGGTCGAGTTCGGGATCGCTCGTCCCGCCTCGCTTCAACGTGACCAGCTCGCCGTCGGCGCGCATGACGGTGAGCTCGACGACGTTGTCCGCGGCAGTTCCCCAGGCGAGCGAGTGGGATCCGCAGGCGTTGTTGGCGATCATGCCGCCGACGGTGCACCGGCTGTGGGTCGAGGGGTCCGGTCCGTAGGTGAGGCCGTGGGGAGCCGCCGCCTCGCGCAGGGCGTCGCAGACGACGCCGGGTTCGATCCGGGCGGTGCGCGCCTCCGGGTCGATTTCGAGGATGCGGTTGAAGTGCCTCGAGGTGTCGATGATCAGGCCCTCGCCGATCCCGTTCCCGGCCACCGAGGTGCCGCCGCCGCGGACGGTGATCGGCCACCCCTCCTCCTGCGCGATGCGCACCCCGGCCCGGATCTCAGCGCGGGTCCGGGGTTCGAGGACAGCTCGGGGGACGCGGCGGAAGATCGAGGCGTCGGAAACGTATGCGCCCAGCGCGGCGCGGTCGGTCCGCAAGCGCGCGCGGATGTCCTCGTTGGACGCTGTCGTCACCGCGGTCTCTCCCTTCGGGGGTGATCGGTGGTGACGTCCGCAGGCGGGCCTGCGCGGAGGGCGCCCGACTCGAATCGTGGGGGAAGTCACCGGCGGCAGGACAGTAACATGTTACTCGTGGAGGTTGGCAACCACGCGGTTCGTGATCCCAGCTCGGCCACGTCCCCCTGCCCGGACCGCGCCGACGTGCGCCCGCTGAAACGCCGCGGCAGCAGCGGTCGAAGGACCGCTGGTCGAGTTGATGCGCAAATCCGCCTCCTGGAACGGATCCGCGATCGAGCAGTCCGAAGTGGACCTGCCGTCCGGTGTGCGCGGTTCCAGTGCGTTGGGTGCCGCGACGCAATCCGGTCAGAGCGAGAGAAGGCAGGCGATCACGAGCAAGGGCGCGAGGCGCGCAAAGGTCAGCGGCTGATAACCCGTGCTCAGCTCGGGTCGGTGGAGGCTCTGATCACCAGGGTCGGGGGGAGGCGCACGGATTCCGGCTCATCCCCGGCCATGGCCCGCGCGAGCATGTCGACGGCGGCCTTGCCCATCTGCTTCACCGGGGTCCGCACCGAGGTCAGCGGGATCGGCAGTTCGGCGGCCAGCGGGGTGTCGTGGTAGCCGGCGACCGCCAGGTCTTCGCCCGCTCGGATGCCGTGGTCGCGCAGGGACCCGATCGCGCCGATCGCGGCGAAGTCGTTGACGGCGAAGATCGCGTCCGGCGCCGGGCCGCGGGCTAGCAGCTCGTCGGCGCCCCGGTGGCCCTCCGCGACGTCGAGACCTGCCCGGACGATCCGGTTCTCGGGCACCTCGATGCCCGCTTCCCGGTAGCGGTCGAGGAATCCGGCCGTGCGGTCGCGGGCCGTGCTCGCGAACTCCGGCCCGGCCAGCAACGCGGCGCGCTCGAAGCCGCGGTCCAGGAAGTGCTCCGCGACCAGCCGGCCGCCGAGGTAGTCGTCGCAGGTCGCGGCCGGGAAGCTGCCCGACCACCTGTTGACCAGCACGAACGGGACGCCCCGATCGGCGAACTCGGTGAGGAACTCGCTGTCGAGGTGGGCGTCGCCGAAGATCATCCCGTCGACGCGGCGGGCGAGCATCACGTCGGCCGCGGATCGCTGCCGCTGCGCGAGGTCGTCGGTGTTGGTCACGAACGTCGACAGGCCGGCATCCGCTGCTGCGGCGTGGATCCCCTCGTAGACCATGGCGAGCACGAGGTCCGACAGGCGCGGGACGAGCACGCCGATCAAGCCGCTCCGCCGGGTGCGCAAACTGGCCGCGTGCGGATTGGGCCGGTAGTCGAGCTCCTCGGCGATCTGGCGGATCCGCTCGGCGAGTTCCGGTGAGGCTGCCGCGCGCCGCTCCTGCGCCGTTCCGTTGAGCACGCGGGAAACCGTCGAGGAGTGGCTTCCGACGGCCTCCGCGATGGCGCGCAACGTCGCGGGGCGGCGCGGCTTGAGCGGCGCTCCGCGAGGCGCGTCTTGCGTCGACATCGGAGGAACTCTACCCAGCCCCTTGACTCCTGGCGGACAAGACCAGCATAGTCACCCAAACGTTTGGGGCAAACGTTTGGGTGCACTGAGGGTTTTCCATCCTCGTTTTGCGTGGCGGTGCGGGTGGCGGAACCTCAGCGCCCGCCTGGTCTGCGGGTGCCAACCCTGATGTATGCCAATACACGGCGGCTTGGCCGTCCTCGCCAGGCGAACGCTGAGAACCCGCGGCGGTGCCGGTTGCGAGGGTGGGTTATGCGCCTGCGGCGCATGCGACCCTCGCCGCGCGGTGCCGGTCGTGCTTCGCGGTCGCTGCCCGAGCAGGATGGAAAAGCCTCACTGGAGGTGATCGAGTGAACGTCGAACTGCTGGCGCCAGACCACGAACGGCTGTGGTCCGATCTGCACGATCTCGCGCGGCTGACCGAGCCGGATTCGGACGGCTGGACGCGCCGGGTCTTCAGCGAGCCGTACCGGGCGGCCCGGGACTGGGTGCGCGGCCGGATGCGCGACGCCGGGCTGGAGGTCACCGTCGATCCCGCGGGCAACATCGTCGGTCGGCTTCCGGGGCGGCACGGTGGCGCGCCGCTGGTCACCGGCTCGCACACGGACACCGTCCAGGGCGGCGGGCGGTTCGACGGGATCGTGGGGGTGCTCGGCGGCATCGAGGTCGCGCGGCGGCTGCGGGAAACGGGGACCCGGCTCGACCACGACCTCCTCGTCGTCGACTTCCTCGGCGAGGAGTCCAACCCCTACAGCGGCAGCTGCCTCGGCAGCCAGGCGGCCACCGGGGTGCTCACGACGGAGAACCTGGATCGGGTGGACGCGGGCGGCAATCGGCTCGGCGACGTGGCGACGTCCTTCGGGCTGGACCCCGGCGGGATGCTCACGCCGACCTGGGCGACGAAACCGCTGCACGGTTACCTCGAACTGCACATCGAGCAGGGGCCGACGCTGGAGCAGCGCGGTGTCGGCATCGGGATCGTCACCGCGATCGTCGGCATCGAGCGCTTCCTCGCCACGTTCACCGGCCGGTCCGACCACGCGGGGACCCGGCGGATGGACGATCGGCGGGACGCGTTGGTCGCAGCCGCCAGGACGGTGCTGACCGTCGAGCGCGAGGGGTGCGCGGGGCCTGGTGCTGCGGTCGCCACCTGCGGTGATCTGCTGGTCGAACCGGGTGCGGAGAACGTGGTGCCCGGCCGGACGCGCCTGGCGGCCGAGTTCCGCAGCGAGGACCAGGTCTGGCTGTCCGGTGTCCGTCGGCGGATCGTCGAGGAGATCGCCAGGGAGAGCGCCGAGAACGGTGTCGAAGTGCTGATCGACTGGACCGTGGACAACCCGGTCGTCCCGACGAATCCGTCCGTGCAGAACCTGACGTCGGCCGCCGCCGACGAACTCGGCCTCCCGTGGATGGCGATGCCGAGCGGCGCCGGCCACGACGCCGCGCACCTGGCGGCCCGCTGCCCGGCCGGGATGATCTTCGTGCCCTCCCGGGAAGGCCGCAGCCACTGCCCCGAGGAGTGGACCGACGCGGACCAGATCGCCACCGGCGTCCACCTGCTCGCGACCACCCTGGTCCGCATGGACCAGGAGACCACTGTGGACAACGGCTTCGCGGCCAGCCGGTGAGCGCACCTGCCCGCCCTCGCCCTCCGGAGAAAGAGTCCACAATGGAGAGATGTACCGGGATGCCGGTCGTCATCGCCGGCAGGGATCGCTAGTCTCCGGTGAATGGGATTGGTCGGCTCTTCGCGGACGCGCTTGGTGGTGATCCGGGGGAACTCGGGTAGCGGCAAGAGCTCCGTCGCGACGGCGGTGCGAGAGGCGCTGGGGCGAACGTGCGCGCTGGTCCCGCAAGACGTGATGCGGCGGACGGTGCTGAAAGAACGCGATGTGGCCAACGGTTTCAACATCGGTCTGATCAGCACCGTCGCGCGATACGCCCTCGACTGCGGATACCACGTGATCGTCGAGGGGATCCTCACCGCCCAGCGCTACGCGACGATGCTGACCCAGCTCGCACGAGATCACCGCGGCACCACCGCGTTCTACTACCTCGACGTCTCGTTCGAGGAAACCCTCCGCCGCCACGAAACCCGACCGAAGGCCGCCGAGTTCGGTCCCGAAGAAATGCGAGCCTGGTACCGGGAGCACGACGTCCTCCGGTTGCCCGCCGAACAAGTCATCCCGGAGACCTCCAGCCTGGAGCAGACCACCCACCGAATCCTCGCCGAAGCCTTCGGCGAGCAACCCCGCAACGCGACCAAGTCGTGAATGTTATTCACGTGCACCTGCGCGGGTTCGAGGGCTGGTGCTCGTGATGAGTCGTGATCGACCTGGCTGAACTTGGTGCGATCGGGGGTGTTCCTCTGGGAAGATCTCCGGCTATGAGCCCGGTTCTGGAGTTCGAGGTGAGGTTGCAGGCTGCCGAGCGCCGGAAGGACGCGCTGCGGCTCCGCGGTGACCTGCGGGATGCGTTGCTGGACGCCGGAGCCGTTCGGGCCGACGAGGTCGACGTCGACCAGCCCGAGCCCGGGCGCCGGTCGGCGGCCGTCGACATCATCGGGCTGGTCGTGCAGTTCGCCGGAACCTTCGCCGCGGCGATCCAGGTCATGCAGGGCTGGCAGCGGAAGAAGAAGCGGGACGAAACCGATAAAACGCTCACCTTGACGGTCGACGGCGTCACCGTGACGCTCAGCGAGGTGCCGACCCCGGCGGAGCTCGAAGCGCTGCAGAAGCTCATCGACGGGCGCGAAGGCCGGGCCGACCATGAGCGATGACCCGCTCGCGGTCCTGAGCGTCACGGTCAGCGAGGAGGACGGCGGCACTCGCTACCGCTACGAGCTGCGGACTTCCGGCGGGACCGAATTCGGTGCGCTGGAACAGGAGTACTCGCTGGTCGTCAGCCAGAGCCTGGTGCGCGATCTGTGCGAGGAGATCGACGGGATTCTCAAATCGGCGCTCGACGCATCCCTCGGCGGGACGCCGTCCAGCGGGTCGGACCTCCGCGACGAGCTGGTCAGGACCGGTCAGACGCTGTACAGCCAGCTCTTCCGCCCGGTGAAGGGCACCGACGAGCCCGCGCTCATCACGAAGGTCCGCGAGTCGCAAGGCCCGTTGATGGTGCGGAGCAACGAGACCCTCGTGCCGTGGGAGCTGCTCCACGACGGGACCGACTTCCTCGGGCTCACCCACGACCTCGGCCAGGGCTCGGTGGTGCGGACCTCGCCCCACCCCGGCCGCGAGATCGGCCCGGTCGAGAAGGCGCTGATCATCGGTGACCCGCTCGAGGACCTGCCCGCGGCCAGCCACGAAGCCGCGCGCGTTGCCGAGTGGTTCACCGCGCGCGGCGCCGAGTGCACGGTGCTGCGGGGGTCCAAGGCGACGCTGGCGAACGTGGTCCGCGAGCTCACGTCGACCCAGTACGACCTCCTGCACTACTGCGGCCACGTCACCGTCCGCTCGGACCCCGCGAAGAGCGGTCTGCTGCTCCACCAGCGGCGTTTGCTCGACGAGCACGCGTTGGAGACGGCTGCGGTGGTGGGCGCGCCCCCGGTCGTCTTCGTCAACGGATGCAAGGCCGTCGGGCCGGTCGCGAACCTGTGCCTGTCCTTCATGACCCTGGGCTCGAAGGTCGTGATCGGCACCCGTGCCGAAGTGGGGGAGGAGAGCGCGAAGCGGTTCGCCGAGACCTTCTACCGGGAGCTGCTGGACGACAAGACGGCCGGTTCGGCGATGCGGGAAGCCCGGCGCGCGGTGCTCAGCGAGCCGGACTGCGCGTGGGCGTCCTTCCTGCTCTACGGCAATCCGAGCGTGCACATCACCGGCCGGAACCCGGCGCCGGCCCGTCCGCGGGTGCAGGAGCGGGGGGAGTACTCGCCCGAGGCGGTCGAGCTGCTGGACCGCGTCAACGCCGCGGCCAAGGGCATCGTCACCTCGACGGACCTCCTCTTCGGGCTGGTCACGTGCCCGGAACTGCAGCCGTCCATGCGGCGCACCATCGGATCGACCAACCTGGCGGTCCTGACCGCGACGCTCTACGGCGTGATCGGGGCGGATGTGGGGGTGGACGCGCGCCCGGGCAGCACCAACGGCCGAGCGCCCGACGTGCAGCGGTCCGACAGCGTGGAGGCGGCGCTGGTCAAGGCCAAGGAGATCGCCTCGGCCGACGGCCGTTCCATGGTGACCCCGCAGGACATCGCCGCCGCGTACGTCGAGACCGGCGGCGGTAGCTCGGCCCGGCTGCTGGAGATCATCAACGTGTCGTTGCAGCAGTTGCTCCCGCCGGACAGCGCGCGCGCCGAGTCGCAGCAGGCGCCGACGCGAACCTCGTCGGGTCTGGCCGCGCAGTGCTTCGACGACGACGGGCGGTTGCGCACCGACGCCTTCGACGATTCCGCTGTCCGGGCCCTCCGCGCGGCACTCCTGCTCGCTGCCGGGAGGCGCACTGCCATCGGTTCGGACACCTTCCTGCAGGGGTTCGGAATCGCAGGCAGCGCCGTGCTGCGCGCCGCGCTGGAGAAGCAGGGGGACGTCGGAAAGCGGGCTGTCCGCGCGCTTTCGTCCCCGACGCCGCGCCGCAAGCACTTCTCCGAGCGCTCGCTCACGGCGTTGGGCACGGCCAAGCCCGCCGCGACCGGAGCACCCGCCGATGAGGTCTCACTGCTGCTCGCGCTGCTGGCCGATGAGGCGTCCGGAGCCCGAAAAGTGCTGGAAGGACTCGGTGTCGACGGCGTGCGGCTGATCGAGGACCTCCGCCGGCCGGACCGGGAATGAGGAACATCGGCGAAGTCGTCGTCCCGGACAAGTAGAGTTCGCGCGGAGGGTGGTTGTGACGTGGAACACGAGCGGTGAGGCTTCGTCATGGCATCAGCGACGAAACGCGGGCAGTGGCGACTCGTGCGGCAGCGCCGAGCTCGCCGGGCGTTGGCCGCCCTCCAGGACGGACGTGCGAACGACGCGCTGCAGGAGCTGAACCATCCCGGTGCCGTCGGCGATGAAACCGCCGAAACCCTCGCGGCGGTCGCTGCCGTCATGGCCACGCAGACGTTGTCCGACGCCAGCAGGTGCGTTGCCCTGCTCGAGCGGTACCGGGACGGTCGGTACGCCGCGGAGGCGTTCGAGGTGGCCACCCGCGCGTTGGAGCCGGTGCTCCGGATCGTGCCGGGAGCCTCGTGGGAGCTGATCGCCCACGTCGCGCAGCTGACCGGTCGGCTGATGCAGGTCGCGGGCGCACTGCCCTGGGGTTTCTACAACCTCGCGGTGTACGCCATGCAGACCGGGCAGTTCGGGCTGGCCTCCAGGTATCTCGCGGCTGGTGCGACCGCGCCCGCCGGAAGCTGGCCGCCTGTGCTGCTCGGCGCGGCCTGCGCTGCTGCTTTCGGCGACCCGGCTTCGCTCGGCCGGTGCCTGTCCAGCGCGGCCGTCGATGCGCACTTCGCCCAGGACTTCCGGTTCTTCCGCTTCGTGGCAGGGGTGTTCGAGTGCTTGCGGGATGATCGCCCCGTCCAGGACGTCGAGTTCGGTGCGGTGCTCGGGGAAGCCAGCGGGTCCCTGGTCCGCACGATCCCGCAGTTGTCCGCGTTGAAATCCGTGTTAGCAGCCGCGATACACGGGGGACCGCCTCGCGTCCAGCAGACCGCGCTCGAGGGTTGTGCCTGGGGGCAGTGGTTGTGCGGCCGCCTGCGGTACGCCGAGGACGAGGCCACTGCCGTCCTGTCCGATCACGCGCCCGAGCGGGGGCAGCCGGCCTTGATCTGGCAGCGCCTGGGGAACGTGCAGGACTTACGCCCACTGTTATCGGACGAGGTCGCACGGGCGTTGCCGGCACAGCTAACCGACTTCGGCGCTCGCTTCACCGACGGGACGGCCTGGGGACGGCTCGTCGAACTGCGGATCGCCTTGAGCGAGGACTCGTCGACGGCAGCGGCGGCATCCCGCTCGGAACCCAGTCCTTGCCCGTGGTGGCCGGTCGACGGGTGCCTCCAGCGGGTGGCCGCCCAGGAGCAGGCGGTCGAGCGCGGCTACTTGGAAGCCCGGCTGGCGCTGCGAGCAGGTCAGACCGATGCAGCGCTCGAATGGTTCGCACGTGCGAGACCTGGGCTCACCGGCCGAGGTTTGGTGGCACGTCTCGTACGACTGCGCTACGAGCCCCTCCTGGACTACTGGGAAGGCGTGACCTTCGCGCACGCCGGTCAGACGCGGCAAGCTGCGGAGTTCCTCCAGCGCTGCGCGCACGGAGTCAAAGCACGCGAAGCAAGAGCGCAGCTCGGTCTGCTCGCCGTCGCAGCAGGGGAAACCACCGAGGCGGCGCAGCTTCTGGAGACGATCTCAGCGCCACGTCCGGCTTCGGCGGACTACCTCGCCGCCCTCCTCGCCGGACGCAGCGGCGAGGTGCAGGAAGCGGAGCGCCTGGTGGACGGCTTCGCGGGCAGGGAAGCGGCCGCCGGGGCTTATGCCGCGGCAGGGCACCGGATGCTGGGGCGGCTGCACGAGGTGAAAGGCGAGGTCACCGAGGCGACCCGGCGGTACCGCCAGGCGCTGACGAACCGGCCGGAGGACCCGGTCGCGGCTGCCCGGTTGGCGAGGGTGTGGCTGCGCCAGCGCTACGACGGGGCGGAGATTCCGCCAGAACCGTTGCTGGACAGCAGTTCTCTCGAACGGACCTGGGCGGCTCCGCTGCTGGTGGTCCGGGATTGCCTCGACGGCGTGACAGGTGAGCCGCTGCGGGCGTTGCTCGACCCGGGACCGGCCGATCCTGTGCTGAGGCTGCTCGTCGCGCGGCGTGCCGTCGAGGCAGGCGAAGACGCCGTCGGCGAAGCCCTGCAGAGGTGGGCCGCCGACGGGGATCCGGATCTGGTCCGGGCGGCGCTGTCCGTGCGCGCTTCCCGCCTGATCAGGGAGTTCTGCCTCGCCGAACCAGGCGGCTCGGCCAGAGCGGAACTGGTTGCGCTGGAAGAAGAACTGCGCTCCGAGGCCGACGACCCGGTGCTCGCGTTCTGGGCTGGGACGGCGAAACTGCTGCTCCACCCCGAATCGGCCGCAGAAGCGCCCCCGCTGCCGACGATGGAGGACGACTCCCGATCCGGCGCGGTGAGGCTCTTATCGGGTCTCCTCTCGGTTTTCGCCGCGGACCCGCAGCAGCGCGAGCTCGGTGCCCGACATGCCCGACGAGCGCTCGAAACCCAGCCCGTCGCGCACCCGGCGATTCGGTGCCTGATCGCCGATGCCCTCGGGGAGGACGGGGAATTCCTGGCCGCCTACGGCGGAATCGAGGAAGACCTCCTAACGCTGCCCTGCGCGCCCGTGGCGGGCTACCTGGCGGCGACGGAGGCCAGGCTGCGCACCGGGAACCTCGACGCGGTCATCGACGGCCACCTGCCGGACGAACTCGCTGATCTCGCCAACCCGGAGGTGCGCCGCGCGATGGGCATCGCCTACGCCAGACGGGCGGTCCGCAGCTCGGAACGGGACATCCGCCGGGCGCTGCGCGACATCGACCAGGCCCGCACCCTCCTCCAGGAGCCGGCATGATCACCGACGCTTGGGGCGTGGACGTCGAACCCGAGCTCGCCGCGGTGCTCGGCGACGGCTCGGAGCTGGCCGCCGAGGCCGCCGAGACCGGGTGCCGGTTCGTCGAACCGGCGCACTTCCTGGCACTCCTCGCCCGAGGCAGCGGGACGATCCTGCACACGACGTTCTTCCGGCCGCGCGGGGTCGATCCCACCCGGTTCTGCGAGCTCCTCTACGGCCGAGCGCTCGACGAGGACCGGGAACCCGGGATGCCGACCGGAACCGGCGCGGAAGCGATGTCCGAGGCGTCGCGCCAGCTGCTCGACCTCTTCGCGCAGCGCGCCAACGCATCGGGGACCGTCCGGGCGGGGGAGGGCTTGTTCGTCCTGACCCTGCTCGACCTCGTGCCGCAAGCCCGTCCGCTGCTGGTGGCCATCGCTGGCTCGGACGAGGCCTTCGAGCAATTCCTGGGGCGGCTGAAGGACTTGGGGCGTGCGTCCTCACCAGCCGAACTTTTCGACCCGACCACCGGCGTGCTGCAGAGCGAGGCCTTCGACGGCTCGGGCAAGCGGGTGCTGACCCTGCTGCGCGAGGAGATGGCGGCGCTGGGCTGCCGGCGGGCCACCGTGCTGCACCTGCTCTACGCGCTGGTCGGGATCGACAGCGGGATGCTGCAGAACGCCTTGCAGTTCCAGGGAATCGACCCGCTGCGCGAGGTCCACAGCGCCTTGGCGCTGCAGCTCCGCCGTCCTGCGGCCAAGCGGGTCGACCGTCCGGAGCTGAGCGGGGAGACCCTGTACCCGGCTGTGGTCGAGGTGCTCAAGCAGGCGGTCGCCGGCGCGGCCCGCTTCGGCGCCAAGCCCGGGGAGGTCAACATCGCCCGCGCAGCCGTGGCCCAGGAGCGCGGTGTGATCGCCGACTGGCTCGCGGGCCGCGGGCTCGACCCGGCCAAGCTGCGGGACTACCTCGAACACGCCGAGCCCGCCGACGAAGACGACGTCGACGAGCAGCTCACCCCGGTGGCGGAGATCGGTGACCGGCTGCGGGAGCGGATCCTCGGGCAGGACCACGCCGTCGCCCGGATCCTCCCGTGGATCAAGCGCCTCCGGTTCGGGTTCCCGCGGGATCGCGGCCCGGCCGCGGTGCTGCTGTTCCTCGGGCCGAGCGGCAGCGGCAAGACCGAGCTGGCCAAGGAACTCGCCCGCGTCGTCTACGGATCCGACGAGCACCTGCTGATGCTGGAGATGGGGCAGTTCGCCACCAAGGAGAGCCTCAACGTGTTCATCGGCGCACCACCCGGCTACGTCGGCTACGGGGAGGGGAAGCTGACCAACGGGCTGCGGGACAAGCCGCTGAGCGTGGTGCTGTTCGACGAGATCGAGAAGGCGCACGAGGACGTCTGGCCCGCGCTGCTGCGCTTCCTCGACGAAGGGCTGATCGACGACCCGGCCGGCCCGACCCGCGACGGACGCGGCTGCGTCGTCGTCCTCACCTCCAACCTGGGGTCCGAAGTCGCGCCACCGGCCGCGTCGGTCGAGGACGGCCGACTGGACGACGCGGCGGAGTCCGAGATCCGCGAGGTGGTCCTGAAGTACTTGAAGCGCCCGGAGATCTACAACCGGGTGGACGACAAGATCGTGTTCCGGGCGTTCGACGAGCACACCTACCGCGAACTGGTCGGTCGCCAGGTCGCCCTGGAGACCGCGAGGTTCGCGGACCGCGGCGTCGACGTCCAGGTCCTGCCGGAGGTGTCCGACTGGCTCACGCGCCGGGCGACGGCGGGGCACCGGGAAGGTGCGCGCATCGTGCCGCGGCTGACCAGCCACTACCTGGTGTCCCCGGTCATCGACGTGCTCACGCTCGGCGATGGCGGGGCCCCGGAACGGGTCGTCGTCGGGTTGCGCGGGGACCGCACCTTCGCGGAGGGGGCCTAGCGGATGGCGGATCTGGCTGCGGGAACCGTCCTGGACGACCGGTTCGTCATCCGGCGGTTGCTCGGCTCGGGCGGCTTCGGCACCGTGTACCTGGCCGACCAGAAGGTCTTCGACCTGACGCTGCGGCAGGTGGCGCTGAAGCTGTTCCACCGCGACCTGGTCACCGGGGACAACGCGAGCGAGCAGCTCAACGACGCGGCCGTCGTCATGCGGCTGCAGGAGGAGCAGAGCTACCCGGAGGCGACCAGGCACCTGATCACGGTGCTGGACGCCGGGATCCTGCAGGGCGAGGGGGCGCGCGCCTACATCGCGATGGAGTACGTGACCGGGCACCGGATGCCCGGCGGCGCCACGGCGCGGACGCTCGCCGACTTGAGCCAGGCGTACCGGCCGGTTCCGGTGGCGCTGGCGTTGCGCTGGATCACGCAGGTCCTGCGCGCCGTGGCGTGGATGCACACCCTCGACCCACCGGTGCTGCACTGCGACCTCAAGGCGGACAACGTCCTCGCCGACGGGCCGGACAGGTTGAAGGTGGCCGACTTCGGGCTGGCGCAGGTCGCGTTCGGCTCGATCGGGTTGTGGGGCGGCGTCGGTGCGATCACCTGCCAGGCGCCCGAGGTGCTTGCGGGCGTCGAGCCGACGCCCGCGTCCGACGTCTACTCGCTGGGCCTGATGCTGCACGAAATCCTCGCCGGCCGGCATCCGCTGACCGACGTCGGCATGGCCGAGCTCGCCGCCGACGACTCCGACGGGCACCGGCGGCGGCAGCTCGAGGCCAGGCACGCCGGGATTCCCCGGCTCACCCCGGACGACAACCCGGACCTCGTCGATCATCCGCTGGTCGGCGAGCTGGTCGGCCGGTGCCTGCGGTTCCGGGCGACGGACCGCTATCCGAACGCGGAGGTGCTGCTGCGCGAGATCGAGGCCTACACCTCCGGTGGCGCGCTGGTGCCCGCCGCGGTCGAGGCGCCGGACGGGTCCGAAGACCTCGAACGGCTTCTCGCCGAAGTCGAATCCTTCGACGGCCAGCACAACCCGGAGAAAGCCTTTGAACGGGCCGAAACCGCGCTCGCCCGGTTCCCCGAGGCCGTCGCCGCGCACCTCTGCATCGCGAAGCTCCGCCTCAAATCGGGTGTGTGGGCGGAAGCGCTCAAGCACTGCGCCACCGGACTCAGGCTCCCGGCGCTCACCCCGGCGGAATCCGCTGCGTTGCTCGAGGTGAGCGCCGAAGCCTACGACGCTGGCGGGAATCCGTCGCTGGCCGGCAAGATGCGCGAGCGCGCGAGGGCCGCACGACGCGGAGGCCGCCGATGAGCGAGGACGAACTGCTGCGGCGGCTGGACGAACTGGGCGCCGAGCTCAAGGTGCGCGACCGCCCGGAACGGCGGGCGTGGAGCGCGCTCGAGCCGAACGGCAACGGCTGGCCGAGCCGGATCCACGACGACCAGGCGCTCGAGCTGTGGCACGACGTGCTGATGCGGTTCCCCGACGACCTGAGCGCCACCCACCACCTCGCGATCACGCATCACGCGCGGGCGATCGACGCGGAGAACTCCGAGCAGCCGGACCAGGCCGACGAGGACTGGCGGCAGGCCCTGGTGCACTGGCACCGGTTGTTCGACGCCGACGAGTTCTGGACCTGGCTGGCCGAGCACGTCGACGTCGAACCGGACCTGCTGCCGCAGGTCCGGCTGGACCTGGCCGAGCGGGTCGTGCGGCTGCACTTCGACATCGCAGCAGATGAGCGGACTCCGCTGCAGCGCGCCCGGTTCCACGTCCAGCTCGCCCTCGGCTCGCAGTTCCCGGCGGAACTGGTGGAACGGGTCCGCATCCACGCCTACGAGCAGGCGATCGCCGGTCTGGACGCGGCGGTGTGGAACCACGACACCATCGGAGCCGACGCCCTCGGCCCGGCCATCCGGACCGTGACCGGTCATCTCGAACGGGACGAGGATTGCGCGCCGGCCTTGCGCGACCTGCTCAGCCTGCTGACCCGGGTGCAGGCGGGGCACGTGCAGCAGGCGAACGCGAGCGACCTCGAGGAGCGGACCGGGGCGCTCGAGGAGATCCGGGCGACGGCCCGGCGCTACGACCCCGACATCTCGCGGCTGGAACCGGAGCTGCTGGAGGTGGGGCAGCACGATCCGCTGCTCACCGACCTGGTCCGGTGGCACTCGTGGGTGGGCCAGGCGTGCGACGCCATGCGGGACTTCGACGAGGCGAGGCGGCATTTCGCCCGTGCTCTCCGGGCTGCGCGGGCCGCGGCCGATCCGCGGCTCGACGAGATCCGCGAGGACTGGCAGATCACCACGGTGCTGGCCGCGAGGGACCACGTCGACGACAACCGCGAGCTGGCGCTGGAGCTGCTCGGCTCGGTCAAGGATTCCGACGGGCTGTCGGCGTCCGTGCTGCTGGCCAGGGCTGACACGTGGTTCGAGCTGGCCGAGCTGGACAAGGCCGAGCGCGATGTGGACGCGGCGTTGTCGGCCCTCGACTCGCCGCTGCCCGATCTGGGCGGTGCCGACCCCGCCACCCTGCGGTCCAGGTGCCACTCGCTGCGCACGGTGATCCGCCAAGAGCGGCTGTCGCCGCATCTGAAGAAGGCGGAGCAGGCGGCCGATTCCCACCGCTGGGCGGACGCCATCCGAACGCTCGACGGAGTCCTCGCGATCGAAGCGGAATTCCCGCCCGCCCTGGTGCTGCGCGCGGAGTGCTACCTCGGCCAGTTCGAGACGGACGCGGCCGAGCGCGATCTCGTGCTGGCCGAACGGCGCTGCCGCGAACTCGGCGACCAGCGGGGCCTGGAGATCGTGCAGCACTTGGCGGACCAGCAGGCCAGCCTGCACAAGACGGTCGCAGCGCACGGCGGCCCCGCCGCCTTCCGGTTGCAGCAGGAGGGGATCCGGGAATTCGAGGACGGGCATCGGGACAAGGGGGTCGATCTCCTGCGGAAAGCGCACGCGACGTCGGGCCCGCGAGGGCGGACGGAGAACGGCAAGATCCTCGCGGGATTCCTGAACGCCGTGGCCGTCGACCTGCTCAACTCCGCCGCGGAGTCCATGTCCGACGTCGGATACCTGGGCCGCTTTCCGGGATCAGTCCCGCAGCTGGACGCGATCCGCCGGGCGGAGGAGCTGTTGACCGAGGCCGCATCGCTCGATCCGGCCGATGCCATCAAGCAGAACTTGATCACTGCCCTGCGGTTGCGCACGGGGCTGGAGATCAACCGCCGCTGGTGAGTCCTTTGTGGAGGGATCGGGCATGCCGCTGAGATGGGGACGGGGCGAGAACCCCTACCGGGAGAACTACTTCGGGATCTTGCAGGTGGGGTCGCACGCCAGCCCGCTGCTGATCACGTCCCGCCGCAGGGATCTGCAGCGCAAGATCGGCGCCGGAGGCGAGCACCGCGTCGCCGGCCGGACGATCACCGAGGCCGAGCTCGCCGAGGCGGAGTCGCGGCTGCTCGACCCGGCCCGGCGAGCTGCCGAAGCGCTGCTCGTGCACGCTCGCCCGGCCACCCACACCGGCCGGTTGCCGGAGCTGTGCGCAGCGGTCGAGGAGGCCGCGACGGTGGAGGAGTCGAGCCGCCCCTTGCAGCTGACCAACCTCGCCGCCCTGGCTCCGCTGGTCCCACCGCCGCACCCGGCGGATCTGCCGCGCCCGTCCTGGACGGACCTTCCGGTGCCGGCGCCGGACAGCCCCGAAGACACCCGAGCCGACGTCCTGTTCGACCTCTGACCTGGGGAGCTACGAGATGATCATCGGCATCGATCTGGGCACGACCTTCAGCGTGCTCGCAGTGCGCGGCAAGGTCGAGCTGGCCGACGGGTACCCGCCGCCGACCTACCTCGAGGAGCTCGACGTCACGATCATCCCGGACCCGTACGGGAACGACGTCATCCCCTCCGCGGTGTGGGAGGACCCGCACGACCCCGGCAAGCTCGTCGTCGGCACGGAGGCCAAGGACCGGGCCGCCGATGGCGAGGCGCCGATCCTGGCCGCCAAGCGCAACATCGGCACCGACGTCGTCCACCGGCTGGGCGGGCGGGACTACAGCGCTCGCGAAGTCGCGACGATCGTTCTCCAGTACCTCAAGGACATCGCCGAGCAGGCGCTCGGCGAGCGGGTCGACCGCGCGGTGATCACGCACCCGGCGTTCTTCGAGGGCTCGATGATGCGCGAGACCGCGGAAGCCGCGCGGGCGGCCGGGTTCGACTTCGACGAGGAGAAGCACCTCCTGATGGAACCCACCGCGGCCGCGCTCGCCTACGCGGGCGCCGACCGGCGGGACCCGCTGCGGCTGCTCACCTACGACCTCGGGGGCGGCACGTTCGACGTCACGGTGATGGAGCGCCGCGGCGGGGTGGTGACGATCAAGGCGTTCGGCGGGAACCGCCTGCTGGGCGGCTACACGTTCGACCGCAGGCTGGCGCAGTGGCTCTACGACCGGATGCGCGAGCGGGGCGTCCAGATCACGGTCGACGACGAGGGCACCGGCAACCTCGGGACCTGGACGCAGTTGCTGCAGATCGCCGAGAACACCAAGCACAAGCTCGCCGGTGCGCGGACCGACCGGGTGCCCGTGCACATCAGGGAGCAGCTCACCGACGACCACGGGCGGACCGTGACGCTGCTCGACTCGATCAACCGCGCCCAGTACGTCGAGCTCATCCAGGAGCTCCTCGACGACACCCTCGGCGGCGGAGGTGCCGGGGACGGCACCAAGGGCTGCGAGCTGGTCCTGGCGGATGCAGGCCTGACCATCGAGCAGGTCGACGAGATCCTGCTCGTCGGCGGTTCCACCTGGGGTCCGTGGGTCACCGACACGATCCGGCGGAGGTGGGGCCGGGAGGCCCGCCTGCTGGAACCGGACCGCATCGTCGCCGCCGGTGCGGCCCTGCAGGCCGGGTCGATGCCGAGCGAGATCTCCAGCGCTGCCTGCACCGTCCAGCTCGACGTGGAACCCCGCACCCCGCAGGAGATGATCACGGTCGCCGGCCAGGTGCGAACCGAGTCGGCGGCGGAGCTGAACGTCGTGCTCACCAGCGAGAACGGCAGCCGCCACGCGGCGATCCCGGACGACACCGGCCGGTTCTTCTTCGAAGAGGTCGAACTGCGGCCGGGGACCACGACGAACTTCACGCTGCTCGTCGGCGACGGCTCGCAGCTGCCGCTGGCCGAGCACGCCTTCACCGTCGAGCACGTCGCCGAGGACGCCGACACCGGGATCACCGGGGTGTTCTCCGTGCTGCCCAAGCCGCTGTTCATCGAAACGGTCCAGGGGATGGAGCCCCTCGCGGAGGAGGGTGCGACCTTGCCCGCGAGCCGGACGCTGGAGTTCCAGCGGATCAACGACTTCGACACCATCGAGATCCGCTTGTTCCAGGAGTACGACCCGATCGGCGTCGTGCTGATCAAGGACGTGCCCCCGGAGGCGACCAAGGGCTCGAAGGTCACCCTCACCGTCAACATCAGCGCCAGCAACAAGATCGAAGGACGCGCCACCGTGCACAGCCGCGCGGGAGCGGTGATCCGCGAAGCACCGGTCGACGTCAGCATCCCGCGCATGGAGATCCCGTCGCTGTCCGAGCTGCGCGACGAGCTCGCCGGGCTGGAAGCCGAGCTGGACCAGCGGATGGCCCTCGAGACCGATGCGACGAGCCGCATGACGTTGCGGGCCGACGGCGACCGGTACGTCCACAAGGCGCAGCGCCTGTTCGCGGTCCCGGTGCCCGACCGGCAGGAGATCTGGTTGCTGCTGCGCGCTTTGGACCGCGTCGTCCACCCGGTGCGGCACGAACTGGAACCGTCGCTGGCCGAGTGCGAGGGGATCATCCTGGGCATCAGGGAACTGCTGTCCGCGCAGGGCTCCGACCCGAACGTCCAAGCGCACGACCAGATCGTCAACAGGCTGGAGAAGGAAGCGCGGGCCGCGTACGCGCGGCGCGACGCCAAGCGCTGGGCGCAGGCCAACGGCGGCCTGCGGGACCTGTACCTCCGCCTGCGGCAACCCAGCCAACCCCGCCAGCAGGAGACCCTGCCCACGGACCTGCAGAAGGTCATGGCGGTCATGCCGCTGGACAAGCTCCGCCAAGAACTCCGCGCGAAGGAGGCGGAGAAGGAAGCGGAGGCGGTCGACGACGCCGAGTTCCAGCGGTTCCGGTCCCGGGTCAACCGCGTCCGCGCGCAGATCGACGAGATCCAGGAGGCGATCGAGCAGATCGGCGACGACACCCAACCGCGCACCGCCGAAGCCCGCATCCAGCTGTCGATGCTGAAGATGAAGTCGATCTCCGACCAGATCAACCGCCTCGACAGGGACATCGACCGCCTCTGACCCGAGCAGGGGTCAGGGCGCGGGTTCGCGGTCCAGGAGCGCTGGGTGGCCGGTCGTGCCTGCTGGTACCGGGTAGTAGCTGTGGTGGGTGAGCGGGTCTGCGGCGACCACGTGCGCATCCGTTGCCAGGAAGCCCGATCCGATCACGACCGGCTGGCCGCCGTGCGCATCGAGCACGGTCAGCCAGCCGCTCTCCGCCGCGACGTACAGCCGGTTCAGGCCGGGGTCGTAGGCCAGGACGTCGGGGTCACGTCCGACGTTCGCTGTTCCGCTGACCTTCTCGGAGTCCAGACCGACGGTCAGCAACCTCGCGTTGCCGTCGCATGCGACGAAGGCCTGGCGCTGCACCGGGGCCAGAGCCAGGCCGTGGTCGTGGTCGCAGCCCGGCAACGCGATTCGCCGAGTCACGGCGAGCGTGGTCGGGTCCAGGACGGCGAGCTCGTTCCGGGACTGGACGTCCACGAGCATCCGGTCGGCGACCGGGTCGTAGGCGACGTTGCCGACCTCCCCGCCCAGCACCGCCGTGCCCCGCACGGCGCCGGTGGCGGCATCGACGACGGTCTCCGTTCCACCTCGCTCGTTGGTCGTCCACACCGCGTTGCGGCGCGCGTCGTAGGCCAGTCCGTCGGGGTAGTCGCCGGTCGGGGCTCGGCCGATGACCTGTCCGGTGTCCTCGTCCAGCACGACCACCTCGTTCCGGCCCGTGGCCGTCGCGTAGACGCGGTGCAGCGCGGGAACCACGAGCACTCCGTGCACTTGCGACACGTTCGGAATCACCCGCACCACACGAGAAGCGCGCACGTCGACCTCGACGACCTCGCTGGCACCGAGGTGCGCCACGAACAGCAGACCGCGGTCCGGGTCCAGGCTCGCGTAGTCGAACCGCGAGCTCCCACCTGGCAGATCCACCTCGCCGACAGCGCGCAACGGCAACGAGGAAGGCTGCGGACGCAGGTACGTCGTCGCCGCGACCACGACGATCGCCAGCACCAGCACGCCGAGAGCGACCAGCGCCCACCAGCGACCCTTCATCGCGCCGCTCCCTATCGCGCGGGTTGGGCGTTCGTGGCGTCAACAGCCGCCCGAAGCGACTTCGCCAGCGCCACACCGTCGTCGACGCCCCAGAAGTGCAGGTAGAACAGCCGGGGTTCGTCGGTGAGGCTGTGGTTGTGCAGCGCGACCACGCTGATCCCGCCCTTGCGCAGCGCCTGCACCACCTTCTCCACCTCCGGCGCGGTCATCACGAAGTCGCCGTTGACCGCGGCCCTGCCGCCACCGACGGGCTGGAAGTTGAGCCCGGTGTTGACGCCGGTTCCGGGCGGGACGACGTGGCCGGAGTCGGTGACGACGTCCTTGCGGGCGATGCTGAACTTGTAGATCCCGCCGTCAGCCGTTCCCTTGCGCCCGAGCGCGTTGTCGATGCCAGCGGTGTCCAGCTCGACCGGTGGTTGCGGAGCGGCTGGAGTGGCTCGTGGGGTAGCGGTGGCGTCCAGGGCGGCCCGCACCCCTTGTGCGAGCTGAACCGGGTCGCCCATGCCGTGGACGTGGGTCCACCACACCGGCGGGGATTGCTCAAGCAGGTGCTTGTGCAGCGCGGTCTGCTCGATCCCGTGCGCTTGCAGCGCGTCGGTGACCTTGGGCAGTTCGTTCTCGGTCACCACGAGGTCGCCCATCAGCATCGTGGTGTCGTCGTACTTGGTGAACGTGGCGTAGCCGCCCAGGGACAAGCCCGGCTTGATGGTGACGCCTTGCGAGACCACGTTGGTGAGGTCCGACCTGGTCAGCGCGACGCGGTAGACGGTGTTGCCGTCGGTGAGCTTGCCCGGTCGGCCCAGCGCATCGGCAACGCCCTTCCAATCGGCGTCGGCGGTGGCGATCGGCTGGTGCCCGCCCGGGCCTGCTTCGGGCGCCTCTCCTCGACCGCCCGGAGTCGGCGCCCCGCCACATCCCGCCAGCGCCGCCAGCAGCACGGCCACGATCGGAACCGCTGCTCGACGCGCTCGAGTGCTCGACATCTCCGGCCTCCAATCGAGGAGCCCACCCCGGCCCGCTCCGGGCGGCCGAGGCCCGTCGGCGGGGGATTCCTCCTGCGAGCCGGGTGTGCAACCGTGGTTTTCCGAGTACAGGGATAGCTCCTGGACATGAAGCGCCGATGAAGGCGGAACCGTCCTCGCCGGGCGGAGGTGAACGGCCGTGCGGGTGCTGGTCGTCGAGGACGAACCGAAGATGGCCGGGCTGCTGCGCAGGGGCCTCGCCGAGGAGGGCTACGCGGTCGACGTCGCCGCCGACGGCGCGGACGGGTTCGCCGCGGCGATGAGCCGCAGCTACGACGCGGTCGTGCTCGACGTGATGCTGCCCGAGCTGTCCGGGTTCGAGGTCTGCCGGCGACTGCGCAGCAGCGAGGTGTGGGTTCCGGTGCTGATGCTCACCGCCCGCGCAGCGGTCTCGGACCGCATCGCCGGGCTCGACGACGGGGCGGACGACTACCTGACGAAACCGTTCCACCTCAAGGAGCTGTTCGCCCGCCTGCGCGCCCTGACCCGGCGGGGACCGGTGCCCCGGCCGACGCAGCTCACCGCCGGAGACCTTCGCGTGGACCCGTCCAGCCAGCGGTGCTGGCGGGGCGACGTCGAGGTGGTGCTCACCGCCAAGGAGTACGCGTTGCTGGAGGCGTTCCTGCGGCGCCCCGGCGCCGTGCTCACCCGCGAAGTCCTGCTGGAGCACTGCTGGGACTTCGCCTACGAATCGCGGTCCAACGTCGTCGACGTCCACATCCGCGCCCTGCGCGACAAGATCGACCGCCGCTTCGGCGTCAGATCCCTGGAAACCGTGCGCGGCACCGGGTACCGGCTGCGCGCGGACGGCGGCCGGGCGGACGCGGGGCAGCGATGATCAGCCGTTGGTCCCTGCGGCTGCGGCTGACCGCCGCGTTCACCCTCACGATGGCCCTGATCCTCACCGCCGCCGCCATCGGCACCGTCGTCAACTCCCGAGCCTCGCTCGACGAGTCGATCACCGAATCGCTGCAGTACAGGCTGCGCGACGTGCAATCGGCGGCCGACGAGCTCGCACCCGTCCTGACCAGCGGTCGGGACACCGCGGAGCAGGTCCTCGACGCAGAGGGGAAGGTCGTGGCCAGTTCCGGTGGCGACCAGCCGCTGCTGACCCCTTCGGAGTTCGCTGCCGCTCAACGCGGCCCGATCATCGTCGAACACCCCGGAGCCGGCGCGCTGACCGGACCCGTGCGCGTCGCAGCAGGACCAGCCGAACCCCGCGTTGCGGTGGCTGCCGTGAGCCTCGCCGACCGGGATGCCGCAGCGGCCGACCTCGCCCAGGAGTTGGCGGTGGCGTTCCCCCTCGTGCTCGTGGCGGCAGCCGTCGGCGCGTACCTGCTGACCGGTGCTGCGCTGCGACCGGTGGAACGCATGCGAGCTCGCGCCGCGTCGATCACCGCGGAGAATCCCGAGCAACGACTCCCGGTTCCGGAGAGCCGTGACGAGATATCGAGGCTGGGCAACACCTTCAACGACCTGCTCGGGCGCTTGCACGCAGCGCTCGACCGCGAGCGGCAGTTCGTCGCCGACGCCAGCCACGAGCTGCGCACCCCGCTGAGCGTGCTCACCACGGAGCTCGAACTCGCCCTGCGCCGCCCCCGCACCCAGGACGAACTCACCGCGGCGCTCCGGTCGGCATTGGGCGAAACCGAACGGCTCTCGCAACTCGCCCACGACCTCCTCCTGCTCGCCCGCGCCGAGCGCACCGGTGGTGGCGCACAAGAGTCCATTGTGGAGATTCGATCCCTCTTGGCATCGGTCGTCGATCGCCTCCACGTCGTCACCGAGGCGCACGACGTCGACGTGGACTGCCCTCTCGGCCTGGCAGCCAGGGCAAATCCGGACGACCTGCGCAGGGCGGTGAGTAACCTGCTCGACAACGCGGTCCAGCACGGATCCGGTCCCATCACCGTCAGCGCACAAGGCCGCGGGGCAGACGGCACTGTGGTCATCGAAGTGCGCGACCACGGCCCCGGTCTGGACCCCGAACTGCTCCCGCACATCTTCGACCGCTTCACCCGCGCGGACACCGCCCGCACCAGCGGAGGCACCGGCTTGGGGCTCGCCATCACCGCGGCGCTCGTCCACCGGAACGGCGGATCCGTCACGGCCGCCAACGCCGCCGACGGGGGCGCCGTCTTCACCATCACCCTCCCCGCCGGTCGCCCGGAGGAGCCCTGACCGAGCGCCCTCGCGCCGACTGCCAGTCGCGAATCCCGCAGTCGAGCGGGGGAAATCTGCAGTCGGGGCGTGGACGGTGCGGGACGCGTGCCGGTTTGCTGCCCGTTGTCGTCGAATCGTCGGATTCGGTGCCGGAAAACGTCGATCAATTCAAACTATCCGATTGACAAGTTGTTCGCCGTCGCTGATGGTGATGGGCAACGAAACGGCGGCCGCCTCGGAAGAGACGACGTCATGACATGTCCTCTCGCGGAGGAACTCGATGTCGAACGCGGAAGCCCAGCACCACGCCGGTCTCAAGCAGAACGCCTTCGGCGTTCCCGGAATCCTGTTCTTCGTCCTGTCCGCCCAGGCGCCGCTGACGAGCATCGTCGGCGCGGCCGCCCTCGCCGTGGCGCTGGGCGACGGCGCCGGTGCGCCCGGTGCCTACCTGGTGGTCGGCGCCGTGATCGTGCTCTTCGCGGTGGGGTTCACCGCGAGCACCCGACATCTGGACACCCGCGGCGGGTTCTTCGCCGTGATCAGGGCGGGGCTCGGCTTCCGCACCGGAGCCGCCGGATCGGCGCTGGCGCTGCTGTCGTACAACGCGGTCCAGATCGCGATGTACGGGCTGTTCGGATCGAGCCTGTCCGGCCTGCTCGAACGGCACACGGGGATCGCGGTGCCGTGGTGGACGTGCGTCGCGGCCGCCATCGGCGTCGTCTGGTTCCTCGGCAGCCGCAAGGTCGAACTCGGTGCCCGCGTGCTGGCCGTGCTGGTCGCGTTCGAGCTGCTCCTGCTGATCGCCTTCGCCATCGGCGTGATCGCGACCAAGGGCTGGTCGGCGCTGGACGTGCCGGCCAGCTTCGGCCCGGACGCGGTCCTCGCGGGCGCACCCGGGGTGGCGATCATGTTCGCGATCGCGTCGATGTTCGGCTTCGAGTCCACCGCGATCTACTCGGCGGAGGCCAAGGACCCGCGCCGCACCGTGCCGCGCGCGACCTACATCGCGGTGGTGCTCATCGCGGTGTTCCTGGCCTTCGTGACGTGGATGCTGATCTGCTTCTACGGAGCCGCGCAGGCCCAGTCGGCGGCGCAGGCGGCGCTGGAGAGCGATCCGGCCTCGTTCGCCGTGACACCCCTCAACAGCGTCCTGGGCGAGTGGTCCGGCACCGCGGCGGACGTGCTGCTGTCGACTTCGCTGTTCGCCGGAATCCTGTCCTTCCACAACATGATCACCCGGTACCTGCACACCATGGCCGGGCACCGGCTGTGCCCGCCGAGCCTGGAGCGCACCAACCGGCACCAGGCCCCCGCGCGGGCCTCGCTGGCGCAGTCGTCGCTGGCCGCAGTGGTGGTGCTGCCGTTCGCCGTTGCCGGGATGGATCCGGTGAACCAGTTGTTCAGCTGGTTCGCCGGGCTCGCCGTCGTGACGCTCGTCGTCCTCTACGTGCTCACCTCGGCCGCGGTGATCGGCTTCTTCCGCCGCACCCGCGCGGAACGCAACCCCTGGACGACGCTGATCGCACCGGCGCTCTCCGCGGTGCTGATGGTCGGCATCCTCACCCAGGTCGTGCGCAACTTCGGCGTGCTCACCGGAGGGAGCACGGTCACCGTGTGGGTGCTGCTCGCCGTCGTCCCCGTCGTGTTCATCGCGGGACTGCTGCGCTCCCGCCAGGTACTTCCGGTCACCGACCTGCCTGATCTCCCCGCATCCGACCAAGGAGGAGCCAATGTCCACAATGGAACTTCCAGTTCTTCCCGCTGACGACAGCGACGGCACGACGCATCCGCTCGCCGCGCTCACCCCCGCGGAGATCGACGCGACGCGGGAAATCCTGGCGGAGGCCGGTCTGGTCACCGCGGCCACCCGGTTCTCCTACGTCATGCTCCGCGAGCCGGACAAGCAGGACGTGCTCGAGTGGGACGGGAGCACTCCGCTGCCGCGCGAGGTCTCGCTGCTGGTGACCGAACTCGAACCGCTCGGCCTGAGCAGCGTCGTGGTCGATCTGACGGCGGGCGAGGTCGTCTCGCGAACCGTGCTCGACCCCGCCGAGGTCGGCTTCGGCCCCTGCCTGGACGAGGACTTCGAACTCGTCGACCAGATCGTCAAGAGCGACGAGGGCTGGCTCGCCGCGGTCGCCAAGCGCGGGATCACCGACGTGACCAAGGTCCGCCCGGTTCCCCTGACAGCAGGCGTTTTCGGCTACCCGGACGAGGTCGGCCGCCGGATGTACCGGGTGCTGTCGTTCTACCAACCGCACCCGGGCGAGCCGCCGTGGGCCCACCCGGTGGGCGGGGTGATCGCGCACGTCGACGTGAGCGGCCGCCGCGTGCTCCGCGTGGTGGAGACCCACGTGGAGCACGTTCCGGAGGAGTCCGGCGACTACCTGCACGAGGCGGTGCGCGGGCCCCAGCGCACCGACCTGAAGCCGATCTCGATCACCCAGCCCGAAGGCGTCTCGTTCGAGTACCGCGACGGCGTGCTGTCGTGGCAGAACTGGCAGCTGCGCGTCGGGTTCAACGGTCGCGAAGGGCTCACCCTGCACCAGGTCTCCTACGCCGACGGCGGGGTCCAGCGCCCCGTCCTCTACCGGGCGTCGGTCGCGGAGATGGTCGTCAACTACGGCGACCCGGGCCCGACGCACGGCTGGCAGAACTACTTCGACCTCGGCGAGTACCAGTTCGGGCGGCTGGCGAACTCGCTGGAGCTGGGCTGCGACTGCCTGGGCGAGATCACCTACGTCGACGCGGTGGTCTCCGACGACCACCTGCGCCCGCACGTCATCCGCAACGCCATCTGCATCCACGAGGAGGACTTCGGCGTCCTGTGGAAGCACAACGACATCTTCACCGGCACCTCGCAGACCCGGCGGCAGCGGCGGCTGGTGGTGTCGTTCTTCGGCACCGTCGGCAACTACGACTACGGGTTCTACTGGTACTTCTACCTCGACGGCACGATCGAGCTGGAGGCCAAGGCCACCGGCATCCCGTTCCCCTCGGGCTACGACGGGCAGGACCCGCACTTCGCGGAGCTCGCGCCCGGGCTCGGGGCTCCGGTCCACCAGCACCTGTTCTCCGCGCGCCTGGACATGACCGTCGACGGGGTGCGCAACCACGTCGACGAGCTGGAGGTCGCACCGGTGCCGCCGGGGGAGGGCAACCCCTGGGGCAACGCGATCGGCCGCAAGAGCACCCGGTTGCGCACCGAGCACGAGGCCCAGCGCGTCGCCGCGAACCACCTCAACCGGGTCTGGGCGATCGCCAGTTCCGAGCGCACGAACCGGTTCGGCAAGCCGACCTCGTACGTGCTGCACCCGGAGGGCCAACCGGCGCTGCTCGCCGACGAGCACTCGTCGGTCGCGCGCCGCGCCACCTTCGCGCGCAAGCACCTCTGGGTGACCCGCTACGACCGGGACCAGCTGTGGCCCTCGGGCTACACGGTCAACCAGAACCCGGGTGGTGACGGCCTGCCCGCCTACGCGGCCGAGGACCGGCCGATCGACGGTGAGGACGTGGTGCTCTGGCACACCTTCGGGCTGACGCACTACGTCCGCACCGAGGACTGGCCGATCATGCCGGTGGACTACACGGGCTTCAAGCTCAAGCCGGACGGCTTCTTCGACCGCAACCCGACGCTCGACGTGCCCGACCTCAGCACCGCGCACGGCTGCTGCGGCGGAGGCGAATGTGGTTGCCACGACTAGCACTCCGCCCGGCGAGTACCGATCACGGTGCCGGTGGATCGCCGGGGTCGCCGTGGTCGGTGCCGCCGGGCACGTGGGTGCCGCGCTGATCGACCAGCACGGGTGGGTTCTCACGGTGGTCTTCGCGGTGATGGCGCTGCTGTGCGTGCCGTGCGCCGCGCACCTGCTGCGCGGCAGCCCGACCGCGTTGCGGCTGGTCGCCGCCAACGCGGCCGGCATGGTCGTCGCCCACCTCGTGCTCGCCGCCACCAGCGGTGGCCACCACACCGGCTCCCCGGCGCTGGCCGTCCTCACCGTCGTCGAATGCGGCATCGCCGCGGGCGCGTGGTACACCGCGCGCCATTCGCCCCGGCCAGCACGACCGCACTGATCGCAGTCGCCCACCCCTCGCGCATTACCCTGAACGGGAGAACTGGAGGGGCGCGATGGCGGGGCTGACGTACGGCACCGGGCGGCAGGCGCTGCTGGACGCCGCGGTGCGGGTCGTGGCGGCGCAGGGCCTGCGCGGGCTGACCTACCGCTCGGTGGCCGCCGAGGCCGGGGTGACCCATGGCTCCGTGCGCTACCACTTCGGTGACTGGGAGACGCTGGTGCAGGAGGCGCTCGCGCACTGCGTCAAGCGCAGCGTCGAGGACGGGGATCTGTCGTCGCCGGGGGAGGACTTCGAGGAGTTCGCCTCCGGCCTGATCTCGCTGGTCGCGGCCGATCCGGATGCGCAAGCGTTCCAGTACGAGCTGTACATGGAAGCCCGGCGGCGCCCGGAGCTCCGCCCGGTCATGGAGCGCGCGAACGGCCTGTACCGCGAGGCCGTCGGCGCTGAGCTCGCGCGGCACGGCCTGGACGACCCCGACCTGGCCGAGCTGGTGTTCGTCACCCTCGACGGCCTCGTCTTCCACCAGACGGTCTTCGGCGACTCGGACCGGACCGAACGCGCCGCCGCCGCACTGCGAAACCTGCTCGAGACGTACCGCACCGCCAAGGGAACCTGAGCCGGCACCGCAGGTCAGCGGGTGCGTTCGTAGTGGCGGCGCGCTTTCTCGCGGTTGCCGCAGGTGGCCATCGAGCACCAGCGGGCGCGGTTGGCCCGGCTGCGGTCGAGCAGGAACAGCTGGCACTCGTCGTTGGCGCAGGGGCGCAGCCGGCCGGGCAGTCGCTGCTCGGTGTCGGCCCAGGCGAGGACCGCCTCGACGGCCAGCCGGGCGTGCGGGGGAGTCTCGACCGTCCACTGGAGACCGTCCGAAGTGGCCTCCGGAACCTGGTGGACCCCTTCGAGCAGCGGGCTCAACGCGGCGGGTGAGCTTTCGCCGCGCACCACGTCCTGCAGGACGTCCCGCGCCTCGCGCAGCAGCTCCAGTTCCGCGAGGCTGCCGTCGCCGCCGTGCTCCCGCGCCCAGCGCCTGCCTTCGACCGGGTCGCCGAGCGCGTCCTGCTCCTCGCCGTTGACCAGTGGCCTGCTGTTGAGCAGGTCCAGCAACGCATCCATCGAACCCCCTAACCAGATCGAGCCCTTTGACAGGTTAGCTCCTCCATGCTTCCATGGCGAATACCTAACCGTATCAAACACTCGAAGAGGTTAGAAATGAGCTCGGTGCGCCACCGGACCGCCACCGTCGACGGTCACGAGATCTTCTACCGCGAAGCCGGCCCCGCCGACGCTCCGGCGATCGTCCTGCTGCACGGCTTCCCGACCAGCTCGTTCATGTTCCGCGAGCTCATCCCGCTGCTGGCCGACGACTACCACGTCATCGCGCCGGACCACCTCGGCTTCGGCCACTCCGCCGCGCCCGGCGCGGACGAGTTCACCTACACCTTCGACACCCTCGCCGAACTCACCTCCGGCCTGCTCGACCAACTGGGCCTGGACCGCTACGCCCTCTACGTCCAGGACTACGGCGCCCCCATCGGATGGCGCCTCGCGCTCGAGCACCCCGACCGGATCTCCGCTGTCGTCACCCAGAACGGCAACGGCTACGAGGACGGTTTCGTCGACGCGTTCTGGGCCGACGTCTGGGCCTACGCCGAGAACCCCGGCCCCAGCACCGAACCCGCCGTCCGCGCCGCGCTGAGCCGCGACGCCATCCGCTGGCAGTACGTGCACGGAGTGCCCGACCCGAGCCTGATCAGCCCGGACACCTGGGAGCACGATTTCGCCCTCGTCTCCCGCGAGGGCAACGACGAGATCCAGCTGGCGCTGTTCCGCGACTACCAGAACAACCGCCCGCTCTACCCGCTGCTGCACGAATACCTGCGCACCAGCGAGGTCCCGGTCCTCGCGGTGTGGGGCCGCAACGACGAGATCTTCGGCCCGGCCGGAGCCCAGGCCTTCACCCGAGACGCCAAGGACCCGGAGGTCCACCTGATCGACGGAGGCCACTTCCTCCTGGAAAGCCACCTGAAACTCGTCGCGGGCTACCTCCACGGCTTCCTCAGCCGAGTACTGCCCTGAACGCGACTGACCCGCTGAAGACGGGGCAGCGGAAACGCGCGGAGGCTGATTCGGGGAAGCTGAGGACGACCAGTTCGCCGCGGCGCAGGCCGACGGCCATGGCGAACTGCGCAGGCGGTCTCGTCGCGGCGAGCACATCCCCCAACGCGCTAGGCAACGATCCAAATGGCCGCTGGTTATGCCTGATCAGGTGTGGTTTCCGCAGGTCGGGCTCGAAAAAATCCACACGAGCCCGTGCGCGGCGCGAGTTGTCGGTTCTCGTCGCTATTCGCGTTTGTTCGTTCGCGTCGCCGTAGGCGGGGCGGGTACATGCGATGAAGGTCGACCCGCTGCATCCTCATGCCTCATCGGTTCTGGCGAATTCCAGCCAATCACGCGTAGTTGATCTTGCTTGCGTGCTGCAGTCGGACCGTAATCCTGCTTCAACGGGGTTGCGGAGAATGGCGCCCAGCCCGAGCAGGTCTATAGTGCGCCCCATGTCAGACTCCCAGCAGCGCAGTGCGTCCCCGTTGAAGATTCAGCTGGACGTCTCCATGACCGTGTCGGTCGAGGAGCCTTCAAAGCTGATGGCCGCTGCGCTGGCCTCTGTCGAGGAGGCTGACTTCACCAGCTCTGCGGAGAAGGAAATGTTCCGGCAGCTTGTTGCCAGTGACCCTGCAGAAGCGCTTCAGTGGCTTGTCGACGGCGATGGGTGTTTCTTCGAACATGGCGCCTACGCGGAAGAGTCAACCATACGTGCCCGCAAACTGCCAGGAAGTCCGCTGCCGCATCCCGATTTCAGCGCCCTATTCACTGCGTGTCCGTGCGAAGCAAGATCTGAAGACGATGACGACCACGAGTACTGCGAACTCTGCGGCGGCTGGAGTCTTACAGCAAACACGGCAAACTGTCTGCACGGTGCATTTGACATCCTGATCGATCAGCTGATCGATGACCTCAAAGAACACGGCGACAAGCCAGTGCTGGACCCCTTTCAATGGATGGCCTTCCACTTGCTGCCGAATACCACGTGGGCAATGGACAAGGTATGGCGTGCGCGGTTTATTCACTCCTGTATCGATCTGCAAGGAGATTTAGCGAGCGGTCGCGAGCCTTACCCTCGTTGTACGGCCGAGGAGATGGCCCTTCACCTTGCGATCGATTACGCGCCCGTTGTGGAAGAATTTGACGGTGATGCGTACGAGTCTCGGCGGGATGACTTCGACTGGGACACTTGCTTGGAAGATTTCTTTGAAGATCACGACATACTAATAACCAAAGAACGTCCATGGTTGGCGCGCCCAGAAGATCGAACAAATATATGGATGAGGATAGGAGATCTGCGGCCAGAGAACTGGTTCTCTTGGTTTAATTCGGGTGAACCGCGGGATGCAAAGCGCTTCACGGAAGATGCGTACCGACTCCCAGGGTTGGCCTGAGGTGAAGTTCGGTCGGTATTCTCCAGGTTTCTTCGCGGTCGCGATCGTAATTCTTGTACTCGCGATAGCAACTGGCTTGACAAAGATCAACAACGCTGTAGTAGCCGGGATCGCTGGGGCTCTCGCTGCGATCTTCTCCTTGCTCGCTACGATCCTGCTTGCGCCGACCGTTGAACGCAGGAAGAAGCGAGCGGAAATCCTCTCTGAACTGCACAAAGGATTCCGTCTGGCGCGTAATGGTGACCTTCCTAAGGTGCGGTCTGTCGACAATGCCGTCATGCTCGGCGTTCACAAGGCCACTCCGAGTAGGCGTGGAGACGGGGCGCTTCCACCCTATGTGCCGCGGGACGTGGACACTGAGCTTGAAGCCGCATTCCAAGCGTCGATCCTCATCAAGGGGGATTCTGCATCCGGGAAAACGCGGACTGCATATGAGTTCATCCGCAGAACATACCCCGATTGGAGGATTGCGGCGCCAGTTGATGGGACAGCACTGCGCTGGATCTATACCCACGGGCCGAGGCTCGATAACACAGTGCTCTGGCTCGACGACCTAGAGCGCTATATCCGGAATGACGGTTTGGACCAGGTCATGCTGGAGGACCTGCTAGTCGGTGGCCGTGGGCGTGTGGTCCTAGTTGCGACAATACGATTGGTCGAGTACGACCGAATCGTTAATGGTGTCCCGGTTGGTCGCCCCGATGGTGAACAGCGGCATATCCTGCATTCCGCGCGAGGAGTACTCGAAAATCCCGATCTGATAAAATTGTCCCTTGAGCGCAAACTTAGCGAGTCCGAGCAGGACCGAGCGATGCAAATGCCGGCTGATGATCGGATTCTGGCCGCCCTGAAAGAGTTTCCGAACATGGGGTTGGCTGAGTACCTGGCGTCGGGGCCGCAACTGGTGGAGCGGTGGCTGCTCGGCAGATCGTTGGATAATCAGCCACTAGGGGCTGCAATGGTGTCGGCCGCAGTGGACCTGGCCAGGGTTGGTTGGTACAAGCCGCTCCAGAGCGAGGATCTGCGCAAGCTTGCCGAGCTGTACACAGACATCCGGATCGTCGCCCTCGCTGCGGATACTGCTTTTGACGATGCCCTCCGCTGGGCTACCGCACCGGTCAACGCCACGACGGCGTTACTGGAACCGACGGGACAAGGCGTCAAAGCACCTGACTACCTGGTCGACTACGCTCAGCGCAGCACCCACATGCGGCCGCCGCGTCAGCTGTTCTCGTACTTGCTGGACAGGGTGGACTCCTCCGCGGCGTTGGTTGTCGGACTCGCTGCGTATGACCTCGCCGACCCTGCAATGGCCCTGCGGTTCCATTTGATCGCGACGAGAAACCTTGATCACCCAGATTTCGGCTTTGCAGCGGCCAATATCGGAACTCTCTACTACGAAGGAAGAAACTGGCGTAATGCACGCCGCTGGTGGCGACGTGCGGCGGAAGCTGGAGATCCGTTGGGGGCCATGGAGTTGGCCCGTGTGACCGGCGACTCTGACCCTCACCTCAGTCACATCCTGCTAGGTAAGGCAGCGGCCGGAGGCATCGGAACGGCGGCGTCGGCGTTGGGAGACGCGTTGCGTCGCAAGGGAAACCGAGTGTCTGCTGGAGTCGTCCTTCGCAGAGCTGCATCAGAGGGACATGTACCCAGCATGTGCATCCTTGGTGGTGTCTACGCCGAGCTGGGACGGATCCCCAAAGCTCGCCACATGTGGGTACGAGCCATGGACGCAGGTAGTGTCCTAGCCAGGATCAACATCGCCACGTTAGACGCCATGGCGGGGGACATCCCAGCGGCGGTGGCAGCTTGGGAACAGCTGGAGAAGACGCCGTACTTCTCGATCGCGTGCCGTTGTCAGGGCGTCGCCGCGTTGTTGGACGGGCGGCTTGCGGAGGCGCGTTCTTACTTCGAACGAGCCAACGTTGTGACCGACTGGCAGTCGTCGGTCTTGTTGGCATACACCCTCTCCTGTGCAGGCGACCCGACGGAAGCGGTGACATGGCTCCGTATCTCGCGGCGCGTAGGCATGGCAAGCGCGCGTCACGGACAGGAATACTTGCGGAAGGTCTTGACCGGCGACTGGTTGGCAGCGGCGGGTGGTTGGCAGGGGTAGCAAGCGCACCGTCGATGCACGCGCTCCACTGCTTGGCGAGCCCTATTGGGCCAGGTAGTCCCCCGGTGCAATTCGTACCGCATCTACACGGCACGGAGCCTGCCTTGGGCTGCTGATTTCCGTCACTGACCTCCCCGTCGAAGAAGTTGTCCACAATGGATCGGGCGGTTCCGGGCTGCCACGAGCGGATCTGCTCACAGCGGAGAAACCGGCGGCGGACGCCGGGACGGCGGCATCGTCGGGGCATGACGAACAACGAGAAGCCGCCGCTGTTCGACCACCGGCTCCGGGAGCGGTTCTTCAGCCAGCGGGTACTGGTCCTCGACGGCGCGCTCGACGACGACAACGGGACGGCGCTGACCACCCAGCTGCTGTCCCTTGCCAGCGAAGACCCCAACAAGGACATCGCGCTGTGGATCCACTCGCCGGGTGGCTCGGTGCCGGCGATGCTCGCCATCCGCGACGTGATGCGGCTCGTCCCGTGCGACGTGGCCACGCTCGCCCTGGGACTGGCCTGCAGCGCGGGGCAGTTCCTGCTGTCGGCGGGAACACCGGGCAAGCGGTTCGCGCTTCCGCACGCCCGGATCCTGATGCACCAGGGGTCGGCCGGGATCGGCGGCTCGGCCGTCGAGGTGGAAGTGCAGGCCGACGACCTGCGGCACACCCGGGACACGGTGCTCGGGCTCATCGCGGAGGACACCGGCCAGCCGGTCGAACGGATCTTCACCGACTCGCTGCACGACCGCTGGTTCACCACCGAGCAGGCCCGCGAGTACGGCTTCATCGACCACGTCGTCGACAGCCTCGGCCAGGTCGTGCCCGTGCGCACGCACCAGCTGGGGATCGGCTCGCAGACGGGAGCGCGCGCATGAGCACCTACACCATCCCCAACGTCATCACCCGCAACCTGGGTGGCGAGCGGATCATGGACGTCTACTCGCACCTGCTGTCGGAGCGGATCGTCTACCTGGGCACCGCGATCGACTCCGGTGTGGCGAACGCGCTGATCGCCCAGTTCCTGCACCTGGAGGCCGACAACCCGGACCGCGAGATCAACCTGTACATCAACTCCGAGGGCGGTGACCCGTCGGCGATGCTCGCGCTGTACGACACCATCCGCTACATCAAGGCGCCGGTGGCGACGACGTGCGTCGGCCAGGCGGTCGCGGCCGGTGCGGTGCTGCTGGCGGCGGGGGAGACCGGGCGCCGATCAGTCCTGCCCCACACCCGGGTGGTGCTGCACCAGCCCGCGGCGCAGGGCCGGGGCACCATCCCGGACCTCATCATCCAGGCGGACGAGGTGGTGCGGGTGCGCACCCAGCTGGAGGAAATCCTGTCGGCGCACACCGGTCGCGACGTCGAAGACCTGCGCCACGACACCGACCGGGACCGCGTGTTCAACGCGGCGGAAGCGGTCGATTACGGGCTCGCGGACCGGGTCCTCGACCACCGAGCGTGAGACCGGGGTTTCAGGCGGCCATGAGCACGGGTCCCGCAGGACGACGACCGACTGCGGGGCCCGCGCGCCGCACATCGCCCGCGATATCGATGAGCAGATCGGCCAGGTCGACGCCCAACGCCCCCGTGACGGCGGCGATCATCTCGCTCGAAGGCTCCTTGCGCCCGCGTTCCATCTCCGACAGGTACTGCGGCGAGATACCGGCCCGCTCGGCGACGTCGACGAGCCGACCACCCTGCTCCTCCCGCGCCGCACGCAGACTCCGCCCCAACACCTCACGCCACAACGGCTCCGGTTCACGGGACGACGAGCTCTTCTTGTGGAACGGAAGGATGTCGGCCATGCGGCCATCCTGACACCGCCAGTCCCCGGGAATCACCGGTTCCGCTCCGAGCAGAACTCTGCCGCGGCGGTCGAAGCCCGCTGCTTCGCAGTCCCGGAGACGGTCTTGTTCGCTTCGAGGGGTGCGCGGAACAGCTGGCCCCGGCGGATCTCCGTTCGGGCGCCGGATACTCCCTGGTAGCGAGTTTGTGCTGGTCAATATGGGTGGCGTAACTCTGGCGAAATAATCGCCGAGTACCGTGCCGATCGTGAACGAGCCTGTTGATGCCTCCCCCGGTAGCTCGTCCGGACGGCGGATCCCTGCCGGATGGGTTTCCTCGCAGCCGCGTGCCGAACGGGCGCGGCAGGTGGCCGACGTGTTGCGGTACCAGATCACGGCGGGAAAGTTCGCCGACGGCGCGCTGCCGGATGAGCGGAGCTTGGGGGAACAGCTCGGCGCTTCGCGCAACGCGGTGCGCGAGGCGTTGGACCTGCTGCGGTTCGAGGGCTTGATCATCCGGCGCCGCGGGGTGGGCACCAGGGTGGTGTTGCCGAAGTACGGCCACGGGTTGGACCGGCTCGCCGGACTGGCCGAGGCGATGACCGGCTACGGCGAGATCACCAACCAGGTCCGATCAGCCCGGCGGGTCACCGAGTTGCCGGTTCCGATCGCCGAGCGGCTGGAGGTGGACCCGTCGGCAGGAGGGGTGTACCTGGAGCGGTTGCGGTGGCTGGACGGACTACCGCTGTCGCTGGACACCACCTATCTCACCGCGGACGTCGGCTGCGGCGTGCTCGACGGTGATCTCGCCGGCCGGGATGTGTTCACCCTCCTCGAGGAGACCACGGGGCACCTGCTCGGGAGCGCCGAGGTGACGGTTCACGCCGTCACCGCCGACCCGGATACCGCCGCGCTGCTGCAGATTCCGGACCATGCTGCGGTTTTCGCCTTGGAGCGCCTGACCCGGCTGTCCGATGGGCGCCCGGTGGACGCCGAGTCGATCCGCATCCGCGCCGACCGCATGGCGTTGACCGCCACACTGCACCGCGGTCACGTCCAGCCTTGACCAACCCCTCCGGCTGCAGGTCCCCGCTGCACCGAACTTCATTGGAGATCGCCGTGTCCTCACGCTGCTCGAGCTCATCAGTCGTTCGGCGGAAGGTGGTGCAGTGGTAGCCGGACTCACCACTCCGACGCTGATCCTCCTGGGACTGTTCGGGTTCGCCGGTGGCGTCGGCATCACCGCCGTGGGGCCCGGCGGAGTACTGCCCACGATCGGTTTGTTCGCCCTGACCGACCTGTCTCCCGCCGAGGTGGCGGGAACCGCCATCGTCACCCATGTGGCGACCGGGATTCTGGCCACGGCCGCCTACGCTCGTTCGGGCCACCTGCGTGAGCCGGAAACCCGCCGCACCGCGCTGATCCTCGCCGGCGCGGCCCTGATCGGAACCCCGGTCGGGGTCATGGTCAACACCGCCGTCTCCAAGCGGGCATTCGGCCTGGTCCTCGGCGCATTCGCGGTTCTGGCGGCCGCACTGGTCTGGTACCGCGAACGGCATCGTCCCGCGACGCCCCAGGCGCACCCGCCTGCGGGGATGGTGGCGCTGCTCGGTTTCGCGGTAGCGGTCGCCGCCGGCATCATCGGCATCGGTGGACCCATGCTCACTGTTCCCCTGCTGGTCGCCCTCGGCGTGCCAGTGCTGGAATCCCTCGCCTCGGCCCAAGCCCAATCAATCGTCATCGCCAGCGTCGGAACCGCGGGGTACCTGGCTCACGACACGATCAACTGGGCCCTGGCGGCCCTGGTCGGCATCCCGGAACTCATCGGCGTCCTGCTGGGATGGAAGATCGCGCAGTCCCTACCCACCCGCAGGCTGAAGTACGCCTTGATCATCACACTGCTCGCCCTAGCGCCCTACCTCGCACTGCACGGCGCATAGCCGATGCACGCCGCTGGAAGCCGCCGAGGTCGAAGTGCGGCGCCGTGATCGTCGGAGACGACGCCCAGGAGGTGGGTCTGAGCGGCGGCTTCTTGATCATGCTGTTCACTTGACCGCCGGGCGGGTGACACTTCGCAAGTTTCGCAAGTTCACCTGAAACGGACACCGTGCTGATCTGTTCCTGCCGAACTGAAGAGGAAGGCAGATATGAGGAGAGCACAGGCGACCTCAGTCAGCGCGGTTCTGGTCGCGGCTGCAACCGCGTTCGCGGCCCTGCCCGCGCAGGCGGCAGAGGGATCGCTGCCCCAGGTGCACGCCAAAGTCGAGACCCCGGCCGTTTTCGATGACGAAGAGGGCGGAAACGCCAGCGCCGATGACCCCGCGATCTGGCGGAACGACGCGGATCCCAACCGCAGCCTGGTGATAGCCACCGCCAAGGAAGGCGGAATCCGCGTGTACGACCTCGACGCCCGTGAGGTCCAGTCGATCCCAGCGCAGCCGGCGCCCGGTCACGACGACGCGCCTGGTCGGATCAACAACGTCGACATCGTCGGCAACTACGCGGTGGTCAGCGACCGCGGTTTCGACGCGCTGCGCATCTACAGCATCGACGCGAACCGCGCGGGTGCTCCGCTCGAAGAGGTCACCGACCCGGCGAATGCGCCGCTGATCTTCTCCGCGGACCAAGCAGAGGTCAACGACGAGACCACCGCCTACGGCCTGGCGGCCTGGCAGGACCCCGAGTCGGGCCGCATCTTCGCTGCGGCGTCCGAGGCCGGACGCACCACGCACGCACTGCTGGAACTCAAGCCCGATGCCGAGGGCAAGGTCGGCTACACCAAAGTCCGAACCCTGGACCTGCCAGCGGAATTCACGTTGCCCAACGGGGCCACCTGGAGTCCCTGCGAAGAGCCGGGTGAGCTGCCGCAGTCCGAGGGCATGGTCGCGGACCCGGTCGCCGGTGTCCTCTACATCGGCCAGGAGGACGTCGGGTTCTGGCGGGTGAACGCCGACTTCACCGGTGAGCCGGAGCTGGTCGACGCGGTCCGCGACTTCGGTGCTCCGGCTACCTGGGACCCGGCTACCGAGGAATGCACCTACGGCGAAGACCCCGGTTTCGGCGGCGATGTCCTCACCGCCGACGTCGAGGGCCTGACCCTGTGGAACGAGCCGAAAGGCCAGGGCTACCTGCTGGTTTCGAGCCAGGGTGACAACACCTTCGCCGTCTACGGCCGCAGCGACAACAAGTACAGGGGTGGCTTCGCCCTCGCTCCGGGATCGGTCATCGACGGTTCCGAGGATTGCGACGGCGCTGCCGTGCTGAACGCCCCGCTGGGTGAGCGGTATCCGAACGGGCTCGCGGTGATCCACGACGGCTACGACGACCCGCAGGTCGAAGGCAGGGAAGGTTCGAACTACAAGTTCGTCGACCTCGCCGAGCTGAAGGCTGCGGTCGGCCTGCGCTGACCGGCGGTCGTCCGCGGACAAGAGGAATGCGCACGGCTGCTGCGGCCGGACTGGACGCAGCAGCC